>JASLNT010000102.1 GCA_030745875.1 Phycisphaerae bacterium
GCGAATGGCATCCTTGCCGCTTTCACCCATTGGATTCTCCAGTTTTGCTGCCTTTGATCTTGAGGAAACCCTTTGTTTATGCGGTCGAACGATGCTCTATTATACCCAAGGACGAAACCTAAACCAGGAAATCCGGGGTAAGATGCGCCAGGCCTCAGGAGTTTCATCTTGCTGATGCGATAGGTGAAGTAGGCGGCCTGCCCGGCGGTGGGGCGGATGACGCGACACTTCCGCCCAAGAATCGTCTCGATCTTGCTTGTTCCGACGGGGTGTTCGGCGAATCCGTGGTCGGCGGGCGTTTTGGAACAGTCGATTTCATCAATCAAGTAGAGTTTCCCAAGCGGGTCTCCCAGATCTACCAGCGGACGCTTCCTGACTTCCTCAAGAGCTTTCTTCAACGCAGCCTGCCGCAGCGCTTCCTTGCGGGCCTCCTCCGCCTTGCGGGCCAGGTGCGCCTTGTACGCCTCGGGCGTGTGTTCGTAGATTGCGATTTCTGAGAAGTTAGCTCCGGGCGTTTTCTTAGTCAGACGGATGTAACGAGTCTCAACGTTCAGGTCGACCGACGCCCACTTCAGATACGATCCGCAGTCGTAGCTGGCCAGTTTTCTCCACTTGCCCGGGCTGCCCGAGGATATCTCGACCTCGCCCTTGCCGTTTGTGTCGAATATCCAGAGTTTTGACAGCGGTCTGGACCGTCCCAGGTCCAGGTGAACGCTGAAGGGATATTTGCGGTTGTGTTTGGAGTTGATCTTCCAACTGCTTGAGGGCTTGCCTGCGGGCGGACCGATTATCAGCTTCTGCTCGTCGACCAGACCGTCCGGCTGGCCGAGACCGGTTTCGTTGGTGATCATAGCGGGCTTGAGCTCCACCCGCGTTTCCTGGGCTCCCAGAGGCCGGATCGGAATCGACACGACCATAGCGACAGCGATATATAGAGCTCTGCGTGGAATCATGATTGTCACTCCGGGCGATTAGTATAGCTGAACGTGTCGGCGATGGAAACCGAGAGAGTCTTGTCCGGAGATCGCGTTTCTAGAGCGACATGACGTATTCCGCCAGGTCGGCAAGTTCTTGTTTGCTCAGGTTTGACGTCTTACCGTGATGGTCGTTTGGATTGTGCTCTTTCGACAGCACGTCGAGTATTGTCGCCGCCTGGCCTTGGGACAGATACGGCGCCGTCCGCCAGACTTCCACAAGTGTCGGCGTGTCGTATTCCGTCCGATTCTTCGCATCCAGGCCAATCGCTGTTCCGACGAAATGCTTCTTTTGATCGGTGAAAAGCGCGCCGCTGTGGCACGATGCGCATCCGGCGGTTTTGAACACCTTCCGACCTCGCAGCGCAGCCGGGCTCAGCTTGCCGCCTACCAGAACAGGGCTTGGTGCGGGCTTGATCGATTCAAGGTATTCACAGATCGCGACAACATCCTCTTCTTCTCGTACTGCGAACTGGACGAATTGTATGTGCGATCGGACAGTCGCCTTCGCATTGGCGTCGACACCGGTCCTGATCGTTGGCTGTTCTCGCGACATAATTCTCCCCGTGATCATTGACGGCGGGGTCTTGTGCGCCCAGACCAGCGACTTTCCGCTCTTGGGGTTGCCCAGTCCGTCGTTCATGAGGTCCCAGTTCAGCCCGTCAGTCCTGCCGCCGGGATGGCAACTGGCGCAACTCAGCCAATTCTGGAAACACATCCTCGCATCGTTAAACAGCATCTCGCCGCGCCTTAACGTGGTCATTCCCCGCTTCGGCCCCAGGGCGACGGACCTGACTTTCGGTTTGTTCTTTGGATTGGCCGGGGGCGAGATGTCCACAACGCTGAGGCTGTCTGTGAAATACTCTCCGACATAGGCTTTGGAGCCCATGATAACCATGCTGCGAGGCCCGACGCCCGCCAACCGCACGCGCCGCCGCCCCAGCTTCCGGAAGAATGAAAGATCGTTTGGGACCCAGTTGACTTTCTTCTCGGAAGCAATCCTAGCCAATCCCGCCAGCACGGATGGCATGTTGATCACGCTGATCTCGTGTGTGTCGGCGTGAGAGACGCACAACGTTTTGCTGTCGGCCGACCAGGCGATCGCCCACGGATTGGCCGCACCATGGTCGATATCGTCCAGCGGAATGGAGTTGATTGTCCTGTTGGCGATGTCTATGACGCCGATCATGTTGGTGTTTGCCCATCCTCGCTCGATTTGGGTTCGGGGCAGTTGGTATCGACCTATTCGGTGCGTCAGCGCCGCGTACTTCCCATCAGGCGAGATCCGCACTTGGCGGAGATTCGTGGACCCGTCGTGGAGTTTGATGGTTGAGACGATCTTCCGTGATGCGGTGTCTATGACCGAGACCTCTGCGGCGGTGAAACTCGTGCGGAACGCTCCGGCGGGAAGATGGTTGGCGACGATGAGCGTTTTGCGATCCTTCGATATATCCGCGCTGACCGGTTGACGAATCACCGGGATCGATGCGGTCTGCTTGCCCGCGGTTACGTCCACCACGCCGATGGCGTTACTGAATTGGTTGCAGACGTATACGGTCTTTCCGTCCGGACTGATCACGGGCGAGATTGGCGTGTGTCCTACGGGTATCCGGGCGGTGACCCTTCGATTCTTGATATCTATTACAAACAGCTTACCTTTGGCTCCGCCTGCGGTTACGTAGAGTTTGGCGCCGTCTGGTGAGATAGCTACACCGCTCACCGTCATGCCGATGTCAATACTGGATGTGACCTTGCAGGTTGCAACGTCGAACACATCCACCCGCCCGGCCGTTGCCTGGGCGATGTAAATCGTCTTCTGCGTTTTGTTGGCGACCATCGCTATCGGAGAGAGATACCCCGCCGCCTTACCTCCTCCGGGCCCATCTTTTGCTTCGGTGGTCCGGGCCCGAAAGGGATCGGCCGCTGCGACCGCAATCGCCGCCAGAATCAACAGCCCCGCAACGCGCGGGAGCCTGTTCGTTGCAAAGTCGTCCATGATAGTATTTCCTGTTTCTAGAGCGACAGAACGTACTCCGCCAGATCGGACAGCTCTTTCTTCGTCAGATTCGATGTTTTACCGTGCTGGTCCCTTGGATTGTACCTCTTCGACAGGACTTCGAGTATTGTCACGGCGCGTCCGTTGTAGAGATACGGAGCCGTCCGCCATACTTCAATCAGTGTGGGCGTGTCGAACTTTGTCTTGGTCTCGCCGCCCTTGCCCGTTCCTACGTCGTGTCTTTCAAGGTCAGTGAACAGCTTGCCGCTGTGGCACGTGTCGCATCCGGCGGTTTTGAATAACTTTTCGCCTTTCCGTGCGGCGGGGCTCAGCTTGCCATTGATCAGCATCGGGCTTGGATTTGGCTCGATCGATTTGAGATACTCGTGGATCGCCAGAGCGTCCTTTCTGGGGCGCAGGGCAAACTGGGCGAATCGTATCTTCCCCAGAATGGCGATCTTGGCGTTGGCCCTCAAGCCGGTGATCATCATCGGAGGGGTCTCGGGGGACAGCAGCATCGACTTGGTGTTCTTGGGATCGCCCGTTCCGCTGCTCATCATATCCCAATTCAGCCCGTCAGTTCTTCCGTCCGGATGGCAGGAGGCGCAACTCTGCCACATCTGGAAACACATCTTCTCGGCGTCGTTGAAGAGCATTTCACCGCGCCTGACCGTTGTCATTTCAGTTTTGGGTCCAAGGGCGATCATCTCCACCTTTGGTTCGTTCTTTGCTTTGTCTTTGGGATTGGTTGTGGGTTTGGGTCTTACAGAGATGTCCACTATGCTAAGGCTGTCGGTGAAGTACTCGCCGACATAGGCTTTCGCACCGATTATCACCATGCTGCGAGGTCCGTTGCCCGCAAGTCTCAGACGCCATCTGGCTCCGATGAGGAAGGAAAGGTCGTTCGGGACGTCCGTGTCTTTCTTCTCGGTGACGGCCTTGGCGAGCTTGTTCAGCACCCGCGGCATGTCGATCACACTGATCCCGTGCGTGCCGGCGTGGCTTATGCAGAGAGTCTCGCTGTCGGACGACCAGGCGACCGCCCAGGGATTGGCCGTACCGAGATCGACGTCGTCCAGCAGAATAGTGTTGACGATCGTCTTCTTGTCGACATCGATGAGGCTGATCGCATTGGTGTTCATCCATCCGCGTTCGAGTTGGGTGGTGGGCAGGTGGTATCGGGCCAGCGTGAGCGTTACGGCCGCGTACTTGCCGTCCGGTGATATCTTCAGCCCGCGAAGGGCCACTGCGCCATTGGGCAACTTAACTTGAATGGGGTCAGCCTTGCCCGCCACATCGAGAATCGTAACTTCCGCAGCCGTATAGTCCTGGTCGGATGCGGTGGCGGAAAGGTGATTGGCGACAAACAACGTCTTGCCGTCCTTGGAGATATCCAAAGCTGTCGGCTCGCGGGGCACGTACACCGTCTCGATCTTCTTACCGGTGGTCAGGTCAACCACACTTATCGAGCCGATCGAGACGCCGGAGGCCTGGCGGCCGAAACGGTTGGCCAGGTACGTCTTCTTACCGTCGGGGCTGACCACCGGCGACATCGGCGTGTGTCCGACGGATATACGGGCGGTGACCTTTCTGCTCTTGATGTCGATTATACACAGTTCGCCTTGGGCTCCGCCGGCGGTGACGTACAGTGTGGTCCCGTCCGGCGAGATCGCCACACCGCTGACGGGCATTCCGATGGCGATGCTTGCGGTGACCTTTCGAGTCGCAACATCGAACACATCCACCCGTTCGGCCGTTGCTTGGGCGATATAAATCGTCTTGCCCGCCTTGTCGGCGACCATTGCTGTCGGAGAGAGATACTTTGCGGCCTGGCCTCCTCCCCCCGGTCCGGCCTTCGTTGCCGCGGTGCGGGCGAATACAAGATGGACCATCACCGCCGCACCCGCCGCCAAAATCAACAGTCCCGCCCGAATGCCTGTAGACCTGCATGTTGCTGAATTACCCACGATCGCATTTCCTCTTTCTAGAGCGACAGTACGTACTGGGCGAGGTCGCCCCGTTCCTTCTGGGTCAATTTCGATGTCTTACCGTGCTGGTGCTTGGGATTGTGCTTTCTCGACAGCACGTCAAGTATGGTCGCCGCCTGGCCCTTATACAGATACGGTGCGGTCCGCCAGACTTCGATGAGTGTCGGTGTGTCGAACGCCTTCCCGCTGACGTTATGCTTCTTTTGGTCGGTGAAGAACTCACCGCTGTGACACGAGTTGCACTGGGCTTTGTTGTTGAACAGCAGTTTGCCTCGCTGTGCGGCTAGGCTTGGTTTGCTATTGACCAGAAACGGGCTCGGCGCGGGCTTGAGCGATTTGAGATACGCGAGGATCGCCAGGGCGTTCTTCTCGGGCTGCACGGAGAACAGGGCAAATCGTATCTTCTTGCGGACGGTTTCCTTGGCGTCGGTCCTGATACCGGTGATCATCGACGGTGGAGTCTTGTGCGCCCAGAGCAGCGATTTGGTGTTCTTGGGATTGCCCATCCCGTCGTTGAAGAGATCCCAGTTCAGCCCGTCGGATCTTCCGTCCGGGTGGCAGGTGGCGCAGCCTTGCCATTGCTGGAAGCTGATGCTCGCATCGTTGAACAGCATCTCACCGCGTCTGACCTCGGTCATGGCGGTTTTGGGGCCCAGGGCGATCGATTCGATCTTTGGTTTGGCTTTTGCCGGCGCGATGTCCGCCACACTGAGGCTGTCGGTGAAGTATTCGCCGACAAACGCTTTCGTCCCAATCAGCGTTATGCAGCGGGGCCCCTTGCCGGTCAGTTTTATACGTCTTCGCAAGCCGACCAGGAACGATAGGTCGTTCCGTACGTTCTGATCTTGCTCTTTGGCGAGGGCCTTGCCGAATTTGGCCAGCAGGGCGGTCATGTCGATCACGCTGATCTCGTGCGAACCGGCGTGGGTTACGCAGAGTCTCTTGCTGTCCGACGACCAGGCCAGGGCCCACGAATTGGGCGCGCCTTTGTCGACGTCGTCGGTCACGATGGTGTTGACCAGCTTGCGGCCGGGAACGTCGACAATGCTCAGGGCGTTGGTGTTCATCCAATGGCGTTCGAGACTGGTGGTTGGCAGGCGGAATCTTGCCAGCGTGTGGGTTACCGCCGCGTACTTGCCGTCCGGCGAGACGCGCACCGCCCGGAGGCTCGTCGATCCGTTGGGGAGTTTGAGAGTCACCGGGTCCCTTCTTGAGGCGGTGTCCAGAATCGTGACCTCGGCGGCAATGTGCTTTGCACTGGCCGGACCGGCCGGAAAGTGGTTGGCGACGATCAGGACCGAACCGTCCTTCGACAGATCGGCGCTGACCGGTTGGCGGGGAACATTGATCGTCTTGATCTGCTTGCCCGCGGCGAGCCCCACCACGCCGATGGCGTTGTTGAATCGGTTGCAGACATACGCCGTTTTTCCGTCGGGGCTGACTACCGGCGAGATCGGCGTGTGCCCGACGGGTATACGGGCGGTGATTTTTCTGCTCTTGATATCGATTACGCACAGCTTGCCTTGGGCTCCGCCTGCTGTGACGTAGAGTGTCGTCCCGTTCGGCGAGATCGCCACACCGCTGACGGGCGGGCCTATGGCGATGGTTGCGGTGACCTTCCGGGCTGCAACGTCGAACACAGCCACCCGCCCGGCTGTCGCTTGGGCGATGTAGATCGTCTTGCCCGCCTTGTCGGCGACCATTGCAGTTGGAGAGAGATACTTCGCGGCCTGGCCTCCCCCGGGTCCACTCTTGGGCTCGGCGGTCCGGGCAATCGCCAGATGGGCCACCG
Organism: Phycisphaerae bacterium; assembly: GCA_030745875.1. Lineage (GTDB taxonomy): Bacteria > Planctomycetota > Phycisphaerae > SM23-33 > SM23-33 > BS750m-G57. The sequence continues at coordinate 6,751 of JASLNT010000102.1, forward strand.
CCGCAACCGCCGTCAAAAGCAACAGCCCCGCCCCAGTGCGCGGGAGTCTGCCCGTTACAAAGTCGCCCATAATCACATCTCCCGTTTTGGTGTCGAGCGATTGTCGCCTATTAACGTATAGAACGTACTCATGGCGTCAATATAACGGGAAAACCCGTGTATAGGGATAGTCGTTTTTCTGACGGGAAGGGCGGTCCTCGGATTACCATCTGTGGGCTATGTGAGCCCGAAGGGCTCAACGGCGCGAACCCATACTTGATGTCTTGGTAACAAACAGCTGCGTGCATATGTTCTGCTCTCAGCACGGTATCACGGACTTGTCATGATTTCGATGCTCCGGTAAGCTTGTGTTCGAGGTGTCATATGAAAAACTCCATGAAAACGTTCTGTCTGTTGTCTTGCGGAGTCCTGGTTGTTCTGGTGTTTGGCGGTTCTCAGGTCTGTGGCGCCGACAAGGGCGATGCCTGTTCGCGCGATGTCGTTATCGTCGGCGGGACTCCGGGCGGAATAATGGCCGCGATATCCGCTGCTCGCGGAGGGGCGAGTGCGGTTATTCTCGAGCGCACCAACCATATCGGCGGGCTGCCCGCCAACGGGCTGGGCGCGACCGATATCAGCACGCGAGGGTCCACGACCGGACTGTTCATGGAGTTCGTCAATCGTGTTTACAAACACTATGTCGACACCTATGGCGCCAAGTCGCGACAGGTTGCTCAGTGCAGCAGGGGATACCACTTCGAACCGAGCGTCGCCGAGATGGTGTTCGAACAGATGCTCGCTGAACACAAAGATAAGATCACCGTCTGCAAACTCAGGCAATTCGATGCGATGAAGAAGAACGTTGTTCTAAAGGATGGGGCGATTGCGGAGATCACCATACTCAATCGCGAGAGCAAAGGACTCGAACGGTATTCGGGCAAGGTCTTCATCGACGCGACATACGAGGGCGATCTTGCGGCGGCCGCCGGCGCTCCGTTCCGGATCGGGCGTGAGGCGCAGAGCAAGTACAACGAACCGATGGCCGGCGTGGTCTTCGTCCGTTGGGGTTCGAGGAAACCAGGCGAGGGCACAACCGGAGCCGGCGACAACGCCGTCCAGGCCTACAACTACCGACTCTGTCTGACAAAAGACAAGAGCAATCAGATTACGATAACCAAACCGAAACGTTACAACCGCAAGGAGTTCGTCTCGCTGATTGACGACATTAAGCTCAATCGCCACACGGGCGGGAATCCCAGAGCAATGGACTACGACGGCATAGGACGCGTGGTTAACATGGTCACTACGCCCAACGACAAGACCGACGCCAACAACCAGCACCTGGCGTTCCTGTCTACGGATCTTCCGGAAGAGAACTGGCCCTGGCCGACGGCGAGTTGGGCGTGGCGCGACAATTATGAGAAACGCCTTCGCGACTACACGCTGGGATTGCTCTGGTTCGTGCAGAACGATTCCGAGTTGCCCGAGGATTTCCGCAAGCGTTGTCTGTTGTGGGGTATGGCGAAGGATGAATACGCCGACAACGGCAACTTTCCCCGGCAGGTCTACGTTCGCGAGGGGCGCCGGATCGAGGGCGAACATCTGTTCACGGCGCTCGACGCTCGACAGGAGCGGGGCAGTATTCGCCCGCCGATCTACGCAAACAGCATAACTTCAAGCCACTACAATCTCGACTCCCACGCCGTCCGAAAACGACAGGCCGGACGAGTGCATCTCGATGGATTCTTCAGCTATCCGACCAATCCGTACACCGTTCCGTACGGTGTGATCGTACCGAAGAAGGTCGAAGGCCTCCTTACGCCCGTTCCTGTTTCCGGAACGCACGTCGGCTTCAGTACGTTGCGGATGGAGCCGTGCTGGATGGCGATGGGCCAGGCCGCCGGAGTCGCCGCCGTAATAAGCATTCGCGAGAAGACATCCCTGCGGAAGATAAATCCCTGGAAAATCCAAAAGGAGCTCCTGGGGCAAAATGCGATGCTGATCTACTTCAAGGACCTCAAACCGGGCGACCCTCACTATCAGTCCGCCCAGTTCTTCGCCGTGCGCCGATTCCTCGGTCGGGAGGGCTGGACCGCACGCCTGGCCGAACCGGTAAGCGAAACGGACGCTGAAGCATGGGTGCGATGGTCCGGCCTTGAGAGCCCGAAAACTTACAAGCCGGGCAAGACCACACGAGGGGAATTCCTCGACGCCCTGTATAAACTCGCCCGGAAACTACCGCCCAACAAAATGAACCAACTACGTGGGAAAAGCCGTCGACCAGGCAGAACCTGAAAACGCGAACAATACGTATGATGTTCTGACGCACGGCGAATCGGGTGTTACTCGATATCCGGCATGACCGTCTTTCCTCGGATTTGCTCTTTGGTTTTGACGTACGCCCCGAAGAAGTTGGAATTGCAGTCCAGCCAGAGTGTGATGCAGTGGAAGTCGCTCTGGGAGAGTTTCACGGCTTTGTGCTTCTTGATCTTCTTCGTAGACGGTGAGATGTAGGGTTGCCCCTGGATCAGTTTCAGCAGTCGCGACGCACGGGCTCCAAACTGCCCCGGTGTGGTCCGCGTGGGTGTTCGCCCGGGCGATCGGCCTGACAGACCGAAGGCGAAGCCCATTCGGGCCATATCCTCCGACACAGGTTTCCCGCCGCAGGCCAGGGAGATATAGGATCGGCTCCAGGTTGGCGTTCCCCCGCCGTATCCGGAGCGTTTGATTGAGGCCGCCTCGCCAGACAGGTCCGGCGCTTTTTTGGCGTTCTTTTTGTGGCAGGGGACGCAGTTGCGGTCGAGCACCGGCTGGACCAGCAGCGGGAAGAGCACCGGATACGATCCAGGCGCGTCCGGACGAAGTTTGGACGCGGCTCTGCCCGCCGCCAGCGGAGGGCTCCTGGTAGCGGGCGCTTTGTGCGTGTTTTCGTGACATCCAATACACGCCACAGTCTGCCCGGCCCGCACGTGCGTTCCAGACTGCATAGATTGCACCGCCAGCCCGCGATCGTCCAGAGCCTGGAAGTATACCAGTTTACCGCTCGGTAGCTTGAAATGCGCGCTTCCATCGGATTCCACCGGAACTACGCCCAGCACGCCGCGGCAGAGAGATTCGCTGGCTACGCTTATGTCAGGGCGGTTCATCCAGGTGTTGTTCCGTTTGGGGAACAACTGGATGACTCGCAAAGCGGTTATCCTGGTCCCCTTTGGCCAGGGCTTCCGCCCGTCGTAGACGTTCAGGCAGAGCAGCGAGCCCTCTCCAGGCTTCGGTCGATCTGTCGTCGCCTGTCGAGTTGAGAGCGTGACCGGTCCTTTGGCGACCTGGGGTTCTATCGTCGTTACGACCTGGGGCGTGGTGCGCTTGCGAAGCGGTGCGGGGCTGAAGCATCCGATCGCCGGGTCCCGGTAGAGCAACTCGTGGTTTCCGAAGCTGTCGATGAGGTATATTCCGAACGAGTCGCGCCCGGTTCCGCATCTCATGGCGCACAGGAAGTAATCTTCACTCAGCGGCCAGGCGGTCGAGTAGTTCATACGTCCTCGCTCCACCTCCGGAAACCGTTCGTAGGGCGTCAGGCGTTTTAGTTGCGACATTGCGTCATCGTCCGGTATGCGGGGATCCAGAATCACCAGCGACCCGCATGCGGCATTGTGGTGCGGTGCGGCGGTTGCGACGAACTTGTGTGAGCCCGGGATCGGCATGATGTTCTGTTCCTGGTCCGGGCGCGCGTTGCGGCGAACCGGATAGTTCCCGTGTATTGCTCTTGGGTCGCGTCCGTCGGGAGCTACAATCCACGGATGATGGGCTATGCAGTCTCCGCGGTCGATGTAGTCCCAGCGCGTGTAGACGATGCGCCCGTGATGAGTGATCGCCGGATGCCACTCGAACGATTCGTGAAAACTGATGGCCGTGACGCCCGAACCGTTAGCGTTCATAGTGTGCAGCACATGGTTCGGTGTTGGTCCGCCGCACCGCGAAACTCCGCGCCTTCGCTCGGAGATGAAGACTACGCGTCCGTCGGGCAGCCATCGCGGCCAGACGTCGTTGTAGACCCCGTCGGTAAGCTGTCGCAAGTCTGATCCGTCGAGGTTCACCGAGAACAGGTGATGCACGCCTTTGGGGTTGTTGCGCGGTATCCCGGCCGGACCCTGCAACTGCGAGTAGGCGAAGATGATGTGCTTGGCGTCGTAATGCAGATCCAGCGAATTAACAGCCCCCAGCCCGCTCTTGGACCCGCCGGGAGGACCCAGACGCAGCTTCTGTCCCTTTAGACGGCCGTTGGCGACGACCGAACGCTCCAGCAGGTCGCTGACGACCGGTTTGTCGCCGAATGCTCCGGACAACACGAACAGCCCGCCCCCCGGCCGGGAGTTCTTGTCTCCTGTCGAGTGGCCCCACGCGCGGTTGCGTTTGATGAACAAGAGCGAATCGAAGTTCAGCAGGGGATTGGCCAGGGCGATTCGTCGACGGAGGCGGCTGATTTGAATGAACAGCGCCTCTTGCCGGTCTTTATCGCGCGGCGCTCGGGCGAGGCGATGCAGTTCCTTTCGCTCCCGGGTGAAGTCTCTCTCGGGCTTGGCGCGCCGGATGTCCGCCAGGAGCGCCTTGGTGCGGCGGAGGATTACGGATATGGGGCTCCTGTCTCCGGGCAGGATCAGGGCGTCGCGCCGGTATGTCTGTGACGAGATTCGTTTCGCCCAGGCGGTGTCGGCCATCTGGGTCTTGATGACGCGGAATTGTCGGCTGGCTTCCCTGGTCAGGTCCAGTTTGACGCCTTTACCGCCCGCCCCCTGCGATGTCCGTGCCAATGCCGTGCAGAGAACAAGGATGACGACAGCAAAGCGTCGCATCGTTTTTGTGTGCATAATGTTCTCCTGCAGCGATTGTGGCGTCTCGGCGCGGCCGACCGGATTTGCCTACCGGTGGGATTATAGTCAAACGCCCGTCGGCTGACAAGATTGGCGGGGTTCGGATCAGGGCTTGAGGCCGATGGCGTGCAGCTGACAGGCTGCAATCCGGCGCCTTTTGACGTCGCAAGCCAACGTGAGAGTAAATGCTTGCAATCCGCCGAACTGTTGCTAGAACTGAAACTGTGCAACAGTGTGTTTCTCAACGCCGTTCACGGCTTCACACACGTGATGGGGCTTGAGCGGTTGTGAATCATTGATATGGGGTATTACTCATGAGGACGTTACGCGCGGCTTTGCTTACCATTATCGTGACGGTTGCAGTTCTTTCGCCCCACGCCGCCTCCGCCGCCGAACCTTCGCGTGATGATGCGCTTGGCGTGTTGGACGAACTCCGGTTGGCGGGCTTCGACGGCGTATTGGCGCAGTTTCACCGTGCTCCGGAATGGAGTTTTCTGAGGGGAAGGGGACAGGTTATCCATTTGCTCAAGAATGGGGCGTTTGTTCCGGCGCTGCTCAAGGAACTGGCGGGGGATGGCCAATGGGGACGCGCCGAGAAGTTGTTTGGCAAGGAACGCCTGAGGAGGCGGGCGGTGTTGCATGGTGTGAAACCCGATGATTGCTACGCGCTCATGCTCAAGAACGGTAAGGCCGAAGCAGTGTTCTGGTGGAACGGTCAGCGACTGTTGATTCTCCATTACAGCCTGCCGGCGGCGAGAAAACCGTATGAGGAGTATGTGCGGGCCGCTTCGCAACGACTTATGCAAAGGGCGTCCGGAAGCGATTCGAAACGCGGGGCGGACTGTAGCGGACTGGGCAACATGGGACCGAAGGCGGAAGACGCGATACCGGCGATTTCGAAACTGCTTGCCAGTGACGATCAATACTCCCGCGTACAAGCGGCTATTGCATTGTGGCGGATCGATCGTAAGAGTTTAGTATCCGTCCCTCCGTTGATAGAAGCGCTAGCCAACGCGACGTTGGACGTGAAAACCCGAGCACTGGCCGCCGAGGGGCTGGGGATTGTCGGACCGCGAGCCCGCAGCGCTGAACTCACAATGCTTGCGGCCGTTGACGAAAAGGCCCCAATACTCAGGGTTTGGGCCGCATGGGCCCTGTGGAAGACCACGGGCGATCCAAAACCTGCATTGCCTGTCATGTTTGAACTGCTGAAGGATCCCAACCCGCAGGTTTCGGATTTGGCGGCGAAAACGCTCGGTGAAATGGGATTGGACAGCAAGTCTCTGGCGGGGTTGCGTGCGGTGGGCTTCCGGGCTGTGACAGTCGGTTTCTCGCAAATCGGTTCGGAAAGCAAGTGGCGAACAGCCAATACGCTTTCGATCAAGAGCGAGGCCCGCAAGCGCGGGGTGGATTTGCGTGTCACCGACGCCCAGCAAAAGCAGGAGAACCAGATAAAGGCGTTGCGAGCATTCATCGAACAGAAGGTCGATATTATTGTTCTGGCTCCGGTGGTCGTCACCGGTTGGGCCTCCGTGTTTAAAGAAATCAAGGCCGCCGGAATACCGGTCATTCTGACCGATAGGGCGGTGGATGTGCACGACAAGTCATTGTACGTTACGGTCCTGGCGGCGGACTTTGTCGAAGAAGGGCGGGCCGCGGCGCGATGGCTCGTCAAGAACACCAAAGGCGATCTGAGAATCTTCGAGTTGTGCGGTACGCCTGGAGCCCGTGTTGAGATCGAACGCCGGAAGGGATTTGAGGAAATCATCGCCCAACACCCGAGGATCAGAATTATCAAGTCGTGTTCGGCTGATTTCAGATCCAGCCGGGCCAAGGAGGTCACCGAAGCGTTTTTGACGACTTCGGAAGCCAAGAAATGCAACGCGATTTACGCCCATAATGATGGAATGGCGCTCGGGGCGATCCAGGCGATTAAGGCCGCCAACCTGAAACCCGGAAAGGACATCAAAATAGTATCAATCGACGCGGTAAGGGATGCGCTTAAGGCTTTGCTGGCTGGCGAACTGAATTGCAGCGTCGAATGCAGCCCGCGAATCGGTCCACAGCTCTTTGATATTATCGAAGCCGTGCTGGCGGCGAGGAAACTGACCGCTGCAGCTGGACACAAACTCCTGAAATCCGATCTTGCAAAGGCGCTGGGGGGAGGGGTCATCGAAAAGCGCATAGCAGTGAAGACCCGCGTTTTCGACCAGTCGATAACCAAAGAGATCCTCAAGCAACGAGACTACTAACCGAGCGTACGGATTTTCGCGCAATTCTAAACCTGCGCACCGTCGCCCAAACACGTGACTCGATTTGCACAACGCTTCTTATCGAGTACAATCGCCCCGAATGCTCGACGATAGGCGCCGGGCGGGAGGTTCAGCACCATGAAGTTTCCCAGAAGAACACTTTTGCTAACGATTTTCGCTGCATGCATTGTTGTACGTGCGCGGGCGGGGTTCGGTGAAGTTGCATTACCCGCCGTGTTCAGCGACAAGATGGTTCTGCAGCGGGATCTTCCAGTTCCCGTGTGGGGAACCGCATCACCAAGAGAGAAAATATCAGTCTCCTTCGCCAACCAAACCGTGACGACCGCCGCCGACGGTCAGGGCAAATGGATGGTCAAACTGAATCCTCTCAAGACATCTGAAACCGAACGGAAGATGACCGTCAAGGGATCCAACGTCATCACTTTTTCAGGCGTCCTGGTCGGCGAGGTTTGGTTGTGCAGCGGTCAGTCGAACATGGCCATGAAATTCGTTAAATCAAAGGGACGCTCGATAGATCCCAAGGCGTTCAAGCAGGACCTGTCGAGATTTAGATTCATCGCCAGGCAAGGCTGGACCGCGCTGACTCCGAGATCGCAGCAGTCGCTATCCTGTGTGGCGTATTATTTTGGGATCGAGCTTTATAGGGAGTTGAAGATTCCCATCGGTCTGATTCTTCGATACAACTCCGGAACGCCGATCCAGGCCTGGATGCCGAAAGACGCCTCCGAGGTGATCCGCAAGAAACTGAACATTCCGAAAGACTGGAAGGACAATGCGCCCAATCGCCTCCCGGGCGTTCAATTCGATGATAAGATCGCCCCAATCGCACCGGTCGCATTTCGCGGAGTGATTTGGTACCAGGGGGAACGAAACGCCAAAGCCCGGACCGGATGGGAATACGATCGCCTGCTCGGTTTCCATATCAAGACGTGGCGAGAGCTGTGGGCCGAGCGTTCGGGATTGAAGTTGCGGAAATTCCCATTCTACTACGTGCAAGTCCCCACGCAGGAAAGCCCCGTCGACGCCGAATGGCCGTGGTTGCGAGACGCTATGCGAAGAACGCTGGACAGCACGGAGAACACGGGCATGGCGATCTACTATGATTACGGTCCGAGCCTGCATCCGGCGAATAAACAGCCTGCCGGGAAGCGTCTGTCGCTCTGGGCGCTGGCGAGAGATTATGGTCGGAAGAATCTCGTTCATTGCGGCCCGCTGCTCGACAAGATTCAGATTAAGGACGCCAGGGCGGTGCTGACTTTCAAGCATGTCGGCGGGGGACTGAAAAGCGCTTCGGGCGGTAAGCTCAAGTTCTTTGAGATCGCCGGGAAGGATGGGAAGTACGTTGCCGCCGAAGCCGGAATCGAAGGCCAAACCGTGGTCGTTCAGAGCACGAAAGTGTCAAAACCCGTTTATGTTCGATATCTCTTCAGGAAACCCCAGCCGAACGCGGAAGTCAGCCTGATAAATACAGAAGGTCTGCCCGCATCATCATTTATGACCGATAACTTCAAGCCGCCCAGATAAACAGTCGCCGACCGGGAATACGGAGAATACGAACGTTTTGGTTCGGCTGGCCTTGGACGGATTTTCGATCCGCTTACTTTCTGTCGCGACTTATCAGCGGCCCGAGGAGTTTGCTCAGGAGTTTGCCTAACTCCTTCTTGTCGGCGTGGAGTGAGACGACCTTACCGTCCCTGCCGATCAGGATCGACGTGCGTTTGCGCACGCCGTAACGGAGAAGCATGGGCTGCCTGGCGCCCGCGGTCGGTTCGTGGATTGTCGCCCACGGAAGGGGTTGGCGGCGGAGGAAGGCGGTCAGAGTTTCGCTGCGGGCGTCGCGGCTGACGCCGATCACGTCGAAGCTTCTCCCGCGGTACAAGTCGTAATACTGCCGGATGTTGGTTAGTTCGGTGCGGCAGGAGGAGCACATGGCCCGGCCGTTGCACGTCGAGGACCAGAAGTGGACTAAAACGACCTTGTTGCGGTACGGAGCCCAGTCGAAGGGCTTGCCCTCAACGGTTGTGCCCTCGAGCGGCATGGGTTTGCCTGTCAGCGCAAGCCTGCGCGCATAGCCTGCGAACGTTTCGGCGCCGGCGGCGATCCGCTGATCGCGGGCTTTGGCGATGATCTTGGCAAATGCGCCAAACGCCTCGGCGGCCAGGTCGTTGCTGCGGTCTTTTTCGAGCGTGACACACGTTGACCACGCCAACTGCACGTCGTTTGCGGTCAGGCCCCCACCAGCCTGGACGGCGATAAGATGGGCCTTGATCTCGGCGACAACGCCTTCCCGGGTTTTGGGCTGGGTCGTGGCGATATGCGAGGCCTGGTTTTGCAGACGCACCCGGACCACCTGCCCCTCGGTCGCTCCCCGCCAGAGCTTGATCGTATTGTCGCGGCTGCCGGTGGCCATCGTGCTCCCGTCCGGCGAGAACGCCACCGACCAGATCGGGCGCGTATGTGCTTTGAGGGTGGCGCGTTCCTGTCCGGTGACCACATCCCAGAACTTCAGTAGCCCGTCCCATCCGGCGGTGGCCAGCGTTCTGCCGTCCGGCGAGAAAGCCGCCGCATAGAGCCCCGCCCTGTGCCCGGCCAGGACGAAGAGGCATTTGCCCGTTTTGACGTCCCACAGCCGCCCCGTTCGGTCCCAACTGGCGGTTGCAAGGATCTTGCCATCCGGCGAGAAGGGCGTCATTGTCAGGCGTGACTGATGGCCCTTGAGTGTGAGTATTTCCTGCCCGGTCTTGACGTTCCACAGCTTAGCAGTCGAATCCCATCCGCCTGTGGCCAGAGTGCTCCCGTCGGGGGAAAACGCCACCGACGCCACAGACCGGCGATGGCCCGCCAGGGGCATCATCCACTTGCGGGCCTTGACGCTCCATATTTTGACCATGCCCGGCGAGGACGATCGCCAATAGCCCATGCCCACAGCCAGCAGGCTCGAATCCGGCGCAAAGGCCAGGCACGTAGGCCGGTCCTCCACGAGATTTTTGCCTCGGTGAATCGTCACCGAGCGGTTGGAGGCGAGGTCCCACAGCCTGACGGTCCCGTCATCGGCGCATGTGGCCAGGGTGGTCCCGTCGGGCGAGAACGCCACGTCTTCTACCGTGCTGGTATGGTCTTTCAGCGTGGCCAGCATTTTCCCGCTGGCCACATCCCACAGTTTCACCGTGAAATCCTGGCTTCCGGTGGCCAGCGTCTTGCTGTCTGGCGAGAACGCCACCCGCCTGATTTCATCAGCGTGGTCGCGAAGCGCCATCGGGCCCAGCCCCGCCGACAGGTCGTTCAGGCGAGCTGTCCCGCCGGCGCTGATCGAGAGCAGGGCGTTGCCTTTTGGCGCCAGCATCACTTGCCGCACCTCAATATCATGTCCGCCCATAGTCGCCAGACATTCTCCGGTCTTAACGTTCCACAGTCGCACCGTCAGGTCTGCCCCCGCCGAAGCGAGCATCGATCCGTCGGCCGTCAGCGACAGGTCGTTAATCTCGTGCGTGTGCCCCCTCAAGCACGCCTTGCCTTGCCCCGTGGTCGCGTCCCACAACCGGATCGTCGCATCGGACGCCGAAGTGATCAGCGTCTTGCCGTCGGGCGAGAATACCGCGGCGTAGATCTGCCCGGAGTGTCCGATCAAACTCAGTTTCTCCCGCCCGGTCGCCGCGTCCCAGAGTTTCAGTTCGCCGTCGCCAAAGAGGCTGCCCGCTCCGGTGACCAGAGTCTTTCCGTCCGGAGAGAACGCCGCGCTGCAAACCTGCCAGCCCTCCTGTCCCAGGCGCGACTTGACCGCCATCGTCTCCAGCCCGGTTGTAAGATCCCATACGCTGATGGAGTTCGCCGCACACACGGCCGCCATTGTGCCCGTCTCATTGATCGCGGCGAATCCCACGGGCCCACGGGCCCCGACTCCACGATGTCGAATTGGCCGCTCTGAGAGCGTTCTAAGATCCCAGAGCCTGGCCTCATTGCTCGCCGCCACCGTGATCAGCGTCTTGCCGCCATCCAGGAACACGATGCGGACAATAGGCGCGCCCCGCGCTCCCCTGAACGTGCGTTTTGCGCGCCCGGTCAGAGGGTCGCGGAGGGTCAGCCCATTTACTCCCGCCGTCACCAGGGCCTTACCGTCGGGTGAGAACGCCGCCGCCGAAACTCGTCCTGGAATGATGCTTGCCTTTTCGCTGTGAGACAGATTCCACAGGTAGTACCACTCGAAGCTGCGCAGGTCCTCACGTCCGGGCTCCGGTTCGTGCTGGGCCAACAACCGCTTGGTGACCGGCGCATTACCGTTTTCCCACGCGCTCATGGCCAAGTTCATGTGGGCCGCATAAAGAAGTCGCCGACCGGCCTGTTCTCGCTGCTCGGCGCGATCTCGCTGTTGCTGGGCGATTTCCTTCTGTCCTTCGGCAAGTTCTCGCTGCTGCTGGGCGATTTCTTTCTGCCCTTCGGCAAGCTTACGTTGTTTGGCTTCTCGACGTCCGGCGGCTTCAGAATCTTGCTGGGCCTGTCGGGCCAGGTCGCGCTGGTTGGCGGTTTCCTTCTCCGCCGCAGTGGCGCGATCACGCTCCTGACGTACGGTGATGTACGACCATCCGGCCATTCCAATCAGCAGCAGCAGGCCGCACGCAACAAGGCCGACTGGAAGACGGTACTTTGCTATCCGCTTGCGAAGGAAGTAAGCGGTAGTCGGTTTACGGGCTGTCAACGGTTCTCCGGCGAGATAATTGTCGATGTCGGTCGCCAATCCGCCAGCCGAAGCGTAACGCTCCATCGGATCGCGGGCCAGGGCCTTCAGGAGAATCGCCTCCAGTTCTCTGTTTACGGCTTTTGACATGGCTCGGGGTCGGCGAATCTCCTGGTTGGAGATGCGGGCGATAACGTCATAGCGTGTTCCGCTGAGGCTGTGCGCCGAGCGGCCGGTCAGAAGCCGGTATAGAATAAGACCGAGGCTGTAGGCGTCGCTTCGCGTGTCGGTCAGGTCGAGTTGTCCGGACGCCTGTTCGGGCGACATATACGCCGGCGTGCCGGTGGCCTGACCGGCTATCGAAACCGTTACGCCCTGGCTTTCGGTTTCAAATGCTTTGGCCAGGCCGAAATCCAGTACGTGCGGCTGACCGTCTTTGGTCACCAGGATGTTCGATGGTTTCAAGTCGCGGTGAATTACGCCTCGCTGGTGGGCGTGTTGGACGGCTTGGCAGACGTTGCGCATCAGTTCCAGTGTCTGGTGCTGCGAGAGCTTCTGTTTGGCGACGTACTGTTTCAGATCCTCCCCGTCGATGAGTTCCATCGCGTAGTAGTGGGCTCCCCGATGGACGCCGCTGTCGTACACGCGGGCGATGTTGGGATGTTCGAGACCTGCTGTCAGCTCCACTTCCCGCTCGAAGCGCGCCCGAGCTGTGTCCGAGGCGAAGGCTCCGCTGCTTATCACCTTCAACGCCACCTCGCGCTGTGTGCTGAGTTGCACCGCCCGCCAGACCGTTCCCATACCGCCCCGCCCCAGCGGACCTACCATGCGATAGCCTTCAATTTCCGGGGGTGGGCCCATCGATGCTGATGGGTCCGCCTCTGGTCCGTCAGTAATCTCCGGCACTTGGATTTCATCAGGGTGATCGGTCATGGTTCGGTTCCGGCAAGTCGCTCGTCCCAAACGCACAGACAGGCCCGTTCGCCGTCGGATTCTCGACAGCCCAAGTCATATGAACGCCCGCTGTTCGGTAAATTGATTGTCCCATCGGATATTGCCCGACCCGACCGGCTCGCCGAACGTCGTGGAATCGAGAGTTGTCTCTATCGGTAGTGTACCCGATGCTTACGGCCTTGCCAACAATAACACATCCGATTTAGCCGGTGATTGTGGAGCGGGAGCATGGTTTGCCTTCACGGATCGAGATGCTGGAGAATCCGCCTGTGCCGGCTGCAGCATCTTGTCTAATTGTGGTTTGATCAGCAGCAAGCCGACCAGAATCACCAGCGCCGTCAGGAAGTCCACCAGAGTGAAGTTCAGTATGCGGACACGCACATCCTGTGTCGATGTTTTCTTTGTTCGTTCCATGATACCGTTTCCTTTCTCAAGGCGTCCCGGGATTCATTCCGCATATTTCTCGGGCGCTGTTGAACAGTTTTGTCAGTTCGGGAGTTATCCATCCGCCGTCCAGCAGCATTTGCAGCGCGCCAGCCAGGTCCGGATAGGATCGTGTTGTGATCTTGCAACCGTGAGAAACCAGGGCGGCGGCGATTGCGGCGAAGTAGATCGCTACAGCTACAGCATGCTCCGGGCCTTCGTCCCACTGACGAGAGAGGCCCTTGCCGTATTGTCTGAGCGTATCAAGGATATCCAACGGTGCGGCGGGATCAAACAAGGCTTCGCCAACCGAGCAGTCTGCGACGGGCTGCAGTTCCGGGCAGGTCCTGTTCAGGATCGCCGGTAATGAATCGACGCAGTTCTTGTCGAAATCCAGCCGGGCCGCCAGTCGCTGCCGTAAAAGTTCTGCGGCGGCGTCGCTGATGGATTGGCGGTCGATGGTTTCTTCGGGTTCGCCTGCGTTCAGCAATTTCGCAAGTCGTTTCGAACTAAGCCCAAATGTTGATGTCAGCGTCATGGTGTTGCTCCAGAACAGGCTCCGGGCGAGCCATCGGCCCGATTTTGCGTTCCGTATGTATATACACTCCCCGGATTATGATCCTGCGCGGTTGTGGGAAAGAATTTTCAGTAGATCACCGATTTCCTGCTGGACGTCGGCGTCTGAACCCACTGCGAGGCGAACCTGGCGGGCAAGTTCGGTTTGGAAACGGCGTTTAACGGTGATGATCATGTTGGAGGCCTTGGCCTCGTCGGGGATGTGATACTTGGCGCAAAGTACTGTAAGTGAGGGTGGTTGTGTGTTTTCCATCAGCGGAACGACCGTTCGCTCGCGGAAGACCTCCCAGTGGGCGCCCTTGCCGCTGTTGCGGCAACCGGTCTGGACGGCGGTAAGTACGTCGTCAATGAGTTGTGAGGCCCAGGCGTAGTTGAACGCTTCGTCCGGTGACGCTTCTTGCGATAATTCGGGCATGTCTGTCGCGGCGACGTCATCCAGTGCGAACATTGTTCCGGCCGGTGATCTCTTGCGGGTCGATCCGGCTCGCCTGACGTTCGATGCGTAGCGGCTGAGCGAGGTCAGAAGAAATGTTCGGAATCGTCCCCTCTCGGGGTCGGCTTGTTGTATCAGATTGTTGCCCAGGGCGATTTCCTGGCAGAAGCCCTGTACGAGGTCCTTGGCTTCTTCGTTGTTACTTCCCTTACGGCGGAGATAGCAGTACATCGGTTTCCAGTACCTGGCCAGGACGGCTCCGATTGCCTCACGCTGCCTGGATTGGTCCAGAGTGCGGGCCGACAGGATCTCTGTCCAGTGAGTAGTCTCAAACTTGCGGTCCGGACCGCCCATGACTGTTCTGTCGCGACGCCCCATATCTTGCCCTTTCATCGCAAATACATTGTGTTTCGACATGTACAGTGCGGCCCGGCACAGTGTGTAGACTTGGATTCCGATCCTATCTCACGCACTGCGCCGAAGGCGGAAAACGGTATGTATGTCCAATGCAAATGGATTGACAGCGGCTTCAGACTACCGGATCGCTGAGGGTTCGGCAATGCTTATTGTAGACTGACTCGTTTTGTTCGGAGGGGACCGCATCCAGGCCCAAGTCGTATCGGAAGTAGGTCGGCGGTTGTGTGGTCGGCTGGGTTTGTGGCGCGTATAATTCAATGCGGCAAATTAACAGGGCAGACCGTTCTTCTGTCATTTGAATACTTCGAGGAGTAAGTGTTATGGATGTTTTTCAGTATCTGAGTCAGGAAGGGGTCCACTACATCGCCGATGAACATCCTCCGGCGTATACTGCGCAGGAAGTAGCTGCCAGCGAGCATGTTAGCGGCGATATTATGGCCAAGTCGGTGATAGTTCACGATGGTGGGCAATACGTCATGTGCGTTCTACCGGCCAGTTATCGGCTGAATCTTGGGAAGGTGTCTAAGGCGTTGCAGGCTATAGAGTTGCGATTGGCAAGTGAGGAAGAGATGGGAGAGATCTTCGACGATTGCGAACTGGGCGCCGAACCACCGTTCGGAAACCTTTACCGCATGGACACTTTCGTTGACAACCACCTTGCCGAAGATGAGGAGATTGTATTCCAAGCCGGTTCCCACAGCCGATCGATCAGGATGCGCTACGAGGACTACCAAACGCTCGCCAAGCCGAAGGTAGCGGATCTGGCGGAACACGTCTGATTCCGGTCAGCTCGACAGTTGCGGATTGACGGTTTGGGCATGTCGCAGTTCGTGAATTTGCTGCCTGTCCGACGGGTTGCCGCTTATAATCGGGCGATGAAGTCGACCTGTCTGATTGTGTGCGTTGCGATGCTGTTGGCGGTTGCGAATTCGCACCTGGCTGCGGATGACTGGCCGACATACGCCCGCGACAATCAACGAACAGGTGTGACGCCGGAGCGTTTGGCTCCTCCGTTGTCCCTTCGGTGGGTGTTCAGTTCGCCTTTCCCTCCCGCGGCCGGTTGGGCTCTGCCCGCTGGCGGATACGGTGCCCGGAAGAACAAGCCCAATGTCAGCCATGACGACGCCTTCCGCGTGGTTTGCTCCGGCCGGACGGTCTACTTCTGCTCGTCTGCGGAGAACTGCGTTTACGCTGTGGATGCGGCAACGGGGGTCGTCAGATGGAGGTTCTTCACCGGAGGGGCGCCGCGGATGGCGCCGGTGATATGGAAGGGCAAGGTCTACTTTGGCGCCGACGACGGGTTGTTCCACTGTCTCGACGCGGAGACCGGACGTGTCGTCTGGAAAATCAACTGCGCCCCGACCGATGAGCAAATGCTTGGGCACGGGCGATTGCTGTCGCTGTGGCCTGTTCGGGCCGGAGCAATCGTCGAAGACGGAGTCGCCTACTTCACCGCGGGTCTGTTCCCGTCTGAAGGCGTCTACTTCTTTGCAGCCGAGGCGTCCAGCGGGCGAATACTGTGGCGGAAGCAACTTGACGCGGGCGGCGGGTCAGGGCCCTCGCCGCAGGGGTACATGCTGTCCGGGGCTGATTCGATATTCATGACCTCGCGAGTTGCTCCCACGCGATGGAGCAAAAGCGACGGGCGGAACATCGCGCTCAACACTCCAATCCCCTCGGTTAAGGATGCGGCTTATCGTTTCCACAACGGCGGATCTTACGCAAAGATATGGAACGGGAGGAACATTGTCTACGGGCAGGGCGCCATACTGGCGTACGATCCGAACAAGATCGTTGTCGACAAGTACAAACGCGAGCACAAGGGCGACCTGATCTTCAACTGGTTTAACGCTCGGACCGTCATTTTCAAGGGACAGCGGGCCTACCTCGCCACTGACTACCATATCCTGTCGGTAGCCCAGGAGCAGTTGCCCAGGCTCGCAGCCAACGAGTGCAGGGAATTCGAACAGGCCTACAAATCACACTCGGTGGCGCACCGTATGGACCTGATGGAGCAGTACGATCGACTAGTCAAAGCACATGGTCCGGATCATCCCAAAGCGCTTAAAATGAAGAGCACATCGCTGAAGTGGGGCAGGGATAAATGGATCAAATGGCCGGCCGTAGCGAAGAAACTGTTCGAGAAGATGAGCGAGAAGTGCATCTGGATGACGCCTGCGGTCGCTAATGAATCCATGATCATGGCTGGCGATGTAATATACGCCGGCGGCGCCGACTGTGTCATTGCCATCAACGCCGAATCGGGTAAAAAGATATGGACCGCCAGGACCGCCAGCCGCGTTCGAGGCCTTGCTGTCGCCAACGGGCATCTGTTTGTCAGCACGATAGACGGCAAGGTTCGCTGTTTTGCTCGAGGAGACAAGACCGTATCTCGCGCGAGAGATAAGAAGACTGCGGCCTGGCCGGTGGATATGTCCTGTGGGAAACACGCCCAGGAAGTACTTGATGCATCGGGAGTCGCCAGGGGGTACTGTCTGATACTGGGCGCGTCGGGCGGTCAGTTCGCCCGCGAGATCGCACTTCGCAGCAAACTGCGCATAGAGGTTCTGGAACCGGACAGGCAAAAAGTTGACGAAACGCGGGCCAGGCTCGCCGGAGTCGGGCTGTATGGCGGGAGAGTGTGCGTGCGACAGGGTGATTTGAAATCGCCGCCTTATCCTCCGTACATCTTCAATTTGGTGATCGATCATGCAAAGGCGCCGGTTGACCTCAGGGAGTTGATTCGTGTGACCAAACCGTGCGGAGGGGCGGTTTTCACGGCTCTGTCGGCCGGGAGCGACCCAGCCGTGAAATCGCTAAACGTCAAGGCCAAACCCGTCGGTTCGCACGTCATGCTCACGCGAGGGAAGATCCCCGGCGCCAGGGACTGGACGCACAACTACGCGACAGCCGCAAACACATACTGCAGCGAAGACCCCCTGGTCAAGGGTCCGTTCGGCGTGCTCTGGTACGGTCAGCCCGGCCCGCGAAAACGCGTAGAACGCCACGCCGCCCCCCCGATACCGCTGGTCTCGGACGGGATCATGTTTACTACAGGCTATGACATCATCATGGCGTACGATATCTACAATGGCGTCAAGTATTGGGAGCGGCTGATCCCGGGTGTGACGCGAACTTCACTGCCGATGGGGACGTCGAACCTTGTTGTCGATGAGGGCGGGCTGTTCGTTGTCGTCGGTGACAGGCAATGCCTGCGGTTGGACGCTCGTACAGGCAAAACGCTGATGACGTATCGGGCTCCCGTGAGCGATTCATCGCGCGGTTTCTGGGGCTGGATCGCCAAGGACGGTCCGCTGCTCCTGGGTAGCGGCAGCAAGTTCGATGCTCGGAGGAAGTGCCCCGACATGAAGATCAGCAGCAGCGTTTTCGCCATTGATTCGCTCAGTGGCAAGTTGAAATGGACCCACAAAGGCGGGCGGATCGAGCATGACGGCATCGCCGTCGGCGGGGGGCGGATGTTCTTTGTTGACAGCGAACTGACCGACCGGCAGCGCGACGAAGGCCTGAAGAATACGATCCGGGACAGCTCCGTCGAAGATCGTAAACCGATTGATCGCCTGGGCAAACCCATCGCCTCAGACATTCGCAAACTCGTTGTTCTGGACGTGACGACGGGCAAGACGGTATGGGCCAAGCCGTTCAACGCCACCGACATCACTCTCGATGATACGGTGGTTTCCTCGGGTAGGGTGGCTGTTGCGTGCATGTACAAGGACGGCGTGGTTGTCGTGCACGGGACGGGCAGCCTGGGGCATCCGCATCGCGAGTTCCTTAAAGGCGAGTTCAAGCGACGGGCCATTTACGCATTTGACGCCCGAAGCGGGCGATTGCTCTGGGGCGGAAGGAAGAACTACCGCAAACGCCCGATAATCGTAGGCGACTACGTGTATGCTGAACCGTTTGCCTGGCGGCTGAAGACGGGCGACCCGAAGACGATCGTCAATCCTTTAACCGGCGCCCGCCAGAAGCTCGACTTCCATCGCGGGTACATCGGATGCGGACACCTGCTGGCGTCGGCGTCGACGCTCTTTGGAGCCAAGGGCGGTATTGCCTGGTGCGATCTCAACAAGCGAACGGGCTTCACGCCGTTTGCCAATATGCACCTCGGTTGTGGGCTGAACTCCGTGCCCGCTGGGGGCGTGTTCGTCGCACCGGAAGGAAGGTCCGGGTGCACTTGCGCCACGCCGATCTGGACTTCCATCGCACTCTTCCCCCGTCAGAAGGCCCGGGCCTGGGCGATAGGGGCGCCGGGCGGGATGTTCGACGTGCGCTCTCTACCGGTGAAACACGCCTACGTCAATCTTGGCGCCCCGGGCTATCGGGAGGAATCGGGCAGGCTTTGGATTCCGTATTCCGGGAGGCGGAGCATTGGGACCGGTCTTATCGGTAAGTGGCTGCCGACTTACCAGCACAACAAGAGCATGTTCTACGCCCACAGCAGCGACTTGTTCAATATCAAAGGCACGGAGACCGAGTGGTTGTACGCCTCGGGATACCGGGACGTCAAACCGCTGAGCTTCATCCTGATTGACAAGGCCGACAAACCCGCCAAGTACACCGTTCGCCTCCATTTTGCCGAACCGGAGGACATTAAGGCCGGTGGGCGAGTTTTCACCGTGTACGTTCAGGGCAAACCCGTTCTGAGCGATTTCGACATCGTCGCAGCGGCCGGCGGGACGCGAAAGGCGATCGTCAAGGAGTTCACAGGCGTTACAGTAACCGATCGCCTGAAGATTCACATGTCGCCATCAAAGCAGTCTGCGAAGACAAAACCGCTTCTCTGCGCATTTGAGGCGATAAGAGAATAAGGTTCTATTGCCCGCATGCCCCATGACGAGGTCATGGCGATGCTTTTCGTGCGGGCGTGCTGAGGGCCTTACGGGTCGCCGCGGCTCCGACAGTGTCGGTCGGGCCGGTGAATCCGGGCCCGCCGGCTGCGACGTAACCGTGACTGGCGCCCGAGGCTTCGGGGCTGACCCAGAAGGCGAAGAGCCTGGCCTTGGTCATGCTGAATCGCAATCTCACCGTTCGCCCGGACAGGGGCTTCAGGTCCCTGGCGCCGCGCCACGTAACGGTCTGCGACGTGTTGTCGGCTGTGACGGGCACGCAGTTTGCGCGGGTGTACGGGGCGACAGGTTTGCCATCGGCGCCCAGGACTTCGGCGCGGATCTCGCCTCCGTCGGCGTCGGCGTTGACGAACAGGAATCGCCCCTTGAACCGCACCGGGCGAGTAGTGAGCGCTCCCTGGTTCCCGGCGTCCATGGACGCAAAACCGTCTCGCCGCAGGACCGCGACGCCCGTGCTGCCGCGTCCGTCCCAGAATTTCGCCGACCGCAGCCGTCCGCTGTAGAAGAAGTACAGCTTGTCGCCGACAACGAGGCATCCTCCGCCCGCCGACTGGACATTGCCCCAGTCCCAGCGGCCGTCGATCTCGCTGCAGCCGATGAACCGCCGGCGGTCGGGCCGGTGAAAGTGGAACCCGTCGCGGCTGAACCCGAGGAGAATGTCATTTCGCTTCTGGATCTTCAATCGGCTGCACTCGCGATTCGATGGTCCCTGGTGGATGCTGAACAGGCCGATCATCAGGCTCTCGTAAGGCGCGCAGTCGAGGTTATACAACTGCGGCGCGGTCTTGGGGAACTTCGGGTGGTGCGGGTCGAGCTTGTCGGCGCCGACCCAGAGGACCGTGTCCTTGCCCGTCCAGGTCATCCCGGCGACGGGGTCGCGGTGCTCGCGGTAGGCCCGCGCCCTGCCCGTACCGGCGGCCGAGATACGCAATCCGTAAACCCACACCTTGCGGAACGGGTTGTACTGGACGGTCGTCCGGTCGCCGATCGCCGGCGAGACGGCCAGGGCCTTTGACCAGTGAATCCCGTCCGGCGAGCAGTGCAGCGCCAAACGCCACGAGCCCTTCCGCATCGTTGTGAACATTTTGTAGCGGCGTTTCGGGTCGCTCTCGGCGTGGTCCAGCCAGACCGTGCTTGAGTCGCGGTAGTGACGCATGACGATGTTCGTGCCCTTCTCCACGTCCAGCGCCGGTTTGGTCCAGCGGAGACCGCCCTTCGATGTCGCCAGGCACGTTGTTTTCAGATACCCGCCGAGGTACCACATTTTGAAGAGCTTGTCGACCGGATCGTACCAGACGCCGTCGCTGAAGACCGACGCGAAGGGCGATCGACCTTCCCGCTCCCACGGTTTGTCGTACGTGACGACGGGGTTGCCCTGATGCGGCCTGGCCGTGTGAAAGGTCCGCTTGAGGCCCGTCGCGTCGGCGATGAGGAAATCGTCGACGAACAGTTGCCGCCCGACATCGATCGGGATGACCTTGGGCGGGCCCTTGAGGTACGGTATGTTCGCAGGTTCCCGCGTGAGCTTTGCCCGGCGCGGCGGCCAGGCGTCCGGCAGGGCGATCCCGTTGTAAAGAACCTCCCCCGCGCCGGCCGCAACGCAGGACACCATCGCGGCAAACGCGCAAACGAACGCGCGTTGCATGGCGGGGGCCTTTCGAGTTTTCATTGTCCCTTGCATAATGTGGGCTCCAACTCGCGGGCTCAGGGCAGCTTGCCCGTGATGCGTTTCAGCGTGTCGGACCGGGAGATCTGTTTCCCGTCGGCCAGCAGCAGCAGACCTTTGCCCTTGTTGTACCGCTTGCCCGTTTTGTCCCAAATGATCGTGATGTCCCGCCCGTGATATCGCACGTTGTCGAGACAGAAATAGTTCCATTTGTCGGCGGGGATCAGCGGGTTTACCTCGACGGTGTCGTCAGCCCGCGGGCGCAGACCGATCAGCCCGGTGATGATCAGGTCGCAGTAACTCGAATGGTTATAGTCCTTGCCTCGCTCTTTGATGTGTCTGGGTTTCTTGCCCTCGGCCCGTCGCTTTGCGTCCTCGGCCAGCAGCATCGTCCGGGCGATCCACACGCCGGTGAACGGGTCGATATTCTCGTCGATCCACGAGACGACCTTTCCGTCTTTGCGCTTCCTGCGATGGCATTTCGTGTATATCTTGAGCGTCTTGAAATAGTCGCCCGGGGTGATCGCTTTCTGATCGTAGTTATTCAGGACATTGGCCATTCCAGTCAGCGTAACCGATGTCGCCAGCGGCCAGCTCGGCCCGTTCCACTGACATCCGTGTCCCTTGTAGACCACCTTGAACCCGGGATGACGCTGCTCGGCGGTCGTCGGGCCGAACGGGGCGTAGAAGCCCTTTTTGTCCATCAGTTGCCTCCAGGCGACCTCGTAACCGCGGCCGGGCTCGGGCAGGTTGAAGTACCAGGGCGTGAAACCGTGCTGCTCGCGAACGTCGACCAACTTGGCTTCCTTGCTTTTGCCTTCCGCGTTGTTCAGGCCCTTCAGCGGATCGCCGTAACGGTTTCGCTTGGTGGGGATCGATGAGGAAGCCTTGGCGCTCACAGCCATGTTCTTCCCGCCCGACAGCACGCGCCACTCGTAGAGTCCGCCGGCCTTGCCTTTTTGCAATTGAATTTCCAAACGCAGTGCGCTGGTTTTTACAGGTTTGAACGCAACCTTGTTCATTCGGTCCAGCACCAGCTCGTAAGGGCTCGTGTTGGCCGCCGGTTTCCACTTGCCCCCGTCAAGGTAGAGTATCCGCCACGACTTCGGCAGGCGAATCAGATTGGTGTCGTCGTGCCAGTATACTTCGGCGCTGTCGATTGTCGCCGGGGCCTTCAGGTCGTATTGAATCCACTCGAGCGTCCCGCGATGCTTGGCGTCGTACCAGTGCATCCGCAGGAGCGACCCGTCGCGCGAGTTTATGGGCGTGACCAGTTCGTGCTCGCTGCGTTTGAGCGTTTTGAAGAACTTGGCCTGATCGTCCCAGAGTTTGGTCTGGACGAGGTTCTTGAGGTTGGCGGCTTTGGCTTGGTATTCGGCTTCTATTTTGGGGCGTTTCGCCATTGCGGCGATCTTGGCGATCGCCTTTGCCCCGCCGTACATGTAGCTGTTGATCGTCGCCCGCTTGCCGCTCTTGCCCACCGACACTTCCATCCCGTCGCGGTCGTCGATCTGCCAGAACAGCCCGTCAGCCGTCAATCGCGACCGCTCCCACCCCTTGTAGTTCGTCACCAGATCGTCCAGCAGGTCGACCGTCAGCTTGCGATTTTGGCGGACGAGGAAGTCGGCGTAGATCGCATCTGCGGCCCAGAAACTATACCGCCTCGGCGAGCCGCCCTTGCGGAACCAGAACACCGCGTAGTCGTCCATATACTTTCCATCTCGCAGCCACCTGCCTTCGTAAAAATGATGCCCCGCCGGACACGAGATAGTATTGTGCTTCGCCGCCCAGGGCACCTTGGGCAGGAACTCGGTGATCACGAACCCGTCGGGCGTTTTCTTGACGTGCTTGCGATACATCCACCAGCGGAAGTAGTACGTCCGCACGATATCTTCGTCGGGGCAGTCCAGCAGCGGGATGTTCGGCGCCAGAAACTCAAACGCCTTGGCGTTGGGGATGTTCGAGTAGAGTTCTTCATCGTCGGCGTTGAATTGCTCGACGTGTTTTTTTAGCGAATCGGCGGACAACACGCCTCCCCGCGCGGCGGCTGGCGATATCCCAGCCGACATCAGCACAGCCCCGACCGCTCCGAAAGAAATACATACGCCCAAAAGCCTTCCCAAACGTGATTTCATAGCGGACGGTCCTTTCATTGTTGAAGTGCTCCAATCATACAAGATCAGCGGAGTTTGTCGAGAGAGTCAGAAGGGCCAGTTCGCAAGGGTCGCCAGTCGCCTTTCTACTCTCCGCATCTCTCCCGCCTGGCGCAGCGACGGTCCGGCTCGGACGCCCCGTTGTTTGAATGGCGCTCTCCAGTTCGGGGGCGCAAAAAAAGCGGGGCGGCCCGATTGGCGGACCGCCCCGCGAGATGCTTGTTTATGGATCGGTTGAAGGGGCCTGAGTTCGCCTATTTGCTTTCGAGGGCGATCATGGCTTTCCCAAACGCGGTGCCCGTCTGCGAGAAGAACCACGGGCTGCCGTAGTAGTGATAAGGCCTGTCGTCTCCGAACTGCCTCCACTTGTCGACATCTTTGCTCCAACCGCCCGGGCCGTGATATATCGCATGGGCTTCCATGTCCCAGAACGGAGCGGTGCGGACAAGCGTCGTCGAATCCTTGATGTCCGCATGCTGCGAGGCTTCCAGTTGCGCCTTGCGAATGGCTCCATTGCCCGACATTACCATCTTGCCCGTCTTCTTGTCTTTCCTCTCCTGGTAAAGCCCGTCCAAATCACCGTTGTGCCCCATCTGCCCGATAACCGTTTTTATGTTGGGGGCGTTCAGGTCTTTCTTCACATCCTTGATGAGCTTGACCAGGTTCTTACCGTAATTGGCCCGCGCCTCTTCGGCGAACATATCGTTGAAGCCCTGGAACCAGACAAAGCCCTTAATCTCGTATCCCTGCCCCTTATAGCCCGGAAAACTGGTCTTGATATTGGCGAGGGCCTCCTTGACTTCCTTGATCATCTCGCGGTAGTCCTTACCGTAAGCCGCTTTATGCTCGTCGAAAGTCTTGGCGCCTCTGACTCTTTGCGTCTTGGGGTCTTGAGGAGCACGGGGCTTTCTCAGATTCTTCTTCGAGCCGGAGGTTTTGGCTTTTTCGTATGCGGCCAGTTGCTCCTTGTACCTCTCCACTCTCTTGGGGTATTCGGCGATGGCTTTTGCTTTGTCGGCTTTCCGCTTGGCGACGATCTCGTCCCATTCGGTCTTGAGCTCGGCGTCGCTCGGCATTCCCGACGGAGGGCGATATCCCCTATGGATCGCTCTGCCTCCCCAGGCCGTCTTGATGATCAGGACCTGCTCGTCATACTTGTTGCCCACCTCATGGCCGAAGTTCACTTCCAGGCCGAACATTCTCTTGGTCTTCAGATAGTCGGCCGACAAATTCCCCGTCCTGCCGTGATTCGACATCCAAACGTCTTTACGCTCGGAGAAATTGAAAACGGGATCCTTGGGGTCTTTGGCGATTGACGCCTGATATATCTTGGTGAATTCCGCATAGTCGCCGTTCTTCACCAGGTGGGTGTATCGCTTTTGATACTTCTTCTGGCCGATCTGCCACGCCAAAGGCCGGAATCCCGCCTTCTCCTCCATGTTCGACTGACCGGCCAGAACGTAAACTCTCACCTTCTTGTCAGACGAACCGGGTTTACTGTCCGCATAGAGAGGACAACTCGTAAAGACCGCCAGCGCGATAATGATCAGACTTTTTCGCATGTGCATATGCATGATTTCTCTTTCCTTCTTTGCTTTTCCAGGGGGAGGGAATTCTACATTTCTCATTTCTCATGTCACGGCGCATTAATGCTAACACTTGCGCCGACCAAGAACAATCTTTTAAGGTCCACGAATAACCGACACGCTCGCCGACCAGAACTGCCCCCCCCCCCCCCCAGGTTTAGCGGCCGACAGAAAGTCGGCCTATTCCCGACAAAGTCGGGACGCCGCCCGCCGCCGCCGTTAACTTGGTCATTGGATATTCCTTGTTCATCTGTTGGATATTCGCCGATGACGTATAACGTTGGCTTGAATGGAGTACATCATGACTGGCGACGTGGTAGTCGAACCGATGACAGAGGAGTTTCTTTTGTGGCGTTGTCTTCATGGCGGACCGCTGGCACGCGACACTATCGACCAATGGCCGTCTGAAAGCGCCATGCCGTGGGCGTGCTATCGCGACCGGAACACGCCCCTTTTGAAGAAGCTCACCAGAGTGTATGGCGCTTGCGCCATCATAGCGCGCGACGGCGACCAGGTCGTAGGGCACCTTCGCTTCTATCCCAAGTGCGTCTGTGACATGGACGGCGCAGGTTACCTTTGCCTTCAGCAAGACTCTCCCGCAGGCCCAACTGAGGACTTCGCCCACAGCGACTTTCCAGACCCCGCACAGATAGAAGACAAGACGCTTGTAGTTCATTGCCTGATGACCGGAAGCCCCCAGCAGAAAGAGAATCCCCACCAGCGGAAGGGCATCGGCACGCGCATGGCCGGAGCCTTGATCCAGTGGGCAAAAGTAAACGGTTGGGAACGAATTGAGGCCGACTCCTTTGAGGACATTCCCATCATCTACGATATTACCGGCAGCGCCGGGCACACCTTCTGGGAGAAGTTGGGATTCAGCCTGGTTGATCGGTATCCGCACCCGGATCTGCAGGACCCAAGCCAGTTCGACGAGTTCATCACGACGCTCGAAGAACAGGCAAAGGCCATCGGGATCCCCCCCGAGAAGGCGAGGGATCGACTTGTGATGCGTCTCGACCTGACATGAACCGGAAAACGCAACAAGCGAATCCTGCGACAGAAAGTCGGCCTGTTCCCGACAAGGTCGGGTCTTCATTCCAGGGACATCCTGGTTAATCACATCTTCCACCTAAACGAAATCCAATTGTTGAGTATGGTGTGCCCGAAATTCAACCAGAGCCTCCGTTATTCAATATGGATTATCGATAGCAAGCAACATCCCTGTCGGCGATAATCGGAAACAGAAGGACTCGTAGCGGGAAGAACACACACCATTACGCATATGGAGACGACAAATGAGCGGTGATGCGAAACTCTCGGGCTTCTGCGGCCTGTTCGGTGTTCTGGTCCTGCTGGCCGCCGGGCCGGTGAGTCTCGCCGCCGGCGCCAAAGCCGACTATTACGTCGCTACGAACGGACGCGACGATTGGTCCGGCAGGCTTGCGGAGCCCAACGCCGACCGTTCGGACGGGCCGCTGGCCACTGTCTCAAAGGCGCGCGACGCGGTGCGCAAGCTTATCTCCGCCGGTCTGAAGCGGGATGTGATCGTCAGCATCCGCGGCGGGACGTACTACCTTCCGGGCGGAGTGATGTTCGGGCCTGAAGATTCCGGTGCGAAACACCACAAAATCACCTACGCCGCCCACCCGGGTGAGGTCCCCGCGCTTGTCGGCGGAGTCCGGATCACCGACCTGAGACCCTATCGGGGCAAGATCCTCCAGGCCGACCTGCCCGAGGGCTCGACGCCCAGACAGGCCTTCGAAGACGGACGGAGACTCACGCTGGCCCGAACGCCTAACAACGGATACGCCGCCGTTCAGAAGCCAGCCCACACAAAGACCCAGGCCGCGTTCATCTACCGCCCCCAGGACCTCAGCCCCGAGCGATGGGATACCGCCGACGCCATCGTGAACATCTGGCCGAACCACGACTGGTTCAACCGCGAACTGTCCATCGCCGCGATAGACCCCGCAAAGCGAACACTCACGCTGCGAACCGCGCCGACAACCATAAACCCGGGAAACCGCTACTACATCAAGAACGTCCTGGCGCTGCTCGACACGCCCGGCGAGTGCCAAATCGACTCCAGGGCCCGCAAGCTTTACCTCTGGCCCCGCCGCGCCCGAGCCAGGGGCGCTATAGTCGTCTCGACCGCCGAGCACGTTATCTACGTCCGGGGCAAGGGCGACAGGCCCGTCCGCAATCTTCACTTCGAGGGCCTCGACATATCCATCGCCGACAGGGACGCTGTGCGGTTCCAGGACGTCGCCGACTGCAGCGTGCGATTCTGCAAGATCGAGAACGCCGACTCCTGCGGCGTAGTCGCAGGCGGCGGGGCCCGGGGGGTGACCATCTACGGATGCCTGATTCGCAACCACGGTTTCCACGGCGTGCACTTCCAGGGACACGGACCCAGCGCCCAAGCGCCGGATGTGAACCATCACAACGTGGTCGAGAATTGTCACATTCACCACTGCGGGCGGAGGATCGGGCATGGTTACGGCGTGCGGATCTGGCAGAGCGGGCATAACCGCATCGTGCACAATCACATCCACCACATGCCCCGTTACGCCACAACGCTCAAGGGCGTGCGGTACGGTTCGCTCAAGGATAGGGTAAAAGGCCTGAAGTTCGAAGATCGCCACAAACTGCTCCACTCGCGCAACAACCTGCTGGCCTACAACCATATCCACCACGTAAACCAGGACAGCCAGGACACCGGCGCGATGGAGAGTTGGGGCTGCGGGCGAGACAACACCTACGACCACAACCTTATCCACGACGTCGGTAATGACCGCTTCAATATCCAGAGCGGAATGTACCTCGACGACGCGTCGGACTACTTCACAGTCACCAACAACATTATCTACAACGTGATCGGCACGAGCCGCAACCAGCCGATCTACACCAAGGGAATCGGCAACCGGATCGAGAACAACATCCTCGTTGTCGGACCGAATTGCGACTCGGCGATCTCCTCGTTCTTCATGGCCGGCGAGCGGTGCGACAATCACGCATACGTGCGGAACATCATATACTTCCAGGGCAGGCGCAAAGCCCCGCAGGGGCGCTTCGGCGAGGGCTTGGGCGGGATTCACGGCAAAGGGGTGACGGTAACCTGGAACGTGACCGTCCCGGCCGACGGGGTCTACGATCTGTGGGTTCGATACGCCGCACACAACGCTCCTTACAAGCTCAAGAACATGGACCGCTTCTCCAGGATCAGCGTCGGGCGTACGAAAAATGTAATGCTGGAGAAGGTCCCCAACACCGGAGACTGGGGCAAACAGGAATGGCGCAAGGTCACCGCCGGGGTGAAGCTCACCGCCGGGCGACACCAGGCCAAATGGGAGAACCTGCGAGGGTGCGGGTGGAACCTCGACGCGATGGTCTTCTGCGACGACCCGTCGTGGAGCCCCGACGCGCCATCGCCCACGCCTCCAGGCAAGGGCAAGCATTGGATGGTGATCCAGGCCGAATCATACGCCGCCTGCAGCAACCGGCGCCGCGACCAACGGAGCATATATCACTTCCAGAACTGGACGAAGGACCGCCTTGTCGAGTGCGATTACAACGTTTACTACGACCAGGCCGCCGGACCGCAGGCGATGACCGGTCAGATGCCCTCGGGCTCCAGGGACCGTTCGTACGCCGCATGGCGCAAAGAGTTGGGCGGCAGGTTTGACGCTCACAGCGTGACCGCCGACCCGAAGTTCGTAGACCCCGACAAGCACGACTACCGCCTGAAGCCCGACAGCCCGGCGAGAAAGCTGGGCTTCAAGCCCATAGACACCAGCAAAATCGGCCTGAAACCCGACCACCCAAAACGTTTCCGCTAGATCAGGACTGTCGCTGACTCGTTACTGCATCCGTGCAATCCGTGGTGGAAGAAAAGTCGTTCTTATTTCCGGGATGGCTTTTTCTTCCAGGGCTCGAATTCCATTAGGCGTTTGGTCATGGCCTCTACGCGCTCGGGGTGGGCTTTTGACAGGTCGTTTGCCTCGCCGAGGTCCTTGGACAGGTCGTAGAGCCCCTGTCTGAACTCGCTAATGTCATTCCAGTTGTCGTACATGCGGTAAAGCTTCCACTTCCCGGACCGAACGGCGCGGTGGCGGTTATGACACCAGTACATGTATTCGTGCTCCGCCTGCTTCCCGCCGCCCAGCAGGGTCGGGGCGAAAGAGATCCCGTCCCGGGCTCCCTGCGTCTGGGGCTTGACGTTGCATATCTCGGCGATGGTGGGCAGCACGTCGGGGAAGTACGAGGCGTGATCGGTTTTGGTCCCGGGCTTTATCCGCCCCGGCCAGCGGGCGATCATGGGCACGCGAATCCCGCCTTCGTAGAGCCAGCCCTTCCCGCGCTGCAGCGGTCCGTTGCTGTCGAAGTATTTCGGATCGGCTCCGCCCTCGCTGTGCGGGCCGTTGTCGCTGGTGAACATGACGATCGCGTTGTCGTCCAGGCCGAGTTCCTTGAGCAGCGCCATAATCTTGCCTACGTCCTTGTCCAGGAAGGTCATGGCCCCGGCGAAGGCGGCGTGACGGTTACGCGGGCGGTTGTAGCCGCTGCGCAGGATTCCGTAGGGCTTGGGCTCGACGGGTTTGTCGTCGAGCTTGCCGATGAACGGTTTTTCGTGTTCGGCGGGCACGATCAGCTCGGCGTGCACCAGCGTATAGGGCAGGTAGAGGAAGAACGGGCGCTTCTTGTTCTTGCGGATGAACGCCAGCGCCTCGCGCGTGAACAGGTCCTGGGTGTGATGCGTGTGCTTCGTCGGGTTGTCGGCAAGTATCTCCTTTTCGCCGTTCTTCCAGACCCACTCGGGATAGTGGAAGTGCGCCCGCCGCTGATTCAGGAATCCGTACCAGAAATCGAACCCCTTCCGATCCGGGCGTCCGGTCTTGTCGCCCAGGCCCCACTTGCCGATCATGGCGGTGGCGTATCCGTTCTTCTTGAGCATTTCGGCGATGGTCAGCTCGTCGGGGCGGAGCTGCTGCCCCTGGCCGGTGGTGTTGGCGTGGCCGATATGACGGCCGGTCATCAGGGTGTATCGCGCCGGGGCGCAGACCGCGCTGCCGGAATAGTGATCGCTGAACATCATTCCTTCCCTGGCCATTCGGTCCAGATTCGGCGTGGAGAACCGTTTCTGCCCGTAACACGACAGATCGCCATACCCCACATCATCAGCCAGGATGTAAACGATGTTCGGGCGGTTGTTGTTATCGGCGGCTGGCGCGGTTTGTGCGGCAAGAAGACCAACGGCTCCCAGGGCGGTGTTTCTAAGAAAAGAGCGTCTATTCACGGTTGCGTTCCTTTTGGTTTAACGGTCGGGTCGAGATCCGCCTATTATAGACGGTTAAGGCTCCAGAACCGCTAAATTCCGGCGTTTCAGGTCCGAGGGGGGTGTGAGAAGTTTTTCTGGCATCATGCTGCGAGGGCGTTTTGCAGGAGCCAGTAGGCATTCCACTGGCCAGTTTGGTCAAGAGCGGCCAACGCCATCATCCCTTCGGCGTTGGGTGAGTCCCATCGCATCCCGCTG
>JASLNT010000103.1 GCA_030745875.1 Phycisphaerae bacterium
ATCCGTAACACCGCCGGCGATAGCGGCCCATCCATCGTACATCCACGTATCCAGGTTCTTGTTGTAGGCTGCGGGCGGATTGACGTGGTAGCCATTAGCATTCGATTCATCGTGTACCGGAACGAAGCCTCCGAACGCGGCCATCTGGTGGATTTGCCCGGTGAACGTCAGATCCGTCGTGCCGAACGAGAGTTCCAAGCCATCGTTTCCATTCAGGATAAACTCGTATGCATACAGCCCTCCGCCGATATCGGTGACGTTATATTCCAATATCGGGGCTGCACTTGCGGTGGAGGCCAATAAGCCGAGACTCAATACGATTGTCGCCAGTTTCTTCATGACTCTGATCCTTTCTTTTTGTGAGAGAAGGATTCTGGTGTTCGCTTCTCTCTCTGGGTCCGACAAGAACTCCGCAAGGGCGTCCAAGAGGCTCATACCTCTTCAACAGCGATCAGTGCAACGGGTTTACTTGTCAGATCTCTCTAGGCTGTTATCTCTAAAGACCAAGTCCTCATTCTGTAAGACTCAGGCTCACTCTGTAAGACAGGCTCTTCTCTGTAAGACTAGGCTCGTCTCTGTAAGACTCAGGCTCGTCTTTCTCGTCTGGTTCGGCTTGACCCACGAAGCTTGGGCTCCTGGCTCCCAGCCAGGGCCCAAGCCCGTGGTTTATCTTATTAGTTAATTAGCTTCGTCGTCTGCGCCGCACGAGTGTGGCCAATCCGCCAACTGCCAGCAGCATCATGGTTGCAGGTTCGGGGGTGGGTACCGGAGACGACGGTGCTGGTGCGTCGTTCGGGCCCTGGCCGAAGTTATCCGCCCAGGAGGTATAGTCGCCGGCTTCAGTCTCGCCGTTACCGTTAAAGTCGCCTGTGGCCCAACCCGTACCGGGACCGAAGTTATCAGCCCAAGTGGTGTAGTCGCCGGCGTCTACTGTACCGCTGAGATTGGGGTCGCCAAGTTTGGTACCGTTTCCACCGGTTACTTCGACGAGGCTCAGGATGACCTCCAGACGGTCGTCAGCATCTACATCGCCATCGTGATCGACGTCGAACAGCAGGCTGCGTATAGCGGGGTCGATGATCGGGACCCCAGGGCTTGATTCGCGGAGTTGCACGCTGATTGCGTCGATATCGTCAGCATCGCAGTCGCCGTCCAGGTCGAAATCGCCGGGGACCAGCGAAACTACAAGGGCGCTGCCGAGGGTTCCGTATCGCCCCAGGGCGTCCGGTCCGGCTGCGTCCTCTGTGAGGTCTGCGTCGATAGCGATCGTCGAGGAGCCGTCGACTGCCTCTATGCGAAGGTGTGCGGATACAAAATCGCCGCTCGCGGTGACGACGGTTTCGACGAGGTCGGCATAGGCGATTTCAACGGTTTTTCCGTTGACCGTCACGTGTCCGTCGGCGGTCGCGTCGCCGAAACCGGACGTGTCGCCGTAGAATTTGGTGGTTGTCACGGTGTTGAGACCGTCGATGGCGTCTGTTCCAGCGACGTCAACTGTGAGGTCCATGACGATTTTGGCGTCTCCGGGTCCTTCGCCCTCGACGAAAGACACATCGAAGTCCGTACCGGCAGCTCCGATAAGACCGGTCTGCCTGTACATAGCTTCTGGTGCGCCTACACCGGCGGGCGCCAGATCTATGGTGCCCGCACTCAGAGCTGCAGGCGTCTGGAGCGTGACGGTACCCTGGGTGACGACGTTAGCCGGATCGTCGGAGGCCTTGAACTCGACGAACTCGAACAGGCCGCCGGCTACAAAACCGCCCATGTCTGGGAAATCGGCTTCAACGAGATTGCGATTGATACCGGTGGCGCCGGTGTCGATGATCTGGCCGATGTAAACCGGAGTCCCGGGATCCCTGACCATATATCCGTGGATGTTGCCTTCGCCGAGGAAGTACGACGGCGTGGGAGCGCCATCGAAGAACCAGTTCTCCAGCGGAGTACCACCGGTACCGGGAAACTCCTCGCCGGCGAGCACGCCTTGCGAGTCCAGAGATACCCAGCCTGAGGCGAACGTTCCGGTCCCATCCTGCAGCCCGCCGCGTGCGAACTCTATTGCTACGCCCAGGGCGCGGGTATCCTCGATCGAATAACCCGCCAGGTTACTTTGTGCTCCAGGCGTTCCAAGATCGGAGTCGGAAAACACCAGATAGGCGTGGCCTTCAGGGGTAATCTCTATGTTAGCCACCGATCCGGCGTGCGCTGCGCCAGCTATTCCGATGATGCAAACCAGATTTAGCAGATATTTTGTCATCTCTCACGCGCTCCATTTAAGAAGGTTAAGCATTTGATTGTCAGCCTCATTGTGACCACGCATTTCATTTGTGCCAGTCGCTCTACATGTTGTATCCCCGGGTTATAGTCTACCCGAGCTATTAATTCGCTCCTCTCCATACCCGATTGGAGCGACCAGCTTTCCTCGGTTACATCTTGATACGACCTCTTGCTTGGTGACAGGGGAACTGGTGTCATCCAGCCCATTCCATGTCTTCGTGCTATTATTTAACCACGGAATTGCTTCTGTGTCAAGGCTTAAACCCTCGCATTTTCCCAGAAAATTAACGGCCACTCCTCAAGTGTCTTAAAAACAAAGGGTTACGAGGTAAAATATCCGATGCGCGTATACCATTTATTCCGTTTTGTGCGGTATGGATTCAATGACCCTTCGCCACCGCGGTGCAAGCCTCAAGCGATCCGCACAACCTCCGGTCGACGGTGTTCGCGGTCTGTCGCCCGAGGCCCAACACCATTACGAATCATATCACAGAGGCCCGAGAATGTCCAGAAAGAAGCGTTCTTCTCAACGGCTTGGGAGGGGTCGGGAGAGGGGAAATCTCGTGAGAAATCCGAGTCGCCTGTTTCGCCGCGGACGGGCAATACGCTACAATACCATGTGAGCTTTACGCCGCGGCGAGGTGAGATAACATGCCCGATGAAGTACTGAAATATCTTCGACGCACATCCGGACGCATACTCCGGCGACGCGCAATCGAGGCTGCGGGCCTCGGTGTTATCGTCGGGGGTCTGGTTGCGGCGGCGGGGCAGATCGCATTCTGGATGGCCGGACGACCCCACCGCGCCGCGGGGATAATGATACTCGCCGCCGGTCTGCTGGGCGGTGTGATCGTGGCGCTGATAAAAGGCGTGTCGCCACGTCAGACCGCCAGATACATCGACAAGCGCGCCGCCCTGGACGAGCGATTGACAACGGCGGTCGAATTGGCGGGCGCTGGTGACGTCAGCCCCGCTGCCCAGTGCGTTTACGCGCAGGCGGCGGAAGCGGCGCGTTCGCCGGCGGCCGCGGGGGTGAATCTGTGGGTTCGTGGTCGAGCCACCGCCGCCGGGGCGATGCTGGCGGTACTCCTGTGCGGAGCGTTGGTAGTGCTTCCGCAGCGCCGCAGCGTGGAAGAGCGGATTGTCGATGCTCTGGTGGAGATGTCTCCCGAGGCGGTCAAGGCGCTTGCTGAGGAACTGGCCCGTGCCGCTCGCGCCGCCGACGCCAACGCCCCGTTGCTCGAACGTGCCGCCAGGGCGACCAGGCAAAGGGACGCTCGGGCCCTTGCTGATATACTTGACGACCTGCGACGACGGGGGGTGCGGTTGGTGAGGATCGTCCGCCCGGATGTACTTGCCCTTGCAACTGCCGGAGGATCGGACGCCAACGGGTCGGCTGACACCAGGCCCGCGACGGCGCCGTCCACAGGCTCCAGTCGATACGCCGGCGGTCCGGTGCATGTATGGGATCCGCTGTACGAGAGGTTTACCGCCGGTCGGGCGAGTACTACCCAAAGGGCGGGGACCGAAGATCCCCCGCCGGTAGTCAGCTACGAAGATGCATGGTCCGCGGCGCGTCTGCGAGCGGCGGGGGCCCTGAGAACCAGCAGTATCCCACCTGAATACCGCCGCATGGTCCGCGATTTCTTCAGCGATCGCCCGTGAGCGGGCATTTCGGGCATAAACTGTCCCCAATTGTTTACTTGAGTATCTCGTTGAGGCGGGCGTCGATTTCTACCCAATGCGTTCCGCGCCACAAGAGCTTGTCGCACCGTTTGCACCTGAAGAATCTATCGCACGATCTGTAGGCCAGCGGCGGGGCTTCGGCCGCGACGCTGTGTTTGGGCAGTTCCTGCAGTTCGCCGGCGCAGGCCATGCAGCGCGGCGGGCGGCGCTTGAGCGACAATTTGTCGACCACGTAGGCCAGTTGTTCCAGGCGGTTGAGCTGTCGCGGAAGGAACAGGGCTTTGACTTGTCCGTCGCGGATGACCTTTCGCTCGAACATCGGACCGTCGGACGACAGTAGTATCCGCCCGGTTTCCAAAGCGGCTGCGACGATGACCGAGTCGTCGATTCCATGCTCGAACTCGGCGTCGTAGCCAGCGGCGCGGAGCCATCTGGCCAGACCGCCGAGCATCGCATCGCAGAAGAATGCAGGCTGATTTTCGCTGGATGGTTGCATGAATGTTGTATGAAAGTATATCGACGGCGTTGCTTCCAGCCCAATATATGTTATACTCCGCGACCTGCCGTAACCTTACTATATAGATACAGAGCGATGAATGCGTGAGTGACGACGACGAGAAACAGTTAGATCTTGATCGCCAGATGAGCTTCGGCGACCACCTTGAGGAGTTCCGCCAGCGGTTGATCCACGCGCTGATCGGGCTGGTGGTGGCGCTGGTGGTGTGCATGGTGTTCGGGTGGTGGATATTTGAATTCCTGAAGTATCCCCTGGTTGCGGCGATGACCGATCGGGGCGAGGCCGATAAGGTCGAGAAGCTGATCACTCTGAAAGTCACCGGCGCTATTCTCACATACTTTCGCGTGTGCCTGTATACGGCGCTTGTAATGGCCGGACCGTGGATCCTGTACCAGTTCTGGCGTTTCATAGCTGTCGGTCTGTACCCCAACGAGCGTCGCTACGTTCATGCGTCGGTTCCGTTTTCCGCGGCGCTGTTCATTGGCGGGGCATTGTTCTTCGTGTTTGTCGTATGCAAACAGATGCTGGCGTTCTTATTAATGTTCGGTGACTGGTTGGGTATCACGGAGATGATAACGCTGGATAACCATATTAAATTTATGACGAACATGATGCTGGTGTTCGGTATAGGCTTCCAGACTCCGCTGGTGGTCTTCGTACTGGGCAAGGTCGGGTTGGTTTCGCTGAAGACCTTCAGGCACTACAGGCGCCACGTGGTTTTGGGGATTCTGATCTTCGCCGCGCTGTTCACTTCGCCGAGTCCCATTGACCAGTTCCTTCTGGCGATACCTATGTGGTTGCTGTACGAACTGGGTATTTTCCTGGTATGGTGGTTTGTCGAGCGGAAGAAATTGCGCGAAGACGATGACGAGGAATGGGACTGATCGCCATCGGGCGAGCTGGGATAAATCCGCAATTCGCGCCGAGTCGGGACGCTGCGCGCACGAAGGCGAGAGAGCTGAATAGCGAATCGGAACTGATGGGATAACGATGAAAGCCCACAGATAGCAATTGTATCTGTGGGCTTTCGTGTGTTATTCAAGTCAGGGCGAGCATTCCGACACCCCGCGTAAGCAGATTACGCCGTGTCGGGACCCTTGCTTTCGTCCGCTTTGTCAGAGGTGTCGGCGACTTCCGTCTCGTCGGAGTCGTCTGTTGAAGATGTTTCGGAGTAGTCTGCGCCATCATCATCGACCGCGTCTGAGACGTCCGACTTGACCGCGTGGACTTCTTCTTTGAACTGGCGCAGCCCCTTGCCCAGACCGCGGGCTAACTCGGGCAGTTTCTTACCGCCGAACATCAGCAGCGCAACTGCCAGAATGGCTACGATTTCCCACGGACCAACGCTCGGGAAGAAACTAATAATCGCGTTACTCATATCTTTAACCTCAGTATCGTTTCTGTTTGTGGTGTACCGGTGTGTCCGGTCTTCAGTCGACCGGGACGCCCATTATCCCCGTCTCTTCCGTGCGTGTCAAACTTATTTGTGGTCCGCGGGGGAGCTAAGTTCTTGCCCGAGGCGGACGGGGGAACTATACTCACCGCCGTTGCAATGTCGATTGCGATAACACGATCACCCAAACACCACAGCAGAGAGACTACGATGAGCAGCGAAATTCAGGAAAAGGCCGGCTCACACCTGGCAAACCTCGTAGCACAGCAACTTCAACGCGTCGAGAAGATGAAGCAGGCTGAAGACTGGACCGATTACAGCGAACTGGCGCCCATCATTATAGGTGTGTGCTGGGGCGACGGTATCGGTCCGATTATCTCTCAGGAGACCCAGCGCGTGCTGGAAGTACTCGTGGGCGACCAGGTCGAAGCGGGAAAGATCGAGTTCCGCACCATCGAAGGCCTGACCATAGAGAACCGCGCCGAGCACATGAAGGCGATTCCCGATGATGTGCTGGCCGAGTTGAAGGCCTGCCACGTCATTCTCAAGGCCCCGACAACCACGCCGGAAAAGGGCGGTCCATATCCCAATATCGAAAGCGCGAACGTGGCTATGCGGCGCGAACTGGACCTCTTTGCCAACGTTCGACCGGTGAAGGTGGCCGCCGAGGGCATCGACTGGATGTTCTTCCGCGAGAATACCGAGGGCGCCTACATTCTGGGCTCCCAGGGCATTCAGGTGACCGACGACCTGGCGATCGACTTCAAGGTGATCACGCGCCAGGGCGCAGAGAGGATAATCAAAATGGCGTTTGAATACGCCAGGTCCAGCGGTAAGAACGAAGTGACCGTCGTGACCAAGGCCAACGTCGTCAAGACCACCGACGGGCTGTTCCTGGAGGTCGCCGAGCAGGTCGCCGCCGAGTACCCCGAGGTCAAGTGGGAAGGCTGGTACATCGATATCATGACCGCCAAGCTGGTCGACCCCAAGCGCCGCACGCAGTTCAAGGTGCTCGTCCTTCCGAATCTTTACGGCGACATCCTCACCGACGAGGCGGCGGAGTTCCAGGGCGGTGTGGGCACCGCGGGCAGCGCGAACATCGGCAAGCGTTATGCGATGTTCGAGGCGATTCACGGTTCGGCGCCGCGGATGCTGGCTGAAGGACGCGGGCAGTACGCCGATCCGTCCTCGCTGATCCGCGCCGCGGGCATGATGCTCGCCCACCTGGGGTTCGGCGAGCAGTCCCGCAAGCTGGAAATGGCGTTGGATATCTGTTCGCTGTACGAGAAGAAATTCATCCTCACCGGCCGCGACACCGGATGCACCGGACGCGAGTTCTGCGATTACCTGCTGGAGACGATTGACGATCCGGCGCTCGAACAGCGATGGCAGGCGGCCGCCGAATAGCGTCGATGGTTTGGATACCATGAAAGCTGCGATTCTTATCCCGTGTCTGACCGAGCACATGTACCCCGGTTCGGGTCTGTCGATGGTCAAGGTGCTTCGCCACGCCGGGGTGGATGTCGAATACGTTAACGATCAGACGTGCTGCGGGCAGCCGGCGTTCAACGCGGGCTACCGCGACGAGATCATCCCGATCGCCGAGAGGCTGATTGGGCTGTTCAAGGGCAAGGACTACGTCATCGCTCCGTCGGGATCGTGTACGGCTATGGTGCGGGTGTTCTACCGCGAACTGGATATCGATGGCGCGCTGCGGGACGACCTGGACGATCTCTGCGGGCGGATATTCGAGTTCTGCGAATTCATGGTCGACGTGGCGAAAGTCGATTCGCTCGGCGGGCGATTTCCCCACAAGGTAACCTATCACGACTCCTGCCACCTCTCCCGCGAACTGGGCGTTGTCGCCCAGCCGCGCAAACTCATCAGCGATATTGCGGAGATCGATTTCGTCGAGATGACGGACTCCGACGCATGCTGCGGATTCGGCGGGATGTTCTCGGCGAAGTTCCCCGAACTGTCAGTCGAGATGGTCGCTCGCAAATGCGCCAACATCGTCGAAAGCGGTGCGGAGTTCGTGATCGGCGCCGATGCCGGATGCCTGATGAACATCGGCGGGTACCTTCGCAAGAACCGTCTGGCTCCCGAAACGATGCACATAGCCGACCTGCTGGCACAAAGCCTCGACCTGTAAAATGGACAAGACGCCAAAGGAAATCAAGACGTACGTTCGCGACGCCCTGGCCGATGCGCCTATGAGGGCAGCGGTGGGAAATGCGGCGGTCACGTCCAAGGCCTCGCGCGATAAAGAGGCCGCGCGGATTCCGTACTGGGATCTGGTGCGTCAGAAGGTGCGATCGTTCAAAAGGGATGTCCTGGAACACCTCGATGAATATCTTGTAGAGTTCGAGTCCAACTGCCAGGCCAACGGTATCACGGTACACTGGGCCCGCGACGGTGCGGCCGCCTGCGAGATCGTCGGGAAAATCGCCCGAGACTGCGGCGCCACGATGGTCGTGAAGTCCAAGTCGCTGACCACCGAGGAGATCGGTCTGAATGACTATCTGTCCGAAAACGGTGTCGAGCCGATCGAGACCGACCTGGGCGAATGTATCGTTCAGTTGCTCGGGCAAATTCCCTCGCACCTGGTGGCCCCGGCGCTGCACTTGTCGCGCCAGGATATCGGGCGGGTGTTCGAAGATAAGCTCGGGGTCGAATACACCGAGGACCCCGCCGAACTGACCGAGATCGCCCGCGTCCATTTGCGAGAGAAGTTCCTGTCGGCCAGGATGGGTATCTCGGGTGCGAACTTCGGTATCGCCGGCGAGGGATGCATCTGCGTCGTCGAGAATGAATGCAACGCGAGGTTGACGATATCGCTTCCGAAGGTACACGTGGCGGTGATGGGGATTGAAAAACTCATTCCCGACATGGCGGCTTTACCGTACTTCCTCAAACTCCTGCCCGTAAGTGCCACCGGCCAGAGGGCCTCGTCGTACGTCAATATCATCGGCGGTCCGGGGCGCGACGGCAGCGGCGAAGGCCCGCGCGAGGTACACGTGGTCCTGCTGGATAACGGGCGATCGAAGATCCTGGGCGACGGGCAACTCCGCGAAACGCTTATGTGCATGCGGTGCGGGGCGTGCCTGAACACCTGCCCGGTCTACCGCGAGATCGGCGGACACGCCTACGGATGGGTCTACATGGGACCGATCGGCTCGGCGCTGATCCCGCAGTATCTCGGCGAGGCAGAAGGATGCTACGCGCCTTCGTTGTCGACGCTGTGCGGCGCCTGTCGCGAAATATGCCCGCTCGAGATCAATATCCCCAGGCACCTGCTGAAGCTTCGCAACAAGGTTGTCCTGGCCAAACGCGGCGGCTTCTTTGAGCGTATCGGGATCAAGCTCTGGGCGTTTGCGGCCGCCCGACCGCTGCTCTACCGTTTCGTCACATGGTTCCCGGGCAAGCTGCAAATGCTCCTTCCCGGCCGGCGCGCCTTTGCGGCGCCGGGATACACCGGGCGGCGGGCGATCGGGAGATTCGACTCGAAAGGCTTCGCAAAACGCTTCCGCCGGATGGAGAGGAAAAATGACTGACTCAGACCGCGACGACATGCTGGCGGACATCCGTTCATCGCTCGAAATCGCATCGGATATTCCATACGTTGTCGGCGGCGACGAGCAGCCGCTCGAAGGCGCCTTGGCGGCCGAACTGTTCGACGATCCCCAGGCCATGCGCACCAGATTCGCCGAGGAACTGGCGAACGTGTCCGCCGACTTTGACGAACTGCCCGACCAGACCGCAGCCGCAAAATGGGCCGGAGAAGTACTCGCAGTCGACGGATTCAATACGCTGGTCGTCGCCGAAGAAGGCCTCTGTCTCGACATCGCCAAAGCCGTCCAGACCGATCGCCCGGACTTGGAGATAGTTGTCGCAGGCGACCTGGACGGTCCCGAGCGACAGGCCCGCCTCGCCCAACCAACCGCCGCCCTGGTGGAAGTCGACTACGCTCTAGCCGACATCGGCTCGCTGGTGGTCCTCCGCGACAACACCGCCAGCATGCTCCCGCATTTCCTGCCCGAGTCCGTGATGGTCATCGTCCGCCCCGAGCAACTGCTGGCCAATCAGTTCGAACTGATCAAAGTCCTGCCGCAAGACGCCGGGCGCAACATGGTTTTCATCACCGGACCAAGCCGCACCGCCGACGTCGAGAAGGTCCTCATCCTCGGCGCCCACGGTCCGCGAAGGGTCAGTGTTGGTATGCTGGAGTCAGCGCAATAGCTGCTGTCCGTCGGCGATTTCGACTCAGTTGTCACATATGGTTCACACATTCCGCCCGTGCCGCCTGCCCGCAGACTAACCATTCTCGCCTTCCGGCACGCGCGTTATCAGGCGATCATGCAAACACTTAAAATAGATCAAGAATCTACGATGCGTCATAATCCCAAGCCGCCCGGCCTGCGGTCCGGCCCGAAACGTGAACCTGCGGCCAAGTCCGCGAATCGTAAGAAATCAATTCGTGCATTATCATAAACTTCTGTGTGCAAGAGGCATATGAGGATATGATCCTCCCCGGGAGTGCCTAAAAACTTCGCTTGACGCGATCTGATATGTCACAGCACCTTAACTGCTGCGATAGCAGGCGGGTAGATCGTCAGCGCGCAACAATAATTAGTCTGCCCTGCATATCCCGCACATTTGCAGCCGGGCTTTTCTGTCGCCCCGTTGGGCTAGACGACTTAATCTAAACAATGCTTCTCGGGCCATGAGATGTGGGGTAGCGCAAATTGGCCAAACCGGACAACTGAAGGTATACTGGTTTTCACATCACCAATGAAATGAACAAACTGACAATACTCCTGGCGGTAGTGGCGATCTTTGCGAACATTGCGTCGGCGGGCGAAAAGGATTGGGAGATCCCGAAAGACAAGAAGGATTTTCACATCTTCGTCTGCCTGGGTCAGTCCAACATGGCCGGGGGCTTCAAGGAGAGCCATCTCTACAATGACAAGGGCCAGTACGACCCGGTCACCGACCCCGAGCCGCGCGTTCTCGTTTACAGGGCCGGCGGCTGGAGGCCCGCGGCGCACCCCCTCATCAAGCACAACAAGGTGAGCTTCTCCCTGCCGATTCCATTCGCGAAGAAATACCTGGAACTGCTGGGCGACCCCAAAGTGAAGGTGGGACTGGTCACCAAGGCCTATGGCGGCAAGCAGATCGGTTTTTTCGTCAAGGGCAACGCGATGTACCCCGGCGTCCTGAGCCGCCTGAAGAAATCGGGCGCCTTCAAAGGAATTCTCTGGCACCAGGGGGAATCCAACACCACCGGCGTCGGGCGATACGTCTACTTCAAGGACAACCTGCTGGGCATCGTTCGGGACGTCCGGTCGGACCTCGACATGCCCGCCCTGCCATTCGTCACGGGGCAGCTTACCCGCATGTCGAGCAATTCGGTCCCTCAGAAAGGTCATTTCGGA
Organism: Phycisphaerae bacterium; assembly: GCA_030745875.1. Classification (GTDB taxonomy): domain Bacteria; phylum Planctomycetota; class Phycisphaerae; order SM23-33; family SM23-33; genus BS750m-G57. The sequence goes on from JASLNT010000103.1 coordinate 11,306, forward strand.
AGCGAATCCTGCGGGACCATCACGCGCGTATTAGCCGACATCGGCGACTACATCGATAACGCGGCTCACGTCCGTTCGTCCAACTGCGGGCTTTGCGTCGAGCACACGCGGTATCTCGCCGATGATGAGGGCAAGCCCACCGGAAAGACCATGAAAATGCCCAACAACACGATCCACTTCAACCGTTCGGGCCTGACCACCATGGGGCATCGCTATGCCCGCGCCATCCTCGATTGCCCGTCGTTCAAGAACAATCCCGTGCGCCTGCCCGCCGTCCCCGGCCGCGCCATCAACGCCTCGCTGGTCCGCGAGGTGTCGGATCTTTCCAGGGACAAGCTGACGTTCACCGGCGGAGAGCTGCCGGACTGGCTGACCGTCAAGCCGGACGGCTCGGTTTCGGGGACTCCACCCGCCGTCGGAGAATACAAGGGCAGGCTCACCGTCACGGACAAGAGCGGATGGGTCGACAAGAGCGACCTGATTATCCAGGTAACAAAAGCCGCGGCGCCCGTCTTCAATGCCGACGCGTTCAAACGATCGCCCGTCATTGCGGGGCAGGCGTTCAGCAATGGCGTCAGGTACGGATTTCACAAGACGTGGAGTTCGGAACTGTACGAACCGAACAACGATAAGCTGACCTTCTCCAAAGTCGGCGGGCCGGACTGGCTGACGGTGTCGCCCGACGGAAAGTTCTCCGGCGCCCCGGCGATCTCCGATGCCGGCAAGACCGTCAAGTTCAAGGTGAAGGTCGCCGATGCGGACGGGTCGGACACCGGCGAATACTCCATGAAGGTCTTAGGCGACGAAACAGTGTGGTTCGACAGTTTCGATTACCTCCCCGACATAAGGACCCTGCAGGTCGACGAGACATTCGAACTGAACGCCAAATCCCCGAGGGACGTCTATTTTCCGGGCGTTTCGCCTCGAAATACGAAGAAGAAGATATCGGACCTGTTCATCGGTATCGCTGCAAACGGATACAAGTTCCGCAGGGGGTCGCTAAAGTCGTTTTCCATCCTGCTGAACGGTCGCCGGTTCGGCGGCAGGGCGGGTGACTACCGCTTCGGCTTCAGACAGTACGGCGTCGGAAAGTACGGACATGTCATCGTCAGCATCTACGGCGTCGAGTTCGGCAAGTCGCCGGAAGCGGCAGTGACCGTTCAACGAGAGGGCAAGCTCTACGCCGTTGCGGCTCCGGTTACTGCCCGCCGCGGCGCGAAGCTCAGGAAGCTCGCCGAAAAGAACTACAAGGATACGCCGAAAGCGGGCCTCCAGGCGTTGGACTTTGAATATGGCGGTACGGGCGACGTCCTGCTTGTCTTTTCGGCCTCCATAAAGCCCGAAGATCTCGGTAAGATCAAGACGGTAAGATTGAGCAGATCGCAAAAACGAAAAAAGCAGAGAGAGACCGGCGGTATTCAGCCGCCCGCACTCAAGGAAAGTGGGGCTGATCTGGACGATTTTCGTATCACCCGGACGCCGAAGCGCTAACCCGGAAGTCCGTCGAGTAGGCCCTATCGGGGCATTGGGGTCAGCCCTTAAAATATAAAATAAGGGTTGTTGGGCGGGGGTTGAATCGGTAATATCCGGGTATGGCTAGACCGTTGCGAGTTCAATATGAAGGCGCTATCTATCACGTCACCATTCGCGGGAACGATCGGCGGAATATCTTTCTCGACGACCGCGGCCGCCAACGCTTTCTCGACCGCCTGGCTGGCTGTGTCGAGGCACACGAAGTACGCCTTTACATGTTCTGCCTGATGACGAATCACGTCCACCTGATGCTCGAGACGCCGGCGGGCAATCTCAGTGGATTTATGCATCGTCTCCAGACGGCCTACAGCGTCTACTTCAACCGCCGCCACCAACGCAGCGGGCACCTGTTCCAAGGCCGCTTCGGCGCACGCGTCGTCCGCGGCGAGCGCTACATCCTCCGCCTGTCCCGCTACATCCACCTGAATCCCGTCTTCACCCGCAGCGCGAAAAAACTCCCGCTGCGCGAGCGGATCGACATGCTGCGCCGCTACCGCTGGAGCAGTTACCGCAGCTATATCGGCCGTGCGGCTCGGTGTGAGTTCGTCGATTACGCACCGATGCTCGCGATGACCAACGCCGCAACCAAAGCCAAACGCCCGGGCGAGTACCGCAAGTTCGTCGAAGCCGGTATCGCCGAGAGCGACCGCGATCTCGAACGCATTTTGGCGCTGAGCCCTCTGGCGATCGGCTCGGAGAAATTCGTGCATTGGGTTCGCGGGATGCACGACAAGTTGTCCGGGTCGCGCCGGTCAGCGGAGGACGTGACGCTCCGGAGGCGCCTCCGGAGCCTGGCGGCCGAGCGTGTGATCGAGATCGTTTGCAGCCAACTCGGCGTCGACCACGCGGAAGTGGCGCAGCGGCAGAGGGGGTCGTTGCTGCGTCCGATCACGGCGAAGATGCTTTGCAGATATTCCGGCCTGACTCAGCGCCAAGCCGGTGAGTTTTTGAATCTTTCGACCGGTGCGGCGGTGAGTATTCAACTGAAAACTCTCGCTGCCGCCGCAGCGGCAAATCGTAAGTTGCGAAGACAATTGGCCGCAATAGACAAGGCAATCTGCTCTGAGATAAACGGGGAATAGGAAGCCCCGTATCCTCGCTATTTTATATTTTAAGGGCTGACCCGACCCCAATGCCCCACCCAATGCCCCATACTTGCCTATGTTGTACTCGTAGCTGACGGACCCATACCTGTCGCCATAGGGATCGTCCGCGTTCCCGGCGTTGCCTACGGGCAGCGTCTCGATCTCCACTTTGGCCAGGGCTATCGAAACCAAACCCACAACAACCGCCGTCACGCATACTGCACAAATTGCATTCCTCATCGCACTACCCTTTTTCAATCAGAACACACGAAAACCGTTACCAATGGGAACTTGGCCGGTGGTGGCCTTGAGGTGGTGCGAGTGAGCGAGAACGCCCATGCCTCAGTTGTGAATAGCTCTGCCGCTCCCTGAACCGTAGCAGGCTAGAGCAATGGGTAGTATATCCGGAATTATGGATGCTACCAAGAGAAAAATCAAAAAATCTCAGGATGTGCGGGAAGGCAGCGGTTCTTTCTTGTACTCGCTCATGGTTTGTCTCTGTTTTTCAATCGTGCTGATACGCTGGCGTGTTCAGGCCGCATCCAGACTGATTTTGATTCGTTCGGGGAGTTTTGTCTCAAAAAATGTTCTTTCTCCGCGACACCTGGGCAAAGATCCAGAAGCAGCAGAAGTCCGGTAAATAGACGCGGCGTCTCGCAACGTTATTCAAAGCCACCGGAGGCCAGGGCCGCTTCTACGACAGAATAATCGGGGATATGGCGACAAAGTAACATTTATAGTATTAGTTTTCTTATTTTTCTCTTGGTAATACGGATTTCAGTGATATAATGTTATCGCTCTAGCTCGCTAAGGGAGCGGCAAGAGCTACATCTTCTTAAGGTCAGGACGAGACTCGCTCACTCGCGTCTTCCTGCACCAGGCCGCATCGGCCAAGTTCCCACGTCAGATAGCATATGTTCGCATACCGTCGGCTGACTCTCGCCGTTTCCGGCGACTCGTCGACGCATCGAGCATTAGCAGCGTCTTCAGAACGAGACACCGAGAGAAGTGCGGTTATGTACACATTAATGAGCTTGATGAGATTCCTCGCGACATTCGCAGCCCCCGCCGGGCCTCGGACGGTTGCCCACGCGGAATCGCATTTCCTATCAACACCGGGCGGCGCGTGGACGTCCTGATCTACTCATGGAGAAGAGCAATGAAGAACATGGCAAGAACGGCAATCGTTTTGGGCGTCGTCGCGTTCGCACCGCTTGCGTCGGCAGAACTGACCCTGACCGGTATCGGGAGGATAGACTTCCTGCAGCACGCGGAACTGCTGTCCGAGATCATCGACAACACAGTAGTTGACGTCCCCGGGAGCTTGAGCATCACAGTCAACGACATTTCGTCCTACCGCGTCAGCCGGCAGTTCGACGAGGGCAATGTCATTCGCATGACATATTTTTCGATGACGACCGGCGCCTTCCCGGTGCAGGTGGGCAACATCCAGACGCACTATAACGGAAAGTACGTCTACTCCGGAGCACAATTCGACGACACCTTCATATGGATCAACGACTGGTCGATCGTAGAGGTGTTCGACCTGGTCGAAGACGGGGTCTGGGATAACGAGGTCACCTGGGATCTCTCGACGCAGGACACGACGGACTCCGGCTTTACCGACCAGGGGCTCATGGTAATCGACGAACCGGGCAAGCCGATGGTCCCCGACCCCGTAATGCTCGCGCCGAACTCCGTCTTCGCTGTCCGGCTGCGGGAACAGCTCTTCTCGTTTCACGAGATTACCCCTCTTGACCCGAACATCGTCATGACGGCGGAATGGGTCGACCCGGCGTACACCGGGGCGCATATCGAGTTCCAGTACCGCGCCGTGCCCGAACCGGCTACGCTCGCCCTGCTTGCCCTGGGCGTCGTTCCTCTCCTGCGACGCAAGAAGAGGGCCTGAGGCAAACCAAACGAACCCGTTGGGCTCCAAGACTCACCACAGACGCAAACGACTTTTTCAACAGTTGCGATCCGGGCAAGAATCCAGAAGCAGCAGAAGTCCGGTAAATAGCGAATGATCCATATGTTCCGTTTGCTTTCGCAGTTGATCGCGCTATAATTGCTTTAATAGCGACAAGTCTGGTAGCCGCTCGATGTTGAGGTGCAGGCACGTTCCCCGGGCGGCTGGCGTGGAATTCAAGAGACAAGGAGTATTACATGAACCCGCTGAAACTGTTTCGCAAGTTTATCAAAATGGTACGGGGCGGAGCGGCTCCGTGGCAGATAGTAGTCTCTTGCCTTCTGGGCGTGATGCTGGGAATGATGCCCGGCTTTAACGCGCTGGTTCTGGTCGGTATTGTGATCTTCGCGCTGCTGAACCTGTCTCTTGGATTGATGCTGATCGGCGTGGTCGTCGGCAAGGTTTTGTGCCTGGCCATGGCGGCGGTGACGTTCGAGATCGGGTACTTTATAATACACGGGATCGGATTGGAGGGCGTGTTCGCCGCGGCATGTCAGACGCCGTTTGTGGCGTTGATGGACCTGGACGTCTACTGCCTGGTCGGCGGGCTGCCCGTGGCGATTATCGTTGGCCTCATACTCGGGTGGCTTGTTGCCAGGACGATCAAGCTCGTGCGTATCGGTTCAATCGCCGCCGGCGCAAAGAGCGCCAAGGTCCAGAAGATTTCGTCCAACGTCATTGTCAGAATCCTGCTGCGAATCCTCTTCGGAAAACAGAAGAAGTCGATGGCCGAAATGCTCGCGGCCAAGCACCCGGTAATACGCAAAGCGGGCGTGGTGCTGCTGGTCATTATTGTTGGACTGGTAGTTGTGCTCGAGATGGTCTTCATCGACCGGATAGCACAATCGGCCCTGGTCGGCGGGCTGGAAGCGAGTGTCGGGACCGAAGTTAACGTCAAGACCGTTGACCTGTCGCTCACCGGTGGGCGATTCGAGCTGGATGGGCTGCAGATCACAGACCCCGACAAGCCCACGCACAATATGGTCAATATCAACAAGCTTACAACCGACATCAGCATCGCCGATCTGCTCACCAAGCGGATCGTGATCGAGGAACTCGTCATCGGTGAACTGATCAACGGAGCCAAGCGCGACAAGCCGGGGGAAGTCTATCGCAAGCCGCAGCGCGAAGAAGAGGAAGATACCCCGTTTACCCTGAGCGACTACTTCAAGCACAAAGACCAGATACTCGACTATCTCGCGAAGATCAAAGACTACCTGGAAAACCAGGACAAAAAGCGAAAAGACCGCACCGAGCGAACCCCGGAGGAGACCAGGGAGCGCGTCGACGAAATGGCCGCAAATCGCGGATACCTGAAAGTATCGGCCGCAAGCCTCCTTACCGAACGACCGTTGATAACCATTCGCAGCATCAGGATCGAGAAGCTGCCGATTCCAGTTGAAAACATTGGCGACTGCACCGTCGATATCAAAGAGCTGTCCAGCGATCTCGCCCTCAACGAAAAGCCCATGACCGTATCGGTCAAGAGCAAGGAAACGGCATTCGACGTGTTCGGTATGCTCGATTTCGTAAACGCCGGCACCATGCACACGCTTAATGTCAACGCGCCGAACCTTCCGGTAGCCGCGATGGGCATAACCGACAAGTGTCCGCTCGATATCAGCGAGGCGCTGGCGGATCTGAAATTCGATGGAAAGTTCAATCGCAACAAACTCGCTTTCCCGATCGAATTGAAACTGCACGGTATGAAATCTGCCGTCCGTGGAGACGGAAAGGTCCTGGGCCTCGATGCAAAAACGGCTGACGAAATGTTCAAGAACGTCGACAGTATGATGCTGGCGGCCGACATCCGCGGAGCTGTCGCCAGCCCCGAAGTCCACGTAAATGTGGGTAAGACGTTGACAGGCCTGAAGGACGCGCTGGTCGCAGCCGGTAAGGCCAAGCTTGCAAATATGGCCTCTGAACACTTGAAGAAGATCCTGCCCGACGGGCTTCCCATCGATCCCGGAGCAATCATTGAGGATCCGGGCTCGATCATCAAAGACCCCGGCTCGATCCTCAAGGGCAAGACGCCTACCACCAACCCACTGGACATACTCAAGGGCGCCACGGATCTCATTCCGAAGAAGGACGACGGCAAGACGCCCAAGAAGAACCCCCTGGACGCGCTCAAAGGCGTCACGGATCTCATTCCGAAGAAGGACGATGGCAAGGACAAGCAGCCGACCACCAAGCCCAAGGACCCCGTAGGCGGCCTGCTTGACGGGCTCCGTCTCTAGGCGCCGGGGGCGACATGATGGTTGTCACATTTGGTTCACAGGCTCGGCGCCGTGACTTGGGTATGCATCGCCTATCTTCGATGCGTATAATGTGCCCGAACAATCACGCTATATGGCTGTATTATTAAACACTTGCGATATGCACGCTGCTGAGGGCCGCTGGCGATGACAAGCGGCGGCGGTCCGGCGCCGGGCCAACAGTGTGAACCCGCCGCCAAGACCGGCAAATTGCCAATTCTTACTTCCGGCCCGCCATAACACATGTGCCACCAGTCACTTACGGCGACGCGATTCGTTTCGGAAGTTCCTCAAAAACTCATTTTACGCCGTCTGATATGTCACAGACAGTTAAGGGTAGTAGCTATCCGCTATTAGCTATCAGCCATCGGCGCCAACGTTCGACAGACTCCCCAAGCCTTTACCACGGAAGACAAAGCCTGCCGCATTCTCCGGCCGGTCCGCCGTTAGTACACGACTTTCTTCTACCGCGAAAGAACGCATAGAACGCAAAGGTGGATTCATTTACGATACGCCTTTGCTATCGCCGCCCGCCGTCGCCGTTCGCCGTTAGCGGCCTCGGTCACTTCAGTGAACTAGGCAAAGCCGACCGCATCCAGAGGCCGGTCCGCCGTCTCCGTCGCCAATTGCTTGTCATGACGTAGTTCACAGAACGAAGAAGGGCCACGCCGCTAAACCTTGCCAATTGCCACGTCATTACCCATAATCTCAGTGTCCGTATTGTTTGGGGTCTGAAAGACATGGCAACGAAGAAGGCTGTACGAAGCCATTGTAGGTGTTCCGCATTGTCAGACCGGGACTTCGCACGTAGCAGGGAACGGGAAGAATGACCAAGCAGGTCGTAATAGCCAATCCGATCATAAACTCGCCCTTCGAGGAGCCCGAGCGACATTTCCGCTTCGATGATGAGGGGATCACCGATGAGATCGTCCAAGAACGCCGCCCGAGTTCGTACTTTGTCCCCATTGCCCAGCCGAAGAAGAAGGGCAAACTCAAACAACTCGCCTTCGACACCGAATGGACGAAGGACCGCATCGAAGAAAACAAGATGGTCAACGCCATCCGCCGCCACGTTCAACTCTGGCGGCAGGGCCGCTATACCGATGACGTTACTCGCGTCACGGCGCGGCTGATACAGCACTGGACAGCGCCGGATCGTGCCCGCCGTCTGTTCTTCTGCCAGCAGGAAGCGCTGGACACGCTGATCTACATAACGGAAGTCGCCCGGAAGTACGGTAACAACGCGATCCGGAATGATATCAGGGCAGCCAACGAAGACGCCAATCCGGACCTCTATCGAATCGCCTGCAAAATGGCGACCGGCGCCGGGAAGACCGTCGTTATGGCCATGCTCGTAGCATGGCAGACGCTCAATAAGTTCGCCAATCCACAGGACAACAGGTTCACCGATACATTCCTGATCGTCACCCCCGGTATTACCATCCGCGACAGGCTTCGCGTTCTGCTCCCCAGCGATCCCGGAAACTACTACCGGGCTATGGACATCGTCCCGGCCAGCATGATGGACCAGTTGGGACGCGCGAATATCATCATCACCAATTTCCATGCCTTCAAACGCCGCGAGAAGATCAAGGCCGGTAAGCTCACCAAGGAACTCCTCGCCAAAGGGGGCGGTTCGCCTTTCACGGAGTCTGAAGGCGAAATGGCCCGTCGCGTCTGCCGCGGATTGGGGAACAAGAAGAAAATCATCGTAATCAACGATGAGGCCCACCACTGCTATCGCCGCCGCGTCGGCGGAGAGGATGCCAAACTCACCGGCGACGACCGCAAAGAGGCACAGACGCGCGAAGAGGACGCGCGCGTATGGATCAGCGGCCTGGAGGCCATTCAACGCAAACTCGGCGTCAAGACCGTTTACGATCTGTCGGCCACACCGTTCTTCCTGCGGGGTTCGGGATATTCTGAGGGTACGCTGTTTCCGTGGGTCGTCTCGGACTTCTCGCTCATTGACGCCATCGAGTGCGGTATCGTAAAGGTTCCGCGCGTTCCGGTCGCCGATGATGCGATGGTCGCCGACCTGCCGACCTACAGGAACATTTGGATGCGAATCCGTGACGACCTGCCGAAAAAGAGACGCAAAACAGAGGAGTATTTCGGCGAACCCAAGCTCCCCGTTGTCCTTGAAGGCGCCCTGCAGAGCCTCTACGCCAACTACACCAAGTACTTCAAGCGGTGGGAGAAGAACGCCGATGCTCGCGATAATGATCTGACACCACCGGTCTTTATCGTAGTCTGCAACAATACGAACGTTTCAAAGATGGTCTTCGACTACATCGCTGGATAGGAGAAGAGACTTTCGGACGACACTACCGTAGCCGTTCCCGGCAAGCTCCCGCTGTTCAGCAACGTCGAAGGCGAGCGATTCTCCCTCCCGCCCCAATACGATCCTGGTGGATTCGCGACAGTTGGAATCGGGCGAGGCCATGAGCAACGAGTTCAAGAAGGCCGCCACCATCGAAATCGAGGAGTTCAAGGCCGAATACCGCCAACGGTTCCCCGACCGTGATGTCGAGAAACTGACCGATGAGGACCTGCTTCGGGAGGTCATGAACACTGTTGGAAAGCCGGGCAAGCTCGGAGAGCATGTTCGGTGTGTCGTCTCCGTTTCGATGCTCACAGAAGGGTGGGACGCCAACACGGTTACCCATGTTCTGGGGATTCGCGCATTCAGCACGCAACTTCTATGCGAACAGGTTGTCGGGCGGGCGCTGAGACGAATGAGCTACTACGCGCAGCCTCATACGATTGAACTCCCGGACGGACAAGGCGCCACGGAGTTTGAAGCGTTCCCCGTAGAGTATGCCGAAGTCTACGGCGTGCCGTTCTCGTTCATTCCCACCCACGGTTCGCCGAACCCTCCCAAGCCGGGTCCCATCCCAACTCGCGTGCGCGCCCTGGAAGCCCGCGTCGACTGCGAGATCACCTTTCCCCGAATAGACGGATACCGCTACGAACTTCCCGCCGAGCGCCTGACCGCCGAATTTACCGATGATTCGCACATGGCGCTGACCACCGCCGATTTGCCCACCAAGGTCGAGTGCGACCCCATCGTCGGTGAGGGGGCCATCCATACGCTGGACGACCTCAAGGCGCGGCGCCAACAGGAGGTCGTATTCGTTATCGCCCGTCGCATACTGGAGCAGTACTTCCGCGACGAAGATGGGAATCCGAAGATATGGATATTCCCCGACCTGGTGACCATCGCGCGCGACTGGATATCTCAGTGCCTGAAACTCAAGGACAACACATTTCCCCAGTTGCTTCTCCTGGCTGAGAACTCCCACAATGCTGCCGACAAGGTATACCAGGCCATCGTGACAGCCTCACCCGGCGAGAAACGGCTCCTGCCGATCCCCAAGCCATATGACACCGTTGGCGGGACAAGGTACGTGGATTTCGACACGACCCGGCCGACTTTCAAGACCCGCCCGGACACGTGCCACATCTCCCACGTCGTTGCGGACACCGAATCGTGGGAACAGAAGATGGCCCAGACGCTGGAAGATATGGATGAAGTTGTCTGCTACGTCAAGAACCACAACGTCGGATTCCTCATCCCCTACACCATCAATGGCGATCATCGGAATTACACACCGGACTTCATCGTTCGCCTGGACGACGACCACGGCCGTGACGATCCGCTAAATCTGATAGTTGAAGTCTCCGGCCAGAAGACAGGCAAGATCGGAAAAGAGAAAGCCGCCAAAGTCGCCGCCGCCCGTAACCTATGGATACCCGCCGTTAACAACGCGGGAACCTGGGGACGTTGGGCTTTCCTGGAGATTGGCGATCCCTGGAACGCCACGAACGTCATCCGTGGGCAGTTGTCACAGGCCGGGAGAGGAAACCCATGACCGAGGCGGAGACCAACTACTTTTTTGTGGACGAGGCTGGAGACTTGACCCTCTTTGGCCGCCGAGGCAAATGCCTTCTCGGAACCCACGGTGTCTCAGGGTGCTTCATGGTTGGCTTGGCCCATGTACTCCAGGTATCCAAGGTGGGAGCGGAGATGCTTGCCCTTCACCGGCGGCTCCTTGCGGATGCATACCTGTCGAGCATACCTTCAATGCATCCCGATGCCGCCAAGACGGCGCGATGCTTCCATGCCAAGGACGATTGCCCTGAGGTCCGAATGCAGGTGTTCAAGCTCCTGGCCGAGCATGATATCAAGGTGCAGGTCGCCATTCGGCGCAAACGTCCTCTCTTGGAGGAGGCGCGAGCGGGTCGACCAAAAGGACGCCGTTGGGAAAACAAAGTGTACGATGACCTCGTCAAAACGCTTTTTAGAGACTCATTGCACAAAGCGCCGAGCATCATCTACTTCGCCAGGCGCGGCAAGTCAGCCAGAGAAGAAACGCTCAGGCAGGCGATAGAGCGGGCCAAGGAGAACTTCAGGCGGCGTTTTCCACAGGCAGCGACAGACCAACCAGCCGACGTCATTCCCTCCGTCCCTTCGCAGATAGTCGGCCTGCAGGTGATAGACTATTTCCTGTGGGCCCTGCAGCGCCTTTACGAACGCGGCGAGGATCGCTATTTCAATTTCCTTCGCGATCACTACCGCCTGATAATGGACTTTGACGACAAGCGGAACAAGAAAAGGTATGGCGAATGGTACAGCGACCAGAATCCCCTAACGAAGCAAAAAATACAGCCCGTCACAGGCTAGGACCCTGTCTCGGTGTCCCGAGATGGGCCTCACGGCATGGAGCCGGCGTTCACCTGCGGCGGACCATTATTTTATACGCGCTGTCATCCGGATTGTCAAGGATTCTCCGAAAAAAACCTCCCCTAAGGCAGGTGAGTCATGGCCGCTAAGAAACGCCCCAAGCCCAATAAGAAGATCGACACCGTCCGCCACAAGGACAAACGCAAGAACATTCCCACCGAGGAACTGCGTGATTTTGTGAAGGGCGATGAGAACCAGCCGCAGAAGGTGCTCTACCCGCGCGACCCGGACCTTGACCCGCAACTCGTTTGGAAGGGCAAGGACGAGCAGGATGCTGAACCGCTGGAAGTACCGGCCGTGCCAATCTACATTCAGGAGAAGATTCACCCGCAGGCAATTGTAGAAGATTTCAAACGGCAGCACGCCAGGGGGCCGGATGACGGTCAAATGAATCTCTTCGCCGACTTCAACGGACTGCCCGAGGATTTCGCCGACCGCGTGGATTTTTATCATCACGATGGCAACTGGTCCAACCGCATGATCCTCGGCGACTCCCTTCTGGTGATGACATCGCTGGCCGAAAAGGAGGCCCTTAAGGGCAAGGTCCAGATGATCTACCTCGACCCGCCATACGGCATAAAGTTCGGGTCGAATTGGCAAGTGTCCACTCGCAAGCGAAATGTAGGCGAAAAGGCGAGTGACCTTACACGCCAGCCCGAACAGGTTAAGGCATTCCGAGATACGTGGGAGTTGGGGATACACTCGTATTTGGCATACCTTCGTGATCGGTTGGTCGTCGCCAGAGAGTTACTTACGGATACCGGCTCCGTATTCCTTCAGATCGGGGACGAAAACGTACACTTAGTGCGATGCTTGCTGGACGAAGTGTTTGGCGCAAGCAATTTTCATGCGCAAATAAACTTCAAGTCGACGAGTGCTTTGGGACAGAAGGGGCTTGCTCAGGCATACGACTATATTCTGTGGTATGCCAAGGATCTCTCTCAGATGAAATTCCGGGCTCTTTTCCGGCAGCGTGACATCTCGGACGACAGAGAATGGCGTCTGCTTGATGACCAGCTTGCTTCCACTGGTTACAGGAGGATTTCGGAGGAAGATTTTCGTGTGCTTCCTGACTACAAGAACCTCTTCAGGCGTGCGAAGCTCACTTCTTCAGGATTCACGAAGACGTGTATTTACACGTTTGGATTCCATGGAATAGAGTGTAAACCCTTCGGGGGGAAAAGTTGGCTCACTACAGAGAAGGGCATGGATCGTATGAGAAAAGCAAACAGGTTGTTCCTGCGAGGCAACAGCCCGTACGGGAAGCAGTACTTTACAGATTTTCCCGTGTTGAAATACGACAACTCATGGGCAGACCAGCCTGCGGCACAGAGCCGTGTCTATGTCGTTCAGACAGCGCGGAAATTCATTGAACGCTGCCTCTTGATGACTAGCGACCCCGGAGATCTGGTACTGGACCCGACGTGTGGCAGCGGGACCACTGCCTGTGTCGCCGAGAACTGGGGACGCCGATGGATTACAATCGACAGTAGTCGGGTGGCTATGACGCTCGCGCGGACGCGATTGATAGCCAGTCGCTTTCCGTACTTCTTGTTGGCGGATTCACCGGAAGGGATCAAGAAGGAATCCGATATTTTTGGAGAACTTCCTCCATCACCGATGCCCCAAACGCATGCTGATGTACGGCGAGGGTTTGTCTGTCAACGAGTACCCCATATAACGCCCAAGACCATCGCGAACAATGACGAAGTAGACGAAATCTACGCAAACTGGGCGGAGGAACTGGAGCCGATTCCCAATAAGTTGAACAAGCTCCTCAATCACCAATGGGAGGAATGGGAGATGCCGCGCGAGGCGGAGAAGAACTGGCCCACAGAGGCAAAGAAGCTTCTGAACCAGTGGTGGGATGCTTGCCGCCGCCGACAGAAGGAGATTGATGAATCCATCGCACGGCACAGCGATCAGGAAGTTCTGTACGACCGCCCGTACGAAGACAGGAAAGTGGTCCGTGTTACCGGCCCATTTACAGTCGAAAGCCTTTCTCCCCACCGGACGATCAGTGTCGAAGAGAAGAAACGGATGGCCACCACCGATCAGGGCGGTGGTTTCACCTTGGATGTTCGCGGTCCTGACGACTTCGGGAATATGATCCTGGAGAATCTTCGCAAAGCGGGCGTCCAGAATACCTTCAAGGGTGAACGGCTCAAGTTCGACCACGTCGAGGCCCATCCCGGCCGGTGGATTCAGGGCACGGGCGAGTACACAGAATCTGAGGGGGCGGTCAAGCGTGCTGGGATCTGCATCGGCCCCGAGCATGGTACGGTCGGACCGGAGTTGGTGAAAGAGGCGGCCAAGGAAGCCGTCCAGGGCGTCGGTTTTGATGTTCTGATTGTCTGCGGGTTTGCCTTCGATCCGCACGTATCCGAGGAGGCGAAGCGATACGGCGACCTGGTCGTCCTGCCGACGAAGATGAACCCCGACCTTGCGATGGGCGAACTGCTCAAGAAGACCGGATCAGGGAACTTGTTCATGGTCTTTGGCGAACCGGATATTGATATCCGCCAAGATTCCGACGGGCAGACTGTCGTGGAAGTCCGCGGCCTGGATGTGTACGACCCGACGACGGGCGAGATACGCTCATCAAGCACTGACGACATCGCCTGCTGGTTCATAGACACCAACTACAACGATGAGAGCTTCTTCGTCCGACACGCCTATTTCACCGGTGCGGATCAACCCTACGACAAGCTCAAGCGAGCGCTCCGGGCCGAAATCGACGAATCCGCATGGTCGGAACTCTACTCAACCACCAGTCGCCCGTTTGCTCCCCCCGAAACAGGAAAGATCGCAATCAAAGTCATAAACCACTACGGCGACGAAGTGCTTAAGGTGTACGAGGTATGAATTCCCCAAGGACATCGGACATCGGGGTCCCGTCTTCGTCTTTCACACTACGTCGTGACAAGTCGCTGTTGGCCTCTTCTTGATAAGCCGTCGTGGCGACGGCAGGCTTTGAGTATTAAGTTTACACTTTTGAACGTAAAACATTAACGGCGAAAACCGTCGCTCCGCGACATGTGAAAGCGGCACCGAGCTGCCGCACTCCAAATTACGGCTCTATTATATCGCATTGACAAATCGCGGCCGATCGTGAACCATAAAAGATTTTCAGAAATTTTGTTGGTCGAAAGTGAAAATTTTTCGGGCACGCATTTCTCTTGTAACACTACGCAATCGCAAGCGTTATGCGATTAACATTTCCGTTTGACAAAAAATCTTTTTGGGGGGATGGTCAAAATCGCGCCTTTTGCGCCAGTATGTATGTATACGGAA
>JASLNT010000104.1 GCA_030745875.1 Phycisphaerae bacterium
TGTACACTCCGGTTGCTCCTGTCAGATCGATGCAAAAGGGGGAAATTCTTCCCAAAATACGCGATCCAACAGGATAAGGTCCAAAGCGCTACACTTTTACGCCGCCCGCCACGCGCTACATTTTTCCTCCGCCGTTTACACTACAGCACGTCGCTGAAGTACGGGTGAGGCTTCACATGCTCGGCCTCATGGCGAGTGCCGCAGACCCTCAAAGGCAAGTTCACCGCCGTCGTGGACTTCAAGGCCGATCCCTTCAAAGTCACCACGAAGGAGACCTCGTTCACGATCCGGTAACGGCGACGGCGGCAATCACGGTCTGTTTGTCATTCTTGGATTTTATGGATTTCAAATCCATCTATGTCCAGTTTGACCGTTTCACGCAGTCTGGCATAACGTCACTGGGAAGCGGCGTTTGGTTCAGGCCCGAAGGGCCGTCAATATCTTAGCCGGGGCCGGAAGGCCCCGGAACCCGATTCTATTAAGAGTGAGCCCGAAAAGGGCGACAGAACCGAACGCTTCTGGCGCACTGAAACGCCTGTTCTGTCGCCCTTTTCGGGCTCTGAAGTACTTGGGCATGCCTGCCGGACCCTCCCGGGCCCGGCTAAGATCGAATCAGCCCTTCGGGCCTGAACCAACGTCGATGGCGATTCATGCATCGGTGAGAATGCCTGAGAGAATGAATCGCCCTCTTCGCGGGCTCTGTATTACGACCCGCGTGATACCACGGGCTTGCGCCCGCGGCTACCATGAATACGGTCTGGAAGTTGAGCTTGCTGCATAATCTTCTTGCGCCCGGGTCGAGTCTCATTTCTTTATATCGTAACAGTAGAGTGTTTTGTCGTAGCGCAGGTAGAGTTTTCCGGCGGAGATAACGGGATGGGCCAGGAAGTTCTTCGCTTTTGCGATGAAGAGTTTGCCTCGGACCACAAAGGCGTCTCTGCGTGCTTCAAGCAGGGATATGGTTCCGATGCTGTCTTGGCAATACAGGCGGGAGTCTGCATAGAGAACGGCCGCCTCTCTGGAAAGCTTCATATGCGCCATGACTTTCCCGGTCTTTGCATTGAGACTGACAAAGCCCTTTCTGTAGTGATGGCGGCTGCCGTAGATCACGCCGTTGCGAATGATGATGCCGCCCGAGCCGTCCCCGCCAAGATCGGCCTGCCAGGTCTTCCTGGCTTTGCCTTCTTTGAAGTCCAGGCGGTACGTTATGCCTTCATTGGGATGGCAATTTGTTACGAAGACAGCTCCGTCGGCGAAGGTCGGCATGGTGGCGATCATTCTTCCCCTGTAGACGTGCGGGAATTTCCACAGGAGTTTGCCTGTCTTGGCGTCAACCCCGTACGTGTACACGCCGCCGCAGCATATGACCTGTTTCCGCCCGTCTACATCCGCCAGAATGGGGGAACTGTACGTGTAGTAATCATCGATCGTATTCTTGGTCCGCCATATTTCCTTGCCCGTGTTCTTGTCGAGGGCTGCAACCAGCGCATCGGCGCCGGTGATGGCGGCGTAGACGGTGCGGCCGTCGATAACCACTACGTCATGCAGGCCCCAGGCTTCTCCTCTGCACTTGTACTTCTTCACCAGGTCAACCGACCAGATTTCCTTGCCGCTTTTCGCCTCCATACACAAGAGGCGACCAAAGGAGCCCACGTTATGCAGCTTCCCGTCACTGTAGCTGCAGGACGCCCGCGACCCGGGATAGGACATCTTCCAGGCCCGGCCATTGGGTCTCTTCCACTTGATGCTCCCATCGAGATTAAGGGCGAACACCATCAGCTCCTTCTTTATATTGCCGGTGATGTAGATCGCGCCGTCAACAATAATCGGGGAGGAAAACCCCTTTCCGATAGCGGAAGTCTCCCACAGTTTCTTCGGTCCGCCTTCGGGCCATGTTTGGAGAAGGCCCGTTTCAGAACTGATTCCTCTACCGTCTTTTCCTCGCCACTGACTCCAGTCGTTTTTCCCGGCGATAGCAGAGGCCGTTGTAACAAGCAGTAGTACTGAAACTGCAAAATGCGGTCTGGTTTTCATATGATCCCGCCTCGAATGTTCCGGTTCAGTGTACGTGTGTGCGTGGCTTGGGGGTGAGGCGTAAACAGGTGTTTGCACGTACGTGTCATGGATAGCTATTCCTCGATACCGAGTTTCTTGATGATGTTCCTGATATGCCGGCGGACCTCCGCATTGCGGTGGTTCAGGTGCTTCTTGAGCAGTGGGATTATGCTGTTGTCCATCTTGCCCAGTTCCTTCGCGGCGGCCTCGCGGTCCTCGTTAGATTCGGCGGCGAGTTGGGCGATGAGTTTGGCGACTACTTTCAGTATCTCCGGGTCGCGAAAGGCGTACGGACGCATGATCGAGGCGATGTGTGCGATTTTGACCTTCACCTTTTGACCGCCGGGGGAGAGAGCAAACACCAGGTGGGTTTCGACGAGTCTGCCTCTGTGTGTGCTGCTGTTCCACAGCTTCAGTGTGGCTGTGTGGGCGTTGGCGGGGTCAAATGTTATCGCCAGCACGTTGATGGGGGATACCTTCACACGGCCAAACTCCGTGCGGGCGGTCAGCGCCTTGTGATCGAGCCTGCCAAACAACCGATCGCCGTTTCGCATCACCATCGTAGTTGGGTCGTCCGGCATTGACGGCTTGGCTCCCGTGGTCAGACGGATAAAGTCTCTGGGGCGGACCGTCGCTGTAGGGCCGAGGGCAAGTTTGAACGTGATGGCATCCGGCAGGAGTGTTCCGGAGAGGGCCGTTTGACCGCGGAACTGAACGCGGTGGACGCGCCCTTCCTTGTCGACCGGCCTGACGTACGTCAGGCTTCCCGGAGGAAGGTCGATTGTGCCCCACGTGGTGGCCAGTTGCAGTTTCTGTCGACATTCGGCCCAGATCAGTCGGTCTCCACTGCGCAGACACACCGCGCGCTGAGAGGGCGCGAACGAAGCGGGCTTGGCCTTGGAGATTCGGTAGCTGAGTTGGCGAATTGCGGCCAGCGGCACGCTCTGCGTCGAACCGGTTGTGAGCTTCAACTGCACGGACTGACCGGTCGGCGCAGCGGCGATCACCTGGCCGTCGGCCTGCACCAGGAGCACGCGGGCGGGCTTGTCGCGACCGGCTACGATGCCCGTGACGCGACGAGCAGGGACCTCGATTTTACCGAAGAACGCCTTGACGGTATAGGCCTTGTTTTCGATCGCGCCAAGCAGCACCTTGCCGTCCTTCAGCAGGATACGGTCTGTTTTGGCAAGCCGCGTCAGGATCGGAGGGTCACCCGACGGTCCATAAACCTTGACCAGCGCTAAATGCAGGAAGTTCGGCTTGGGCAGGCCGATCTTAACGTACCTGGCGTCAACGGGCGCCTTGAGTTTGACCATCCACGACGGCGCCACCCGCCCAGCCGTCCAGACGTGTCGCCACGATTTCTTGTCCTTGGACAACCACACGGTTAGTCCGGCGGCCCGGTCGTGCACCGCGCGGCCGCCTCTGTTCTTGATGAACAGTCTCTCGACCGGCGAGATATCGGCCAGCGTGATGATGATGTGGGGCCTGGCCTCCTTATTAGTAGTGTGAAAGGAAAAGGGATCTCCCTCGCCGCCCCACGGCGGGCGCTGGGGGTCCCAACCGGTCAGGAGGCCCGGCGAGGGGGTAAGGGTTACTTCCGGGCTGCTGTAGGTGGAACTTACTTCATAGGTCGCGTCCCTCGATATCCAGCTCAACCCGCTCGAATCATCCGTGGGGGCGGGTGCTTCATCATCAGACTTCACAGGGACCGGTTTGACCAGACCACGGACTGGTGGGGGGGGCTGGCCGCTTGACCGGCCCGCCGCGAACAAGACGGCAAGGAGAGTCGCCCAAGCCCCGATGCCGAACACGTGTCTCATTATGCCTGCCACAATCGGTCACTCCTTGACGCCGAGTTTCCTGACCGACATTTCCCGGATAGCCTCTCTCTCCGCGACTGTCGCGGGGCTTCCATAGTGATTGTACGTGATGCGGTGCGTTGAGCAAGCTGAATCGGGGTCTGGGCGCCGGCGGGCAGTGGTGTTCCGCGGCCGTGTCGAACTCGACCGACGCTTGTTGTTCCTCTAATAGAGGATTACGTTTTAACCGGTTCGCCTGGGCCTTCTCCGAGCACTCGCCGGGTTTGCGACGGATCGATGAACCACAGCAAACTGATCAACGATATCTGCAAGATACCCGCACCCACAAAAATGGTCGCTACGGGCACTCCTTTGACGGCTCCGGTCAGCCAGGCTCCGATGGTTCGCGATACGTTCAACAGGGCCATATAAGCAGTAAACTGCGTCCCGGCAACCACGGGCCAGGACACGCTCATGAACAAGGAAAACAGCGAAACCGTCATGACGGCCGTCAGGAATGTTTCCAGGTAAGCCATGTACGACAGATAGCTCTTGTTCATCCAATAGAACTCGGTCATTGAGTAGACCAGCCAGCATATTCCCAACAGAACCGACGCTATGCCCGCCAGCCGCTTCTGTCCAACCCGGTCGGCCAGGAATCCTCCGAACACCGATCCGCCCAATCCGAAGAAGACCGCTTTTCCGCCGATTACGGTGGAGTACTCCTCTTGGGTCCATCCGAGTTTCTGGGTCAGGTGCGTCACAAATACCGCGGCAAGCAGGGACGCCCCGATGCTGACCAGCAGGGCCAGTCCGGCTGCAATCAAGGGCGCGCGAAGGCGGAAGGCCCTGAACAGATGCCCCATCAATTCCCGGAGTGAAGCGTTGGCTTCCTCGGCTTCAGTCGGCTGGAGATCCTCGCCGACTTTATCCCATGGAAAGCGGCGGTTCGAAGCATGTTCTTTCAAGAGCAGGGGCGCCAACATGATCGCACCAAGCATGCACAACTGAACCGTCATCGCCGCCTGCAACCCATATTGACTGGTGACCCACCCCAAACCGGCCCCGCCGAGAAACGCCCCGAAATAGCTCGACCCATACATCATTCCATTTGCTCTACCCCGTTCGGCTTCGCTCAGCATGTCCACCGCAAGCGCGTCGGCCGAAACATCCTGCAGCGAGGCGAATATGTTATGGATAAACATGATCCAGCCAAGCGTGCGAACCGACGCGGTGAGGTCCGGTACAAGAACGACGAAAATCACGGTGAACATCATCAAACTCTGGGCCATCAGAATCCAGGGTCGACGACGCCCCATGCGGAGCTTGTCGAACGTAAACCGATCGATGACCGGTCCCCATATCCACTTAAGCGCCCAGGGGAGTGAGCACATGGCCGCCAGATGCCCAATATCGGCCGCCAACACCCCTCGCTCAGCCAGATACGCGGCCAGGGTAATGGTAAGGAAGCCAAACGGGATTCCTTGCGCGATGTATAAGACGCAGAGTGTAGTCAGTCTCAGTCCGGGTGATTCGTCGAGTGATTTCATGGATTGGTTCCACTGGTTCGTTGAGGCCCGGAGACCCTCCCCGGGCTAATTCGAGACAATATAGCACCTGATCCGGGCTCAGTCAAAAAAGGGATTCGATAATCCAATCCGCCGGAGGCGGACTATCTCCCCCCGATTCCGGACTTGCCCGGCGGCGAAAGAAACTCCCGCGGCTGCTAGCCGCTGAGGAAGCGGCAGATGTGGGCGCAGAAGATGCCCAGGTATGTGCCCACGATCGAGCCCAGGACCGCCAGCAGGAGCCCCACGGGCGCAAGCCCGGGGTGGTAGATCTCCGCGACCACGGGCGCCGATGCGGTCCCGCCCATGTTGGCCTGGCTGGCGGCGGCCATTAGCGCCATCGGCGCGCGGAACAGACGCCCGGCGGCAAGGATGAACGCGCCGTGGATCAGCACCCACACGACCCCCACTACGATCATCAGCGGCGCGTCGGCGAGGCTGGCCAGGCTGGTCCGCGCCCCGATGGACGCAAGCACGAAGTACAACAACCCGTACCCGACCTTCGAGGCGCCGAACCGCTCCAGCCGGCGGACGGGGGTAAACGACAGCAACAGGCCCAGCACACTGGCCAATATGATCGCCCAAGCCGACGGGCTGACTATCTGCAGAGTGGCGGGCAGGAGTCTGGCAAGGATGACGGACAGGAGTTCGGCAAGTTGGATTGCCGCATACGTCCCGACCGCGGCGACGGCGAACATCACAACGAAGTGCCGCAACGTGATTGGCTCGCTCTCGCCCGCGCCCGCGCCGGCGGCGCGATGCTTGAGGTCATCGAGGATGTTGCTCTTGGCGCGGTTCCAGCGGTCGAACCTCGCCTGGTGGGCCGACAGGAATATCAGCAGGCCCATCCACGCATACGGGATGATCGTGTCGACCACGATCATCGTTCCGTATATCTTCGCCGGCGTGTCGACGGACTCGGCCACGGCGATCATGTTGCTGCTGCCGCCCATCCACGAGGCGGACAACGCTCCGATGCCCGACCAGATGTCCGGCGGCAGCCAGCGTCCGAAGATCAGCATCACTACCGGCCCGCCGACCAGCGTCCCGAGGCTCCCGGCGAGCATGACCGCGATCGCCACCGCGCCCAGGCGGTATATCGCACGCAGGTCCACGCTGATAAGCAGCAGCACGAGGCATGCGGGCAGGCAGTACGTCGTGATCGCGCCGTGGACGTCAACGGCGATGTCCTTCCTCGGCGGGATCAGCCCGATCGTGTTGGCCAGCATCGGCAGGAAGTAGATCCAGAACATCGCGGGGACATACTTGAACAGCCTCTTGGCGCGGTCGGCCCCGGCGGTGTAGAGGATCGCGCCCTCGATCACCAACAGCACCATGATGATACCCATCGGATCGTTAATCATGCGCCTGGCTCCAGGATGTATTCTCGCCCCGAGACAGTGATCGGACCCCAGCGGCGGCGGGCGAACAGAAAGTGCACGCCGTCGAGGTCCACGTAATCGAATGCACCCGTGCCTGCGGCGAGGTATATGCCCGCCGACAGGCCCGCCATCGTCTCGGTCATGCAGCCGATCATGAGCTTGAGGCCCGCCGATCGCGCCAGCTTGCATATGGCGGCCGAACCGGCGACGCCGCTCTTGGCGATCTTGATGTTCACGCCGTCGCCCAGTTCATCGTCGATAACGCGCTGGCACGCATCTGCGTCGAAGACTGTCTCGTCCAGGATCACCGGAACCTCGCCATGGCCGCGGATACGCTTAAGTCCCGCGTAGTCGTCCCATCGCAGCGGCTGCTCGAACAACTCAACCGCGATCTTCGCCTTAGTCAGGCCATCCAGCATCCGGCGGTACGTCGGGGACGTGTAGCCCTGGTTGCCGTCCAGCCGGATCGTGAACTCGCCTACTTTGCGCGTGAGTTGCTCCGAGACCCATCGCAGGAATGCCAGGTCCGCCTCGATCTTACCGCTGACCTTGACCTTGAAAGTCCTGAACCCCTTGCTCGCGGCGCGATCCAGCCACGGGCCCAGACCGGCGCCGCCCGGCGTGAAGGGGATTGTTATGTCGGTTTCCAGTCGCCTCAAACGACCGCCCCAGTGAGCGAACTCGCTCCGGTCGCCACAGGCCAATGACGCGCGAAACAGCGCCACCTCTAAACCGCTCAGTGTCATATGAAACTCGCGGTGATTTTCCCGCAGTTTGGCTAGAGCGGTGGGGTAGTCCTCTATCGGCATGCCCCGCATCAGCGAGCGTGCTTCGGTGAGCACGCGTATGATGGCATCGGGTGTTTCTCGCGGGAACGAGAAGCTTGTGGGGACCTCGCCGACACCCGAAACGCCATCGTCGAGCGAGGCTTGGACGAGTACGCTGGTGATCGTCGATTTGCTGCCCAGCGATGTGGCGAAGACCGTTCGTGTTGGGCGGGTGATCTTCCTGTAGTGGATCTGCCTGACGCGGCTCATTCGATCGTCCTTGCACTAATCTGCGGCGCCGGATCCAGCTTGGGTTGTCTGTCGGCCGGAGTGCCGAACAGACACCAGGCCCACCGCCCGAGAGCCAGCGAGACCAGATCGCATCCGGTCCAGACTTGTCGGGCGATCAACAGGACCAGGGCGGCGCCCATCCCGCTGAGGAATCCGCCCAGGTGCGCCCAGTGCGCTACGCCCGTGTTGTCGCTCAGGTTCAGATACAGTATGTCCAGAGCGATGTAGGCTCCGACCACCAGCAGCCCCCGCACGCTGAAGACCTTCAGCGCCAGTCGGAACCCGCCGATCAAGCCCCAGCGCATCCAGGCGGCCATAAAGACCTTCTGTAACGGAAACAGCAGCAGGTACGCCCCAGCGGCGCCCATGATTGCCCCCGACGCCCCGAGCATGGGGACCGGGCTGCCGCCGGGCGGGGTCATGGCCAGATAGAACCACGCGGCCAGTATGCCCAGCAAGGGGTACAGCAGGGCCATCCGCAGGTTGCCCACCGCCGCGTTGACCCGCGAGCCGAGCACCAGGAAAAACAGCAGGTTCCCCGCCAGATGCATGATGTCCGCGTGCAGTAGCGTGTGCGTCACCAGTTGGCTCCAGTGAAACTCGCCAAATACTCTCTCGTTTGGGGTAAGCGAGTGATAGACCGACAGGATAGTCGCGTCGTCGTACTCCTCGTCTTCGTCCAGGGCCTCTTCGGATTTCAGGGCCGCCACCAACGCGTCCACGTCGCCGTAGGACTCGCCCATCGGGCCGCTGTAGGCGTTGACAATGTCATCGACTCTCACACGCGCATCAGTCGGCCAGAGCATCAGGTTCTTCGCCCAGCGCATACTCGTTGAGTTCGGCCATTCCATCGTCCAAAACCAGATGCTCACGACGATCGTGAGCACCGAGATGGCCCATGTGGCGTATGGCTTGCTCCGGCCGCTCGCCTCGGAGTAGACCGGATAGATCCCCAGGGCGACCAGCCAACTGATCGGCTTGATGATTTCCTCGGTCTTGATGGCCAGTTCGTCGGTGTCGACGAATCGGCTGGTCACGACCGGTCGCCCGCTGGGCACATAGATGCCGCACTCCACGCAGATCTTCGCCCCGGGGGCCAGACGCCGCATGCAACTGGGGCATGCCTGTCCCAGTTCCAACTGGTCGGTCGCTCCGAAGGCGGGTTGCTCGTATGGCGAGGAAGTCGTCGTCGGCGGGGCGCTAGCCGGCTCGTCCGCCAGGGCATAGACGCCCGATGGGTTCGGCGCGCTCGCGCTGGCCTGGGGAATCTCCATCACGCTGCCGCACTTGCTGCACTTGCCCTTTCGCCCGGCTTGTGCATCCGGAAGGGTGAAGCGGACTCCACACTGAGGGCAATGGAACGAGATCATGCTTGGGCCTCTGTCTGTGAGCCCGGACCGTCAACCCTTTTTATCACCCGGTGCATCCGTTCAGCCCGTTTCGCAGGTTTGTTGAGGCCCAGAGACCGTCCCTGAAGCGATTGCAGGCAATATAGCACCCGATCGGGGCTCAGTCAAAGACGGGATTCGACAATCCAGCGGCTTGTTTCGGTGTGCCCGGGATGAGGGCTTAATCCTGTGGTCCCATGCGTTCGTATGCGGTACAATCCCGGGGCGGACATATTTCAAGATGAATCTCACTCCAGATATTAGGCGGCAAACATGAAACAGACGACCAGATTCGGGTTCACTGCTATGTTGGCGATATTGGACAGGAGATGCGTCAAAGGCATGATATTGGCCGTCGCAACTATCGCGTTGTTGTGCGGACACGCAGCACAAGCCGCCGAACCGCTGCCTGTCAAGTCGATCCTGGACAGAGAATATGGTGAACTTTCAGGTCATATCGCACGGCTGAAGAAATGGAGAGGAATTCCGCGAGATCGCCTCGGCAAGGAAACTCTGGACCAGCAGGCCCTGACGCTGCCGACCGACACCGATCCTCTGGATATCGTACTGAGAAGAACCGGCGCACTGCTGCAGTACTACAAGCAGAAGAAGCAGGTTTCGGCTTCTTCGCTCGTGAAGTTCGACAGAGAATTGGGCAAACTGTCGGCCTCGGCGAAAGCAGCCGCTGACGCCAATGTGAGAAAAACCCTGTTCTATGAGGCGTGCAAATTGCGGCGGGAGTTGGTGATGGTCAATCCCCTGCTCGATTTCGACAGCATAGTCTGCATGCTTGAAAAGCCCGGTCGGGCGCGCATCGTCGAACAGGCCCGGGCCTGCTGGGGCGGACACACCAAGGGCGGAGGCCCCATCGTAATAAGCAATTTTAAGTCCAAGCCCAAGGTGGAAAAACCGCTTGCGGCCTTGCCGGTGACCCAGGGGCCTTGGAAGGGAAAAACGCTCGAAGGCTACTTCTCGGGCCTGGAGTTGAGCTTTGACGGTAAACAGCTCATGTTCGCGGCGACGACCAGCTCCGATGTATGGCGCATTTTCAGGTACGACATCGCCGCCAGGAAGTTGATTCAATTATCCGACGGACCCGAAGACGATTTCGATCCCTGCCTGCTTCCCTCGGGGAGAATAGTCTTCACGTCGACCAGGCGGGGGGGAATCGGAAGATGCCTGCTGACCCCCAAGTCATTGACCTACACGCTGCACTCGATGGCTCCGGACGGTTCGGATGTGGTGACTCTCAGCTACCACGAAACCAACGAGTGGCAGCCCAGCGTCAATCACGACGGAATGCTCGTATACACGCGGTGGGATTACCTCGACAGGTGGTGGGCTTCGGCGCATCACATGTGGCTTTGCTTTCCCGACGGGCGCGACCCGAGGAACTTCCACGGCAACTACCCGCTGCCGCACTCGGCGTTCACCGAGAATCTGCAGCCCGAACAGTATGGACACAACAAATTGGGCAACGGACGTCACGCCCGACCGGATGCGGAGATCTCGTTCCGCGCCATCCCGGGGTCCAAGAAGTACACCGCTACGGCTGTCGGGCACCACCAGGGATTCTCGGGCAGTCTGGTGATGGTTGACCCCCGCATACCCGACGACGGAAAGATGGGCCAGGCCAAGAGGATCACGCCGGAATACTTCTTCCCCGAGGTTGAGCCCAACGCTCCGCACGCATACGGCACGGCCTGGCCGCTGAGCGAGGATTTCTACCTGTGCAACTTCAACACCGGTCTGTATCTCCTGGATCGATTTGGCAATAGGGAAGTCATCTACGACACCGGCGAATCACGTTTTCGCGTAAGAGATCCCTTCCCTCTGCGGGCGCGGAAAACCCCGCCGCAGATGCCCGTGGGCACCTGGCAGGGCAAGCGAAGCAACCGGACGGACCATTACCGCGCGACGATCCGCGTGATGAACTGCTACATTGGCGACATGCCGCTTCCCAAGGGCGTAAAGGTGAAATCGATGCGCATTGTCCAGGTTGTCCCGCAGATGCTCACTCGCATTAACGGGCGAAGCATCAGATTGATCTCCTTCGCCGATGAATCGATCGGCCGGATGCCGCTGGGCGTCGCACCGGTTGAAGATGACGGAAGCATCTACTGCGAGGCGCCGGTCGGCAAGGGAATCTATTTTCAACTCCTGGACAAAGACGGCATGGCGGTTCAGTCGATGCGATCGGTCACCTACGTACACGCCGGAGAGCAGATGACCTGCATCGGTTGTCACGAGAGCAAATGGTCCGCTGCGGCGCCAACGCCCCGACCCAAGGCGTTCGAACGGGCCCCGTCGAAGCTCAAGGCGGAAGTCAGCAGCGGTGCGATTCCGTTTAACTTCTACAAGCTGGTCAAGCAGCCCGTGTTCGACAAGAAATGCCAGCCGTGCCACGACAAGATGCGCCCCAAGCACCCCAAGGCGCCCAATATGAATTACGCGTCGATCGCCAAGAACAAGTACGCGTTCGGACTGCCCGGCGAGATAGGAATGAGAATGCTCGGTACGGGCGGTTCAAGGACCACCCCGGGACGCTTCGGAGCCCACGCGTCGGGGCTCATGAAGATCCTCAAGACCGGCAAGCAGCACAAAGACCTCAAGCTGACGACCGACGAGTGGCGGCGGATCACGTTGTGGTTGGATCTGAACTGCAACGAGATTTGCTGGATCAGCGACGACAAGGAGATAATATCGGCCCAGAAGCGAGGCGAGGACGTCCTGCCGCCGATAGATATCGATCCGAAGAATCTGACAGGAGTTGAGCACAATCGACCGGTAAGAGACCAGAGACGCTGACGCAAGGAGCCCGGCGGGCTCGGGCGATGGGCTTGGATTCGGCCTGCGGTGGGTTTGTCCGGGCGCGGCGGTGCGGT
The DNA here is from genome assembly GCA_030745875.1 of Phycisphaerae bacterium. Classification (GTDB taxonomy): domain Bacteria; phylum Planctomycetota; class Phycisphaerae; order SM23-33; family SM23-33; genus BS750m-G57. The sequence goes on from JASLNT010000104.1 coordinate 12,139, forward strand.
GTCGCTTCAGGCCTTGTCGTTAGTCCCGCGCAGTACGCTAGCTTGCCCCCAGTTTCCCATTCTTCTCAAGTTCGTCGGCGACGTAGCCCAACTTCAGAGACTCTAGTGTCGCTCTGGTGGGATAACCGGTTGCAGTGTCCCAACCTTGCAGCTTGTAGAAGCGTGTCTTGAACTTCTCGAAGCCCGCTCTGTCGAGGCGCCTCTTTGAGACATCAAGACGTTGCCATTTCCCATCCTTCAAACCAAGCACCGGATCAGCCCGGCCGGGTCTCAAGTACATGGGGTCGGAAAAGCGGACCATATCCCTGTGACGCCCCTGGAGCGTCCAGATGGCGTGGTCAAGATTCCATATCTTCCGTCCAATCCGGATACCATCGGCAAAGGACAGGCGGTCTCCCGTTACGGCGTGGATAAACGCGGGTTCGGCCTGGCCGGTCGAGCCGACCTTGTCGGGCATATGAGGATTCAACAGATCCGGCCACCGGGAATCGCAGAACAGCAGTGATTGCTTGTAAAACCGCGTATACCATCTGTGCCAGGACACCAGTTTCGCTATGTGCTCCGAATACATGTTCTCGTCGCTGAAATCCAGCATCTTCCGGTCGCCTTGAAAAGGCGCCATCTTGCTTGTGTAGATGCGAGCGATCTCTTCCGGCGAGGCCTTGCGATTCAATCCCAGTTTGTAGAAGCAGTGTTCGTTGATGTCCCGATCGCCCAGAATGCCCCCGAAGCCTGAATCCAAGTGGTGCCTAGGGTCTTCATCAAAGGGAATTCCCCAGAACGGGTAGAGGTATTCCATAATCTTTTCATGTCTGCCCCATTTCTTCGCTGCTCGAATGAATCCTTCGCCCAGATCGTCGCCGAACTGGCTGGGATTGCCTTTACCGTCGTTGCGATAAGCGATCATCTTCACTAGTTGCCGGGCGAAGGACAGCTCGCCGTAGTCGTCGAAATTCAACGGGCACTCCGGGCCGGTGTCCGCTCCGAGAGCGTTCTTTTTGTGCAAATCCTTAAGATAGATTTCGCCCGTGAACATCTCATTGGCGTTCAGGCCGTATTTGTTGAGAAGATCGCAGGCCTTGCGTTGTATGTCGAGGGTCTTTGCGTCCTTATAGAAATGAGAACCGGCGCAGATTACTTCGTTGCCGACACCGTCTTCATACCGTCCCCTGCACCCGCCATGGCAGCCGACGCAAGCCTGCGGTCTGTGCGGTACGCGGGGTTTGCCTTTTGCGAAAACCGTATTTACGTAGGCGCCTTGTCGAACGTTTCTCGTGTGGCGCAACCGCATTTCCAGCAGAGCTTTCGGGTCGTGTATCCCAATCCCGCCCGTGCCGATAATGCTGATCGCCTTCAACCGCTTAGATCCCCACACCGCGCCAAAACCTCCCTGGCCCGCCGCGTTGCCCGCATCGTGGATCAGGCAGGCCATTCGGCTCAAGTTTTCTCCGGCTGGACCTATGGTCAAAACTGCAGGGCGCTGTGTGGTGAGTCTGCTGCTCTTGGCGTTGGGCTCAATCCAGTTACCGTAGTTTCCTTTCCCGGCCACGTACTTCCAGATTCGCTGCTGACACTGTCGGGTGTCCGTGCCCCAAAGCCCAAGCTGTTTGCAGTCGCGAATGTTAACTTTGTCATCGCGGATATCCAGCCAGACCGGTCGGTCGGACTTGCCTTCAATCACGATTCCGTCCCAGCCGGCATGCTTGAGTTGCGTCGAAATCCTGCCCCCAATCCCGCTTCGCGTATACCAGTTGGGATAGTACTGAACGCCTATGGCCTGCACCTCTGTTCGCCCGCCTGCGGCGGGGACCAGCGTGCCGCATAGCGGTGAGGTCATAAGCGTAACAACGTTTGCGGGATCGAATCCGTCGATCGTTTTGTCCTTAACCAGATCGAAGAAGATCGCCGAACCAATGCCATGCCCCCCGCCCCAATGTCGATACTTGGACGTGCCGATAGTGCTGACCTTTCGCCTGGTCAGGTTCAGCCTCAGTATCTTTCCTGTATACCCGTTCATAATACGCACAGTCCGAGCAGTAGCGCTACTTCGGCGTCTTCTCTCCGTGGGGGTACTTGTAGTTGGCGTTGGGGTCGGTTGAGACTCGCGTCGTCGATCCATCTTTCAAGCGGTACATGTAAATCTGGTTCCTACCGCCCCAGACAGAGTTAGGATTGTCGGGGGATCTCTTATGATTCTTGTTGCAGTGGTAGACAACAGCGCTTTCGTCTCTGGTCCATCGTACGTAGAGGTAGGGCACGTCCGGATTGGCTTCCTTGTTGGCGATAGCCTTGGGGTTCGTGATCGCGAGCGCCTTGGCGTCGAAGTCGGCGATGTAGATAACGTTGCCCAGATAACTGTGCTTGCCGAAACCCTTCTGGAACTCGAAGCATATCCTTTTCTCGCCGGGCGAGATGCTGATGCGATGCAATTGGCCCCGCCTGGCCAGCTCACAGGCGATAGGTTCGTACTTGGCCTTGTTGTCGCGGGCGGGGGTCATCAGGTAGTAGCCCCTGGGGTTTGAAGCTGCGACAAGGATCCGGCCGTCGGCGAGGCAACTGTTGGGGAAGCTGTGCCTGCGCGTGTCGCTGACGGCGTACTCATCGCCGGGGCGGCCGTTATGTTTGGCCATAACCGCAAAGTAACCGCCCGTTTTCTTGTTGAGCCTGCCGAAGACGACCATGTTGGACCCGTCGCGTGTCCATGTGGGGTTGAGGTCGGTATGTGCTCCGCCAGTGAGCTTGCGCAACCCCGTGCCATCGACGTTGATCACGCAGATCGAGGTCCTCCAGGCCGAAACGCTCGGGTCATGCTTACCCAAGCGGAAGAACACCAGACGATCGCCCGTCTTCGACCAGGACGGTTTGTTGTCCTGGTGACCGGTTGTCAGCGGTTTGCCCTCCGGCTTACCGAATGTATTGACGTAGATCCGCCCGTTGACGCAGTAGGACCCTCGCAGGCCCGTGTGGGCTTTGGGTTTGCCCTCGTCTCCCGCACAGGCCGCCGCGACAAGAAGGACCGTCAATAATCTCAGATGCTTCACTGCTGTTTATCTCCCATCTTTCTTCGATCTTCGGGAAATCCAAATCTCCGATTCCAGTGACTGTTCCTCAGGTTAACCAGGTAACCCTTGTCGCCCTTCTGGGCGGGAACCGCCGTTGTGAACTTGATCGCCTTCATCGGGCATATCGCAACACAGGCCTGCAGCCCGTTTACGCCTCCTCCCCTTTTGTCCCAGTGGTATCGGGCATTGGTGCATAGATCACACTTGCGGGCCTTATCTTTGCCTTTGAACTGTCTGTCCGGCGCCACAACGGATCGACTTGGGGTATGAGGGCATGCATCGAAACACATTCCGCAACCTATGCATTTGCCCGCGTCAACCATACGCACATTGCCCTTTGCCTTGCTGGCCGACAGTGCGTTCTCAGGACACTTCTTCACGCAGGCGGGATCAACGCATTGACGACATTGCGAAATCGCGACGTCCTGGGGGAAGGCGACAAAGGAGTTCTGCAGAATCTGGATTCGGGACAGCGACTGGTTCTCAACGCCTTCATGAATCAGGGAACACGCGAGCATGCAACTGACGCAGCCCTGGCACTTGTTCGCGTCGACGAGAATATATCCGGTCGACGGCGCCGGCTTGGCGCCCTTGCGAATCGGCGAGCCGCCGGCGATCTCGACAACACCGCAGATAATATAGGAACCGCCTACGGCGGATGCGGCGGCGGTTCCCGCATTCTGCAGAAAGGAGCGGCGCGACAATGTTCCACTCTTTGATGCGCCCTGTTTCATCTTGTCATGATGATTAGTCATGTGGCGTCATTCCATGATTGACTGACAGGACACCTGATTCCGCGCGAGCGTGCGCCGCTATTGTCATCGCTTACTTTTTTTCCATCTTCCCAATGGCCTCGGCGAAGGCCTTACCGATCAGGGCCATGGTCTTGGCGCAGCCGAGGTAGTGGTATCCGGCGTTTGAGGCTCCGCGTTTCCACGTCGCTTCGTCTTTGGCGGTTACCACTTTGGCGCGGTACTCCTTCAGATACTCCCTTTGCTGTTTGGGCGTCATCTTGCCGTCTTCGTTGGGCTGGCCTTTGCTTTTGTTTCGCAGGTAGTGGCCCATTTTCTTGACCTTGCCGAACTTGTCTGCGATCGTCTCCAGGGGCTTGTCCCAATAAAGGCCCGTCCGTACGGCCAGGACATTGCCCTTGAACTCGGGCAGTTTGGTCGGTGCGGCCATCGCGGCGCGGAAGTTCCCGTGCGTTACTTTGTACCGCGGGTTGGAGTACTTTTCGATCGGACCGCCGACACCCATCACGCCGATGACAAACGGCATTTTGGGGGCGTTCAAGTCTTTGCGGACGTCGCGAATGAACTGCGCCATCCACTTACCGTACATGGCGTACCCGACGCCGGGCTTGCCGCGGTTGGGATATGTTCCGCTGTCGACCATGTCGTTCCAGCCCTGGAACCATGCGAAACCGGCGATTTCGTAGCCCTGCTTGGCGTCGTAGTTCGGCACGACGCGCTTGATGTCGCCCAGGACGTGCTTTACGTGTTTGATCATCAAGCGGTAGTAGTGACCGGTTCTGGCGGCCTTGTCGGCTTTGGCCTGCTTGATGTCTTTGCCTCGCTTCTTGAGGTTCTCCAACTGCGCATCGCTGAACTTGTACGGTCCGGCGCTTGGCGGGCGGAAGTCCGTATTCAGACTCTTGCCTCCCCATGCGGTCTTGATAATCAGGATCGGTCCGTCGATCGCCTTGGACATCGTGATCCCGAAGGTGAATTCCGGGCCGATCTTCCCGCCGTCTTCGGTGGGATTCTTGCGGGCCCCGTACCCGGCGGTCAACTTGCCGAACCCCTCGCCGGCGTTTTCGCGCGAGCCGGTAAGATACGAGATCCAGACCTTATCGCACACGCGCGGCTTACCGTCGGCACCGCGCATTTCCTTGAGCAGCGGGGCGGTCGCCGGGTCGTCGCCGATGTAGTCGAACGTCTCGACCTTTGCGTGGCCTTCCATGTTGGACTGCCCGGCCAGGATGTAGACTTTCAGCGGTTTGGCGCGGGCCTCGCCGACCACCAGTATCGCAGTGCACAAGGCCGCTGCGAGCATCAGGGATTTCTTCATATCAGGCTCCTTTTGGTTCTGATTCCAGGAGCAATATGACACCTGACCTTCCCTCGGTCAAGGGCGAGATTCGACAATCATACCGTGGGTCAAATCGTTCTCGGGAGTCAGATGGTCGCTCACTGTTCCGATAATGAAGTGAAGAACTCTGATCTTGCTCTATTCCGGACGTTGATTTCGCGGTTTTCCGGGCGGTTCGCCTGGTTCTCCGTTGCGGCCCGGTCGGGGGCGTTTTCCATCGCCTCCCGGGCGTCGGCGTCTGGTGTTCTGCTCGACTTTGGCGACCATTTCCGCGTAGGGGGCCTGGATAGCTTTCAGGCGTGAGACAACGTCCGGATGCTTTTCCGCCAGGTCGGTCTTCTCGGTCGGGTCCTTTTCAATGTTGTACAGCTTGCAGACACCGCGGTCCTGGTGCAGCTTCCATGGCCCGTCGAACACGCCGAGGTCTTTGCAGCCAATAACCACGCCCTTTCGCGGGACGACCTTCCCATCACGGATCGCGGGCCAGACGTTCTCGCCGTCCAGCGGCTTTTTCGTTCCCGGTTTGAAGCCCGCGGCGCACGTGAGTGTCGGCAGCATGTCAAGCACGGTGAACATCTGGGACGATTTGGCTCCCGCCTTGAGCACTCCGGGCCACTGCATGACCGCCGGCAGGCGAATACCGCCTTCCTGCGCCGTGGATTTGCCGCCGCTGAACGGGGCGTTGCCCATCCCGACCTGCTTAGCGCGAGGGCGTCTTGGCGGCGCGGCGTCCTGGGTTTCCCGGCGGCGTTTTTCGGCTCGGCTTGAGGCGCCGTTGTCGCAAAAGAACATCGCCAGCGTCCTCTTCGTCATACCTTCTTCGTCCAGTGTCTTGAGTATCTTCCCGATCGCCTGATCCATGGAGTCTATCATCGCCGCTCGTGTCGCACGATTCCCTCCCCGATTACCTCGTCCCGGTCGACGCTCGCCCTGCGGACCGCCGGAGTACTTCTTGATCAACTCTTCCGGCGCCTGGGCCGGCGAGTGGGGGGCGTTGAATGGAACGTACAGGAACAGAGGTTTGTTCGGGTCGCGTTTCTTTATGATGCTGACGGCTTCGGCGCATATCAGGTCGGTCGAGTAACCCTTTTGGGCTAACGGTTTTCCGTTGCGATACCAGTCGGGAGTCCCGAGCATGGCGTTGGTGTGCTTGTAGTAGTCGATGAACCCGCTGAGGTGACCGTGGGAGTGGTCGAATCCGCGATCGTTGGGTCTGTAGCCCTCCCTGGAGCCGAGATGCCACTTGCCCGTCATTGCAGTGTAGTACCCGGCGTCTCGGAAGTCCTGGGACATGAACCGTTCATTCAGCGGCGGACCGCCCAGCCGGCCGCCTATCGGACGGATAATCCCGAATCTGATCGGGGAGCGCCCGGTCATCATCGCAATGCGAGTCGGGCTGCAGATCGGGAAAGCGTAGAAGCGATCCAACTCAACGCCCTTGGCGACCATGCCGTCGATGCTGGGCGTTTTGATCGTACTTCCGTGATATCCCACATCCGACCAGCCCATGTCGTCGGATACGAAGATCACCACATTGGGGCGTTTGGTCGGTTTGGCGGCGATGGTGCGTTCATTTCGGACGCCCAGCGACATGGCGGCCGCGGTGAGCGAGGCGCTCTTCAGGAACCGTCTTCTGTTCATCGAGAGTCTCCGGTTATTGTCTCTGTTTCGTCGCCGCCTCCGCTGTCCAGCGTTAGACCAATTTTCCGCCGAATCGGTTCTCCGCGGGAGTCCGGACCTCTTCTTCTGGGTTTTCGGCGTCTGTCTCCTTCGAGGCGGGGAGGGCGTCGATTGCGACTTTGCGCCCATGCCTCAGGCTCCGGACCCGCGGAGCCCCATAGCAGGCACACCAACGTTGCAGCGATCGTCGCAATGCGATTCGATAAATTCCTGTTGCTCATTGTCTCTCCAAAGTACTGTCTTGACAGGATCTTCGAGCATATCGCTCTACACTTTAACAGTGCAGCCTCGGGCTGTTTGGTAACCAAAAAGGAAAGGCCGTCGGGTCGTGGCGCGACAAGAGAGGGTCAGTCGACGTGAGTGAAAGCGAACTCCCATATGCCCGATTCTCAGGGAGAACCATATGCGGGTACTAGGATTTCCGGTAGAAACACCCTTGTTAAAATGGGGGATTATGCTATGATAAGTTACAGATATACTTGGAGAAACGGCAAGGTGAGAAACCTTGTATTCTGTGCTCGACAGCTCTTGTTTCGTGTCAGTGAGGAAGCGGTGTCAGATGACTTGTGTCAGGACCAGCCATAGTGCTGTTGCGCTTTTCGAATCACTCGAACCGCGCCTGCTTCTTAGCGGGTCGGTGGTGATCTCGGAGTTCATGGCCTCCAATGACGCTACGATCCTTGACGGTGACGGAAACTCCTCTGACTGGATCGAACTGCATAACCTCGGCGCATCTCCGGTCAATATCAACGGTTGGTTTCTCACCGACAAGACCGGTAATCTTGACAAGTGGGAGATTCCCAACCTTACGCTCGCCGCTTCGGGCGACCCGTGGGGTAATGACTACCTGCTTATCTTTGCTTCAGGACAGGACGACGCCGATTATCCATATTGGGACGGGGCGCACTATCACACGAACTTCGAACTGAGCAAAGGCGGTGAGAACGTCCTGCTGGTTGAGGACGATGGTTCGACGATTGTGCACTCGTTTGTCGACTACCCGGCGCAGGTTACCGACGTTTCGTACGGTTTCTACGAAGGCGCCGCTTTGAATACGCTGGTTGACGCGGGCGATAGCTTAACCTATCACATTCCGACACCGGGAGATGCGCCTTTGCTTCCGGCTCCGAACGGAGGATGGACGGCTGAGGGTTTTGACGATTCCACTTGGTCTCACGAGACCTACTACGGCGCCGAGACGCTCCTGGTCACCGAAATCAACACCGGGGATACCGATTACGTAGAGATACAGAACGTTTATCACTCTCCGGTCGACGTTACCGGGTGGATGGTGCTGGTCAACGATCCTGCTGTCGGACCAAGCGCGGTAAACAGTGTGGCTTGGAATCTGACCGGGACAATGGACACCGTCGGTCAGGCCGGTAATGTGCTCCATCGCGACGATACGACCTGGGGAAGCGATATTGCCTGGGAGCTTGACGGGTCGGGATGGGCGATGATTCTCGATAATCTCGGGCAGGTCGTGGATTTCCTCCCATGGGGATACGACGCCGCTGAGATTGAGGGGATGAGCATCGATTACGGCGCCTATACCGGGATTATCCCAAGCGATTATTGGACAGGTGACGGAGCCGAAGCCGGCGCGGGCGCCGGCGCGGGCGGCGGGGGAGCCGGAGGTCCGGGAATCAACTATTCGGGCGGGGTGTACAGCGAGAACTTCGATTCGATAGGAACCGGATCCACTACGGCTCCGACCGGTTGGACGGCTGGTAATTACTCGAGCGTTCAGAACAATCAACCGCCCGGCGGAGCGCTGGATAACGAAACGCTTTCCCCCGCCGACGGTTCTTCGGTCGGAAAGGGTTTCAGCTACAATTACGGATCCGGGTTTGCTTCAGACCGTGCGATAGGTCACCTCCCGACCACCAGTACGGGCGATCGCGGGCTGCAGATTGAGATCACCAATGACACCGGTTCGGCGATTGAATCGTTCACTCTTGGATACACTGGCGAGCAGTGGCGTGATTGGCAGAGCGGAGCGAACCCTCCTCAGCAGCTTAGCGTGTGGTTCAGCACCAGTCCCGGATCGGGTTTTGTTTCGATGGGCTCCCAGTTTGACTTTATCGCTCCGCATCAAACCGGAGCCAACGGTCCGTTGGACGGGAATGACCCCGCCAATCGTCAGAACATCAACGCCGGCTACACGCCTTCGGCCCTGATAGAAGATGGCGAGACGTTCTACATTACGTGGCATGATGTTAATGATTCAGGTATCTCGGATAACCCGCTGGCGGTTGACGATGTGACATTCAGCGCCGTGTTCGGTCCGCGCGAGGTTCTGGCTCGCAGCGGCAATTTCGACACCGATTCAGGCAATGATTTCCGACGTCACAATACTCCCGGCCCGGGCGTTGAGAACGACGATATTACCGCGCCGTTCGGTACGTCCGTTCCAAACCAACTGGGCGCGGGCTTCTCGAACGAACAGGATGATTTTGAGGCGATCACGCAGACCGACGTGTCTGGTCCGATGAAGGAGATCAACGCTTCGATCTGGACTCGCATCGAATTTGAGGTGGGCGACCTTTCGGCCTATTCGGACCTGATGCTCAGGATGAAGTACGACGACGGGTTTGTCGCGTACCTGAATGGAACCGAGATCGTCTCGCAGAACGCACCTGCAACTCTGGCGACCGATTCGACGGCGCTCGGGACCAGATCGAATGCGCAGGCGATTATCTATCAGGATTTCATCGTGCCCCTGGGGCTGCTCCATACCGGGACGAACGTTCTTGCGATTAATGGGCTGAATGTTGACGCCTTTGATGACGATTTCCTGCTCCAGCCGCAACTGGTTGCAACCAGCACCGTGTCCGATCCGCGGTTCTTTGGTAATCCGACGCCCGAGGCGATGAATGATCCGAGCCTGGGTGCTCCCGCCGACGCAGTCGAATTCTCGCGATTGGGCGGTACGTTCACCGAAACATCATTTACAGTGTCGTTGAGCACCGCGTCCTCCGACACAACGATCTACTACACGCTTAACGGCGCCCTGCCGAGCGAATCATCAACTCCGTACACCGGTCCGCTGACGATAAGCAACACCACCCAGATTCGCGCCAGGGCGTACGAGCCCGGGCGGGCGCCGGGACCGGTGAACACCGAAAGCTATATCGGATTGGCTGCCGATATCCAGGCTTACAGCACTGATATCCCGATTTTCGTGATCGAGAATTTCGGCGCCGGGGGCGTGCCGGCAAACACCAAACAGGTCAGCCACGTGTCCGTCTTTGAGCCTGGGGCAAACGGATGGGCTTTTGTCAATGGGGCTCACGAACTTGAAACCCGCGCGGGTCTGAAGACACGCGGTTCGAGCACCAGCGGGCAGTCATTCGCGTTCGAGACTTGGGATGATGAAATTAACGACGATCACAATGTTTCGCCCCTGGGGCTGCCCAGTGAGTCCGACTGGATCCTCTACAGTTCGGGCTATGATAAGTCCAAGATGAACAATACGCTCATGTACAGTCTGGCCAATCAGACCGGTCAATACGCCGTACGCACTCGGCATGTTGCGTATTTCCTGAACACCGGCGGCGGCGACGTGTCGATGTCGGACTACAAGGGCGTGTTTGTCCTCATGGAAAAAATCAAACGCGGCTCCGACCGCGTGGACGTTGAGGAACTCGGACCGGAAGACAACACCGAACCGGACATTTCGGGCGGGTACATGTTCAAGATCGACCGGGCCGATCCCGGAGACGGTGGTTTCTCAGCCGGAAACACCGGTTTGAAGTGGGTTTACCCCAAAGAAGAAGTTATAGAATTGCCCGAGTACAACGCCCAGGAAAGCTGGATCAAGAACTACCTCAACGAGTATTACGCCGCACTAACCGGTCCGGGCTTCGTAAATCCGTCGACCGGTCTGCATTACTCGGACTACATCGACGTCGCCACGTCAATTGACTTTCACATACTTAACGAGTTCTCCAAGAACCCCGACGAGTTCCGACTCAGCACGTACATGTATAAACCGCGGGACGGGAAATTCTCATTCGGCCCGCTGTGGGACTTTGACCGCGCCCTGGGTTTCGAGGGGCGCTCGTCGAGCCCGACGGGATGGTGGCAGGACTTCCGGTGGGGCCAGTGGTGGTCTCGTATGTTTAACGATTCCGAGTTCAGCCAAGCCTGGATCGACCGCTGGTTTGAACTGCGTCGGGGCGTATTCAGCGATGCCAATTTGCAGAACACCATAGACACCCAGGCTGCGATCATTGACTACGCCGCGCAGAACAAAGACGGCAACTGGAGCACGCATCGCAATAACTTGAAAAACTGGGTTGCCAATCGCGCCGCATGGATGGACTCCCAGTTCCGCCCTCTAACTCGGTATTCCATCAGCGACGGACAGGTCGCGCTGGGCGCCGATGTCACCCTGTCGGCTGCGGGTGGAGCGCCGATCTACTACACTACTGACGGTACGGACCCGCGAGCGGTTGGGGGCGGAATACAAGGGCAACTTTACGACGGAACGCCCATCACGATTACCGGGAATACGAAGATTATCGCCCGTGTCTACGACGCTGCGGCGACCGCGGCCCAGTACTGCTTCTCCCAGGTGCAGTGGGGCGCTCCGAGCGAACTGGTCGCTGTTGTGGACACTCCCGCCGACGCGACGAACCTCGCGATCACCGAAATACACTACAATCCCCAGGATCCCACGCCGGGCGAACTGGCGGCTGATCCGACCTTCACAAGCGAGGACTTCGAGTTTGTAGAGATAATAAACACAAGCCCCTCGACCATTGCACTGGGAGGCGTGAAGTTCGTTGACGGATTTGAGTTCGAATTTGACGGAGCCGCGACGTTGAGTTCCATGCAAAGGGGGGTCGTTGTCGCCAACCATTCAGCTTTTATCGCCCGGTACGGCGGCGGGATTACAATCCTCGGCCAGTATGGTCTTGGGTATCAGGCTCCTCATTTGTCCAACACCGGCGAGGGGATCGCGATTACCGATGTTTTGGGCGCCGACATACTGAACTTCCGTTTCAATGACGCCGGTAGTTGGCCTGGCAGGGCTGACGGCAAGGGAGCCTCGCTTGAGATTATTGATCCGGCGGGCGATTACAACGATTCGGACAACTGGTTGTCGAGCGTTGCCTACGGCGGCACGCCCGGGAGTGCGGCTGAAGGGGCGATTGGCGTTATTATCAATGAAGTGTTGAGTCACACCGACCTTCCGGACGTCGACTCGATTGAATTGTACAACACCACCGGTGAGACTGTTGATCTCAGCGGATGGTACATCAGCGATACGTGGGGCTGGTCGTGGAATCCGGATAACGGCGACTACAAGAAGTTCGAGATTCCCGCGGGCATTTCTATCGGCGCCGGTGAGTATCTGGTCTTTGACGAAAATGATTTCGGCGGGGTCGGTCCGCTCGATTTCGCTCTGGACGGGGCGCACGGCGATGATGTGTGGCTGATGAAGACTGACGGGTCGGGCAAATTGACGCACTTTGTCGACCATGTGTCATTTGTCGGATCGTTCAATGGCGAGTCGTTCGGGCGGTGGCCCGATACTGTCGGCGACTTGTACCCGATGACATCGGTTACGCTCGACGGTCCCAACAGCTCTCCGCGCATCGGTCCTGTGATAATCAGCGAGGTGATGTATTATCCCGGTATCTTCCACGAGAAGTTCACCACAGGCGGATCGGAGCGGTTCACGGAAGTCGCAGGCGTGTGGAGCGTTTCCGTCGGACGGTACGGCGTGACGCCCGCGTCGATCGGCGACGACACTGTCGCGACGATCGACCTTCCCCTGGCCCTTCCGATCGATTACGTCCTGCAAGCCGAGATCAAAGCCGTCGCCGCGGCGGGCGGTTACGCCTCTAACGCGATGCTGATATTCGACTACCAGAGCCCAACGAACTTCAAGTTCGCCGGAGCCTCCGTCAGTGGAGCCCAGTGGCGGATCGGACATCGCAACTCCGGCGGGTGGATCGTCGATGCTTCTCTGGGCGCCGCGATCCAGGCCGACACGAACTACGCACTGAAACTCAGCGTGCAGAACGATATTGCGACGCTTTCGGTCGACGGAGAGGCGTTGCTCAGCCACGAATTCATCGGGGTCCTCAACGATGGCTCGCTTGGTGTCGGTACGGATAATGCGGTCGGTTCTTTCGACAAGATCGCTGTCGAGCCGTACGCCGAGAGCGATCTGGAATTCATCGAACTGTACAATCCAACAGGTTTGGAGATCGAACTGGCCGCCTGGAAGAGCAACCCGCACCCCGAAACTCCAGGCCAGTACTTCGCCGATTGGCGCCTCCGCGGGGGCGTTGAGATGGAATTTGACGAAGGGGCAACCATCCCGGCTGGCGGTTCGCTGGTTGTTCTCGCGTTTGACCCCGCCAAGCCTGAGAACGCTTCACGTGTCGATGCCTTCAGAACTCACTACGGAATAGACGCCTCAGTTCCGCTGGCGGGAGGGTACAGCGGGAACCTGGATAATGGCGGACAACGCATTACGCTGCAGCGTCCGGATTCTCCACCGGCCGATGAGCCCGGATACGTCCCGCACATGATCGAGGACGAGGTGGTGTACGATGACATCGCCCCCTGGCCGATCACTCCTGACGGTGATGGGGAATCACTGCATCGGATCCACTTGGCGTTGTTCGGCAATGATGCGGCCAGTTGGCTGTCCGATGCCCCGAGCCCCGGGCTGGCGGCGGCTTTCAGCACGCCTCCGGTTGTCGTCGATCCGATCGATGATTTCAGCATTGACGAGGATTCGAGCGATACGGTCATTGATCTGGCCGCAGTGTTCGACGATCCCGACGAGGGCGACACGCTGACGCTTTTGGTGTCCGGGAACACGAATGCGGGCCTCGTGTCGACGAACGTTGTTGGCGATATCCTCACGCTATCGTATGTCGCCGACCAGAACGGTGCGGCGGATATCACCATTCGGGCGATAGACCCCGCGGGGGTCTGGATTGAAGATGCATTTACAGTCACGGTCGATCCGATCAATGATGCACCGACCGTAGCCAGTCCGATTTCGGACGTTCGTGTAAATGAAGATGTCGCCGACACGGTTATCGACCTTGCGAGCGCATTTGACGATGCAGACTTCCCGCTTGACACGCTGGTGTTCTCGGTCACGATCAACACCAATAGCGGTCTGGTTGCGACGAATGTTGTCGGCTCGGATCTGACTTTATCGTACGCGGCTGATCAGACCGGATCGTCCGACATCACCGTCCGCGCTACAGATCAGGGTGGGGCGGGTCTCTGGGTTGAAGATACATTCAATGTGATCGTGGACCCGGTCAACGATGCGCCTGAAGCGGTCAATCCGGTCGCCGATTTCGCGGTCGAAGAGGACGCATCCGGTACGACCATTGACCTGTCCAGCGTGTTCGACGACGTCGATCCGGGCGATACCCTGACGTACCAGGTGATGCTCAATACCAACAGCGGCCTGGTTGCGACCGGTGTTGTTGGTTCTGATCTTACGCTCTCGTATATCGAGAATCAGAACGGTTCGGCTGACATTACTGTCCGCGCGACAGATTCCGCTGCGCCTGCGCTCTTTGCCGAAGATACGTTTACCGTGACAGTGGATCCGGTGAACGACGTTCCGACGGTGACCGATCCGGTCGCTGATGTCAGCGTGTTTGAAAACGACTCCGATACGGTTGTCGGTGCGTCCGCGGTGTTTAGCGATGCAGATGCCGGCGATACTCTTACGCTGTCGATCGAGGGCAATACGAATCCCGATCTGGTGACGGTGAGTCTGAACGTTGATGAACTTACGCTTTCGTATGCCGCCGATCAGAGCGGATCGGCGGACATTACAATCCGTGCGACTGATTCCGGCGCGCCGGGCCTTTGGGTTGAAGATACGTTCACTGTTACGGTGCATCCGAATAATCTGGCTCCGGTCGTGTCCGGCGAGATCGCCGATGTGACGGTTAACACAGGTGCAGACGACACGGTCATGTACCTCTCGGACGTGTTCGACGACTCTGCCGGTATGAGGCCCACTCTCGACTACACGGTGATCGAGATTGATCCGGTCACCGGCGCCCAGACGGCGGGGTCGGGTCTGTTCCTGTACACATTCACGCTGTACGGCAATGACGGGGTTGAGTCGGTGTTCGCCACCACGACGCTGACGTTCACCGGCGCGATCCAGCAGACCAAAGCGTTCGGAAATATCGACATTAACGATGGAATGACTGCTGCGACATTCGAAGGCATTGCCGGCTCGGGTTATATTGCGGGCCTGGATACGTGGATCTTCGCCGGCTGGCAGGAAATCGCCCCGAGCGACACATCCCTGACCGGATCGCCGGTGGTCCTGAGCGTGGGTTCGGGCACTGCTGAGTATTTCGAGCAGAAGGATCTTGTCCAGATCGTGGCCGCCGGTGATGTCCAGTGGACTGGCATGCACGCGAGGTTGGGTGCGGATTATCCGACGTCCGGTGCGGCTGACGCCAATCGCCTTGTGTATTCGGTGTCTAACAATACGAATCCCGGTCTGGTTACCGCGAGCGTTGTCGGTGCGCAATTGACTCTTGACTACTCCCCGGGCGGGAGCGGAGTCGCCGATATCACCATCCGCGCCACCGACCCCGACGGCGCCTGGGTCGAAGACACGTTCACCGTTACGGTCGAATCTTCGAGTGAAGTTGTCGGTCGACACGTGTTCTACAACAACTCATCCTGGGACGCCGGCGGCGACGACAATCAGGCCGTTGCCCCCGACAAAACACCGCTGCTGCCCGGCGGTTCGGTTACGGCGTCCAACTACACGAGTTACTCGCGCGGGATCAACGGGATCATGGTTGATATCGCCGGGATGACCGGAACTCCCAAAGCCGGCGATTTCATCATCAAAGTTAACGCTTCCGACGATCCCGACACATGGTCCGCCGGTCCCGCTCCGACCGTCAGCGTGCATCCGGGCGAAGGCTTCGGCGGGTCTGATCGCGTGAAGTTGATCTGGCC
>JASLNT010000105.1 GCA_030745875.1 Phycisphaerae bacterium
GGTGGAAACATAATACTGATCCAGAACGAGAATCAGTACTTGCAGACCACCATGCCTGAGCGTGAGAACTATCTGGAGTTTATCAGCCAACTGTTCAGGCGAAGCGGTTTTGACATCCCAATCATCACAAGCAACGGATTCTCGGACCCTTCAGCTCCGGGCGCGATAGAGGCGATGCGCGTCACCGACGACGTTGCCGCCGTGATCAAGCGGATGCGGTTGCGCCAAGGCGCCGGGCCTATGCTGGTGTCGGATTTCTGCGGCGGATCGATCGATACATGGGACTTGCCCCACGAGTTCACGCCAGCCAGAACCACCGCCCGGAGAGCTTTGGAAATAATTGGTTGCGCGGCGCAGTACAATTACTATATGTTCCACGGCGGTACGAACTTCGAGTTCTCCGCCGGTAGCCGGGCCGATCATGATGCGGCGTTCCAGACCACCAGCTACGACTGCGATGCTCCATTGGCTGAGGGCGGCGGACTTACCGAGAAATACTACGTGACGCGCTTGGTGAACCTTCTGGCCAATCACATGGGCACGTATCTTGCCGACTGCAGCCTGCAGGACCCCGGAGTAAGCGTACACGACGGTATTGATACGCTGAATATCTACGGGCTGATCGGGCAGTGGGCGGTTGTCACCAACAACGGTGACGACGAGATCGAAACCGCTGATGTTTCGCTGCCCAGCGGGACGAGGCTGACGGTTTCCCTGGAAGCTATTGGAGCGGCGGCGATTCCGATAGACTTGGAGCTTACGCCTTCGTGCATGCTGGATTACACGAATCTCATGCCGCTTGGTTTCTTCCACGATCGTGTGCTGGTCCTCCACGGGCCGCCCGATTGGGAGGGCCTGATCAGCATCAACGGAGAAAGACTCGACATAGAAGTCCCCGACGACGACGAACCTGTTGTCGTTGAACATGAGGATTTGACGGTCGTTGTGGTCAACAGCGATCTGGCTATGCGGGCCTGGCCGCTGGATGACAAGATTATTTTCGGCCCGGAATTTGTCGGAGAAATGTCCGATGACGGCGAATACGTCGTCTCAGCGACCAAAGCCGGAAGCTACGCAATTCTGCATCTCACCGACGGAAAGATCTCGCATAAGAAGATAAAGCAAACGTCTCCCAAAAGCCCGCCGGCGCCGCGTCTTGGCGATTGGAAACGAGTGAGCGTCTGCGCCGAGGCGACTTTGCGGGAACTCAAATGGGAGAAGATGTCTCGACCGCGAGATGTCGACCAGCTTGGTGTTCCGTACGGATACGTCTGGTATCGGGCGGAGTTGGATCAGCCCCGGGCAAAGAAACGACGCCTGATGCTGCCACAGTGCGAAGATCGCGCCACATTGTACGTAAATGGCGAACTCGCAGGCGTATGGGGGCGCGGCCAGGGCGCCACGCGCGAGCCTGTGATGGTGTCTCTCAAGAGGGGATCAAATGTGATCGCAGTGCTGGCGGACAATCTCGGACGTAGCGTTTCGTCTTTGAGATTCGGAGGACCCAAAGGGCTCTTCGGGCACATCTACGACGCCAAGAAGCTGCGAGTGAGCAGGCCGAAGCTTAAATCGGCTGGGGCGATGAACAAGAGAATCGTTCCGCGGGCGATGTTGCACAAACTTCCGGAACTGGAAGCCGAACCGATATGGCAGGCGGATTTTTCGATTCCGCTGACGAAGGTCGTCCCGATATCCATTTCGTTCGAGGGTTTGGAGCACCACGTAGCGATCCTGTGCAACGACAGACCGGCCGGGCTGTTCATAAACGAAGGGCTCAATTACGGAGATGTAACGCTCGGTGCGGGCTTGAAGCGGGGCAAGAACGTTATTCGGGTCATGCTCTGGGGCGATGTGGACCCCGATGCGACCGAAGCCTTCAGATTCTACAGCCTGCTCGATAACCTCACCGAGAACGCTAAATGGGCTCGCAGATGCTGGGAAATGCCCGAACCATCGAAGGCGATGACCGGAAGCGGACGTCCGGCGTGGTATGCGTCTCGATTCAAATACCCCGCCTCAGCCGCTGCGGCCGGGAAGCCGATGTTCGTTGAAATCGCCGGGTCCCGCAAAGGGCAACTCTTCCTGAACGGACACAACATCGGACGATTCTGGACCATAGGTCCGCAGAAATACTACTACTTGCCGGAATGCTGGCTGGCCGAGATCAACGAACTGGTGATCTTCGACGAGCACGGACGCTCTCCGGCGCGCAGCAAGCTGGTGTTCCGACCTCGCGGACCCTATATCGACTGAGAACAGTTCGGTCGATAAGATGAACATTAAAAGACCCCGGCTGCAATCGACGCGGCCGGGGTCTTTTGTTATTTGTTATTCGTTGCCTGTTGACGGTGTTCTGCGTCGGGGCGTTACTTGATCTCCTGGACCCATACGTTGCGGATTTCCACGGGGTGTCCGTGATCCTGGATGTAGATCGGACCCTTACCGCTCATTCCCTTGGTGTAGGCCCCGCCTGTCGGGCCGGCGAGTTTGACTTTGTCCTGGATCTTCACGCCGTTGTGAATGATGGTCAGATACCCGGGCTCGACGACCTTGTTACCGTTCATTTTCGGGGCGATGATCGTCGCATCGTATGTCTGCCACTGAAGCGGAGGGGCGCACATGTTTGCGATAGGCGTGCCCTTTTTGTAGATTCCGCCGCATTCGTTGTCCCGGCCGTATAGCGTGTAACTGTCCAGGATTTGCACTTCGTAGCGACCGTGAACATACATACCGCTGTTTCCGCGTCCCTGTCCGCGTGCTTTGGGCAGGAATGGCGTGCGGAACTCCAGGTGGATCTTAGCGCTTGCGAACTCCTTCTTGGTCACCGCTCCGCCGGTGCGTGCGCGACACTGCATCACGCCGCCGGGCTTAAGGAACCAACTGAACTGTCCGCCCTTGCTGGACTTCCATTCGGCGTTGAGATCCTTGGTGTCTTTGCTGAGCAGGACCATGGCTCCGGCGGGGGGCTTGGCGCCCATAGTCGGAGACAGTCGGACAACCTTCTTAAGCTCCAGTTTGCACTTGGAACTGCCGCCGGTGAACTTGCCGTCAGTGATGATTCCTTTTCTATCGCCGTCGGATACTTCGAGTTTCCCGTCTTTGACTTTGCCTTTGAGTACGGCGATGGGCTTTATCCGCTTGTCGAACTCGTTCAGAAGGATAACGTTGTGGTTTCCGTCGCCTGTAGCCAGCACCTGCGCGACGATCGGAGCCTTTTTTCCGTCTGTCAGCGTTTTCGTACCGGCGTAATCGCCCATGAATTCGGCGCCCTGAACCTTGTCGATGTCGACAGCCTTCTTTACCGGGGCCTTTCTCTTCCTGGGCGCCCCGGTGGGGGTGGCGGTCAGAAGGCTTGCAAAGAAAGTGCTTCCCGGACGCGAGTCGGCGAGTTTGCCCACGGGCTTGGCGTCCATTTTCAGGTCTCCCAGGGCGTACTGGATGCCGTCCAGGTAGTGCTGCATGATGTCCGGACGCATGTAGACTGATGCGTTGTGTCCGAGGCTGCAGTAGAATACGCGGCCTTTTCCGAATGTGCGGATCCAGGCGATGGGATTGTCGAATTTCGCGTCACCCTTGACTCTGGCGACGGTCTTGGGATCCGACATGTCCAAACTCAGCGCTACGCGAACCTTGTCGCGGGAAAAGTACTTGTTCTTGAACTTGTAGATCTCGTCTTTGATCTTGAACCCCTTACCGCAGAACGCCTTGTTCAGCGGGTGATCGGGCTCGTCGAGCTTCACCGCCCAGGTTCCGCCTGCGCCCCAGGGGTGTCCTGCGAACTGCCCGCCGATCATGCCGGCCGCTTCGGGGCAATCGTAGAAATTGTCGCTGGCGGCGTGCATTCCGGCTACGCCCTTGCCCGATTTCACGAAGTTAATCAGAGCGTCGCGTTTTGCGGCGTCTTTGAATTTCAGACGTGTGGTGTTCATAAACAGCACTGCGTCGAAGTCCTTGAGCTTGTCGTCGTCGAACATCGCCATATCCTGACTGGTCACGGTTTCGTAGGCTCCGGTTTTCTGCCCCATAATCTCGATGCACTTGACCCCGACCGGGATCGAACCGTGGTAGTATCCCTCGCAGAGATAGAACACCAGTATCTTGCGTGGTTTGGCGGGCTTGGCGGTCGCTTTTTTAGGGGCCGCGTCGGTCAGCTTCTTGATGTCGCCTTCCTTGACGGGCTTAAGCTTGCGCGGGCCTGCGATCGTTTGCGAAAATGCGATCAGGACGGTTAATCCAATCAGTGTCAGGTTGCGAGTGCTGTGCTTGAACATGATGTTTCCTTTCGGCGGTTAGGGGCGGCGTCCGAGTGGTATCGCCATTCAACCGGTGGGGACCAATGTCCAGCCGGTCCAACATGGTATAACGCAAATGGCGAGAATTCTATTACGAATTCTTGGCTGGTAATAACAGGAAGTTATCGTCCGGGGAATTGCGTGGGCGCGATCTCGATCGTGAGTCCGCCCGGGCCCGGAGGCCTGCGGGAGGTTCACAATTGGTTCACAGGTTTCTACGGTGTGAACCTGGGGGTATATAATCACAAGAATAGGAATAGTACAAAAAGTGTATCGCGGCTGACGATGTGGAAAGTTTTTGCGTGGGCGGATGTTATGTCGTAAAACGCGTGTTTCGCCGTGCCTGGGATCGCCCGCAGGGGGTGTGTCACAGAGGTTCTCAATATGCTTCACAGGGTGCGCAGGTGTGAACTCTGTGCTGTTTGGGCGGGCGACTTGATGTATCAAGGTTTACGGGCCTATACTGACTCGGACGCGCGGGGAGTCCCGAATGCTCGCCGCCGCTGAGAACATTGAAGCTGCAATCCGAATTTCACGCCAATGAACCGCACGACATCCGGACGCCCGGACCGGGCAAATCACGGGAATTAGCCCGCCCGGCGTCGCAGAAGGAGCTTAACCATGCATTACAGTCTCACGATCATAATCTCGCTGGCCGCCGCAGCCGCGTTGTTCACCCTCGCCGGTTGCACTGACGGCGGATCGTATCTCGAGCGTATCGGCGCCGTTACGATGAAGGGCAATCCCAAAACGCTGGTCGGGCCCGATATCCAGATCGGAAAGCCCGTCCTCGATTTCCGCGTGGTCGACATGTCGTTCGCCCCGGTTCGCCTGTCTGACTTCGCCGGAAAGCCCATCCTGATAAGCGCCGTACCAAGCCTCGACACGGGAATCTGCTCGCTGCAGACCAAGCGTTTTAACGAGGAGATCGCAAAACTGCCCGAGAATGTTGTCGTAATCTCGCTAAGCACGGACCTCCCGTTCGCCCAGAAGCGGTTCTGCGACGCCGAGAAGGTCGACCGCATAAAGGTGCTCTCCGATTCGGTCCACCGCGACTTCGCCCTGAAGTACGGCGTGTTGATAAAGGACATGGGCCTGCTGGCGCGATCGATTTTCGTAATCGGCAAGGACTCGACGCTCCTGTACAAGGAGATCGTCCCGGAGATAGCGTCTCATCCGGACTACGACAAGGCCCTGGCCGAAATCCGCAAAGCAGCCCAATAACAATCCGACACAGAGACTCAGAGAACGGCGTGAAGAATGCTACGGCCAGGGCGAGTCTAAACCTGGAACTAAAGCTTATTTCCTTGATTCGCGGCCGACGGCGGGTCGACCCTCGTCGCGACGTAGTCGCGATCGTCGTTCGCCGTCGCCGGTATTATCGAGAGGAACCGCCCCATGGACAAGATTACCAAAGTTCATATCGTGTTCTACAGCATGTACGGGCACGTTTACCAGATGGCTCGTGCGGTCGCTGAGGGTGTTGCGGAAGTCGACGGCGCCGAAGCGGCGATCCTGCAGGTCCCCGAGCTGATCCCCGAAGACAAGCTCATCGCCAGCGGAGCAGCGGCCGCTCGCCAGGCGTTCGCCGACATCCCAATCGCCTCGCCGGACGATCTCGCCGACGCTGACGCGATAATCTTCGGTACGCCCACGCGGTTCGGGAACATGTGCGCGCAGATGCGCAACTTCCTGGACCAGACGACCCAACTCTGGTTGTCGGGCGGTCTGGTCGGCAAGGTCGGAAGTGTGTTCGCAAGCACCGCCAGCCAGCACGGAGGCCAGGAGACCACGATCCAGAGTTTCCACACAACGCTGCTTCACCACGGAATGATCGTAGTAGGCGTCCCCTACGCCGAGCCCAGATTGCTGGAGATGAACGAAATTTCCGGCGGCACGCCCTACGGCGCGACAACTCTCGCCAACACGGACGGCAGCCGTCAACCGTCAGAAAACGAACTGGCGATAGCAAAGTTCCAAGGGCGTCACGTCGCCGAAGTCGCCCAAAAGCTGTTCAGGTGAGACCAGCGTTTGTAGAGATCTTATGAGCGTCGTGTATTTATAGTTTGTTTGTCTAT
>JASLNT010000106.1 GCA_030745875.1 Phycisphaerae bacterium
TCATGTGTTGGTGGCCTTCAGCCGGCGGTCTCAAGCCAACTTGCCCCGCGATCATAACGCAATCAGCCCGCCCCCGTTAGCCGTCTCCGCCGCTTGACGGGGCGTCGCCGCTGCAAGACCGACTTTTTCAGGGCCGACTATTTATCGTCGTACTTTGCGATAAGCGTGTCGATGAGGTCCCAGTAGGCTCTCTCCGCCCGCTGCATGGAAGTGTTGCTGTAGTCAGTCAGGATTCTCGCCGCTTCGGAGGGAGATCGCTTGTAAGCCGCCAGCGCCTTGGCTTCAATGGTTGACTGTTTGGCGAAGAAGTCGGCTTCAAGCGGGGTGCGAACCTTCCTCAGGTCTCGGATGATGTCCTGGTAGCGACGATTGACGATGTTGTCCATTTCGGCGAACGCCCATCGCGCCGACTTGCGATTTGACTTGCGCCGGTCGTAAGTTTTCCAGGAGTCCGGAAAGCGGGTGACGCCTGCGTAGATCGGCGCAAAGCAGCTCGTGTGCGGATTGTCCAGGTAGAACCACCCGGCCCCGCCGATGGCGTCGGGCAACCATTTGCGCGATTGGGCGACGAACCCGTGAGAACAGTCGCGGACGGCTATGGGGCGGTTGAATTTCACTTTGAATATCTTTTGCAGCTCGGCGGACGGATACGGAGTCGCCAGTCGGCTCTTCTTCCAGTTCGGGTGGGCCTCCGTGTCCAGGGGCGTGCCTTTGAACGTGGAACGCATCAGTGCGATCACGTCGCGAACGTTCATTTTCTTTTCCGGCTTGATCGAGAAAGGGTAGTCGGTGATTTTCTTTGTCACCGGCCAATCGCCCGACGGAGCAACAGTCTTGTAGAACATGTACAGGCGATTGCGAATGAACTCGGACTTCAGCGACCATCCGCCCTTGGGCGGAGTGTAAGCCTCCTGCCAAATGAACGGCCGTCCGCTCTTGGGATCGTATCGCCCGCTGTCGATCGCAAACTGCTTGTAATTGGCGCTGGCCAGGAAGTAATCGCTCCTGGTCAGGTCGATCTCGCGGATCCTGCTTATGTTGGCCATGCAGAAGACGTGATCATCGGGTATTCGTTGTGCGGCCCATACGGCGCCGGATTTTCCGCTTTTGGGGTCCCATGCGCGTCCAACGCTGAACACCTCAAACAGCCAGCATTCCTTACCGTCAGCAACCGCCAGCGACTCGCCGTTAAGCTCGTATGAACCGAGGAATCCGTACTTTTCGGCCAGCGAGCCCATTAGTTTTATCGCTTCGCGTGCGGTTTTGGTCCGCTGCAGCGCGAAAACCTGGAGTTGCTCGATTGTCATTATCGCGTTCTTACCGGGCGATGTTTTCATTCCCGCATGCTGACTGATCGTGCTTTCAGCCAGCACCAACTGGTGCTCGTTCATGAACGGGTATCCGACGTGGAAGTACGCGTGAGTCTGTCGAGCCTGCGGGATCCGACCGATCTTCTTTGGCGGTCTAGGGCTCTGCCCGGTGATTCCCCAGAAGACATCAGCCGTGGCGCCAGCGGGGAATTCCCGCCCCGGAACGACGGTGATGTTGGAATCGAACATACCGTCAGCCGTCTGTGAAGCAATGGTGGAACCGTCAGTGCTGGCTCGGGAACCGACGATGATGACGGTGCAGGCAGCCGAAGCTCCGTGGATTAGAATGAGGGTGAAAATGACCGTCTTGAACTTCGCGGTAAGTGTCATGCTATGTCCTTCCGGAGGCGATCTGAAACCACATCGCGCATGACGAACAGATTCCCAGAATCAATAACCGAAAGCAATCAAAACATGGCGACTGGCCGTCATTTAGGCAGCCGCGACGGCTGTGCTGCTGAGACTTGACCAGTTATTAAGTGAATTGTGATCGAATTCCAGACCGATGCGATATCCGGGTTCCTGGCGACTCAGGCATCGACGGACGGTCGCCTGCATTTGGCGTTTTCCGTGGTCGGTGTCCGCCGGAAGGCAAACCACGACCTTCTGCCCGGGATAATACCAGTTATCGCTGACGGCTCCGACGCCGCTGCGGGAAAGGTCAACCATGTCAACTTCGTCGATGACGCCCCCTTCATGCGGGTCCAAGCGTATGCATCGCACGCCAACATGGACCGAAGCCCGCGAGTGACGTCTGCGTTCAAAGCCTTTTTTCACTGTTGTAACCATATCCACTTTCTCCTGCTCGACCCCGTATTGAGCTTTATCGGACACCTGACAAGGCCAGTGAAATAAGGGAGGAGATTATTTGGGATCTTCTCGCCGGGATTCCGCTTTTATGCAGGATCGACCCGAAAACTACCGTTTTTGCGTGAAAACAGGCTCCTCACAGAGTAAAAAAGGGTATCGTGAAAGTTGCTCTTGCCCAGTTTAATCCGATTGTCGGCGACATACGCGGAAATGTTACGCGTATGGCCGATTTTATCGCCCGCGCCAAGACCGCCCGCGCCGATATCGTTGTATTCGGTGAGCTGTCGGTGGTCGGATACCCCCCGCGCGATCTGTTGAAGAAAGAAGGATTTGTCGCCGACTCAGTCGCCGCCGTAAACGAACTTGCAGAATCCTGCGAGGGCATAACGGCGATTGTGGGGTTCGTCCGCCCGACGCCTGACACTTCGGGCAGACCGTTGCAGAACGCAGCAGCCGTACTCGCCGGAGGGCGGGTCGAAAGCATCCATGTCAAAACGCTCCTTCCGACTTACGACGTGTTCGACGAGACGCGATACTTCGAGCCTGGCGATCGTCCGGGCTGTATTGAAGTAGACGGACGAAGGATCGGACTGAGCATTTGCGAGGATCTCTGGGACGCCGACGCCCTGGGGCGCGAACTGTACGGCCGGGATCCGATCGCAATGCTCGCCGACGACGGCGCCGAGATGATAATCAACATGTCCGCCAGCCCCTACGAACAAGGCAAAGCCAAAACACGAGAAGACCTCTTCACTCGCCAAGCCGCGCGATGCGGACTTCCCATACTCTACGTGAACCAGGTTGGCGGCAACGACGAGCTGGTGTTCGACGGTACAAGCTGCGCGATATCGCCCGCCGGGCAGATTATAGCACGCGCCAAAGGCTTCACCGAAGATCTGCTCGAAGTAGACGCCGGCGGCGGGCCGCAACGAATAGAAGAACTCGGCGGCGAGTTGCCCAGGCTGTCGGCCGCTTTGAAGCTGGGCCTGAAAGACTACGTTCGCAAGTGTGGTTTCAGCAGCGTAGTGCTGGGCTCTTCGGGCGGTATTGATTCCGCGGTGGTCGCGGCGCTGGCGGCGGATGCGATAGGTCCGGAAAACGTGTACTCGCTGGCGATGCCCAGCCGCTACAGCAGCGATCACAGTCTCAGCGACGCCGCGGCGCTGGCGGAGAACCTGGGGATTCACTACAAGGTGATTCCTATCGAACCAATGCACGCCGCATACGAAGGCGCATTTGAAGGCCTGCTCACAGGCGGGAACCTGGACATCGCCAATGAGAACATCCAGGCCCGCATCCGCGGAGCGTTGGTGATGGCCGTCTCGAACGCGTTTGGGCATCTCCCGCTGGCCACGGGCAACAAGTCGGAACTATCCACCGGTTACTGCACGCTTTACGGGGACATGTGCGGCGGGTTAGCTCCCATAGGCGACGTTCTGAAGACCGTAGTGTACGATTTGGCGGAGCAATTGAACGCTGAAGTTGGTTCTGACCGCATCCCGCGGAGTATAATTACCAAGGCTCCGAGCGCTGAATTGAAGCCCGATCAGTTCGACCATGATAAACTACCGCCCTACCCCCTTCTCGACGAGGTCATTTCACGGTATATTGAAGGTGACAAAACGGCCCGCCAGATCATCGACGAAGGATTCGACGCCGATATAGTGGACCGTGCGGTGCGGATGGTCGATGCAAATGAGTATAAGCGTCAGCAGGCGGCATCGGTTATAAAGGTAACGACCAGGGCGTTTGGCGCGGGCAGGAGAATGCCCATAGCCCAGCGATACGTTCAGGGCGATTAAGGAACACCGGTTTGAAGATTTTGTGCGGACAATGCGGTCAGATGAGCCTCACCGACGAGCGGCCCGGCGATGAAACCGTTAACTGCGGACATTGCGGACACGAGGTCGGGACCAACGGTTCGGTGGAGACGGCGCGTCCCATTTTTGACGCGGAGCCTGAAGATCAGGCCTTCGCGGTGCTGATGCGCAGCGCGCTTACCCGGAAGATCCACGTAAACTGCGGTTCCTGCGGAAGAGGGCTCAAGGTCAGCCTGCGAATGGCCGGTAGGAAGACCACGTGCCCGGCATGCGGACAGAGGGTCAGACTGCCCCTGGCAGGTCAGGAATCCGAAAGACGCATTGAAGAACTCATCGCCAAGCGGAGCCCGCAAGTGCTCGCTTCGGAAACCGAAGTCCCCCCCGCCAAGGCCGATGCTCCATCGCTGATGCATTTCGACAAGTCCGAACTGGCGGAACTGGCGACGTACGTGGAGACCGACGGATCAGACGAAACCACGCTGGAGATTTCCGAAGAAGACGACGATCTCATGCACCGCTCGTCCGATGCGATGGAAGGACGCGAGATACTCGCACTGAACGCGGCAATCTCAGCATCCTCGCACGCTCGCGGCAAATCTGCGGCTGAAGAGCTGCCCGCCCTCCAAAAGGCCGTCAGGGAGCACGCCCCGCTGGAATCCGAAGGCATGTCCGGCCAGACCAAAGCCATTATTATCACCGTCGCTGCAGCCCTGCTGGTGGGAGTGGGGCTCTGGATGGCGATGACGTTCTTCGGCGGGTCCCAGACGGATCCCGACCCCAATGGCGCCACTGTGCACGTGGACCCCGGCGCCGACACGCCAAAAATAAAGGACCCCGTCAAGCCGCCGAAGATCAAACCGCCCAAAGTCAAACCGATACCGCCCAAGTCCGTAAAAGTAATCGCCGTCTGCAAAGCCGTCACCGCCTCGACCGACTCTTTCGCGGGCAATGGTTTCTTCCCGGCGGGACCCGGACAAGTGTTCTGTCGCATTCGCATCCAGGTCAAAGCCGGCGACGACAAACTGGAAGTCTCCAACTACGGTAAGGCGGCCCTGCTGAAGATCGGTCTGGACAGCTATCCGTCGCTGGGCGAACCGGTCAAATCGATCCTGCCCACGCCGCCCCGCCGAATGCGCCTGAGTCTGCCCGCACACGGGACAAAGACGCTCACAATGCTCTTTCAACTGCCCCAGAAAGCCCTGGCGGCATCCGGAGCCACCGCTGCAGTCGTGATGGGAAAGATGGCGCCTGTCAGCGTAAGACTGGGTAGTTCGGCGCACGTCCTCCCCGCCAAAGCGGTCACCGGCGATTCGAAGGCCTATGTCGAGGTGGCGCCGCGCAACACCAAACCGTTGCTGAGCGATCCGGTGATGTCGGCGATTCAGAGTACAACGCCCCAGAAGCTCTCGATTCTCCCCGGAACCGAAGCCGACTCGGTGAAACTCAAGTTGGGTTCAGGCGAGGTGACCGGTACGGCTGTACGCGACGCTCGCGGACTTTACGTAACCAAACTCACGCACAATGGGAGTACGCTCCAATGCCTCCTGCGATTCGCACACGGAGGCAGGGAGGCGATCCTGTACCTCAGCGAAGAACCGTTCCACCAGTTGACCTTCGCCCAGCCCGGATGGTCCAGAACCGTACCGATAGTACCGCAGGGCCCTGCGAGCATCCAACCGAAGGGCAACCCCAAACCGAAGCCCCCCATCGGCCCGGACCCCACACCGGTCAGACCCAGACCCCGCCCCACCAACAGCAACGGCAGGCGGCCGGGATTCTTCGGCGTCTGAGGCGACAGCAGAACGCAATCGCGCCCGAGACACCGCGAGAATCACCACATGGCGCCCCAACAGCACAAACGCCTGAAGTTCATCGGATGTGAAATCATCTACCGCGAGGCGTGCTACCTGGCCGCCACTTCGCCCCACCATGTCGATCTGGAATTCCTCCGCAAGGGTCTGCACGATCTGGAAACATGCGATATGCGAACCCGTATCCAGAACACTATCGACGCAGTCAGCCCGGACGACCGATACGACGCGATACTGCTTGGGTACGCCCGTTGCAATGACGGCGTGGTGGGCGTCAGGGCGGGCGAGATACCGCTGGTGATCCCGCGCGCACACGACTGCATAACGCTGTTCTTTGGATCGCGCGGGGCGTACCGCGAGTACTTCGACGAGAATCCCGGAACGTATTACCTTACCACCGGCTGGATCGAACGAGGCGATTACGATCCGTCGGGCAAATCGTTCCACCAGCAGACGTCGCTCGGGCAGGCCGGCGTGCTGGAGAAACTCGGGCTGGGCGACTCCTACGAAGAGATGGTCGAGAAATACGGCAAGGAAAACGCCGATTACATCGTCGCGTCGATGGGAAACTGGCGGGACGCCTACTCGAAGGTGCTCTATTTGAAAATGGGCGTCTGCGACGAAACCCCCTTCATCACAACCGCAGAGCAGCGAGCCCTGGAGAACAACTGGGAGTTGGAAGTCCGCGACGGAGACAAAAGTCTCCTGGAGAAA
Source organism: Phycisphaerae bacterium (assembly GCA_030745875.1). Taxonomy (GTDB): domain Bacteria; phylum Planctomycetota; class Phycisphaerae; order SM23-33; family SM23-33; genus BS750m-G57. Next base: position 6,526 of record JASLNT010000106.1, read on the forward strand.
CTGCTGGGCGGACAATGGGACGACGACTTCCTGGTGGTCAAACCGGGTCAGTGCATTGCGGCCCGCAACGACGACGAGATACTCTGCACGGAGTAGCAGTTCCCTCAGAGTCGGCGAAGGTGGAAACCTCCGTCGACATTGATCACCTCGCCGGTTGAGAACGTAAGCATATCTTCCGCGATGGCGGCCACAGCACGGGCGATGTCCTGAGACCTGCCCCAGCGCCTTATCGGCGTGATACCCTGTTCGATAAGCGAATCGTAGCGGCCGTGGGCCGGATCGTCGGCTCCGGCCGACAGCAACCCGACGCGAAGTTCGTAAACGTTGATCCCGTAGTCTCCCAGGCGGTCGGCGAACAGCCTGGTCATCATCGAAAGCGCCGCACGGGCAAGGCACTGCGGGCCATAGTCCGTGCTGGACGTATACGCGTGAACGGAGTTTATCGTAACGATCCTGGGGTTCTCGATCATACCGGCCTGGACCTGGCGGACCATTTCGTTGGCGACCAGTTGCGTGGTGAAAATGCTGGACGTCGCGATCGCATCCATCTGTGTCGCGTAGTCGTCCTGGGAGAGTTCCAGCAGGTCCACGGGCCCGGCGGCTGAATCCCAGGGAGCGTTGACGAGCATATCGATCTGCCCCAGTGAATCCAGCGCCCTGTCGAGAAGCTGCTCTCTGTGGGCCGGATCGCTGAGGTCGGCCCGGGCGGCGGCGACCTGAACGTCGGCGTCATTGGCCTCGGCGGCGTTGATGACTTCATCGATAGTCGCCTCAGCCTCTTCGGACGAACATTCGGTGTGCATGAAGATCGACCATCCGAGTTCGGCGAGCATTATCGCCACAGCCTTTCCCGGACCTCCGCTCACGCCGGTTATCATCGCTACTCGGTGCGGCTGTTCCATGAGAGAAATCTCCTGGAGTAATCCGGTCTTCGTCGTTGCTACTCGACACCGATGGCGGTGTCGGAGGTCAGGTAGTCGCGCGGATCGGTGATCTTCCCGGTTATCGCGCTGGCGGCCGCAGTCAGCGGGCTGGCGAGATACACGCCGGCTTCTTTGCAGCCCATTCGTCCGGGGAAGTTGCGATTGGTTGTCGAAACCACGTTAATAGCTTCATTGGCCCGCCCAAACGTGTCGGACGGTCCGCCGAGGCATGCGGCGCAACCGGCGGGACCGATCAGGCAACCGGCCTCGGCAAATACCTGGCGCAATGTCTTCTCACCGACCTTGCATCGGTCGAGATCCTGATCGACTTCGATGGTGGCCGGGACAATGTACGTGTCGACCGCGACAGTTCGCCCAGCCAGTACGCTTGCGGCTGCTATGAAATCGGTTGTCTTACCGCCCGTGCACGAACCGATATACGACCGGTCGATCTTCACGTCCAACTCGCGGGCGGTTGCTCGCTTGTCGGGCGAATGCGGGCACGCCACCGTCGGCTCGATCGCGGCGGCGTCAAATTCAATTACGGCGGCGTACGCGGCGTCATCGTCGCTGTAGACCGCTTCGAAAGCAGGCGCATCGGGCAGCGCCCGCTGGCGAACGTAGCGTTCGGTGACATCGTCGGGCGCTATTATTCCGCTCTTTCCACCCGCTTCTATCGCCATGTTGCAAATGGTGCATCGCTCGTCGATATTCAGGCTCATGACGGCCGGTCCGGCGAACTCCATCGCCTGGTAGGTGGCTCCGTCGACGCCGATCTCGCCGATAATGTGGAGGATCAAATCCTTAGCCATCAGGTACGGAGGCATGACGCCGTTGAAGACGAACTTCTGCGATTCGGGCACTTTCAACCAGAGTTTGCCCGCGCCCATAACAAACCCCGCATCGGTGTTTCCGATACCCGTGGCGAACTCGCCGAAAGCCCCGTGCGTGCAGGTGTGCGAGTCTGTACCCAACAGCAGTTCGCCCGGTCGGGTATGCCCTTTCTGCGGCAGGCCGACATGACAAACGCCTACGTAACTGGTGGCGTCAGGATCGGCGCACGGAGCGGGCATGCCCTCCAGACCGGGGGTTACGAAGTCGGCGTCATAGAAATGCCTGATGCCCTGGCGCTTGACGAAATCGCGGAGGATTTCAATGTTACGGTGCGCTTTCGGATCGGCGGTGAAGATGTAGTGATCCGGTATGATTACGACCTTCTCGGGGTCGAACACTTTGGCGTCGGCTCCGAAGTGCTCTTCGAATATCCCGATGGTCCCCGGCCCGCAGACGTCGTGCGTCATAAGCACATCAACGTCGCACCAGATATTCTCGCCCGGTGAGACGCTGTCGCGTCCGGCGTGTCCGGCGAGGATCTTCTCTGTTATCGTCATGCCCATTGTCAAATCCCGTCTGATTTCTCTGTAACGAATCATCTCATACGTCACAGGAATCTTACGGGCTGGGCGCTGGAGTTTCAACCATCGAGGAGGACCGACCGTCTGGTAGTAGTCACCCACAGAATGAGCGTTTGGGATACTTGAGCTTCAGGGGAGCCTTATTGGCGTCCTCCCTCAATAGCCCACGCCGCCACCACGCCTTGATCTTCCGGCCGTACACTTCCACTTCGATATAATGATTCTGGTCGTTGGACGTGTTTCCATTGCTGTAGAGGCGGACGTAACGCCCGCGGAGCCCCTTGCAGTCGATCAACTTGCCGAAGATCGTCTCAATGTAACCCACATCCGCACCGATCCCAAAACCCGATGAGTTGTCGTGGTCAGCGTTAAAAATCGTTGTGTATTTGATAAAATCAGGATCGCTGGAGATACGCACAACCACATCGCGATACGCCCTGGTATTACGGTAGTAATGCCAGATGACAATCGCACTGAGATCACGGGGGGCTAGAAGGTCGATCTGCACCCATTTGAGACCAAGACCAATATCAACGTTATGCCCATCCTCGCAACTCTTGTCGCCATCGGTGACCATGTCAAGATCGCCCACAATGGGCAAAGGCTCGTTGGATGTAACCGGCTTGCGCAGGGCCAGGTTCACCGTTCCCTCAGGCACAATGAGCAGTTCGGGGCGACTCTGACGCCACATTGGAACGTTGGGCTCGTTGGGCATAGGCATTGGCGTACCTTTGAACTTGGCCTTTGGATACTTGATAACCAGGGGCGTCTTCTTCGTCCGACTATTGGCGGGTCTGGTCGTCGGTGATTTTGCTTTGGCGGGTTTCGTGGGTGGAGCCTTGCCCCTGGGTTTCCGGCCGTAGACTTCCACTTCTATGTAGTGATTGTCGTCGCCTGAAGTGTTCCCCCTGCTATAGAGGCGGACGTACCTCGTGGTCTCCGGCTTGTCGCACCAGATGAGCTTTCCGTGACGCGTCTCGACATATCCCATGTTCTCTCCGATCCCCATACCGGCGGAATTGTCGTGATCGCTGTTGAAGATAGTCTTGTACTCGATGAAGTCCGGATCGTCGGAAATGTGCACCACCACGTCTCGGTACGCCCTGGCCTGCTTGTGATAGTGCCAAACCCCAATCGCACTAACGCTGCAGGCGGCTTCCAAATCGATCTGCACCCACTTGAGCCCCTTGCCCAGGCTAACATCGCATCCGTCATCGCCGCGCTTATCGCCATCGGTGATCTTGTCCAGGGGCTTATTGAGTTGATTGCTGGTGACCAGTTTGCCCAAGGCGAGATTGACGGTTCCGGTCGGCATCATCGGAGGCCTTGGCGGCTTGCCGGACGGTTTGCTGATATTCGGTTCGTTCAGGGGAACAGGCGTACCGATGAACAAGGCCTTGGGATACTTGATGATCAACGGGACTTTCTTCGGCTTGGTCGAGCGTTTGGATTTTGCGGGCTTTGAGGATTTGAGCGTCGGCGTCGGAGCGGGTCTGGTGGTCGGAGCTTTGGAGGGTCTGGTGGTTGGAGCCTTGCCCTTGGGCGGGCGACCATAGACTTCCACTTCAACGTAGTGATTCTGATCGTTGGACGTGTTTCCCTTGCTGTAGAGGCGGACGTACCTGACCGGAGGAAGTTTCGGGCACCACATGAACTTCCCGTGGTAGGTCTCCACGTAACCCATGTCCTCACCCAGCCCCAAACCGGACGAATTATCGTGATCGCTGTTGAAGACCGTCTCGTACTCAATAAACTCCGGATCGTTTGAGATGTGCACCACCACGTCGCGATAGGCCCTGGCCTCACCATGGAAGTGCCACACCCCAATCGCACTAACGCTACAGGCCGATTGAAGATCGATCTGGACCCACTTGCGCCCAAAACCTACATCTACGTTATGCCCGTCCTCTCCATTCTTGTCACCATCGGTAACCATCTCAAGGTCGCCGACAACAGGCAAAGTCTCGTTCGATGTAACCGGTTTGCCCAGAGCGATATTTACAGTTCCCGCGGGCATCATCGGAGCCTTCGGCCGCTTCAGGGAAGTTATGCAAATATTGGGCTCCTTCATGGGCTTGGGAGTGCTCCCGGGCACGGGTTTCGGATACCTGATAATCAGCGGGACTTTCTTCGCCTTACGGGGCGTGGGTTTGGGCTTTACGGATTTGGCGGGGCTCGCCGTCGGGGTGGGAGTCGGCGTCACTGAGGTGGCGGCTTTGTCGGCGGACGCCACCCCGTGGATCTCAACTTCGGCGTAATGGTTGCGGTCATCTGAGGTGTTGCCCCTGGTGTACAGGCGAACGTAACGCCCGACAACGCCTTTGCAATCGACAACCTTACCGAGCCGCGATTCGACATAACCCATGTCGGGACCCGTTTCCATACCGGCGGACTTGTCGTGATCGGTGCTGAAGACAGTTGTGTATTTCGCGAAGTTCGGATCGTCGGATACCTGCACGATCACGTCGCGGTAAGCACGGGCCTCTCCGTCGTCGTAGTAATGCCATACCGCAACGGCGTAAATCTCCGCCGGTGCGCCCAGATCGATCTGCACCCATTTGAGACCGGCTCCGATGTCCAGACCAGTCGAACCCTTCTTGTCGCCGTCGGTGATGATCCCAAGCTTCTCAACAGGGATGTTGGAATTACTGCTGACCGCCCTGCCGCGAGACAGATTGCTCGTACCCACAGGCACGTAAATGGGATCCGGCGGATCCAACGACGGAGGCGCTATGTGCGGATCCTCAATCCTTGGCGGAGTGCCTTTGATGAGACCGGCGCGGGGATACTTGATCTCCAGCGGAACCTTCTTTTCGATCTTCGGCGCCGGGTCAACAGAATTCTTGACTATTACGTCCGATGATTCGGGCCAGTATTTCATCACCAGCAACGCCGCACCCAGCATCACGAGGATCGAAGCGGCCATCGACAGGGAAACTCGCAACCGCACATGCAATCTCAGCCCGGAACGTTTGCGCGTTCCGGCTGATTCAACCGCCCGCCTCTGGTCGTCGGTGAGTGCGGGGACGGGTTCGGCGGCGAACTGCTCGGTCAGGAGCCCAGCGACGCTGCGAAGTTCATCAACCGTCCGGCGCCCCTGGGGGTCGCCAGCCAACAGTTGATCGACTTCAGCGGCGCGAGTCTCGTCCAGTTCGCCAATCGCGAATGCGGTGAGCTCTTCTTCTGTGTACTTGTCATATTTGCCTGACATTTCAATGCTCCCTATTGCTTCAGGCGACCAGTCCGGCGATCTTGAATTTCTTTCGCAGCGTCTGCATGGCCGTGTGAATCTGGAATCCAACGCCCGAAACGCTCAAGCCTGTTATTCGGGCGATCTGCTTGTATGTGAATCCGTTCTGGAACTTGAGTCTCAGTACTTCCTGTTGATTCTCGGGCAGTTGAGCCATTGCGCGGTTCACCTGTCCGGCGGCTTCCTGTTTCTCGGCGTCAGCGTGCGGTTGGTTTCCTGGGGCGATCTGCGTACGTTTGATTTCTTCGCTGAGTCCGATCATTCGCTTTTCCTTTCTCAGCACGTCCACTGCACCGTTGCGGCAGACCGCAAACAACCACTGCGCCGCGTTGTCGTCGACCCCGAACTGATCGGACTTCCAGAGCTTCAGGAACGTCTCCTGCACGATGTCGCGTCCCCGTTCCAGATCACCGCCGAGGATCCGCGCCGCGTATCGCAGCAGCGGACCCTCGTGGCGATCCATGACCGATCGCATCCATTTGACCCGGTCTTCATCACGTTTGCAGTGTTCTGGTCCGTCCGGTTTCATTCGCATTTCCCGAGAATAATCAGTTCACTAATGTAAAGACGCACGAATTGCCGATCCCATAGCGACATTCTCCCTTTTTTCTGCAAATACCCAACCCGCAACCGCCCTGAAACGCAACGCCCCGACCGGGGAGAACCGCTCGGGGCGAATATTGCGTTTGGACTGGATGGATAACTCGGAGCCCAATCTTATCTTAGCGGGCGGTCCTTCTCTACGCCGGTTACGTTCGCCGGATCAACATCGATTGACGGCCAGAGCGCCTTGCCTTGCTTCTGTGCGTTGATCTTCTTCTGATCGTTTCCGATCCAACCGATCTCGTTGGAGTTCAGGTCCAGCCAGAGGGTGATTCGCCTCCACTCTTCCTTGGTCAGCTTGACGTCCTTGTGCTGCTTGGCGGTCTTCAGCGCCTTGACCAGGCCCGAAACATGCGCGCCGAATCGGCCCGGAGTAGTACGTGAACCGCCTACGCCTCTGATCTCGAGGGCCGGATTCTCGCCGGGGCAACTGAAGACATACTTATGACTGGCCAGCGATTTATAGCTCATGTCGGGAGCCTTCTTGGGGTGCTTCTTGTGGCAGGGAACGCACTTCTTGTCGAACACGGGAATCTTGACCAGCTGGATGAAGTTGTACGGTATGGCGCCGCTGGAGACTTCGGTCACGACCTTCGACGGGGCCCGCTTCATCGCCAGCGGACGGGCCGAGGGCCTGGGGGCGTCAGTCCATTTATCTTCGTGGCAGCCCAGGCACGAAAGGTGCTCGCCTGGATGTACGTAAGTCGCCGAACGCATCGAATGAACCGCCATCCCGTTTTCATCCAGCAGTTGGAAATAGATCGCCTTGCCTACCGGAGCCTCGCAATAGACACTGCCGTCGGATTCCACAGGTACGGTCCCCAGCGGAATTCGACCGATCGAATCGCTGGTGAAGGCGATCTGCCGTACGGTTTGACCGCTGAAGCGGTTGTTGAGCATCTGCGGGATCACCTGGACAATTCGCATCTCCTTGACCTTGATGCCCTTGGGCAGCGTGGCGACTTTGTCGGCGGTGTATACGTTCCGCACGCTGATGACGGCCCTCTTGTGTCCGGGCAGTCCGGCCCGTTTGCCCTGAAAGGTCATGACCGGAAGCGCCGGCGGCGTGCGACGACTGCGCAGCGGGACAGGAGCCCGTACGCGATAATTGCCCTTGCCCGGATCGTAGATCACGTCGCGATTGCCGAACCTGTCAAGCAGATAGAGCCCGAAATTATAGTTGCAGAGGTAGAAATCCTCGCTCAGCGGCCAGGCCGTACCGAACGTGTGAGTCGCGTCTCGCTCAACTTCAGGGAACGTATACTCAGCCGTTATCCGCTTGAGCTGAGACATCTTTCCGTCGTCGGCAATACGCGGATCCAACAGGATCAGGCTGCCGGAGAAACCCTGATGGTGCCCGACAGCCGTACCCGTGTACTTCTGAGAACCGGGGATCGGTCGGAACGATAATTCGGCGTCGGGCCTGAGACGCCGACCGTAAACAAAGCTTCGCTTTCCGTATTCCTTCGGGTCGGTGCCTTCGGGGTTGGCCTGGTGAGGCAGCGGGTAGTTTCCGTGGAAGTTCCGCGGATCGCGACCGTCGGGATACGACTCCCAGTAATGGTGGGCCACGCCCCAGTGACGATCCACATAGTCCCATCGCGTGTAGACAAGTTTTCCGTAATGGCTGACAGTCGGAGCCCATTCGTTCGTCTCGTGGAAGCTCAGGCAGATCAGGTCCGATCCGTCAGGCTCGATCGAGTGCAGCGTGTAGGTCAGCGCCTGGGGAACAATAACGCAGCGCCCGACTCCGCCGCGACGGGTGGAGGTGAAAACGATTCTGCCGGAAGGAAGCTGATGCGGATCGAAATCATCGTACGGTCCGTCAGTAAGTTGCTCCAACTTCCTGGTTTGAAGATTGAATCTGAACACGTGCCACACGTCGCCGATTGTCGTCGCGGCGAACAGGAGGTCCTTACCGTTGTAGTTCAACTCCAGCCCGGAGAACTTCCCAACCAGCTCCTTACCCTTCCACGGACCGGCGGCGACCTTGACGCCCTTGAGCACCTCGGTCACCAGCAGCTTGGACTTGAAACCGCTTACAATGATCGGTCCGCCGCCGACGCTGTGTCCGCGATACGATGCGCGAGCCTGTTCGACAATGCGAGCTCGCCCCGGCCGCTCGAGCATGCAGACGATCTTGTCGAAATTCACCAGCGGATTCGAAAAGGCGATCTTGCGCCGCAACGCACAAACCTTCTTGAACAACTCCTTGCGCGCACTGATTTTGGCCTTGAGAGCGGCCTTTTCGGCGGCGCTGAGTTTGGCGTTCTTGGCGGGCCTTTCTATAGCCATCCCCTTGGCAGCCGTCGACAGCGCGACATACTCCGTCGCGTAGCGGCTGAAACCGGTGGTGAACATCTTACGGGTATTGAGATATCCGATAAGAGCCCCGGTCCGCCTCAGAACAACGTCAAGCGGATCAGTGTCTTTTTCATTGACCAGCGATTGGGTGTCGAGAGCCTCTTCCTGCAGGCGCTGACGCCATGCCTTCTGGGCTCGCTTCAACCGATTGATATGCCCGGTGATCTCCCTGTACTCTTCGTCCAGCGTCTGATCTATCGTCAGCGGCTCGGCCGACACGGGCGAAGCAACAACCCCCAGACCCATCGCGATAAGAACAGCCAAACTCAAATAACCGTACATCCCGTGGAAAATTGCGGATTTCTTCATCATGTCGACCTCGCCTTTATCTGTTCATTTGATTCTGCGATTACACGTCCAATTCGGCTGCGTATGTGTCTTCGTACGTTTCTCGTCTACGGATTATACGATACTCCGCCCCCTCGACAAGCACTTCAACGCTGCGCGGGCGGGAGTTGTATTGGCTGGACATTACGAATCCATACGCGCCCGCCGAGAATACAATCATCAAGTCGCCGCGAGAGATCGGAGGAAGGACGCGATCTTTCGCCAGGAAGTCGCTGCCCTCGCACACTCCGCCCACTACGTCAACCTTTGTACCGTCCGGAGCGGTGAATCCCGCCTTTCGCTCCGGCGGATCAGCGTCGGGGGCAATACTCGCGGGGTACACGAAATGCTCCGAACCGTAGAGTGCGGGCCTGAACAGGTCCGTCATCGCCGCGTCGACGATAACAAAATTCTTCTCACCACCGGTTTTGACGTACTGAACCTGTGTCGCCAGTATCCCCGAATTGCACGAAATCTGCCTGCCCGGTTCGAGGATCACCGCAAGCCCGGTGTCTTTGAGAAGCGGTACTATGGCGGCTGCATACTCAGAGGCCTCCGGGCTGGCTCCGGTTTCGTAGTCGGCGGCGAAACCTCCGCCAATGTCCAGCGTGCGGACCTCGAAACGCTTTCCCTTGAGACGCTCGATCAGCGTGAGCGTCTTCTTAATCGCCTCCACATACGGTTGGGCCGAGTAAATCGGAGATCCAATGTGAAGATGGATCCCGTCGAGGACAACGTTCGGATCGCTCCCGTATGCGTCAAAGAACCGCTCGGCCCGTTCGATATCAACTCCGAACTTTGTCTCCTTCTTCCCGGTGGCGGTGTAAGTGTGCGTTTTGGGGTCGTACACGTCGGGGTTCAGTCGCAGGGCTGCGTGCGGATTGGCCCCAGCCTGGGCGGCCAGTCGCGAGAGATTCTCGAACTCCGCCTCAGACTCGATATTGAACACGCCGATACCCGCGGTCAGCGCGTCGGACAGTTCGCGGTCGGTCTTGCCCACTCCGGCGAATACTATCTTCGACGCGTCCCCACCGGCGACAAGTGCGCGGGCGAGTTCTCCACCGCTGGTTACATCGAAACTGCATCCGGCGGAGGACAACAATTTCAGGATATTCACGTTAGCCAGCGATTTGATCGAATAGCATATCGTGGGGTTGAGCTCGCCGAACGCGTCGGCGATTGCATTGTAGTGGTGCAGCAGCGTGGCCGACGAGTAAATGTAAGCCGGCGTGCCGACCTCGGCGACGATATCGGCGACCGCAACCTGCTCGCAAAACAACGATCCGTTTCTGTACTCAAAATGATCCATTTGTATTCCCGTATCAAGCGCTTATGAAAGCGCGCATCGCCTCGCCGGCCCGAGCCTTCAACAGGGGCTCTGGATTACGCATCGCCGCCGAAGCCGTAACATCGTCATTAACCAGCGACAGCACGTCGCTGAACATATCTCTTGGTCCGTCGTCGCTTACCTCGCCGGCGATGCAAACGACCTCCACACCCGCATCTCGCGCGTGGCGTGCAACGGCCGACACGGTCTTGCCCGAAGCGCTCTGGGCGTCAAATCCGCCCTCCCCTGTTATGCACAGGTCCGCACCAGCCAGTCGGCGATCAAGACCAACGGCTGAGGCGACCAGTTCGGCTCCGCTTTCGAGCCCTGCGCCGGTGAAGGCGACCAGGCCCGCGCCAAGACCGCCCGCGGCGCCCCCTCCCGGGATCGTCGAAACGTCAACACCGCAATCGCGCATGATGATCTCGGCAAGTCTGGTCAGGCCCGATTCGAGTTGGTCGACTATTTCCGAGGTGGCGCCTTTTTGCGGTGCGTAAACGGCCGCCGCACCGTTCGGGCCGAGCAGCGGATTCGTAACATCGCAAGCCACGCGAATACGCGCCTGGCGAACCAGTGCGTACAGGTCGGAAGTATCAATCGAACCGAGAGTCGACAGCGCCCCACCGCCCATACCGCAAATGCACGCCTCTCCGTCGACATCCACGAGCGACACGCCGAGAGCCTGCGCAGCGCCGCAACCGCCGTCCACAGTGGCTGAACCGCCTATGGCTACGATAACCTCGGCCGCTCCAGCGTCCAGGGCGGCCATTATCAGCAGGCCGGTTCCAAACGTGGTGGTCACCAGCGGATCGCGGTCTTCGGGGCGAACCAGTCGCAAACCCGAAGCCGACGCCATTTCCACCACCGCCACACGCCCCTTGCCCGGGGCGCCCTCGCCTTCGGCCTGTATTTCGGCGGTGACCAGGCCCAACTGACCGGGCAGATTGTTCTGCACAGGCGCGCCCAGCAGCCCAAACCGGGCCCGTATGGACGAACCGAGCGGATCGATCACGTCGGCGGTCGCGAATGTGCCTCCGGTGGCGGCGACCATGGCTTCAACCGTACCGTCTCCACCGTCAGCCATCGGACAGACGTCTATCTGCACGTTACCGCACACATCAAGCACGCCCTCTGCAATCGCCGCTGCGGCAAGGCGCGCCGATATGCTCTCTTTGAACGTGTCGGGGGCAATAACTACTTTCATCTGCGCGTTGTCCTTTCGCTCTCCGATGACTCCTGTTGCCTGCTGGCCTTGATCGCGGTCCAGTATCGTACGTATCCTCTGGCTCCGCCCAGGCGAATTGTGGCGCCCGGTTTGACATCCTCGAGGATTACTCCCAGAGAATCCAGATCCGTTACGTAGAATCGTTCGATCTGGAAGATTATGTCCTTCAGATCAATACCAAGTTTCTGCGCCGGACTTCCCGCCTCAATACCGACCACCACCAGCCCGCGCGAACTCGACAGCGACAATTCGCGCGCCAACTTGCGGTCGATCTTCCTGAGCGTCAGACCGAAAAGTTCACGGGCCAGTTTGGCCCCGTCAGGTTTCGGGCGGGCCGTAAGCTTGATCGACTTGGTAATGCGCTTGCCCTGGCGCGAGACAGTCAGGGAAATTCTGTCGTCGGCTTTGGCTCCGGTCATACCGCAAACAAAGTCCGGAATCTGGCGGATTGGATTCCCGTTAAGGGAGACTATCCGGTCACCCGCCTTCAGCACACCGTAGGCGGGGGTTTTCGCCCGGACGTCCGTCACCTTGATCGCCACACCGTCTTTGTCACGTTTCTGCGCGACCGAAGCCCCGAACACTACGCGATTGATCCGCTCGAAATCCATCAGGCTGGTGAACTGCTCGGTAACAGTATCCGCCGCTATCGCAAAACCGATATTCTGCGCGTCGGCCCGTATCGCGGTGTTGATACCGATAAGCTCTCCGCGGATATTCAGCAACGGACCGCCGCTGTTGCCCGGATTGATCGGGGCGTCAGTCTGGATAAGCCCGCCATACTCAACATTTCCTTCGAACGTGAGCTTGCGATCGGTGGCGCTGATAACGCCTGTGGTCAGGGTGCTGGCGAAACCCATTGGGTTTCCGATGGCGATGACGGTCTCTCCGACCATCAGGTCATCGCTGCGTCCCAGCGTAAGATACGGAAGGGTCTTTCCTCTGGGCAACTCTATCTTGAGTATCGCCAGGTCGTGGGTCGAATCGGAGCTTATGACCTTGGCCTTATAGCTGGACTTGTCGGATAGTTGGATGGTTATCTGCATGGCGCGACTGACTACGTGCGCGTTGGTTACGACGTACCCGTCGCCATGGACGATCACGCCCGAACCGGCGGACTTCCGCCGAACCGGCCTGCGGAATATATCAGCGAACGGATCCCTGCCGAACAGCCCGTATCGGGCGGTGACAATTTTTTCCGAAGAGATGTTCACAACGGCTGGTCCGGCCTTGCGGTAGGCGAGCACAACCGGAGTGGTGCGTGAGACCTCGCCCAGCACCCGGACTACGCGCAGTGGTCCGATCGACATTCCGCCGAGTACGACAACACATAATAATAAGCGTTTAACCATCATGATCTCCAAACGCCCGCCGTCATTCCGCGTGGGTCGGCGGGGTGACAAGGCGATTCAAAACCCGCATATCAATAGCAACATCGCTCATTCTGACAGGTTTTTCCCGTCCTTTCAACTCTCGGACCTGCAGAGTTGAGCATGAGAATTCCTGAATTGATGCTTTGATATTCCGCCTCGGCTCGCTAACATGCTGAGATTGCAGACGCCGCGGCCTGCTGACAAATCACATTATGGCAAAAGTACACGCGACATTTGAGGCCGAACTCCTGGCGACTTGTCTTAGTCATTACGACCTGGGCATAATCAAGGGCATCAGGAAATTCCCCGCCGGTTCCCGCCGCGCGCCGAAAGTGATTATCAAGTCGGAGAAAGGCACCTTCCTGTTCAAACGCCGCGCCCACGGACGCGATCACCAGGCGAAAGTGGCGTTCACGCATCAGCTTCAATTGCACCTGGCGGCGCAGAATTTCCCTCTACCGCACCTTGTAGGCACTCGCGACACCAATAACTCCATGCTCATCCACGAAGATCACGTCTACGAGATGTTCGAGTTCATTAAGGGCAAGGGTTATGATGCATCTCTGGACGCAACGTTCAACTCCGGGAGGATTCTGGGGCTTTACCACAAGCTGCTGTCGGATTTTCAGAGCGATTACACTCCCCCCACTGGCAGCTATCACGACGCCGGAGCGATACACCAGGCAATTGGCAAGACAGTCGGATCGCTGCCGATCGACTCGCGCCCGACCGGTGATGAAGTTCCCACAACCGTCAAGCGAATCGAAGAAATCTACGTACAGTCCGCCCGGAAAGTCGAGGAGATTGGTCTGCCCAACTGGCCGCAACAGATCGTCCACGGTGACTGGCATCCGGGCAATATGCTGTTTCGCGACAGGCACATTGTGGCGGTTATAGACTACGATGCGGCTCGCGTTCAGCAGCGTGTAATCGATTTCGCCAACGGCGTACTGCAGTTTTCAATTCTCGGCGGAGGAGACGACCCAACGAAGTGGCCTGAATACGTTGATGTCACGCGGTTCAAGCGCTTTATGCTGGGCTACGACAGCGTCAATGTGATAACTAAACATGAAATGCAGTGCGTGCCCCACCTGATGTGCGAAGCGATGATCGCAGAAGGCGTTCTTCCGATCGCGGCGACCGGAAGCTTCGGGCGGATTCAGGGCTACCCGTTCCTGAAGATGATCGACCGCAAAGTGCGCTGGATACAGGAGAACGTCGAAGCGCTTTCGTCCGTACTGGATGATTGACCCGCGCCGGGGATCAGGGGGTCATGATTGACTTGTCGGGCTGCTTCTTTCCCTGCGTGATGTTCTCAATAAGGCGGTGATCCCATTGCTGCGTTCTCACCAGCGGAGCCACGTACCTCGCAACAAAGCTCGCCGTACCGCTGGTCAAGTGCATCCCAAGATTCCCGGTCCGCGCCATCTCCGATCGCCAGGGAACCTGAAAGAGCCTGTCGTACTCTTTGGAGCGCAGCTTACCCGTCGGGACCGAAAACCCAACGTTGCCCGCCGACGTGCTGTGCTTCCCATCCATCGTTCCGTACACTTTGGTTCCGGCCCAGAGCAGCAATACGTCGCGGGATGAATAGAAGTTCACAATCCCGCGCCTCGTACTATCCAAAGCCGTCGTCAGCCTGTACCCGGGAGACATCGCCGCCGCGAGCATCACCACGCCGTCAACCTTCCTGCCCCACCTCATTGCCTCGCAGGTCCACGTCGCTATTGCGCTGCCTCCGCTCTGACCGACCAGGACGACGGGACGACCGGGATAGTTGAACTGGTATCGTGCTATTCTCTCAGCCAAGTGGGCGGCCTGTTTGTGATTCTGTCTGCTGGACCACAGATTCCAGATGAATCCAAGCGGTACTCCGCTGGTCCAGTCATACAGTTCTATCGCCGAACCCACGCCGCCGGCGTTGAGTCCCCGGCATATTTCCTCGTTGAATACGCTTCGTCCTTCGATGCCCGGAAGGACAACAACCAGACCTCGATTCAGGCGCGATTCGCTAACGTACGGTTGGGGCGCCGCAGCGCACCCGCCAAGAAAACTCGCCATGAGAGTCAGACTGCTTAATACGTAGAGTAACTTCATATCAGTAGGTACGCCGCATTATGCAACATTCCCCGCCCAAGAGCAACCGGGGTTACTCTTTGACTTCGAATTCAGCGTCGATAACGTCGTCGCCGCCCGAATCAGCGGAGCCCTGGTCAGCGTCCGGTCCGGGTCCGGCGGCGGCTTGAGGGGCCTGCCCTGAAGCGTTGTACAGGTCTTCAGCCATTTTATGGCTTGCCTGCTCGAGGGTCTGCATGGCTCGTTTAATCGCCTCCACATCATCGCCCTTAAGCGCCTCCCTAAGACCGCTGACACCTGATTCGATTGCACCGCGATCCTCGGGCGAGACCTTCTCGCCCTGGTCGTTCAGCATCTTCTCCATCTGGAAGGCCATCGCATCGCCCTGGTTCTTCAGGTCGACCACTTCGCGGCGCTTCCGGTCATCTTCGGCGTGAAGTTCGGCGTCCTTCTTCATCTGTTCGATCTGCGTCTCGTCTAATCCGGAGGTGCCCTTGATCTCGATTGATTGCTCCTTGCCGGTGCCCATATCCCTAGCCGACACGTTCATGATTCCGTTTGCGTCTATCGCAAAAGTCACTTCGACTTTCGGCATGTTCCGCGGAGCGGGCGGAATGTCTGTAAGATTGAACTGACCGAGCGATCGATTGTCGGTTGCGAATTCACGCTCGCCCTGAAGAACGTGGATAGTAACCTCCGTCTGGTTGTCGGCGGCGGTCGAGAACACTTCTTTCTTCTCGGTGGGGATCGTCGTGTTTCGCTCGATCAGACGCGTCATCACGCCGCCAAGAGTCTCAACACCGAGGCTCAGGGGCGTTACGTCCAGAAGAACCATTTGCTCTTCAACTTCACCAGCCAGAATCGCGCCTTGAATCGCGGCGCCCATCGCGACAACCTCGTCGGGATTGACCGACTGGTTGGGCTCTTTTCCGAAAGCCTGCCTGGCCACCTCGCGCACCTTCGGGATACGCGTCGAGCCGCCGACCAGAATGACCTCGTCAACCTGACCGGTGGTCAACTTCGAATCAGACAGCGCCTGCCTGCAGGGACCCACAAGGCGTTCGAATACGTCGGCGCACAACTGCTCGAACTTGGCGCGCGTGATGGTTATCGTAAGGTGTTTGGCTCCGTCGGCTGTGGCGGAGATAAACGGCAGGTTGATATTGGCCTCCATCGCCGTCGACAGTTCACATTTGGCTTTTTCGCATGCTTCCTTGAGACGCTGAAGAGCCATCGGATCATCCCGCAGATTGATGCCCTCGGTCTTCTGAAACTCAGCGGCCACATGCGTAATCAGGGCTTCGTCAAGATCGTCGCCGCCCAGATGCCCGTCGCCATTGGTAGCCAGAACCTCGAAGACATTGTCGCCGATGTCCAGTATCGAAATATCAAACGTCCCGCCGCCGAAATCAAACACGGCGACCTTCTCGTTCTTCTTGCCCGCCAGTCCATACGCCAGCGCCGCAGCCGTGGGCTCGTTGATGATCCGCTCGACGGTAAGCCCGGCGATTTCGCCAGCTTCCTTGGTCGCGGTTCGCTGTGAATCGTTGAAGTACGCCGGAACGGTGATCACCGCACGGGTGACTTCCTCGCCAAGGTAGTCTTCCGCAGTACGCTTGAGGTTCTGCAGAACCATCGAACTGATCTCCTGGGGAGTGTATTCGGCGTCTCGCACGGAGACCTTCACAAGTTCATCCGGACCGCCGGTAACGCTGTAGGCGACCTGCTTTTCTTCGCTGGCCACTTCGTTGTGGTATCTGCCCATGAACCGCTTGATCGAAAAGACTGTGTTCTTGGGATTTGTAACTTGCTGGTGTCTGGCCGGTTGGCCTACCAGGCGTTCGCCCTTGTCGGTGAATCCAACCACAGAGGGCGTGGTCCGGCTGCCCTGTTGGTTTATAAGCACTTTGGGCTCGGCGCCTTCCATAACCGCCACAACCGAGTTCGTAGTCCCAAGGTCAATACCTATGATCTTGTTTGATGCCATGTCGCACTCGCTTTCCTTACTATCTTACTTCCAATACAGAATTTACAGTTTCGTTTCCTCGCCGGACTCACCCGCCCGGCAAGCAGGGGCAAGCCCTGTTCCGCTCTAATGTTTGCAACGTACGTGCCAGTACTGCAACTTATGCCACAACCATCACTTACCTCCAACGCATAATCACAAAACCATGCCATATCGACCGGCCGAATCCGCTAACAGGCACAGTTTGGCAGACGCGGGGCTTGATCCAGAGCGTTAAAGCAGTTATCGTCAGCGCCCCATGGAAAACAACAGCAAAACAAATGCGGTCATATTCGACATGGACGGCGTACTGGTGGACAGTTACCAGGCTCATTTTGAATCGTGGCGCCAAACCGCCAGACAGCACGATCTGGACATGACCGAGCAACAGTTCGCCGCAACATTCGGACGCACCACTCGTGAAATCATCACAGCACTATGGGGAGACAGCGTCTCCGGTGATGCTGTCGGTCTGTGGGACGATCAAAAGGAATTGGCGTATCGCCGCATCCTGGACGCCGACTTCCCAGAGATGGCGGGCGCTCATGAACTGCTATCTGCGCTCCGCACAGCGGGCTTCAAGCTCGCCATAGGCTCATCCGGACCGCCCGAAAACGTTAAACTCGTGCTCGAACATCTCGGAACCGAACTGTTTTCCGCGGCGGTTACCGCACGCGATGTCACCCATGGAAAACCGCACCCGGAAGTTTTTCTCAAAGCGGCCGCCAAGCTCGAAATCTCGCCCGACCATTGCGCAGTGGTTGAAGACGCTCCCGCCGGAATACAAGCCGCCCGCCGCGCAGGGATGGCCGCAATCGCACTCACCGGCACGGCGCCGCGCGAGAAGCTCCAGGCGGAAGCTCATCTCGTGATCGACTCGCTCGACGAACTCTCACCGGAGATAATTGCCTCCCTAATCAACCGTTCCACTGGCCAGTGAATACCTCATCCGCCGGGCCTGTCATGTAGACATGCTCGTCCGACTCACGCCATTCCAACTCCAAGTCTCCCCCGTCAAGGTGAGCCGTAATCTTCCTGCCGGTCTTCAGCGACAACACGCCTGCAACGCACACGGCAGAAGCGCCCGTTCCACAAGCCAGCGTGTGGCCCGTTCCCCGCTCCCAGGTCCGCACAGTGACCTCATTCTCCGAGTGCACTTGCACGAAATGAACGTTAATCCGTTCGGGAAACAGCGCGTTGGTCTCCAACTCCCGTCCGAGGTCCTTCAGGACGATGCCCGCAACGTCGTCAACGAATATCACCGCATGCGGATTGCCCATGGAAACACATGTCATCGCAAACGCCTTCTTCCCGGCGCGGATCGGCATGTCCACAACCCTCTCCAGGGGAATGTTCACGGGAATGCTCGGCGGGTCAAGGATCGGCTCGCCCATGTCTACGGTGGCGCCGGTAACCTTATTGTCGGATCCCAAAACCAGATCTATCGTCTTGACACCTGACATTGTTTCCACTTTGAGCGGATTCGCATCCGACCGCGCGTGGTCCCAGGTGTACTTGGCAACACAGCGAATCCCATTACCGCACATCTCGCCCTCGGATCCGTCAGAATTAAACATGCGCATGCGCACGTCGGCCGACTCACTGGGCATCACCAGGATAAGCCCATCGCCGCCCACACCGAAATGCCTGTCGGATATCACTCTGGCCAGGGCTTCGGGATCGTCCACCTGCTCGTCGAAGCAGTCAACGTAAACATAGTCATTTCCCGCACCCTGCATCTTAGTAAAACGCATACTGTAGTCCTTTCACGTATCGCCGGGAGATTATACCGCCGCCCAACTCCCTTGTCCCGCTGTTTTGCGAAAAGCTCGTCCGACCCGGGAACAACCAATAACAGAGCCTCCCTTTCGGGAGGCTCTGGAGAACGGCGTTAACATTCTGACCGCCAGCTGCTCAGCCGGCGGCCAGTTCCTTTTTGCGACGCTCCAACTGGCCCCTTAGACGAATGAGTATCGCCGAATGCATCTGGCTGACGCGACTCTCGCTGAGGTCGAGGGTCTCGCCGATTTCCTTCATCGTCATCTCTTCGAAGTAGTACAGGATAATGATCAGGCGTTCGGCGCGGCTTAACCCTCGCGTCACAAGATCCTTGATGTCCTTCTTCTGGGCGCTCTTGAACGGGTCGTCGCTGCGCCCGTCGCGAAGAACGTCTATCTCGCGGACATCCTTGTTGCCGTCAGTCTCGTACCATTTTCGACTTAACGACACCAACCCCGTTGCATGCGCATCGCGCTGAAGCTTGTTGAAGTCCTTCATTGACAGCTTCATGACCTTCGCCAGCTCCTTGGCGGTCGGTTTGCGGCCGAGTTGCGCCTCGAGAAGATGCGTGGCGGCGTTCAGCTTCGAAGCTCGACTTCTGACGAGCCGCGGCACCCAGTCCATGGCGCGCAGTTCATCAAGAATGGCTCCGCGCACTCTCGGGGCGCAATATGTCTCGAACTTCACGCCGCGCTCAGGATCGTAGGCCTTCAGCGCGTCCAGCAAACCAAAAACCCCCGCCGAAATCAGATCGTCCACGTCCACCTCGTCAGGCAGACGAACACGCAAACGCTCGGCCGAGTACTTCACAATCGGTAGGTAGTTCTCCAGCAATCGGTTACGAGATTCCTCGTCTCGCTTGGCCAGGTACGTCTTCCACCATTTCTGAACTTGCTCAGGAGGCGCCTTATCAGAACGCTTCATCGTACTGCTCCTTTCGCACACTTGCGTGCACATGTCCTCAGTGAGTCTCCCAGCGACCCGTAATTAGTTGTCAAATAAGATAGTATCAATTGCACTTTCCTAACCTTGAAGCTGTGAGCACTGCCTGATCTCCGCCGACATTTAGCCCAGACAGCGCGGTGCAGACTATAGGAATCGGCAACAGCCCTGCACAAACTGCATATTTTATTTTTTTTCTCTATCTTACCTAGTTTACCCTGCCTGTGCTGTCTATCCATTCGATTGCATTGAATGCGCTTTATATTCCCTATCGGCGCGCTAATCGATCTATTTGCGCGCCATGCGCCATTTCGCAGGATCAATTGTTCCTGAATCGAATCTAGATCATTGATATTCAAGGTGTTATGAATCATGCAAAAAGTCTCACCATGCGACGGAAGAAGCCTTCTTTCTGTCTTACCAAGGCTCCGCCCGGCGAGAGTTTGTTTACCAGGGCGCCAATCGCCCTGCTTGCTGGACACTTGGGATATGCCAGAACAAACGCCTGACGTCGCCTCACCGACTGCCGAACTTTCGGGTCCTCGTCGATATATCCCGCGTCGAAAACGCGGATGTCCAGGAATCGCTTTGCAACCTCAGCCAGTCGCTGGTAGGTCGCACGTCCTTCCTGACGGTTGTCGGCCTGGTTTGTCAGCACGCTCAGGCTGCCAAGATACCCTCTGCGGGCCAGAGCCTTGATCATCCCGTAGGCGTCGGTGATTGCCGTAGGTTCGGGTGTGGTAACCACCAGAACAATGTCTGCGCCCGAGGCGAACTGGAGTACGTCCGGGCCAATCCCCGCAGCACAATCGATAATAATCAGATCGTTGTCAGCTTCGAGTTGCGTCAACTCTTCGGCCAGTCGCGTCCTCTGGAACTCGCTAAGATTCGCCAGCCTCGCCAATCCGCTTGCTCCTGCTACAAACTGCACGCCGCTGGGCAAATCCACCACCACATCCTCCAGCCGCTTCGTTCCTGCGACAACGTGTGAGATATCGCCATGGATGTCCGCGTTCAGGAGCACGTCGAGATTGGCCATTCCCATGTCCGCATCGACCAGAGCGACCCGGTTTCCCGCGCCGGACAGGAGTATGGACAGGTTCAGCGCTACGTTGGATTTTCCCACTCCGCCTTTGCCCGAACAAACCGCGATTGTTTTGGTCAAGCGACCGGCCTGCGGAGGCGGGGGTTGGACCTTGCGGCTTTTGGGACGACTCATCATTTGTCTTAATTTGGTGGCTTGGTCTTTATGCATTTTCTCGCCCCCCCACTATCTTCCACGCCAGATCTTCGGCGTTGGCTGGTGCAATATCGTCAGGTACTTCCTGTCCGCTGGTCACGTACGCCATCGGGCCCACATCAGCCAAAGCCATGTCCAGAAGCACTCCATACGTGGAAGCCTCGTCGAGTTTCGTAACCAGCAGTCTGTTGGCGCCGAGAGGCGCGAATCGATCGAGAATACCGCGAATGCATCTCGGGTTGGAAGCCGCCGACACCACAACGTGTATCTCGTCGGCGTCGGCGGCGTCGAGGAAGCTACGCAGTTGGCTCAACCTCAACAGGTCGTTCTGGCTTCGTCCCGTTGTATCTATCAGCACGACATCCATACCTCGTAGTGCGTATATTGCCTGGCGGAGTTCCGGGGGACTCAGCACCGTCCGCAGGGGCACTTCCACAATCTCGGCGTATGTCTGCAGTTGATCTACTGCGGCCACCCTGTAGGTGTCGATTGTGATCATTCCCACGCGCAGTCCCTGGCGGAGCTTGAAGTTGGCCGCCAGCTTTGCGATTGTCGTAGTCTTGCCCACTCCGGTGGGACCTATCAGGGCGACCACTCTGCACTGCCTGCTGTTCTTACCCACGTGTTCAGTCGGGTCGATCGTCTGGATCCGATCGGCGATTCTCTTGCACAACTCCCGCCTTACCAGCGTCTGATCGCTCTGCTGACGCCCGGTAAGGTCCATTTGCAGGCTCTCGATAAGTTCTGCTGCCACAGTATCTTTCACATCCTGGGCTAGGAGGTCTGCGTAGAATTCTCGCAGAGGCCCGTTCCCAGGCCCCGCTGATCCGGCCTGGCCGAGCAGGGTGCGTATCATCTGCTTGAGATCGGACACCTCTCCGGCCAGGTGCGCAGTTCCACCGCCCCCGCCTGGCGACACCGCCGCCATTTGCTCCAGTGCAATCGCCGCCGGGGTCTTGGGCTTCTCGGGGACGTTGGCTTGGGGTTCCTCGACAAGCGGATCGTCGGAGCGTTCGAGCGGGAGTTCGGTAACGTATTGTCCCTGCTTGTCGTCTCCGGCCAGATCCGCAGCCGGGCATGCGGTGATCTCCCACATCGCCTTTCCGCCGATCAATCCCAGGAACCCGCCCTTGCGGTAGCTGCGGGTTCTTAGTATCACCGCGTCGCGACCGAGGTCGTGTTTGACCTCGCCCAGGACGTTCGCCATTGTGTCGGCATGGTAGGTTCGTTCGGTCATAGGTCAATCCCTACATGTTCGAGACTCTGAACCTCAACTGATTCGATTTCGTTATATCCCAGTACGGCTGCGTCGGGATCGCTTGTGCGCAACATCTGCTTTACGTGCAATCGCACGTCCGGTCCGCAAAGCACCACGGCGCGGCGGCCGGATTGCCTGAGGCGTTCCAGGGCGTCGCTGACGGCGCCGGATATCTGTGCGGTAAGTTCCGGTCCGGCGGTCATTACAATTCCGTCCGGCCCGCGCGTCACGTGCTCCTGCAGGGCGCTTTCAGTTTGCGCCGCGAGGCTCACGCACCACAACTTCCCGTCCTGAGAGCAGTACTGACGACTCAGCGACATGCCAAGATCGGCGCGAACGTGCTCGCAGAGAATCTCGGGGCAGGTGGTCTGGGACGCCCGTTCGCACAAACTCTCCAGGATGGACTCCAGGTCGCGAATGGAGACCCGCTCGGCCAGGAGATGACTGAGCACCTTGTGTATCACGTACGCGGGCAGTTTCTCAGCGACCTCGTCTACGAGCCCCTGGTCGCGTTGCCCTACGGCCTGCAGCATCTCGGTAACGTGTCTCCTCGAAAGCAGTCTCGGAGCGTTGTCGCCAATCACCTTTTCCAGGTGATTCATCAGGACATTAACCGGAGCAATCACGGTGTATCCCATCTGTTGTGCTCTGGCCTGTTGGGGCTCGGTGATCCAGACGGCGTGGCATCCGCTGGCCGGGTCGATGGTCTCCCGCCCGATGAGTTTCCCGGCGGTCGTCCCTTCAGCCACCGCCAGCATCTGCGCCGGATATATCCTCCCCTGAGCCGCCGCAACCCCCCGTATGTGCATTGCGTAATTGTGGGCTCCCAGGCGCATGTTGTCGCGAACCACTACCGGAGGCACGAGCAGGCCCAACTCCAGTCCTATACGACGCCTGAGAGAGGCTATTTCATTAAGCAGATCGTTCTCGGATGAATCGTCCAGAAGACGGACCAGCGCGTAACCAATTTCAATCCGCAGCGGATCCACCGATACGAGATCTGCAACGTCTACATCCGCCGACTCGCCTGGAGATCTCCCGTCACCGACGGTCCCATCATCTTGTGAGTCCTGTAGTTCCTGCTGTTTGCGTGAAAGCATCCAGGCCAGGCCCGCACACCCCAAACCCAGGATTACCAAAGGAGCTTTCGGCAAGGCCGTCAGCGTTAACGCCGACAGGAACACCGCCGTTATCCCCAGAACGACCGGACGTGCTGTCAGTTGCGCGACAACTTCTTCACCGAGATTCGTTCGAGCCGTGTTGCGCGAAACAAGCAACGCCGCCGATATCGATATCAGGAATGCGGGAATCTGCGTCACCAGTCCGTCTCCCACGGTCAGTCGCGTAAAGACGTCGGCGGTTTCGGCGGCGCCCCACCCGTACTGGATCATTCCCACGTAGAACCCGCCGAGCACGTTAACAACGGTGATGATCATTGCCGCCAACGCATCGCCCCGAATGAACTTCGAGGCGCCGTCCATAGCTCCGTAGAAGTCCGCCCTGTTCGACACCTCTTCGCGTCGGGCTCGAGCCTCGTCTTTTTCGATCAGCCCCGCGTTGAGATCCGAGTCGATCGCCATCTGCTTACCGGGCATAGCGTCCAGAACGAATCTCGCGGCCACTTCGCTTATCCGCGCGGCGCCTTTGGTTACAACGACAAACTGGATGACCACGAGGATAACAAACAGAATCACTCCAACAGCCAGCGAGCCGGAAGTTACAAAGGAGCTGAACGCATAGATAACGCCTCCGGCCGCATGCGCCGCATGGTCCGGCCCGCCGCCGTCGGCTCCGGCGGTGAGAATTAATCTGGTTGTCGCGACATTAAGTACAAGGCGGAACAGCGTCGCCCCAAGCAGCAGCGACGGGAATACGTTGAATTCGAGCGGGCTGCGTACGTGGATCGTCGTAAGCAATATCACCGCCGCCAAAGCGATATTCATCGCCAGGAAAATGTCGATCAACAGCGGCGGGATCGGAACCAGGATGACGAATATCAGCGCAGCGGCGCCCACGGGCAGGATCAGACCGCGATGGCGGCTGATGAATCTGCCTGTAGCCTCAAATGTCGCTGAAAGTTCACTCACGATTCATCTCCCGATCCCGTCTGACCGGTCTTCATTTCCGCCTGGCGGGCTCTGCGGCGTCTGGATCGCATTAACGGGTCGCCTTCGGTCTTCCGCAGGTCTTCGAGTACTTCCCTGCGGGTCATCATCAGGTCCCGTCGATGCCTGCGCCACTGATACAACCAGTCGATCCCGCCCAGCACCGCCAGCACAAGCAGGATTCTCCAGGCCATCCGGCCCAGCATCGCCCATGCGCCAATCCACTGCCGCTCGACGCCGAATCCGCACGCCAACGCAATTTCCGGAAGCAGTTGATCGATAGTCATCCACGCGACAAATCCGACCGCTGCAATCTTGGTCAGCGCCAGCATCGCCCCCGCCAAACCGCGCGATGAGAAGATCCGCTTGAGCCCCTGACCGGGGGATAGCCTGTCCAGGCGCGGTTTGGCGACTTCCTCGCTGACATGCAAACCAACCTGAGCAATACCCGCCAGCGCAGCGACCAGCACCATCAGGGCGCAGAAACACACCGTAATCCATGTCACAGGCCCAGCAGCCGACCACAACGCCGACCCGGCTGCGGTCCCTACATCGGGCGTGCTGCGCTCGAAGCTGAGCATACTGTCGAACATTTTGGTGAGCTCTCGCAGCAACACCTCGCCGCCCAGCCAAAACGCAACCACCGCCGCCAAGATGACCGCCACACCGGTGAGGTCGGCGCTTCTGGCGACCTGCCCCCGCCGCCTGGCCTCAGCCAGCCTCAGCACTGTGGGCTGCTCGGTTCGTTGGTCTGTATCGCTTCGTGTCGCCATCTATCTTTAACCTACTGTCCAGGCGCCAGGACCTGTCCGATCGAATCCAGGATTATCTCCGTGCCTGTTTCCACCACCGCCGCCAGCGTAACCAATGCGCCCGCCAGCACGATCAGCGTCAGTATCGCCCGCACGGGAAGGGCCATCGAAAGAATGTGAAACTGCGGAACAGATCGCTGGAGCATTCCCATGGCGATCCCCGCAAGCAGCAGCGTAATAAGCACCGGAGCAGCCACTTTCAGCGCCAGCACAAAACTGACGGCTGTAAGTGAGATCATCGTCTCGAACACTCCCGGGCTCGGGGTCATACCGGCCAGCGGTACGACGCTGAATGTTTTGAGCACGGCCGATATCACCGACCGATGCCCTCCGATCCCAAGAAACACAACTATCGCAAGCAGACTGAAGAACCGCCGCATCACTCCAGGGGCCGACGGACTGACCGGGTTGAACATCTCGCCCAACGACAATCCCATCTGCGAGGCGATGTGGTAGGCTCCCAGTTCCACGCCGACAAACACCAGCCCCGCAGTCCAGCCAATCGCCACACCGATGAGCAACTCGCCGCCAAGAGCGACCAGAAGCCCGCCCGTCCCGCCTGCAATCGCAACCGGCTGGCCGAGGCGACCTGTCACCGCGACCGCCGCCGCAACGGCCAGAAAATAACGCAGCTTCATCGGTACGGTGGTGTGGCTGAATACGGGACTCACCGCAAACATACCGCCCAGCCGCACCAGCACTAGCAGCAGCGTAAGATTCCAGGTTGTCAGTGCGGTGTATTCCACTGTATTTCCGTATGGTTATGGCAGGGAGCACGTGAACATCTCCCGACCGAACTCAACAAGTTTCGACAGCATCCACGGAGCCGTGATCGCAAACGCCAACAACATCGCGAGTATTCTGGGCACGAGGCCCAACGTCTGATCCTGAACCTGCGTGACGGCCTGGAGCACGCTCACCACAAGCGCCGTAATCAAGCCCGTGACCAACACGGGCAGAGACAGGAAGATCAGCAACATGATCGCCTGTCTGGCAAGTTCAATTCCTTGATCAGCGTTCATCAGTTATCCAAAGCTCTTCATTAATGTCCCGACAACCAGATGCCATCCGTCAGCCAGCACGAACAGCAGCAGTTTGAACGGCAGCGAAATCAGCGACGGAGGAAGCATCAGCATTCCCATCGACACCAGGAAAGTCGCCACCAGCATGTCAATCACCAGGAAAGGCAGGAAGATTCTGAATCCCATCCAGAATGCGACCTTTAGTTCGCTGACCACAAACGCGGGTATCAGCGACACCGTCGGCACGTCCTTCCACACCAGATTCTCCCTGGCCGCAATGTCGTCGCTCAGAAACAGATATACGTCCGAACTGTTTCCGGCGGCTTGAATCTGCGTGGTCATGAACTCTCGAATATGCGTTTCACCGGCGGACACCGCGTCGTTCCTGCTGACCTTACCGTCGAGATACGGGCTGATCGCATCCTTGTGGACTTTGTTGTATGTCGGAGCCATCACCACCGCGGTCATCAGCAGCGACAATCCGAAGATCACCTGGTTCGGAGGCAACTGCGCCGACCCGAGAGCCTGCCTGAGCAGCCCGAGCACGACAACTATTCGCGTGAAACACGTAACCATAACCAGCAGCGCCGGAGCCACTGACAGAACCGTAACCATCACCACCCACGTGATAACCGTACCGGACCCGCCGGGAGTTTCGATATTGGGCAACGACTTCACCAGTCCGCCCGGTCCGCCGGCGGGAGCCTGGGCGGCGGGGGCAACCGCAGAAATCATCAGCACTATCAGTGCAACTGAGATAATCCGGGAGGTCTTCATGCATCGCCCTCCCGATTGGCTGCGTTGTCAACGGCCTTCTTCAGACCGACTTTGCAGGCGGCTTCGATAAGCGCCGCCGCCTCATCAGCATCCGTGACCTCGCTAAGCGTAGTCAGCGACGCGGGCCCCTGCCCGACCAGCACGACACGGCGTCCCATCCTCACCAGCAACAGTTGATGCCGCGCCGAAACACTCGTCCTGGCCAGCACATCAAGCATATCTCGTCTCTGCGGACCGGATATCGGACCGAAACGCTTGAGCATTACTCTGGCCAGGAAGATCAACACAACAACCAGCGCCAGCGCCCCCAGCGTACGTCCCCACTGAGTCCACGGACTTTGCGGTCCGGAATCGACTTTCTTACCTTCGGACGGACCAACCAGGCGTTCGGACACACCCGACTGGCGACCTGTTTCGCCCTGCTGCGTGGTCGGCTGGGTGGTGGGCTGCGAAGTTGCCCGAGAGGCCTGACCCCGCGCAGAAGCGCACAGCACAACCGCTATGATCAGCGGCGTGGCGAGATATTTCAGCGTCGTTGTCATCTATTCGGTCTTGTCGCCTTGTGTGTCCGTGGGTAGAAGTTCGGATACTTCAACGCCCAGTTTTCCGTCCACAACCACAGCATGGCCGCGTGCGATGAGGCGGCTGTCGAAGTAGACCTGTACGTCCGGGTCGCCGCGCGTGTCGAGCTGAACAGTTGAGCCGACCGCCAATTCAGGCACCTCGTCCTGCCACAACCACGTCCTGCCGACTTCCACTCTCAATGGCGGCGTGCTAGTAAACATCCGGATGCTCCAATAACTCGTAAGATTCGCCGGGGCGGACCTGGCGGCCTGAACCGACTTGTTTATCGATCTCCGCAGCGCGTCGCAGCGCGATCATCCGAACAAGCCTGCGGTGATATTGATCGGCGGATTTCCTGGCCCGGTGGGCCTCAAGCAGCACGGCTTCACACTGCAGCAACGCTCTGTTCTGCATCTGTTTTTCGTCTTCGAGACGCGACAGTTCCTTGCGAATATCCGCTGTTCTGCGTGCGTACTGGCCTAGCAGTCCAGCTGTTCCGCCAGCCAGCAGTTCATCTCTAGCGGCCGCGTCGTATTGACCCAATGTTTGGTTAAGGGCGGCTATCCGAGTCTCGATCGCCTGCAGGCGACATAGGGTGCCAGCCTGACTTCTCCGGGCGACATTCTCGTCGTGCATACGCATTCTCAAGAGCACGCGACTTCGTTTTGTGGTTCTGGTGTCGTTCATCATCTACCCGTGCAGGGTCATCTCCGGTATTTGCTCATCGGTCTGTTCAATTTCACCGCCGACCCGGCGGCAGAGTTCCAGCAGGGCCTCAACGGTTTTGGGAAGTTGCATTTCCGGATTGTCGAAAGCGTCCTGGGCGGTGAATTCCCGCACCAGCGGAATGGCTTCTACGGCGGTGTCAAACTGGCGGGAGTTGCCTTTTCGGTAGGCCCCTATATTGACCATGTCTTCAATTTCGCGATAAAGAGCGCCCACTCGCCTGATCTTACCGGCCGCTTCGATGTGCTCAGCGCCGGTCACCTCGCCCATGACTCGCGAGATGCTCTCCAGAAAATCGATAGCCGGAAACTCTCCGCGATTCGCCATCTCCGCCGACAGCACGACGTGTCCGTCAGCAACGGACCGCACTGCATCGCTGATCGGTCCGGCAGTGTCGGGCCCTTCGGTCAGGACCGAGTAGAATCCGGTTATGGATCCGGCGTCGGTTCGTCCGACACGTTCGAGTAATTCGGGCAGCAGGCCGAAGACGCTTGGCGTGTATCCGCCCGCCGTCGGCGGTTCGCCCGCGACGAGACCGATCTGCCGCTGGGCGGTCGCCAGACGCGTCAGCGAGTCCATGACGAGCACTACGTTTTTGCCCGCGTCGCGGAAGTACTCGGCTATGCAGGTGGCGACAGCTCCGGCCTGGACGCGAACGAGCGGAGGCTGGTCACTGGTTGACGCGACAACTACGGCTCGTTTGAGGCCTTCCTGTCCGAGTTCCTTTTCAACGAAGTCGCGGACCTCGCGTCCGCGCTCGCCTATGAGCGCTATTACGACCACGTCGGCGTCGCAGTAGCGGCTGATCATTCCCATCAGCACGCTCTTGCCCGCCCCTGACGGGGAGAAAATCCCCATACGCTGCCCGCGTCCCACGGTCAACATCGAATCGATCGCCCGCACGCCGGTCACCAGAGGTTCGGATATCCGCCTCCGCAACATCGGCGAGATCGGCTCGGGCCAGAGGGGCATGTGAACCTCGGGCGTAAGGTCGCTGAGCCCGTCGATGGGCCTGGCCATCCCGTCGACCACGCGTCCGAGCATCTGGTCTCCCACGGGTACGGTCGGCTGGCCGTCGGTGCATTCAACGCGATCTCCGCGACAGATGCCGACCGTCGAGCCCAGCGGCATGACGAGGGTCAACTCGCCCGAAAACCCGATAACGCGTGCGGCGAGTGCGCTGTGTCCGCGAGTGATTCTGCAACCGGCTCCCACGGGCGCGGGGAAATCTCCGACGGCGACCGTCAGACCGCGGACGGAGACCACCTGCCCGGTCACACTGACCGGTTGCACCTGCGAAAGCATCTGTCTGTATCGATCAAGTGGAGACATCGCTGTCAATGATCCTCAGATGTGGAACCGGTTCGTACTTTCCGGAGACCTCGGGCGATCCGAACGGACCGCCGGCGGTAAGCGCCGAAGCGACTTTGTCCAACTGTGTTTCGACGGTGGCGTCAATCACGCCGCGAGCGGTTGTTATCTTCACACCGCCCGGAGCCACTTGTCGATCGGCGACAAGTCTGGCCCGGGCCGAGGCGTCGATAACCTCCACGAACTCCGCAAAATCGCTTGAAAGGGCCTGCAGTTGAAGGGGATTCACCGCGACGATTATCTCGCCCTCGGCGTGGGCGAGCCTCATCGCCTTGATGAGATTTGTCCTGGCTACGGATATATCGGTCCGAGCCAACCGCCCGACAATCTTGGATGAAAGATCAAGCGCGAAGTTCAGCACCTCGTCGGCGGCGAACTGATAGGGCCTATCGCCTGCTTCATCGAGCGTCGCCAGAATCGCCCCGGCGACATCCGCCAACTGCTTCGACTCGCCGGCGATACTCGCTCGGGCCTGATCACCGCCTTCACGAGCCCCATCTGTCAAACCCTGCTTCCGACCTTCTGCAAAGCCTGCGTCGTATCCCTGCTTGCGGGCCTGCCGTTTGGCCAGTTCGACGTTGGCGCGTGCTTCAGCCTTGATTTTCGCGGCCGTTTTGCGGGCGTCGAGTATCAGCGCGTTGGCTTGGGCGGCGATGTCGGTGAGTTTCATCACGGGTCTGTCGTCACTGGGAACGCGCCTTGCTTTCTTGATAATCCGGGTCATACTGCTTCCTCCACGGCCTGACCGCAGGCGGCCTGGCTTACGATCTCAATCACGCGCTGGCGAGCGGATTCGACATCGCATATGCGCATCGGGCCTATCCGATCCATTCTGGCCCGGACGTACTCGGCGTCCTTAGGCGACAGGCATCCCAGCACTTTCCGCCTGACCTGTCTGGCGGCCATTCGAAGTGAAATTGCAAGGTCATCGGGTTCGACCGCGCCGAGAACAACGCGAAGCTCACCAGCGCCCAGATGGGTTATGTCTTCAAAGGCCATCAACTTCAGCGCGTCCCGCTCGGCCCGCCGACGATTGATGTTCTCGGTTTCCGCGAGTTGACCGGACAGACCGCCCGACGGACCGTCCAGACGCCTGGCCAGATCTCGATTAATCTCGGCGACGATTTCCGCATCGGCGTCACTGAGATCGCCCATCCTTCTGGCGACTTCCGCACGGAGTTCCGCCGGCAGACGGGAGATGATCTCCGCAGCCTGGCCCGAGGGCATACGAACGAGGATCAACGCCAGAGTCTGCGGATGCTCCCGCCCGAGGTCTTCGTCACGACCATCGTCGCCATCGTCCGAGAAGGGAGCCAGCATGTCGTAGCTGAGTTCATTGTGAGCTTCGTCGTCCGGCGTCGAACCGTCCCCACCGGGCGTTGGATGAACTGATCTTCGCCATCGCAAAAGCACCCACGCCCCCAACGCGCCGACAAATACAGCCCCTGCGATCGCAGCGAAGACTATGCCCCCGCCTACGCCGCTGTGTGTTTCCATAAGGTCCGAACCGGACTTGGCGATAATCGGACCGTGCAAAGCAACGGTTACCTCGTGGCTGCCGGTGGGCCCCAGAATCGCCCTGACCGCATCCTTAACCGACGCCAACTGCTGAGCCGCGGATTCCTTGCTGCCAGCCGACGAGACATAACTCTTGGGAATCGACACCCATACTCTAAGCCCGTCACCGGCGATCCGATATCCGCCGGATGCGTGTTTCAGTCCGGCCCGGGCTCCGATAATCTGCACGTCGGCGGACATTCCCGGAATGTAACGCAACGCCGACACGATCTTCTCGCTGTAATACGCCTCAACCGTATGACGTTGAGCAAACGATTGAGCGTCAGACGACGGTCGATAGCTCCGACCGGTCTGATCGATCACGCGAACATCGCCGATCTCCACGGCGACGCTTCCGGAAATCAACTCTCCAATGGCGACTATCAGGCCCGGAGACATTCGGCGCCCTTTAGCAAGCCTTACTGTCACGGCCGCTCTTGCCGCCTGCGCTTTTGAACCAAGCCCGCCCGGAGATCCCGGTTCGAAGAATACTGACGCCGATGCGATAGGATCCATCTCGGATATCAGGCGTCCGAGTTCGGCCATCACGCCGGCTTGCCATAGACGGCGGTTTTCGGCGCTGCTGCGCCACATGCTTAGACCGCCAGCCAGTCGCCGCAAGCCCGAGCCGGAAGATCCGCCGTCCGGAATATCGGAGCGTAGAATATTTCGAGCATCGCCCAGATGCTGCGGGGATACGGTGAGCCCGCCTTCTGTACGGCCGACGCGGATACCCTCTCGCTCGAGAGCGGCAGCCGCACGCTCGCGGGCCTCGCCGTCCAGATTGCGAGCGATCACAGTTGTCGGCTCGGGGGTAATCACCGCCCAAACCAACCACACCGCCCCGCCCAAGACAACGGCTGCAAGCAGAGCAGCGGTTAATCGCGCACCGGCGCCCAGGCCTGCCAGACGAACTCTCAGACGAACTACATGTCGCTTCAACCTCTTCACATCCCGGTCCTCCATGACCGGTAAGGGGTGTCTTACGAAGAACTGTTTGCCGTGCTAATCGGCATCTAGCTTTGCATAGTACTCCCGGATATGCGCCAAC
The DNA here is from genome assembly GCA_030745875.1 of Phycisphaerae bacterium. Taxonomy (GTDB): domain Bacteria; phylum Planctomycetota; class Phycisphaerae; order SM23-33; family SM23-33; genus BS750m-G57. Next base: position 38,618 of record JASLNT010000106.1, read on the forward strand.
GATTTGTGCTGAGCCTTCAACGCAATGATGCCGTTGAGACGCGCGAATACCGACTCATCGTACAGGCGGTGCCCACCGTCGGTCCGCCGCGCCTCAATGAGCAGGCCCATAGTCGTGTAGTTGTGAACGGTCTGGCGGCTCAGACCCGAATACTCAATCACCTCACCGATACGATACAGCTTCGGCGGGATTTCAATTGGCTTGGGCTCGGTAAACCGATTTCCGATCCCTGCGCGTCCCGATCCGGAGCCTGTTTGATTTGGGGAGTCTGAAGAAGGTGGAGCGTCTCGCGGACCTGCAACATCTTCTGAGCGTCCCGCACTAGATTCGTGCGGAGAGCGTGCTGCACAAGTTACATCCGCGGCGGCGCTTGGTGCGATTACCGCATCCGCAACGCCCGAGGCCTCCACTGCACTTGCAGCATCTGTCACATCGCGTTTTTCGAATACACTTGTTTGCATAGTAAAAAGATACTTTATATTTTACAAAAGGTAGCTCGCATTTCTTCCGCCAACAACAAGAAAACACTCTTTTTTGAAAAAAAATCACACACCACTCCCCCGTTTTCGCCTAACGTCATTTATTACCAGAAGATACAGAGATCGACAATTCTTCGACACAGCAAGGATTCTCTCAAGTCAAATGCTTTGCGGGCTCGAATCCGGACCGAACACTACCCCCATACACACACAACACTACATCGACACGACTTATGAATGTGCATTTTCAGCCGCCGCCGGGCACCCACAGACAACTACCGATACAAGCCGCTCGGCTCCGACACTTCATCAATATTTAATCGTAATACTCCGAGTATCTGCCTTGGCGGAATCACGATTGTGTAGTACAATGCTAGTGGCATGGGGCCGTTATTGCTGGAGGCTCATACATATTCCCGGACTTGGGTTTGGGATATGTGTCTGTACAGATTGCACCATGCCTAATAGAACCACACGCAATACAGAGGATCGCAAAGACCGCAACGGACATATCCTGATTGTTGACGACGAGCGGGCCATCCGCAGACTGGCCAAACGAGTCCTCAGCACTCACGGGTATCGGGTAACTGCGTGCGCCACCGGCGCCGAAGCCATCGAAGCCTACGCCAAGCTCCACGCGAAAGTAGATCTGGTCATCCTCGACATGCTCATGCCCAAAATGAATGGTGTCGAAACGCTCGTACAACTCAAGCAGATGAACCCCGCCGTTCGAGCAGTGCTCTGTTCGGCGTTCGTTCCCGACCTCAGCGGACGCACCATTGCAGGGGAGGGTTTCGTCGGATTCATCGCCAAACCTTTCGGGTTGGACACCCTCCTGATGCTCGTCGAACGTCACGTACAATAGCCTCCTTCCGGAAGACTGGGGATCTGCGATTCAGATTCAGTATTTGTCTGGAGGGCCGTGCGGACCGTTCTTAAGATATGGTTCTTATCCAGCACTCACTTGTGCCTGGCGGTGATCGAGCACTGAAAGGAAGGAACACAGTCAATGACCAGACATCAGTTTTCGCGACGTGCTTTCCTGAAGACAACAGGGTCGAGTTTGATCGGGCTAGCTCTGGCCGCACGCGCCTCGGGCGCAAAGAAAGCCGCCGACAGGAAGCCGAACATTCTCTTCTGTCTTTCGGACGATCAATCCTGGCCCCACGCGAGCGCCTATGGGACTAAAGTGATCAAGACGCCCCACTTCGATCGAATCGCCAGGGACGGGGTTCTGTTTAACTACGCCTATTGCGGGGCTCCGTCGTGCACGCCGTCTCGCAGCGCAATCCTTACCGGGCAGCATATATGGCGGCTGGGGCAGGGCGCGCAATTGTTCGGGACACTTCCGAAGGAGCATCCTGCATATACTGATTTACTGTCGCAAGCCGGTTATCACGTAGGATACGCCGCCAAGGGCTGGGCTCCCGGAAGCACCAAAGCCGGCGGGCGAAGCGGCAACGCGGCCGGGAAATCCTACAAGTCATTTCAGCAGTTCTTCGATGCAGGCGAGAAAGGCAAACCGTGGTGTTTCTGGTTCGGCAGTCGCGACCCGCACCGCGGATATCGGCGCGGCAGCGGCGCAGCTTCGGGCATGGATCCCAAACAGGTTGAGACCCCCGCTGTGATGCCCGACGTCCCCGAAGTTCGCAGTGATATCTGCGACTACTATCTGGAGATTCAGCGATTCGACCGCGAGTTGGGGACGATGTTGAAGACAATCGAAGACGCCGGTCAGCTTGACAATACGATCGTTGTTATCACCAGCGACAACGGTATGCCGTTCCCCCGCGCCAAGGCCACCCTCTACGATCTGGGCGTGCGCATGCCTATGGCGATAAGCTGGAAGGGGACAATTCCCGGCGGCCGAAAGGTCGACGATTTTGTGAGCCTCACCGACCTGGCGCCGACCTTTCTCGAAGCCGCAGGCCTGAAACCTCCAAAGTGCATGACGGGCAAGAGTCTCCTGAATATCCTGCAATCGAAGAAGTCCGGCCGCATCGAGCCGGACCGCGATTGCGTATTCACCGCCAGGGAGCGACACGCATGGTGCCGCATCGACGGGAAGGGGTATCCGTCACGGATGATTCGCACGAAGGATTTCCTGTACATTCGCAATTATGAACCGGACCGCTGGCCGGCGGGGATCGCCCGAATCGTAACCAACGAAGGCCAGTACGGCGACGTAGACGCATCGCCGACCAAGACCTACATGCTCAAGAACAGAATCGATCCGGAGGACAAGAAACTGTTTGAGCTGTCTTTCGGGAAGCGACCGAAAGAGGAATTCTACGATTGTCGAAGAGATCCCTTCCAGATGAACAACCTGGCCGACGACCCGGCTTGCAGGGCTGACATGAAGAAACTGTCGGACAGATTGACCGCATACCTGAAAGAAACGGGCGATCCGCGAGAGACATCAAAGAAGGTTCTCTGGGACCAGTGGCGCTACTACGGGCATAACAAGTGGAAAATACTGCCGGAGAAGAAATGACGCACCGCCAGGCCGGGTCGTGTACAATATCGCCCATGTATTCTGTAGTGACAATGCTGCGCAATGGTTGCCTGGTTGCGTTAATGACGGGACTGCTGGTCGGAGCATGCGGATGCAACAAATCCGCCAAGCCGCCCAAGCCGACGGAATCAACCGCTTCCCATACGCGCCCGGCGCCCGGACCGGTCAGGGAAAAACCATCGCAGTTCTGGCCGCGCCGAGGAGAGCTGGCCGAGCGGAGGATCAAGAGGCTTGGCGATCCCGACAAATGGATACGGATTCTCGGAGCAGGTCTGCGGGGCGCTGCGGAGGAAGGCGAAAAGAGCCTGGCCGATCCGTTAACTCACATGCGCGCCGGCGACAAGGCGCTGGCCAACGGTCAGACGGAACTGTCGATCGCCTGCTTCTCTCGAGCAGTTGAACTGGATCCAAAGAACGCCGACGCCCACAAAGGCCTGGCCGTAGCAACATCAGCGTTGGCGGCCGGTCAGAATTCAGTGATCGCAACAAGGAAATTGTATCGCCGGGCGGCTGGAACATATCGAACAATTCTGGAAATCAGTCCGGATGATGAGACCGCGCGATTCAATCTCGGCCTGGCGTTGATGCGGTCGGGGAGCCCCACCGAAGCCGACAGTGTATTCCGCCCCCTGCTCGCATCAAAAAAATTCGCCGCCAAAGCCACATTCAATCTCGCCATGGTGTTGTCGAGCCAGGGAAAGCTCAAGCAGGCCGAAATCCTGCTGAGGAGGCTCATACGCAAAACTCAGAACATGGGCCCTTCCGATCTGGCGACCGCTCACACGCATCTGGGTGAGGTGCTCGTTGACCTCGGCGACACTACCGGAGCATTGGAAGCTTACAAAGAAGCGGTCAGGCTGACGCCTAAGGATGTGGCCGCATGGTTGAATCTGGCCGCAGCCGCCCGGGCTCACGGAAGCTACGGTTACGCCGTAACCGCCACCCGCAAGGCCGCTGAACTCAGCCCGTTCAACGCGGAGATTCATCTGCGATTGGGGAACGTGCTGCTGGAATTGCACAGGGCGACCAAAGAGGACCGTTTTCTAAACCAGGCCGTTGCGGCGTGGCGAAACAGTTTGAAGATAGACCCCAGCCAAACCGACCTTCAGCGACGCGTGGAGATTTACTCTCGCCCGTCTCCCTCAACTCAACCGACCCCCCGCACAAAGGACGCTGGATCAGCCCTGATCGATAACGTCCAACAGTTCAGCGGGCTCGTTCAGGAGAACTTTGGCTCCGCTTTGGGTCAGTTCGTCGGCGGTTCGGAATCCCCAGAGCACGCCAATGGCGAATATGTCGGCCCCGACAGCGGTCTCCATGTCGGTCGCCGTGTCGCCGAGGTATAGGAACTGATCGGAAGCGAGCCCCATCTTCTCGACCAGGCTCGATATCCCGGCGGGGTCGGGTTTGGGAGCTACGCTGTCGCTGACGCCCCAGACCTCTTCAAATTCCCAATTGCCCAGCAGTTTGTCGACTATGATGCGAGTGTATGCGTGCGGTTTGTTCGAGAGAATCGCCATCCGCACGCCGCGGCGGACCAGTTCGTCGAGCATTTCGGGGATACCGGCGTACGGGCGAGTCTTGTTGTCCCAACACTTATCGTAGGCCTGCTTCATCATCGTGACGCCCTTTTCGACCATGGCCTCGTCGCGTGAGCCTTCGGGCAGCGTTCGCTCCAACAGAAGCCTCACGCCGTTTCCGATGTGGTATTTGTAGTCTTCGACCGGGTGCGTCGGGAAACCGAGTTGGCTGAGCGCCTGGTTGTTCGCGTCGGCCAGGTCGTCAAGCGTGTTGAGCAACGTTCCGTCCAGATCAAAGATGATCGCTTCGCACTTCATAAGGTGGCCTTTGCAGCTTTGTATAAGTAAGGATGGGAACCGGCCCGTGTCGCAGGCGGGTTCCCATCTGATCCAGTCAGTTTCGAGCCGCCCGCGCTGCAAGTCCGCCGCCGGGGGCTCTGTCGGTTCAATCGCCTAGTCCAGTTTCATCGACATCAGGAACTCTGCGTTCGAACTGGTCTTTGACAACTGCTTAATCAACAGTTCCATCGCCTCGGTCGATTGCATGTTGCTCGTGACTCGACGCATATTGGCCACCAGTCTGCACTCGTCGGTGTCCATCAGCAGTTCCTCGCGTCGCGTACCGGAGCGGGAAATGTCAATCGCCGGCCAGATCCGCCGGTCGACCAGGCGTCGATCAAGATATAGTTCGGCGTTGCCCGTGCCTTTGAACTCTTCAAAGATAACCTGGTCCATTCTCGAACCGGTGTCGATCAGGGCGGTGGCGATGATCGTAAGCGATCCGCCTTCAAGCACGGATCTGGCCGATCCGAAATACTTTCTCGGCATGACCAGAGCGCTTGCATCGACGCCTCCGGTGAGAATCTTGCCCGAGTGCGGAGCTTCAGCGTTGCACGCTCTGGCCAGACGCGTGATGCTGTCCAGCAGGATCACGACATCGTGCCCGAATTCGACCATCTGTTTGGCCTTGGCGAAGATCATCTCGGCCATAACCAGGTGACGCTTGGAGCCTTCGTCGAACGTCGACGAGACCACCTCGGCGGTGGTGTTGCGGCGCATGTCGGTGACTTCTTCGGGGCGTTCGTCTATCAACAGCACGATCACAAATGCGTCGGGATGATTGGTGGTTATCGAGTTTGCAAGCTTCTTCAGCAGGATCGTCTTGCCCGTTCGCGGAGGAGCAACGATCAGCATGCGCTGCCCAAAACCGATCGGCGTGATAAGGTTCATTACGCGCATCGAGACTTCGTCGCTGGTGGTCTCCAGGAAGATACGCCTGTCCGGATGGGCCGGCGTGAGTTCTTCGAAACTCGTAACTTTCGACAGCTTGTCGGGATCCTGGTAGTTGATCGCCTCGACCCGCAGGAGAGCAAAGTACTTCTCGGACTCCTTGGGGGGCCTGATCTGACCGGCAAGGATGTGTCCGGGCTTGAGATTGAACCTTCGGATCTGGCTGGGCGATACGTATATGTCGTCCGGACCGGGCTGGTAGTTGTACTCGGGGCTCCGCAGGAATCCGAAACCGTCAGGAAGGATTTCCAGCACACCGTCTCCAAACATCAGACCGCTGTTGTTGACCCGATTGGAGATGATCTTGATCATCAATTCCTGGTTGCCCGTCGATTCGATGCCATCGACGCCCTCGTCTCTGGCCAGTTGGCGTAGTTCGGGGGTGCTCATCGCCTGCAGCTCGGTAATGTGCAGCGTACCCCGCTTGACCTCCTCGTAGCGTGCGTGCATCACGGCGTCAAAACCGTCTTCGAGTTTGTTGGGCTTACCGGACTTATCGCCCTTGTCGTGCTTGCCGGACTTACCGCCCTTGTCACGCTTACCGCCCTTGTCGCGCTTGCCGCCCTTACCGCGCTTGTCGCGCTTGCCGGATCTGCCTGACTTGTCCGGCTTGTCTGACTTGTCGTCATCGGAGGCGTCCGAAGCATCTGAGGGGGTGTCGGCGGCCTGGTCGACCTGTTCTTCGTCCGCAACCGGCTCGCCCTCCACGGGCTCCGCCTCAACAAGCTCCACGTCGGCGTCGCTGATCAGTTCGGCCTCAATATCCGGGCAATCCTGGGTTTCCTGTTCGATGATTTCCGGTTCGGCGACCTTCCTGGAGACCTTCTTGGCGGTCTTCTTTGCGGCCTTTTTGGCGGTCTTTTTGGCCGTCTTTTTGGCGGTCTTCTTGGCCGTCTTCTTGGCTACTTTTTTTGCGGTAGCCTTCTTTGCCGCCTTTTTGGTCGTCTTTTTGGCGGCTTTCTTCGTTGTTTTCTTCGCTGTTTTCTTTGTAGCTTTTGCCATGTGTTTTACACAGCCTCCATCTGGAGCACCTGACGGTTGGGCCGGCATCCTATCCGGTCGTATCAGGCGTCTCCCCTGAGAATGCTAGTAGTTCGGTTGGTGCGTCTGATTCGTCTCTGGAAAATGTCCTCGTCGACGTGTTGTACGTTACTGCAGTCCGGCGGAGTCTGTTATTGGACGTCCCGCCCTGGGTATGTCGCATCGGCGTTGTGCAGCACGTCTCCCGAACCGAATGCGATTATTCCGGCATATTTCTGTGTCCAAAACCGTCCGCGGGGTGGGTTATGCGGGGGTGAAGCTTACGAACCTGCTGACGCAGGTGGGAGACGCTTGAACTGCCGTCAATAGAATAATCGCACCTGCTGCGCTTAATGTCCAGAGAAATCTGCATTTTTTCTCGCGACGACCAATCATCACGCTCCCATCCTCGTTCCTCGCTGACTCTCTGGAACCTGTCATTGTCCGGAGTATCGACGAAAATCACGCAGTTGCACAGCGTATCCCAGCCCGCTTCCATCAGCAACGCCGCATCCAGAACAATCGCCTCAACCGAATCGTCAGCCCGCGCCTCACCGACCTCACGGGCCATTTCACGCCTGATTCGCGGGTGCAATATCCCGTTAAGCGCCTCTAATTCGTCGTGCGAGGCGAATACGATTCCCGCCAAAATCGCCCGATCCACTTCTCCAGACGCGTTGAATATCGCCTCGCCCCAGCGTTCGCGCAGTTCGGATTGCACTTCCGCCGAGCCCAGCAGTTTGTGCCCTATCGCATCGGCGTCGATCACGGCGCAGCCGAGGTTTGCAAACTCGTCGGCAACAGTGGTTTTGCCCGAGCCGATTCCGCCGATGATCCCGATTACAGGTTTGATTGGGGCTGTTGAAGGCATGCTAGCCGACACATTGTCGCCGCCGCGGACACTTTGTCAATGGTCCGCTCGATCGCCCCACCGCCCGGTATGCCCTTAAATGGCCGGGCGACGCTGCCAATCGGGCGAGTATATCTGAATCCCCAGCCCGCGCCGCAGCAATTCGCGATTGAAACGTTCGGAGGTCGCCCCGGCCAGTCTGCACGCGTCGGCGTGATCGATCCTGTTGTCAGCGTAAAACTCGACAGCCACCGCCATGCTGATGTCGGTGATGTTCGCCTGTGCTTTTATTACGATATCATCAGGTATTCGAAACTGCATCTGCAAATCTCGCAGAACGTTAGGCTGATATTGGCTGGCGACTATGGACCGCCGAAGTATTCGCCGCCCCTCGGTTGATAGTCCCGAGCCCTCGCGGCGAAAACTTCCGACGGCCTTACGGTCTCTTTGCAGGACCTGACCCACACTTGTATCGACAAACCAAACCCCCTGCTGAAATAAGGACAAAAAGAACGCGGCGGTCCCGGATCGACATCAACTCGCGCCCCGCCTCCGGCGACGTGGCGAGGTTCACAATTGGTTCACACTCGCCCAGGTGCGACAACGAAACCGCGATATCGTAACTTCGGGAATACTCCGAATCGAAAAATTATCAACAGCCCGCCCAAACCCGGCCGCAAGAAACAGTTGTCAGTATTCCATCCGACCCAGCGCCCCCCAACTCCCCCGCCGCTCCACACCCGCAAACAGGTTCACACTTCCCGCACCTGTGAACCTGGTGCCCCGCGGTCATCCCAGTCTCTTTTTGAACTCTTGTTCGTCTATTACTTCCACGCCGAGGGCTTGGGCTTTTGTTGCTTTTGAGCCTGCCGAGGAGCCGGCTACTACGAAGTCGGTTTTCGACGATACGCTTGACGACGCCCTCCCGCCGGCCGCCTGGATCGCCTCCTTCGCTTCCCGGCGTGAGAAACTCTCCAATGTTCCGGTCACCACCACCGTTTTGCCCTCCAACGCCCCGCCGCCCGCCGACGGCTCGTCCGGCGCCGAACCGGTCATCACCACCCCCGCCGCTTTCAAACCGCTCACCGTCTCCCGCCCGGATTCGCTATGGAAAAAGGCGCACACGCTTTGAGCAATTGTCGGACCGATTTCGTCCACCGCCGTCAGTTCCTCGACCGAGGCGGCTGACAGCTTGTCGATGTCCCCAAACGCCCGCGCCAGAATCTCAGCCGCCCTTCCGCCGGCGTGCCTGATCCCCAACGCAGTTATCACTCTCGCCAACCCGCGCGACTTGCTCTCCCCGATCGCCTTCACCAGATTCGCCGCCGATTTCTCGCCCATGCGCTCCAGATCGACAAGCTTGTCGGCCTGCAGGCTGAACAAATCGGCGAATCGCGCGACCAAACCGTTATCGATCAGCAGGTCCACAACCGCCGGCCCGAGGTTCTCGATATCCATCTGGTCCCGCCCGGCGAAGAAGCTTAACCGCTCGCGAAACTGCGCCGGACACTCCGGATTCGAACATCGCAGCGCAACCATACCGTCGACAACTTCGACCGGCTCGTCGCAGCCGCGCCCCCGCAATCCGCGACAGGTCTCGGGCGCCTTGGACAACTGCCTCCGCTCCATGTGCCTCTCGCAATCGGCGTTAACGCACCGGAACGCCACTTGCCCCTCCTTGGGCTTGTCGCGCTCAAGAAGCGTCTGACATTCGGGGCACTGATCCGGAGTCGATATCACCTCGCCGTCGGACACCCGCTTATCGCCCACAACCGCGACGACCTGCGGGATGATCTCGCCGGCCTTGGCGACAACTATCGCATCGCCAATCCGCAAGGCCAGATGGTCCACCCGATCGAAATTGTGCAGCGATGCGTTGGACACCGTCGTCCCGCCGAGCTGCACGGGCTCGAAATGGGCCACCGGCGTCACCGTACCGGTCCTTCCAACCTGGAAATCCACGCCGAGCAGCACGGTTTCGGCCTGTTCGGATTCGTATTTGTACGCAATGCACCATCGGGGGTATCGGCTTGTGGTTCCGATCTGCTCGCGCAGGTCAAGTTCGTCGACCTTGACGACAAACCCGTCGGTTTCGTAGTCCACATCGCTTCGCAGCGTCAACCACTCGCTGATTACTTCAAGCACTTCATCGATTGTCCCGCAGACCCGCCCGTGCGGGCTGGTCGGAACGCCCCAGGTCGCAAGGCGCTCGTTAATCTCACTGGCTCGCGGCGCCGGGGGGACCGACATCTCGCCCAGCCCGTGCGCCAGGAACGCCAGCTTACGCTCGGCGGCCACGCTCGGGTCGAGCTGCTTGAGCGTGCCCGCACAACCGTTCCGCGGATTGGCGAACTTCTCCTGACCGGCCGCCGCGCGACGGGCGTTGCACGCATCGAACGCCGACCGCGGCCAGTATATCTCACCGCGAACTTCGAGCACGTCGGGCGCATCATCTCCGATCAGTTCCAGCGGGACCGACCGGATCGTTCTCACGTTGGAGGTCACATCGTCGCCGGTCAGCCCGTCTCCGCGAGTAACCGCCCGCACCAACCGCCCGTCTTCATACCGCAGCGAGCACGCCACGCCGTCGATCTTCGGGTCCGCCAGGTAGTGAAAAGTCGCCTCGCCGACGGCCTTTCGCACGCGCGCGTCAAACTCGCGGACCTCGTCGGCGTTGTAGGTGTTGTCGATACTCAGCATCGCAACCGCATGCGTGACTGACTCAAACCCGTCAATCGGCCGCCCCGCCACGCGCTGGGTCGGCGACTGGGGGGTGATCAGTTCCGGGTGAGCGGCTTCAAGGCTCTTAAGTTCGTCCAACAGCCTGTCGTAATCCCGGTCGGATATCTCCGGCGCGGCATGGACGTAGTAGAGCGTGTCGTGGCGGGCGATAATGTCGCGAAGCTGTTCGATTCGTTGTGCGTCGTCGGTCATAGATGAAATCCCTGATGCTGGTCAGGTCAAATGTAGCGACAATCGGGCCCGACCTCAAGACCCGGGGCGAGGCAATCGACTTGTCGGGACGCCTGGCGACCGGCCGGGCGACCCTGCAGCGGCGAACGGTCCGGGGCGCGGTTGTTGAGATCGTTTATTGCGGAATGTGAATCAGCGGTGATAATATCAATCGGTCGGATGAATCCCGCAGGGGCGACCGGCCGGTCGTCCGTTGTTCGTGCAGGGCGAACGATACGGCGGCGCAATTACCGCGATCGCATTGTCGGAAACGAAGTCGAATTGACAGAAATTCGACAGTACATAAAGGACAATCCCGGACACTGGGAAACAGACAATCGCCACGCGCCGTAGAATAAGACGGAAACACGAGACAGGGCGAGCCAGCGGATGCGGACAGCCCGCACGGCTGACACGAAACGTTATTCAGAGCGATGAGGTTTGACAATGGACATCCCTGAAGTTGATGAGATGACCGCAAGCCTGATCTGCTGGCGCACATGGTGTGATGGCCCCACGGACGGATTGGCAAGCTGGCGGGGGAGCGCTTGTTGGTTTTCGTGGATGAACACGTGGGAGGAAGAAACCGGCGATTGGGGTTATGATTATGCATTACACGAACTGAGCCCGGAAATGCTGCGTGAAGCCCGCGATTGGTTTCGTGAGAAGGAACGGTGGTATTTCAAACCTGAGTTGGTCGCGCTTCGCAAGAAAATAACCGACGCCGATGAGATGGCCCGGGCGATAGTCGACAGCGGGCTTACTCTTCGCGACTGGCCCGGGCCGACCGACCTGGGAGACCCGGTCGCCTGGTTTCGCCATAAGAACAATGAAACACTGTCGCCCGTGCGTACAAAAGAGCGATGGAGGCTGCCGGCCGATTGGGATGAGAAGACCGCCCGGGGAGCAATTGAAACGGACCCGCCCGCGGCGGACCGCCAAGGCGACGCATCAGGAGCCCAAACGCCCGCCGATATGACACATTGCATGAAGCACGGCTTGCAGGAATTCGGTCTTGTGTGCACGCATATCGCACACGGAGTTGATCGGGGCGAGATGGTTGGGTTCTATTGGGGCGATGACACCGACATGGGTCGTCCTGACGCATGGTGTGCTGAATGCGACGAGAAGCTTGTGGCGCTGAATGGCGCATCATCAGAGGAGTGGTTCGTTGATTGTGATTTCAAGATACTGTGCTCTAAGTGCTGGGACGAATCGAAGGTTGTCTGCGGCGGGTTCCGGCGGGTCGGGACTACCGGCCGCGGTTTCCTTGGTAGGATATTGGGCTGGTTGTCCAGGAAATGATGCGCCTGACACAGCGCCGCAGCGCGTGCGGACAACCCGCACCGTTAACATGAAACGTTTAGATATTCGAGGAATATTATGCGAAAACGACTTCGAAAGAAACTTCAGAAAGGCGAGTTTGCTGTGCCCGTGATCCCGATTGCCTTCCGCATGGGCGAACTGGCCGACCCAGATCGAAACAACCTCCTGGACCGGTTTGTCGCCGAGGCGATTGAAGCCAACGGACTGCAATTCGGGGGAGGAGGAGGCGGGTCCGTCTGGTCCGGTTTCGCCGAACCGGTGAACTGGCCGGGCTCCATTTCAGACGACCAGCGGTCCGCCGTCGAAACGTGGATTGCATCGCAGCCGGAGATTGTCGAGCGTTTCGTGGGAGAGATAACAACGGACTCCGAGACGCTTATGGATCAAGATCCCGATTTCCCTCGATCACGCCTGGGCGCGTCTGACAAGTAGCTGAAGCAGACGCCGACCAGCGGCGCCGCTGAACTTTAACGCTCCATGTTTCAAGCGATGCGATAGATTGAAGCGGCGGGCCTCCGACTCCGGCGCGGTCGGCGTAGTTGCGGTTCCTGCTTGTTATGGCCGGCGCGTAACTCTATAAAGGGTGAAACGTTGTTATAAGAAGACGTCATGTTGAAGCCCCGCCATGGCGTCCATCACCGAGATTCCGTTTGCGGATGTGGGTAACAGAATGGAAAACGAAGACAAGTCAAGCGACCTCAAGGAGACGCACAAGGATCTCTACGGCACGCTCATGGTGGTTAACCAGAGAATCGACAACGTGGGCACAATGTTGTTCTGGATTCTCGGGATTGCGGCGCTTGCTGTTTGCGTTTCGATCCACATGCGCTGGTTCGATTCGATCTTCGGAGTTTCTGTTGAGCAATTGCGCGGATTCGGAGTTTACTCTCTCATCATGATCGGCGCCTTCGTGGTGTTCGCGATAGCGACCAACTACAAAGAGAATATGATCTACAGTGCAGCCAAATCGGGCATACTGGAGAGTCTGATGCGGGACAGCATATCAGTGGAATCCCTCCTGGCGGACATAGCTGACGACAAAAAGCTCACCCGGATCAAAGAGAAACTGATGAACGACGAAAACATCCAACGAGCCGGTCGAACGCGACTCTGATGAAACCGCGTCGCTGAGTTTCAACTTTGCGCCGAACATATCTGGAGTCGGCGGGGTCTTGCTGCAACGGCGGGCGATCCGACTATCCCGAGCAGGCGTATTGACAGCAGCATCGCCAGGCGGGACAATATGTGGGATACCCCGATATATCGCGGGGCTGATCGAACCTTTCAATTCCACAACAAAGGTGACAACATGAAGCGGACAGTTGCATTTGCGTTGATTTCGATTCTGATCGTCGGCGGGTCAATCGACAGACTTCAGGCCGACGCGGCGAGGGACTTTGAGACTCTCTTCGGGGCCGAAGCGAAGAAAGTCTCCGCGACCCGGATCAAGAGCGACGATGTCGCCCTGGCGGTGAAGTTCCTGACCGCGGCGGCCGGCGCGCCCGATTCACCGGAATTCCAACTCCTTCTTTATGAAAAGGCTTACGAGTTCGCGATCAAATCGAAGGAGGGCTACGCCCGGGCGATTGATGCGGCGCTTCGCCTGGGGCGGGCCGATCCCAGGCGGAAATACGAGTGCGACAAGAAGATTCTGGCGGTTCACGAGTTGGCGTACCGCACGGCGCGGGGCAAAGAGCGAATAACCGCCGGACAGGGGCTGCTCGGCTTTCTGATGTCTCGCGGCGATAAGCATATCGCCGCCGGGAAGCCCGCCGATGCGCTTGTCGCATATCGGCGAGCTCATCTGGTCGCCAAATCGATCCGCTCCAAAGACTCCAGGGCGATCCTCGCAAAAATCAACGACGCCGTCGCCCGCCAGCATCTGGACCGCAGGATCGCAGCGCTGCGAAAAACGCTGAAGGACAAGCCCGACGACGCCCGAACCGCAAAGCAGCTCCTGATGCTGCTCCTGGTCGAAAAGAACGATCCGAATGCGGCGATGAAACTCCTGCCAACCGCCGACGCCGATGAAACGACCAGGACGTTTGTCACGCTGGCTACGAAAACATGGGAGGATCTTCCCAAAGACACTTACATCGATCTGGGCGATTGGCACCGTCAACTGTCGAAAAGGACATCGGGAAATCCCCGCCTGGTGATGCTCGCCCGGGCCAGGGCCTACTACCAGACGTATCTTACCCTTCACGGAAAGGCCGACGCCTCTGCGCTGAAGGCGACGATGCCTCTGAAGCAATTGAACAGGGAACTGGCGTCGTCCGGGCAGATTGACTGCGGATACTCACCGCCCCCCAGGGGCATGACAAGAGCGATTGCCCAATGGACAAAGAAGCGGGACGCAACGCCCGCCAAAGAGCGGTTAAAGGCGCTGCTGGCGAAGCTGGCGGAAGTAAACGGCGGGAAGGAAGTCAGGGCCAGGGGATTCAGTATCCAGGGCGACAGGATAGCGGGGCTGAAATTCGACGACGACAAGAACATAGCATCCATAGCGCCGCTGTACCGCATGAATCTCATGGAACTGAGTCTCCGGGCCACCACGGTCGAGTGCATCGCGCCGCTGACGGGCATGAAGCTGTCGAAACTGAATATCAGGACCTGCCCGAAACTGCGCAGCCTTGAGGGTTTGAAGGGCATGGAGATAACCAGCCTGGATATCTACGGTAATAGACTGATTGACGATCTGACCCCGCTTTCCGGACTACCGCTGAAATCTCTCCTGATACGAGCACTGCCGGTCAAGACTCTCAAAGGCCTGGAAGGGGCGCCGCTTGAGACACTCAGCGTTTACGATTGTACAAAGCTCGAAAACATCGAGGCCCTGGCGGGAGCTCCCCTGCAACATCTCAACATAGCCAACTGCTGGAGTCTTAAGAACCTCAAACCGCTCCGCGGCCTGCCGCTTACGTCATTGCACGCCAACACCCTGACGCAGCGCGACATGGCGCTGCTGAAGGGCATGCCGCTGGAGAAATTGCGGATCAGCGGCTGCAAGATAACCTCTCTGAACGCGTTGCGGGGGATGAGAATCACCGAACTGCACCTGGACGGATGCAAAATGCTGGAGACCATCGGAGGTATCGAGAACATGCCCCTGACGCTCCTGCAGCTGCAGGGAACAAAGTTCGCCACGCCCCAAGTCGCCGCCAAACTGAAGAAAAGGATCCCCACACTCAAGGAAGTCCTGATAAAGTAGCGGGCGTTAATGAAGAAGAGAGATTACTACAGCGTACTGGGTGTGGAGCGCGGGGCGTCTGCGGAGGAAATCAAGCGTGCGTACAGGAGTCTGGCTAAGCAGTTTCATCCGGACATGAACCCCGGCGCCGAAGCGGCTCGACTTTTCGGCGAGATTGACGAAGCACACGATACGCTTATCGATCCGGAGACTCGACGTATCTACGATCGGACCCTACCGCCCGATCCGGCGGTCGGGCAAACCGCCCCGCCGCCGAACGATCGGTCTCAAGGAATGCAAGGCGCGCACGGTGTTCCCCCGAACGAATACGCCGGAGGCTGGACGCCTCAGCAACCCCAGCGGCGACCGCAACGGCGATGGCGTGACAATCTGGACCCCAGACTTGTGACCGCATATTCCATTAGCGTTGGGTGTGCGGTGATTCCTATGGTAATCGCCCACCGTGCGATCTGGTACGAGGGGAGAACATTCGACAGTCTCGGAGAGCTGTTGCGTTTTGTGGGCGGTATCGGCCTGTTGACGGTTGTTATCTATTGTGCGGTCCTGCTCATTGCCCTGACGGCTTGCAGGTCGCTGGGGGCGATCCGTCCAAAGTCGGACAAGAAGAAGCCCATCAGCGTGGGCTTTCTCATTCTGATGCTGTTTGACCTTGGGATCATGACAGTCCGAGGCGGACTTACGGAGTTCATGGGGATCAGCGGAGCCTGGGGGTATTTCGCGGCCTATGCGATATTGTTTGCAGCGTTTCTCTTCGCTCTTGTCGCGCTGCATGTTGTGTCAAGTTCCGGGAATTTCAGGACGGTATGGTCCAAGCTGAAACAGCCCTCTCAGAAACAACGCCGCAGAAAGCGAGACAAACGTTTCGACGCTCCCAAGGTGATCCTGATTCTTGTCGCGGCGACAATTGCAATCGTGCTCCTGTGTGCGTTGCTTCCGTCAGAGATGCAGGCGGAGGTCGCTTTGCCCGTCATTTTGATAGCGGGTTTCAGCATTCTAGCCATCCTCCGAGTTGATTCATGGCGACGTCACTGAAGCATTGACAGCACGTCGAGACCGGTTAGGATTACCATCAGATAACGAAAGCAGGTGGCGATATGCGGATCTTTGCGTTTGTGGTTCTTGTCGGGGCGGTATGCGCCGTAGCAATTTCGGAAACCGGCGGGCCGAAGCTCCGGATGGGTTACGCCCAGAAGCCCGAAGCCGCCGCGAAGGAACTGGCGAAGTTCAAGGCGTCGTATTCGGATCTGGACGGATGGAAGAAGCGAAAGGCTCGCGTCCGCAACGGTATCCTGAAGGGCTCGGGCCTGGCGACGCTGCCGAAGAAGACCCCGCTCAAACCGCAGTACTTCAAGAAACGCACGTACAAAGGGTACACGGTTGAGAACATGGCGTTTCAGAGTTCGCCCGGGTTCTATGTGACAGGCTCGCTCTACCGCCCGGCTGAACACAAAGGCTCGCTGGCGGGCATACTTTGCCCGCACGGGCACGGCGGGCGGTTCAAGGACTCAAGGCAGATGCGGTGCGCGGTGCTGGCAAGGATGGGAGCAGTCGTATTCCTGTACGACATGGTCGGGTACGGTGACTGGAAGGAGGCCGGCTGGTCGCACCGCAAAACTCCGCGCGTGCTTCGCCTTCAAACGTGGAACAGTATTCGGGCGGTGGATTTCCTTTTGTCGCTGAAAGGCGTGGACCCAAAACGAATCGGAATGACCGGCTGCTCGGGCGGAGGGACGCAGACGTTTCTGCTGACTGCAATTGACGATCGAGTGGCGGTGTCGGTTCCGGTCTGCCAGGTGTCGACGCATTTCTTCGGCGGATGCGTATGCGAAAGCGGCATGCCGATCCACTGGGGACCGAACCACAAAACCAACAACGCCGAGATCGCCGCACTCGCCGCCCCGCGCCCGCAACTGGTGATCTCAAACGGTAAGGACTGGACAAAGTTCATACCGAAAACAGGATTCCCCTACATCAAGCACGTGTACGGTCTTTACGGCGCGGGCGACAAGGTCGCCAATGCACACTTCCCCGCCGAGGGACACGATTACGGCGATTCGAAGCGGATGGCGGCGTATCCGTTCCTTGCAAAACACCTGAAGCTGAACGTAAAAGCAGTGCAGGGCTCCGACGGCAAGATTGACGAATCGTTCGTCACAGTCGAAGAATACAAAGACCTTCTGGTGTTCGGCGCGGACAACCCTCGCCCGAAAGACGCGGTGAAACCGAATACGCCCCTGCCATAACGAAAACGCGGTAATTGGCGGTGTTTGAGCTTTTCTTCTTGCTCTGAGGCGACTGGCAATCGACAATCGCCAATTGAAGATATCGTTCCGGGAAACCCTGTCCCATACGCACGTTGAGGGGCGGGATGATAAGATGCGGCCTTTGCCGGTGTTGAAAAGGGAGACTGATAATGCGACGTTCTAGAATATCTTGCCTGATGACGGTTGGACTTCTTGCTCTGGTCCTGTTGGTATGGGCCATTTGCGGAAACGGCGCCGCACACGCCAAAGAAGGCTCCGCCCCCAAAGTCGCAAAGAAAGCTCCAGGCATCGCCGAATTGCTCCTGGTGCGAGGCAAGTCGCGGTCTGAGGCGCTGCAACTGGCGCTCGGATCGGGAGCGAAGAAGGTGATCGTCGCCCTGTGGGAAAGTCACTTGATTGCAACCGCCGTCGACCCCGACGCGGAGACAACAACGCCCGTCCTTCCGGACCCGGTGGGGATTATCGAATACCACATCGTCAAGAATGGCATTGTGGAAACCGAACTTCGCATTCCTCTCAGCAAGGCCAACGCGCGAAAGTCCATCAAGAGTGTCTACGACAAGGTAACGGCGGCGGGCAAGATCAACCCGAAGAAGACCGACAAACACAAGGTTTTCCTGACCATTCCGCTTGCTGACAAACGGGTGCTCAACGTAGAGATGCAGAAACCCGCATCAGCCAGCTCGTTTCCATGGTTCGTACGCTTCCGGCCGGCCGGTTCGGGTGCGGGAGCCGATTCGGGCGATTTTAAAGTGATCGCGGACGTTCGAATTCCCGTATCTGTCTCGAGCGTCGAACAACTGAAAGCGTTCCTGAAACCGCAATGGGAGCTGGTGCAGCGAATAGAACTGCTCGATACGCCCATTTCATTTGGCCCGAACGGGGTTGTCCGGTCGGAGAGGCTGACCTACGGAATCGCAGCTGGCGACGACACCAAAGACAACACCGAAAACGAGATAATTAAATGGGGTGTCGGACCGGGCATCCTCGGCCAGGTCGAATGCCGGATTCCCGAGAAAGGGACGAAGCGCACGAACATTGCGGCGTTCGCCTACGACATCCGCCAACGCATCCGCCCCAAAAACGTCGTCCTGTCCCAAAAAGACATCTTCATAGCCGACGTCACAATGTCCGCCGGCAGCGTGAAGGGGAGAATCTCGGCGGTATCGGCCATATTAGATCCAAAGCTCCGTGAGGAGATAAGCGGACTCCAGCCGGACTATCAGCATATCCTGTCTCCAAAGCTCAGTATCTACATAGGTCCGCGACACAGATATGCCGACGCACCGACAACCCAACCGGCGGAATAACTATCTGTGCGAACCGGTCGTGTGGAAACGCACGGTTCACTTGCCGGCTTTGACGATTCGACAACCGAAGATGCCTCCGGCGGTGCGTCCGGGGTGGGCCTGGAATTTTATCGTCACCTTCTTCTTTCCCTTGGTCAGTTCGGGCGGGATCGGATAGGTCATGTCGACAAACTCGCCCGGCTTGGGAGCGTTCAGGTTGTAGGTTGCGATCTTCTTGTCGTCGACCAGGATATCGAAGACCCGCCCCCCGCTGTCTCCGCCCCAGTACTTGACCATCGCGCACACCGGTTTGTCGGGCGATACTTTCATTTCGTATGAGAACCATCCCCCTCCGCGAGCGTCCCGCCACTTGCCTCCGAAAGCGGAGCCCTGCCCCGAACCTTTGCCCTTCTGGTTGTGGGCCCGTTCGCCCGGCGTGCCGGGGGTGACCTTGTCAATAGTATTTGCTTCGAGTTCTTTCAGGCGTTCGACCGCGGCGCGGCGGGCGGTTTGCTCCTTGTCCCATTCGGCCTGGGTGAAGAACTTCCAGTAGACAGTGTATCGCTGGTGGTGCATCAGTCCCAGAGGAATGAGCGACACGTCGCCGGGCTTACCGACATTCTGCGTCTTGAATCTCAGCGCCTTGTCGTCCGTGCGTTTAACCCACTGCGACGGGTCCCGCGAACCGGCGACAAGCACGGGTGCGGATGGAACGGGATCGCCCGAATACTGCTTATTGTGTCCGACGCAAACGCCTTTGGGCATGTCTTTGGTTCCAAGTTCTCCGGCTAGAACCAGCGGCCCGAACATGACCACGCCGAGGTTCTTGTCGTCGCGGGCGGTGTACAGGTGCAGGCTCATCGGCAGGCAAACCTTGATCGTATCGCCGTCTTTCCACTGTCGGGTAAGCGCCAGATAGGTCTGCGGTTTGGCGTCGACCTTCTCGGGTTTACCGTTGATCGAAACTTCGGCGCCCTTTGTCGCCCAGTACGGTATGCGAATGTTGACGGTCAGTTTCCGGGCCTTCTTCGTCGACATCTTGATTGTTGTCGTATCGGTCCGGGGAAACTCGGTCTCCTGAACGACGGTCAGCCCCTTGTCCCTCCAGTCCAGCTTCGAGGCGATAAAGAGATTCACCCAGAGTGAATCATCGTTGTGATAGTAGATCGTATCGCCGTACTTCGCGTGGTTCTCGATGCCCGTTCCAACGCAGCACCACATGGAGTCCTCCGGGGTGCTGTATGTCTTGAAGTGCCCGGGCCTGAGCGAATAGAAATACGTTACTCCCCCGCTCTTGGGGTCCTGCGAACCGAGGATATGGTTGTACAGCGCCCGCTCGTAGTAGTCCATATACTTCGCATCGGGGCTCCAGGAAAAAACGTGTCGAGTGAGTTTCAGCATGTTGTACGTCACGCACGTTTCGCAACTGTCCCAGTTCAGGAACTTGGCCTCGGCTCCGGGCGCGCGGAAATGTTCGTGGAAGTCCACGCCTCCCGGCGCGAACGATCGGGTCTCTACTGAGCGGTCCCAGAAGAACCGGGCGACGGTCCCCATGCGCTTGTCGCCAGTCAGATCGTAGAGGCGTGCGGCGCCGATGATCTTGGGGAGCTGGGTGTTAACGTGCTTGCCCTGCAACTCATCCTTTTCCGCCGCCAGCGGATCGAATATCTGCTTGTGATTGAATCGCCGTGCGAGCGAAAGATAGTCTTTCTTGCCCGTAAGGGCGTACATCTCGGCCATCGATTCGTTCATTCCGCCGTACTCGCAGGCCAGCGACTTCTGGAACTGCTCGTCGGTAAGTGCGTCGGTCCCCTTCTTGGCCCATGCGGCGAATTTGTCTGCGATCTCCAGGGCCTGTTTATTACCCGTGTGCGTATAGGCGTCCATCAGCCCGGCGTAAGTTTTGTGCAAGACGTACCAGGGCACGTATCCGCCAGCCAGCCCCCATTTACCGACCCTGAACTTGTCGGAGAACGCCTCTTTCCACACTTCGGTGCGCACTGATCCTGCGTATCCGTTTCCGTGTTTGGCCTGGGCTTTGGCGATCTCGGAGACCATGTAGTCCACGCGCTTCTTGAGCTCCTGGTCGCCGGTGGCCGCGTAGGTAAGCGCACAGGCGCTGATGTAATGTCCCGACGTATGTCCAACAACGTCCTTCTTCTCCCACCCTCCGTAACGCTCGCCTTTGGGCGTGATACCGGCCCGCTCGTGGAACGGCCAGAGGAATCGGTCGGCGTCGAGCCCGAGCAGATACGAGCGATTAACCTCCATGGCCTTCTTGAACGGACCGTCCAGAAGCGTAACGCGATTAAGCGCGAACGGTTTGGCTTTGATGACCGAGTCGGCGGCCGTGAGTTGCAAACAGCTAACCGAGAATATCACCGCAGCAATCGTCAACACGCGTGTCGTTTTCATGTCGGATTCCCTTTTATCGTTTTAGAGCAAGCTGATGGATCTGTTTTGCTTTCAGGTCTTCGATAGTGAGTTTCAGTTCGGCCTTGTCGGCCTGGATTCGGATCAAAGCGGCCGAGTTAGCACGCGACCCGCCGCCGACTACTTGATAGACGGGGCAGTCGCTGTCAGGCTTTTGAATTCGCGGGCGGTGAGTGTGTCCGCTGATAACCATTCGACAACCCGCCTCAGCCAGCGGTTTCATCCACTCGTCGTGTCCCTGGCCCGAGTAATAGGCGTATCCTTTGAGGGTGCGCCCGTCATTGTCGCCTTTCAGCCCGCGGAGGGGAATGTGGCAGGCGGCGATCAGGAACGGAGCCGACTTGATCTCCGGCCGCTTCAATACGCCCTGCAACCACTGCTTTTGGGCTCTGCGATAGTCTTCGTAATCCGCCAGACCCGCAAACGCAGGATGTCTGTCGGGCTTGTCTTCGCCCGTATCCAGCCCGATCAACGCCAGCGGTCCGTGACGCAGGGCGAAACAGTAGCGGCCGGAAACGTGAGAACTGCGATTCAGGCCCGGCGGGTCGTCCGGATCGAGCGGCCAGGGCGACATCGCCTTGACCAGCGAACCGGCGTGTAGCCCGCGAACGTCGTGATTGCCTGGAACGTACAGCAACGGACGATTCGCCGCCCAACCGCCCGAGGCTATCGTCGACTTGGCTGTTCCCGGCCTCAGGCATATCCGCGCCAATTGCTCCTCGCTGTTGAAACTGTCGCAAATATCGCCATTCCATACGTGAAAATCCGGACCAATAGCGTTGACCCGGGCAATAAGCACATCGAGCAGATCGTTCTTGGCGTGAGTGTCGTTTGTGATTGTAAGTGAAACTGACTCTGCGTCGGCATCGGGCGGATTGACGCTGAAGATATCGGTGTGAATCGTCTTTCCGGTGCGAATTCTGTAGGCCCCGCCGTATCTCAGCTCCTGAGCGGCGAGGCGGTAGAATATCCGCTTCTTCTCGATGCCCCGGATGCGAACCGAGTGGAAACGCTCGCTCAATTCGACCAGCCCGTGATGGGAGGCCTTGGACTTGAACTCGAGCTTTCGATCGTAGCCCCATTCAACCCAGCAATTCGCGAGCCCGCTGGTTGTCCAGGAGATCGAAAGCGAGTCGCACAGCGGAGTCTGGACCACGGGCGGGCTGGTGAACGCGAGCCCGTCGTCAACCGCATCGGCGGAACGAGCCGGCGCACCAAAAGCCGCAACTGCGCCCAAAGCGATACCGGAACCAAGCAAATCGCGACGCTTCATAAGCTAACTCCTGATTGTCGGGTCCTACTTGCCTTGCTTTGCGAGGAAGGCTTTTGCTGCGGTTAATGTTTTTTCGTCTTTCGTGATGGTCATCGCCTCTTTCACCGCAGCCATGGCGGCCTGGAACTGGGCCGAATCGTTTGCGTCCATACCCGGGGCGATTGCGATCGCGGCGCGTGCGGCGTAGTCGCTGGCGTTACCGAACTTGCGTCGGTCTGTCTTCTTCATCCATTCAACAGCCATCGCCAGCGATTCGAGGCTCGGGGTCCACTGCAATTCAGCCAGCGCACTGCGGGCGCCCGATCCTCTCGGGTCGAGTTCGGCCAGTTCTTTCAGGAGCTTGAATCGCTCGGCCGACGCCAAATCACCGGAGATCACTCGCCTCACACAGGCGTTGATAGCCTCGCCGCGGCTTCGGTTTCGCGCGGTTTTGATCGCCATCGCGCGCAAGACTACCATCGCTTTAGGATCGGATGACGAGCCGAGCGCCTCGAACGAAGCCCTTTTAACGCCGCGGTTTTCGTTTGTTGTTGTAGCAACGACTGCGCCGAGAGCTACCGGTCCGCCGATCCGGCCGAGTACGTCGATGATCGCACACTGCACTGCCTCGTCCTTGGTTTCGCCAAGTGCGGTTATCACGCCAATGGCGGCCTTGTTGCGATCTTTGGCTCGCCGGCAGGCGGCGACTATCGCGTCGCCGATAGTTCCTCGTTCGCGCGGGGACCGAGCCCTTAGCAGCAGATCGCTCATCGCCGGGACCTCGTCCGCTCCGCCGATTGCGCCAACAGCCCGGATCGCCGCCAACCGTATCGTTTCGTCTCGGTTGTTCAGATGCTTCTTGATCGCGTCGAGATTCTTCGGATCGCCGATGCGCCCCAGAACTCTAAGGACTCCGGCCAGCTGTTTCGGCTTGGCGGTCTCCAGCAGCGGCGCCCATTTTTCGGGCATCTTGGCGCCGAGTTCGCAAGCCGTGTCGGCCAGTCGCTGGTCGGGCGACCCAGCCGCGGTCAGCACATTTTCGAAGGCCCCGACGCCCATGATCCCGACGAGCTTCTTCAGCGCCGCAGCGTGCAGGAAGTGATCGCCGGGGTTTTCCTTGATGAGTTTCGAGCAGAGAGCGATCTGGTGTTTCTCCGACTTGACCGACTTCATCAGCCCGGCCAGCCGCCGATCGACGATATCGCCCAGGCTAATGAGCTTCATCGGCTTGTCGTCGCTTTCGATAGCCCTGATGGCCTCTTCAAGCATGATGCGTTGATCGGGGCTGCGGAAGTCCCATCGCCAGGCCTTGAGCTTGGGCAGTGCTGCTTTGGCGGCTCCGCCGTATTTCGTCAGTGTCGCAAAGCGGTGCGGCAGGCGGCGGCTCCCGCCCCAGGCTCGCGGGTCCATCGTCTCAATGCAGAGTTCCACGCCCTCTGTGAGACGATATCGCAGCATGAGATCCAGCCCGTATGCGCGGGGCGTGTCTCCGAACATCGGATAGTGCGGCGCCACGTTGCGCGTCACTTCGAAGATATCCTGGGCCAGCACGCCGACATCCTGTTCGTTCAAGTATTTGAACGCATAGGCCCCGGATCCTCGCGTGCGGGCCGAGGTGTGGGCCAGCAGCTTCTTCATCGCCGGATAGAACATCTCGCGATCCATGCCTTTGAGCGGGTTTTCGCCCTTGGGCCACTGCGGGAACATGCCGGTCATGTAGATCGGCGCCCCGCCTGTAGGATCGTGTCCCAGGCTGTAGGCGATCGCGGTTCGCGTCGGCTGCATCGTGTTTGCTTCCTGGGTCGTCAGGGCAGCCCGGAACATCTCCGGAACCGCCCGGCGTGCGGGGGCTCCGATCCGCGACAGCGCATAACTGGCGGCGACACGCACGACTTCGTGCTTGTCCGACAGGGCCTTGGTGATCGCATCGACGGCTCCGGCCGACCGCTCGCCCTGGTACCCCAATGCAGCACAGGCGCCGGCGCGGGTGCAGTGATCGTCGCTTTCCAGCAGCTTGAGCAATTTGGCGGTGTGATCGCCCTTTTTCTTGCCGAGCCAGTCTGCAATCCATTCCCGTGCGGCCGGCGACCAGCTTCCGAGCTTCGATATCAATTCATCGGCGGACATCTTCTGGTATTCGGCCAGACGCCATCGCCCCGCGTCGATCGCCTCTTCGACGTCCTTATCGCTAAGGTGCATATCTGCGGCGACGTCCTTTCCAGTAAGGTGGATTTTCTTCAGGGGCAGAGCGTTGAACAGAACGTGCGCTACGGTTGCGTCTATTATCCCTCTGCCGCCGTAGTATCCGCCCAGCGACTGGGAGACGAAGCTCCCGTCGGCCTTGCGGGTAAGGGCGTTGTACCATCGCATTTCTTTGGCGAAGGCGGCGACGGCCTTGGGTCCTCCGCAATTCGAACCGAGGTAACCCCAGAAAATGCCGTAGGAATTACCGCTGTGTCCGTACTCGCGTTCGTCGTACGACGATGTAACGAGCTTGGAGTAATATTGCGAGATCGTCTTGTCGCCCAGGAGGGTGAACGCCACGGCCGCCCCGCCGTTCTTCCCGTTCGATGAAAGAGCGTTTCGTCCGTTGCTGCGTCGTTCGAGGCTGGCGCGATGGTATCCGTATCCGATGGATCCGTGGCCGACGAACTGGCTGAAGAATTCGCGGGATCGCCTTATCGCCTGGTCGACCTCACGATGGTTCACGCCGCACTTCTTGGCCAGCGTAAGCGACAGGAAGCACGGGGCGCCGGCGACGTTCAACCCGCCATAACCCATGAGTCGCCCATGGAGTTTTCCGTTGGCGTCCGGCGGCACGAAATGGTGTCCCCAGGTGCCTGGACCGCCCTGCCCCATCGCGGTCTTGATCGCGTATTCTTTGATCGTCGGCAGGACGTACTCATCGCCAGTGGCCAGGTAATACTCGCCCATCACGACGCCATGGTGACCGGCGCCCCAGGCGCTGTTTCCGCACTTGGCCTCGGGTCCTGCCCACCTGGCCGCGTGGATTCGCTCGCGAGCGAGCTTCATGTATTCGGGTTTGCCCGAGGCAAGGAACGCGAGAATCTCAAACGAGAAACGCAGCGGCTTCTTACCGGACGCCAGGTACTTCAGCGCATCTTCCATAATCCGTTTGGACTTGGGGCAGTTGTACGGCGCGGTGTCGCTGTAGGTCCCGAGCACTTTGAGTTTCAGCGAGACGGTTTTCTCTTTGCCTTTGCGCCATCGCAGGAGCTTCAGCACGCCTTTTTGCTTTTCGGTCTCGGCGTCGTTAATCGCGCGACCGAAACTTTTGCGGGCGTCGGAGTCGAACTTCTCGTCGCCGATGCCGAGAATAATGTCGCCGACGTCGATCACACCGTCGGCCGCCGAGCCGGACTCGACTTCCGTGATCAGTATCTGCCGGGCGTCACCGGTCATGTAGTACCTGGTGAAAATAGCGCCCTTGAGCCCTGTCGGCCCCAGGAGGAACGAGTTGATCCTCATCAACTCTCCGCCTTTGGTAAGGTCCGGAGGCGGTCCGACAGGTTCGGGCGGTATCCGAGGCTTTCCGAACGCTGTGGTAACGCTCAAAAGAAGGACGGCGGCAAGTACGGCGCGTTGATTTCGGGTGTTTTCAGGTCGCATTTTGACTCCTTGTCTGCAATGACATTATGGGTTTTTCCACCGAATGCAAGGGTAGTTTGGCGTGCGCATGGGTTCAGCGGTGACAGGGACGGTCGGTTCGTGTAAAATCGGCGGATGGTTATTACTATTGACGGGCCCGCGGGGTCCGGTAAATCGACGGCCTCTCGGAAGTTGGCGGTGTCGCTTGGTGTCGCGTATCTCGACACGGGCGCAACGTACCGGGGGGTGGCGTATCATGCTCTCGAACTGGGTGCGGACCTCGAAGACGAGGAGGCGCTGGCGGAACTTGCACGCAATATCGACCTGCAATTGGTGCCCGCCGACGATGGCGTGCGCGTGCTTATATCCGGACAGGACGTAAGCACTGCAATACGCACCAGACAGATAACGTCGCTTACGCGCTACACCGCCGGTTCGGCGCTGGTGCGAAGCGTTCTGGTCGAGTTGCAGCGAAAGATCGGTCGGGAGCTTGGGAGTTTTGTAACCGAAGGCAGAGACCAGGGCTCGGTGGTGTTCCCCGACGCCGACGTGAAATTCTACCTCGACGCATCTCCTGAAATTCGCGCCCGACGACGAACCGACGAACTGCAGGCCGCCGGGACCAACGCGGACTACGACCAGATTCTCCAGTCGATTATCGACCGGGACCGGCGTGATATCGCCCGGAAGATCGGACCGCTTGTAAAACCCGACCAGGCCGTTGTGATAGACACCTCCGATATGGATATCAACCAGGTTACCGAGGCAATGGCCCGGGTCGTTGGGGAACGCACATGACAGACGTAAACGCCCAGAGCCCGTCGCAGGCGTCCACACGCAGCCACCCCAATCCGCAACTGAACAAACTCCGCCTGCCCGATACGATCGAATCGGCAAATCCGTATTACAAAGTAATGCGATGGGGCCTGAGACTACTAATGCCGTTGTTCTGGAAGGCTCGTGTGTTCGGACGCCATAACGAACCATCCGAGGGAGGCGTGGTCTTCATATCGAACCACCAGAGCTTCCTGGACCCAATGCTGGTCGGTTTTGCTCTTTCCCGTCCGCTGAACTACATGGCCCGCAACACGCTGTTCGACACCCCGGGGCTAAAGCAGTTGATGACCTCGCTGAACGCCTTTCCGGTTAAGCGCGGAACGGCAGACACAGGCGCGTTGAAGGAGGCGATGAGACGGATCAAGCGAGGCGGGCAGGTGCTGGTTTTCGCCGAAGGTACGCGAACGCGCGACAGGCGGATCGCCCCATTCCTACCGGGCGTTGCGCTTCTGGCGCAACGAGCAGCCAAGTGGATCGTGCCTGTGGTGATCGACGGGGCGTTCGAGGCCTGGCCGAGAACACAACCGCTTCCCGGGCTGGGCAATATCGTGGTGTCCTTCGGCCAGCCGATCCCGCAGGAGGAAGCCCGAAAGTTCAAAGCCGCCCCGCTGGTCGAACACGTCCGCCAAATCATGATTAAGATGCAGACGGACGTCAGACGCCGAGTTGGAAGACCGGAGCTTACATACTAACGCCGGCGACAACGGTAATCCGCGCGATCGACCATGGATGCTACCTGAAAACCAGTTTCAGGACATACGCCTCCCACTTCTTTTTGAACGCAGCCATGTCTCTTTCAGTTTTCAGACCGAGGGTCTTCTTGAGAGTTTCGTAGCCCGTGGGATCAGTCTTCCGGTTGGCGTAAAAGTCCTTGTAGAACTTTCGCAAGAGTCCGCTCTCCTGGAGATAGTAACACAGGTAACGGGCCTGGGCGTAGTTCGTGCCTTTGTCCTCGCTGTAGAACTGGTGTTGGGTGGTGGAGGTCAGGGTCTTGAATGATGGTACGCGTTTGGCTTTTATCGCCTTCTGCAGACCGGCCAGGCGCCAGTTGGTCCTACCGATGATCTTGCCGAGTCGTTCGCCGGACTGCTCGTAGAGCGAACCGAGCCCCTCGTTGAACCATGACGGGCAGGCGGGAAAATTGGCTTCTACAAACGGGTGCACAATTTCATGGACTAAAGTCCCGCCGCCGGTGGATATGTTCATTATCAGGGCTTTTTGAGCGCTGGAGTAGTATCCAAAGTACGTACTGGGTTTGTCGCGAAATATCTCCCAGGCGTATTTGCGATAGACCTTCTCGCTGCTGAACAGCCAGATGTCCAGAATATCCCTGGGATCCTTCTTGAAATACGCCTTCTTCAATTTGTCGACGGCCCACTTGACCGTGCCTTGGGCGTAACCGCGAACGCGGGCGGCCGAAGCGTCGCCGATGACCACAAACGGAGGCTGGATGGCGATATTGAATCCCTTACCGGCGGGGATCTTCTTCTTCAACTTTCGCACGTGCTGTGCGTAGTCGGCGTCGGTGAACGTGTTGGACGGGGCGATCGTCGCGATGCGCCCGGGCTTCATACGAAAACGGATCACCGTCCACTTGCGACGGTCGTACTTCAAAGGCCACAGCGCGAGGAACTTCTTCAACGACATCCGCCGGTAAGCCCCGTTGATTTGAGCCGGCTCGTGGTAGACAACTTCATCTTTCGCACCGTCATATCCCACAACCAGCCGCATGTGCTCTGTGGTTACGGGCTTATCGTCATAGTGCATGCACACAATCGACGGTATCCCGTTCTTGAGATCGGCCAGCACAGCGTCGAACTGGCGCTTCATTTCCTTGTCGGCGTGAGCGGCCTGCACGTAGTAGAACACCTCGCCGACTGAGAATCCGATCTTCTTCAAAGCCTTATTGAGGTCTCCGCTATAGCATCCGCGTCCGAGCATCGGGCTCAGGCCCGATGCATTGAACACCTGATCCTGAGTGATTTTCTTTCGGAGTTTCCTGAGCACCATTTCGGCGCACGCTTCACCGCAGAAGTCCGGTTTCTGCGCAACGTGGGGCATGTCGCGAATGAGAACGAGTTTCGCCGTGGGACGGCTGGCGGTGACAACGGTTGAAGCCCGCACCGGGTTTCGCCCCGCCCCCTTGGGCGTCTCGGTTCGAGCCGGCCTCGAACAGCCCACAACAAACATCCCCACGGCGCACATAACGATAGCGGCACGATTGGCTGATAAATGCACGGGCGTATCCTTTCCCATTGGCGGTAAGTATACTACGCCCCGGACAGGCTTGCAGTTCGCATATATTGAATTGGCGGTCGGGTCAGGACGATTCGTTTTCGGCGTGGCGCTCGATGTGTCGCAATTCGTGAATCCGCTCGCTGACCCAGTATCCCAGCACGCCTCCGGCTCCGCCGGCGGTCATCCAGTCGATCGGAAGCGCCAACGCCCAGTGTTGCACTCCGGTCCAGATGTTCATCCCCGCTTTGCCGCTCGATGCAATGGCGAGCATGTAGAACAGCACTCCCGTAATCAGGGGGGTGGCCCATGAAACAACGCTGAATCGAGTTGCGAACTGCTGGTGGGCTATCAGGGTCGCCAGCAGGAAGCTCGCGAACAGCGCGAAAATGATCTGTCCGCGATTGGTCGATCGCATCAGCAGCATCAGCATTATCGAACTGTACAACACCGTAGCAGCCAGGCACGAAACCGTGCAGACCAGGCTCGCCTTGCGATTCTTCGCCTCCTTGGCCGGTGAGGCCGCGGGCGAGCTTTCGGTTCCCGGAGTCTGTTCGGACATCTCGGACCCCACGGGCGACAGCGCCCACAGCAGTCTGGCCGGCCAGGAATCCAGCTTCCCGATTGCGGCCGATTCGGTCTTCTGAGGTCCGGATGCAACCGTCTCAGCGGTGATTCTGCCCCTCCACATCCAATCCGGGCGGATCCTGGCGATGAGCCCGCGAACCTGGCGGATAATGTGAATCGCTCCGACAACAATCACAAACAGCACCAGCAATTCAACGATTAACTGGAGGAACACGCCGGCAAAATGGGCCTCTCTGCTCCATAGCAGAATCTTGATCTGGGTCGAATGCATGCTAACGCCCACGGCTCCGATGAGCGTGGCGAACAGGGCTCCCTCCGGACGGGATGAAACCGTCAGGGCGGCGCATCCGACGGCCAGGATCCAGACAAGCAGCCCGAACTTAAATAGTCCGGCGAAGCTGCCTGTGGGGATGAACGTCGTCGGCCACTGCGGATCCCACCATCCGTGCATGGGTCCGATCAGGAAGAACGTCACCGCAAGCGCAGCGGCGCCTGCGAATTCGACCTGCAGTTTTTCCAGCCAGTGATGACGCTCATGTTTCATGGCGGGCAAGATCGGTCGCGCCGGGCAAGGCGCAGAACGATAGGATCCTATTTATTAAACTTGATCATGTGGAGTTCATTGCCTTTTTCGTTGTACTCCACGACATCCATGTAGGCTCGCATCAGCATGAGTCCCCTACCGGTGGGTTTGTCGAGGTTCTCGTCAAGTGTCGGGTCGGGCACTTCCTTGAAATCAAATCCCGGTCCCTCATCAGTGATTCGTATATCGACCTGCTTGTCGGTAACTTCATAGACCAGTTCGGCGGTTTTCCCCGGGTCCATGGCGTTACCGTGTCTAATGGCGTTATTCAGGGCCTCTTCAATCGCCAAGCGCACGGCGAAGACGGCCGCTTCCGAGTAACCGCACCCCTGCAGTTCCTCCAGCAAAGCGTCAGCCACCCGATAGCCCTGCTCCAAGGTGTTGAGTTGAGACACTGTAGCAGCCAATATTCTGTCCTGACCCGTCCGACACACAAGTCGGTCCTGAAACCTTTCACACGTTCCGCCGGAACTCCCAAAAGCTCCGGCCCGGTCGAACGCCCCCTACGTCAGTTCGCCCAAAGCCTCTTGCCTGGATTGGCATATCGAGAATATCTCGTTGAGGCGCGTAATCACAAATATCTCGTAAATCGCCGACTGAATGCAGCACAACCGCAACTGACCGCGTTTCTCGCGAATGCGTTTGTGAAGCGTTATCAATATCCCCAACGCACTGGACGACATGTGCGCCACCTGGGTGAAATCGATGATAACCTTTGGGGATTCGGATTTGGCGACCATGGCGTTCAACTGCTCGCCAATCTGCATGATGCTCATTTCCTCAAGTATTTTCCGATCCTTGAGTTCAATGATAACCACGTCGCCTTCTTGTTCCACGTTCATCCTGGAACTGTTCGCGGAGGTTTCAGACATCGGTTATAGTCTCCTGTATTCGTATGCCGACAGCTAGATAGTAGGATTCCCACCGGTCTGTGTCAAGGCGGGCTATTTGGAAAACTGCGATTCAGGCGTCTGTCATCGGTAATATCATGTCACCAACTGTATGACATTGAACAAGATACTCACCGCCAACGCCGCAGCCAGCATGATAACATAAACCATAAGATCGCTGTTGGCGTGAATCTCGTCGGCTTCGATCGCCGAATCTTCAGACGATTCGGACATATCCGATTCGCCCAGACCGCTCAGGACACCGGCGTCTATCTGCTTCCTGGCCTGTACGGGCGGACGCCCTTCGGCAATAGCCTCCAGGTCCAGCAGCAGATCGCTGGTTGAGGAATATCGGTTGTCCCGGTTTTTGGCCATCATTACTTCGATGACTTCACCGACACCGGCAGACAATGTCGTGTTAATATGGTCGGGGGGCACCAGCGCCTCGGACAAGTGTTTCCGCATGACGGCGACCGGTGTTTCGGCGTCGAAAGGCACGCGACCGGTCACAACGTGGTAAAACGTGGCGCCGAGGGAGTATATATCCGCGCGAAAATCAATATCGACCTCACCGCGGATCTGCTCGGGACTGATGTAGTAAGGCGTTCCGTAGGCCCTTCCGGCCTCGGCTTTGGCGGAATCAATATCCCCCGCCGATCGCGCAAGACCCATGTCGGCGAGTTTGGCGATCGGAGCCGAGCCCTCCATGGTCAACATGATGTTCTTGGGCTTCACGTCGCGGTGTATCAGCCCATGGCTGTGAGCGTGCTCGAGGGCGCGAGCGATCTGGATGATCACGTCCAATGCGTCGCGTTCGGTGAAATCCCTGGCGTGCGGACCGTCGGACTGGAGTTCGTCCCACAGATCGTGTCCTTCGATAAACTCCATGACAAAGTAGTGGAATCCGCCGGCCTCGCCTACGTCGAAGGCCTGAACGATGTTGGCGTGATTGAGTTTCGCGGCGGCTTTGCCCTCTTTGTAGAACATGCTGACGTATTCGGCGTTCTCTGAGAGCTTGCGAGGAAGGACCTTGATCGCCACCACGCGGTCGAGGCTGATTTGCTTGGCTTTGAAGACCATCGCCATAGCGCCGGCGCCGATTTTGGCCAGAAGTTGGTATCCTGGTATTTCCTGGCCCCTGCTGGCTTCGATGGTTCTCTTCACACGCCCGATCTGGCTGGCGGTGACAACGCCTTTTTCCACGAGAACCTGCGACAGCGTCCTGTTTGAATCGTTGGGATCGCTCTGCCCCTGAACGATATCGAGACAGGATCTCAATTCCACCTGCGTAGCCAAGCCCTGTTCGATAATCAGCTTGCCCAACTCGGTTTCCATCGAAGGGTTGGGTTTGGTCTCGGGGCTGGCGTCGGACTTGGCGTCTGGTTTAGCATCTGATTCGTTCTGCATGTTCAGGACTTCCTGCTTCCACGACCATCGAAAGAGATGTTGTGAATGAGGCCTCGCCATCCATAGCGAAACCGAAGACCCCAAGACCTTATTGCCCCGGACACAACAACGTCAAGAGAATTATACGTTTGATCCGCCCTCGAAACCAAGCGCCCCGCCCGGTCGACATTCGGTGGAAAATGGCGATTGATCCAACCCTTTGCCCCAAGCGATGATTGAGGTTACAATAAACCCGCGATCATGAAATCTGAACCGAGCGGTCCGGACAGTCCCCGCGAGCCTGCAATGAACCAAGAAGCCAAGCGAGAAACATTCAACCTCTTCGCGTACGGAACGCTGAAAAACCCCGCGATCATGCGTGCGGTGCTGGGTAAACGGTTGGTGACGCATCGCAGCCAACTGGTCGACGAAGACACTGTCCTGGCCAAGCGAGCGGTTCTGAACGGATACAAGACCATAAGCCCCGACAATACCTATCTTTATGCCATGCCAGCTCGTCATTCGCGCATACAGGGGTATATGGTCGGACCGCTGAGCCTTGATCTGCTGCCCGTGCTGCGCAAATACGAAGGGCGGAACTACCGGCGAAGGAAGGTCCGAGTAGCCACACGCAAAGGGCGGGAGGAGGCGATAGTGTTTCTCGGCAACACCGCCCAGCTCGAACACTCGTTTGGTTACGCCTTCAGAGACGACTTCAAACAGGAAATCCTCCTCCGAGAGAAGATCGAAGCGGCGTTGCTGGAAGCCGAACAGAAACGTCTGCAGACGGCCGATGTGTTCACCAGACGGGCGTTAGGCGAACTTTGCGGGCCCAGAATTCGCGACATGGTCAGGCATCACTTCGAAGCAGGCGGGATCAGCGACTACGCGATCAGGCAGTCGCTGCTGGACGCCCCGCTGCCCAACTTCGAACGAATACGCAATGACGCCAAAGCCAAGGCCTTGGCGCCAAACTACCTGTCAATGGTCATCAGACAGGTGGTGTTCAACCAGATCGAAGAACGAATACACCACGACTGCCATTACGAACTCGACCAGATGTGTCTTCGCAAGGACATGTACGATCGAACGATAAGCTCGCTGGCGGCCATGAGGATACTGAACGCACGCCCGGACATACTCCAGATTCTTGTCGGAGACTGCCTCAACGACCTTACCTTCCCGAAGAACAATCTGGTCGAGTTCGTGCGATTGGCGGTAATAGCGGCCGATGCTTTCTACGAACCGCAGCAAGTTAAACACGAACTTGACTTCATCAGCAACAACATGGGCTCGCGAGGGTACATCCCGCTCGGGGCGGAACTTGAATTCTCCAACATCGGGCACGAGGTAATTCTCGACCCCCAAGCCAAACGCGTGCATGACCGCGAATACGACGGTTTCATGTACTTCACGGATTTCGGTTTGGATGTCCTTACCTGGAAACTGGGCGGACATGTCGACGATCACTATGTAAAGGCCTCCCCCGAGCAACGGAGAGGATTCTTCGAACTGGCGTTGGGGAGCCTGTCCATCGAAGAGAACATCTCAATGCCCATCACAGACGACCCGTGGGTCCTGAACCAGATTATCAATGAAACACGACAGTTTTACGGGCATGTCGCTCCGCACAGCATCCACATTTCGATGCAGCTCCGCAGCAGCCGCCACCGCCCAACGGTCGACAGACCTCCTCCGCTGAGCGTTCTGAAATGCCTGTTTGCACTGGCCGGAGATCCCGGACCCGACAGCAACGGAAACATCGTTATTCACCGCCTGAAGAACAACGAGATAGTCCGCAAGGATTTCTCAGGCGATTCGGATCAGAGCGGTCAGTCTTCGCTAAAGGCCAACGCACTGCAGTTCTCCAGGGTCTCAAAACGGCAGAGTTCGAGCTCCGATGAAACGTACGCCGCAGTTCGCACCAGTAGAAAGCCCGGGCGATACGTTCAGCAGTTCAAGTTCATGAGATTGGGCGATAATGCGAACTACGAACTCATCGCCGTAGCGTTAAAAGGGCTGCAGATGGGAATGTCGCTGGGCAGTTTCCTTACAGTCAAGCAGCACGACAGCAACCAGGCCTACCGCAAGAGATTCCACAAACTCCTGGACTGGGGCTCCGATCCGAAGCCGCTGGAGGAAACGGAAATCGAATCGTTTCTCGGTCCGGTCTATCGCGGTCTGATCACCGAACACCGCGGTAAGCCCGCACACAGCGAGGCCTATATAGCCTGGGCGATAAACCAAGTGCGGGAAATGCTTCACGGTTTCAACGATCTGCTGACCGCCACGAAGCAGGCGGGAGACTGAATCAACACAAATTCGCCGGATTCTGCGATATTTTCCTTGCTCCAATCATGCGCAGTCCGTATACTTCTCCGTCTCTTTGACATTGTACAACCCTGACAATACTATCACTGTGAGGTGAATGATGCATTATCCGCGTAGAATTTCGAAACGTAAACGCGCCCGCAAGCTCGGGTTCAGAGCCCGCATGCGCACCGCAAACGGACGAAAAATCATCAACAACAAGCGACGTAAAGGCAAACAGGTCCAGGCGGTCTAAGACTCCAGACACGCCCGGTTTGTTTAAGATCCGCTTAAAACACACTACGGACACAAAAAGAATCCCACGCCCCAAAGGCGTGGGATTCTTCTATATTCACTATCCAGGCTGCTATTAGAGACCGCAGGCCTTTCGCAATTTCTTGGCCATGTCGGTTTTCTCCCACGTAAAGCCCCTGCCCTTTCTACCGAAGTGCCCGTCATGGGCCGTATCGGAGTAGATCGGACGTCGCAGCTTCAGGTGTTCAATGATGCCCTGGGGTGTCAGCGGGAACAGGTCGAGAACAGCCTGTTCGATGATGCCTTCATCAATTACCGATGTCCCCTCGCAGTCGACGAGCACACTGGTGGGTTCTGATACGCCGATGGCGTAGGACAGCTGAATTTCACAAACCTTCGCCAATTTGGCGGCCACAATATTCTTGGCGACATATCTGGCCATATAGCTGGCCGATCGGTCGACCTTCGACGGATCCTTACCGGAGAACGCCCCGCCGCCGTGTGCGCCGCGGCCGCCGTAAGTGTCAACGATGATCTTCCTTCCGGTCAGGCCCGTATCTCCGTACGGTCCGCCGATAACGAATCGACCGGTGGGATTGATCAGGAATTTGATCCTGCGATTCCAGAGCTTGGGGCATTCGGCGGTGATAACGGGCTTGATCACCTCTTTGATCAGGATCTTGCGAGCCTTCTCCGACATATTATGTGTCTTGGGATCAACCGCCGCTTCGGTGTGCTGGGTGGAAATAACCACCGTGTCGATCCGCTTGGGGGCGCCGTCCTGATATTCGACGGTGACTTGGCTTTTACCGTCTGGACGGATCCAGTCGATCGTACCGTTTTCACGAACTTCAGTAAGTTGCTCGGTGAGCCTGTGAGCCAGATAGATCGGAAGCGGCATGAACGATTTGGTTTCGTCACAGGCAAATCCGAACATCAGTCCCTGGTCGCCGGCGCCTTGATGACGATCTATCCCCTTACCTGCGGTCACGCCTTGGGAGATGTCGGCCGATTGGCTGTGCAGGGCGGTCAGCACCGCACATGACTGGTGGTCAAACCCGATTTCCGGGTCGGTGTACCCAATATCCTTAACCATTGCCCGAGCCGTGTCTTCAACATTCAGCAGAGCGGCTTTGGCCTTGTCGTTGTGAACGGTAATCTCTCCACTAAGCACTACCAGACCGGTAGTTACAAGCGTTTCACAAGCCACTCTGGCGTCGGGATCCTTAGCCAGCAGACTATCGAGAACAGCATCGGAAATCTGGTCAGCAACCTTGTCGGGATGACCCCTGGTTACCGATTCGCTTGTGAAGAAGTGCGTCTTTCGCGGCTTTTTCGTTGCCATTTCAGTTCCTTTTCTAGTGTATCCACGCGTCGGTGGGGTCTGTGTATATCAACGATTAATCGCGTCAGTATATCCATCAGTGGGTGTATCTGCAACAGACAATCCGCTCGGCGCCGGGAGGTCTGGAATCGCCCAATGATCCAACAGGTCTTCACAGCGAGAATTCCGGGTGTCAAATGGCTTGACTTACGGACCCGTCGTCTCTATACTTTCCCGCCCGTGAAGGGACCGTCAGGGCAGTTGGCCCTGTCTGCCTCGACACCAGACTAAGGTAAGGATTAGGCAGTGGGAAAAAAGACATCCAAGAGAAAATCATCGTGCAGCAAGACCAAGAAAGCTGCAAAGAAGACGGCTAAGAAGACCGTCAAGAAGGCCGCCAAGAAAGCCGCCAAGAAGACCGTCAAGAAGGCCGCCAAGAAAGTCGCCAAGAAGACCGTCAAAAAGGCCGCCAGGAAAGTCGCCAAGAAGACCGTCAAGAAGGCCGCTAAGAAAACCGCCAAGAAAACCGTCAAGAAGGCCGCCAAGAAAGTCGCCAAAACGCCCGCGCCGACCAAACCGAAGACACCCAAGCCCAAGAAGATCAAGTCGCCGCTGACGAGGTCCCAACTCAACAAGTATCGCAAGATGCTCCTGGAGAAACGAAAAGACCTGCTTGGCGACATGAGCGGTATAGCGGCTGGCGCTTTCCGCGGCGGAAACGGAGGGGGCGACCTGTCGAGCATGCCCACGCATCCGGCCGACATCGGTTCGGACAACTACGAGCAGGAATTCTCGCTGGGCCTGCTGGAAAGTGAACGCGCCTTGCTGGAAGAGATCGACGACGCACTTGCCCGCATCGCGGACCGCACATACGGAGTATGCGTGGGAACGGGCAAGTCCATCAGCATAGCCAGGCTCAACGCCAGACCGTGGTCCAAATACGGGATCGAATACGCCAGAATGGTCGAACAGGGACTCATCCGACCGGGCGATTCACTGATCCCGGATGATGACGACGAATAAGCCCGCAACCACCGGCAGGAAGGACAACACACGTTGGGCGACAGCGGAAAAACGACAGGCCCCAGATCCCCAGCGCCGTCGGATGTTGAACCCCAGGACCGTGCGATGCGCAGCGTTCGGGCTATCGTATTCTTCATCGCGCTGACGCTAATCGCCCTGGCCGCGGATTTGTTGAGCAAGCACTACGTCTTCCAGAGCCTGACGCCCTCTCAGGAAACTCTCGCCAAGCGGATTGAAGTTATCCAGGCCGGCGCCCTGGCCGATCCTCGGTTCGCCCGAAAGCTCACCTCCCGGGAAATGCTCCATCACCTGAATCTCAGGCGACACGTGTGCCCCGGTCTGGATCTGGTGCTGTCAGCCAACAAGGGCGCGGTGTTTGGGATGGAATTGCACGAATCGGGCAACGTCCATCGCCTTATAGTATCTCTGGCCACGCTGATAGTAACGGTCCTTATGGCCTGCTGGTTCGCCACTTCGCACCGCAAGGCCTGGAGCGTCCATTTGTCGACCGCCTTGATACTGGCCGGAGCCCTGGGCAACCTCTACGACCGCCTCGCCAGCCGCATCGCGCTGCCCGGAATGGAGCCAATCCTTTACAACGTCCGCGACTTTCTGGACTGCAGCAGCATACCGCTTCCGTTCGGATTCCGATACGTATGGGTGTTCAACATCGCCGACGTATGGTTGGTTGTCGGCGTGGGAATGATGATGCTGCACTGGCTGGTTGCGATGTTCGCCACCGCAAAGCACAAACGACAGGCGGATGGAGCCCAGTCATGAAAGTATTCCTCGCGGGCATAATACAGGGCTCGCTGTCAGAAGCTCGAATTCACGCTCAGGACTGGCGCACGCCGATTAAACGCATCCTGGCCGAACACCGCCCCGACGCGGAAGTCTACTGTCACTACTCCCTTCATCCAAACTCGATAACGTACGAACTTCCCGAGATCATAGAGACGCTGTCCGAGGGATTCCAGCAGGCCGCCGACTGCGACCTGCTGATCGCATACGTCCCCAGTGCGTCGATGGGCACGGCCGTCGAAATCTACGAAGCCGCCCGCAACAACGCGATTGTCCTGACAATAAGCCCGATGGCGCCAAACTGGGTGCTGCGAGCCTACAGCGACGAGATATTACCAGACGTGGAAGCCTTCGAACAATTCATCGCCTCCGGCGGACTCGACAAGCTTGTGGAACAACGCAAGTAGCGAGCAAACCACTCGGTCAATTTGCGGCGGGCCGTGCAATTCTTGACAAAATAGGCCGTTTTACGGAGGATGAAACGCGTTGTTTAGAGGAACGTCGCCTTGAAAGGAGTCGAACATGAAGCAGCTTACGCTGGTCTGTGCTTTAGTCCTGTGTATTGGGGCTCCGGCGATCGGAGAGAATACGCAGTCGGCAAGCGAGGCGGCTTGGGACTATGAGTGGAAAGAGTTGACCGCTCAAATAAGCAAAGGCGCCACCAGCGGTCGGTTCAAGGCTGAAGCCCTCGACGCCCAGGCGCTGATTCTCTCGGGCGACAAAGATCCTCTGGACATCGTGCTGCGAAGGACAAAGGCGCTTATCGACCACTTCAAGCAAGACCGAAAACTGACCGCCGACGCGATCGGGGCGTTTGAGAAGGAATTCACTGCGCTTTCCGCCAAGGCCCGTGCGGTCGAGGTGTCGAAATCTGACTCACGGAGGCGGTTCTACAACCAGGTTTGCGCCTTGCGCCGCAAAATCGCACTTGCAAACCCCCTTCTGAATTTCGACAGCATCATCTGTATGCTCGAACCGTTTGTCACGCACCGGATCGTGGAAGGCGGCCGGCCGTTTGGATACAAAGCGGGCGGAGGCCTCATTGTCGTCTCCGGATTCAAATCCAAGCCGACTGTCAGCAAACCGCTGACCGATACAACCGTTTCTTCGGGACCCTGGAAGGGGAAGAAGCTCCACCGGAAATTCGCGGGCCTGGAGCTGGATTATGACGCCAGGAAGATCCTCTTCACCGCAACTACGGATACCGACATATGGCGCATCTTCAAGTACGATCTGGCCTCGAAGAAGCTCGATCAGCTCACCACCGGACCCGACGATGATTTCGATCCCTGTTTCCTGCCGTCCGGGCGGATAGCGTTTGTCTCAACGCGGGTCGGGGGAATCGGCAGGTGCCTGCTTCGCACCCAATCCCTTACCTATACGCTCTATTCCATGGAAGCCGACGGTTCGGACATCACCCCGCTGAGCTATCACGAGACCAACGAGTGGCAACCGAGCGTTAACAATCGGGGCATGATCGTCTATACGCGGTGGGACTATCTGGACCGCGACTGGAGCACGGCCCATCACCATTGGCAGTGCTATC
Source organism: Phycisphaerae bacterium (assembly GCA_030745875.1). Taxonomy (GTDB): domain Bacteria; phylum Planctomycetota; class Phycisphaerae; order SM23-33; family SM23-33; genus BS750m-G57. The sequence continues at coordinate 78,406 of JASLNT010000106.1, forward strand.
CCGACGGGACCGACCCGAGAAGCTACCACGGGAATTACCCGCTTCCCCATTCGGCGATGCCCGAAGGCGTGGAGCCCAACCAGTACGGTCGGAAAGACAAACGTCTGATACACGGGCGGTACCTGAGGCCCGATGTTGAAATCTCATACCGCGCGATTCCCGGGACGGCGTCGAAGTACACCGCGGCGGCGGTGGGACATCACATGGGCTTCTCAGGCAGCCTGATCCTGGTCGACACTAACATTCCCGACGACTCGAAGATGGCTCAAGTCAAACGGATAACACCGTTGTCTCGGTTCCCGGAAGTAGAGCGTCCCGCCGACCGTGCTTACGGAACGCCCTGGCCTCTTAGTGAGGACTTCTATCTGTGCAACTTCAAAACAGGCCTTTACCTGCTGGATCGGTACGGAAATCGGGAAGTGATTTACGATCCCAAGGGCGCCTTCCTCGTACGGGATCCGTTCCCCCTGCGCCCCAGGAGGAAACCTCCCGTTCTTCCGGTCAAGACGTGGGACGGTAAGCGGGCGAACCTGCCGGATCACCGCAGGGCGACAATCAGCATCATGAACGTCTACGAAGGCGACATGCCGCTGCCCAAGGGGGTCAAGGTCAAGTCGATGCGGATAGTCCAGGTGATCCCGCAACTGCTGACCAGGATCAACCGGGCGAAAACCAAACTGATCAGCTACGCCGATGAATCAGTCGGCAGGATACCGCTGGGCGTGGTCCCCGTAGAGTCCGACGGAAGCGTCTTCTGCGAGGCTCCGGTGGGAAAGCCCATCTACTTCCAACTGCTGGACGAAAAGGGCTTCGCAGTTCAATCCATGAGGTCTGTAACCTACGTGCATCCGGGCGAACAGATGAGATGCATCGGATGTCATGAAGATAAATGGAAGTCCCCTGCAAACACGGCCCGTCCGATGGCGCTGCGCAGGGGACCGTCGAAGATTGTGCAGGAAGTAAAAACCGGCGCCGTACCGCTCAATTTCCTGCGATTGGTGAAAAGGCCTGTCTTCGACAAGAAATGCGTCGCATGCCACGAGAAACACAAGGACAAGAAGGCCCCCGACATGTCCTACGCCTCGCTGGCCAAACCCGATCTGCTGTTCACGCTGCACGGTACGCACTTTCAGTTCAGGGGAGGCGACCAGTGCCTCCATTGCCTGGGCATAGGCGGTTCGCGCACCACGCCCGGACGGTTCGGAGCTCAGGCGTCCGGGTTCATGGCGTCTCTCAAGAAGAAGTATCACAAAGATGTCAAGCTGACCGACGACGAACTGCGGAGGATCACGTTGTGGCTGGATCTCAACGCCAACGAAATATGCTGGATAAGCGACGATGCGGAGGTGGTTAACGCCCAGAAACGCGGAGAGATCGTCTGGCCGCCGAGGAGATTCGTCGATCCGAAAAACATCACGGCGGTGGAGACCGCCAGACCACTGCAAATTGCAGCACCCCGGAACTAAACCCGCATCAACCGGTCACAAGCATACTGGATGGACTAATTGACTACACCGAAGAACTATCTCGACATGACTCGTCCCGAAGCCCGCGACATACTTCTCGCCGCGGGGCACAAGGCGTTCCGGGCAAAGCAACTGGCCGATTGGGTTTACGGTAAGGGCGTAACCGATGTCGCGATGATGAGCAACATCCCGGCCTCTGTCGCGGACGATTTGTCGTTCCTGACATCTTCAATCGCAGCCCGCACCGACAGTCGAGACGGGACAACGAAACTCCTTCTGGACCTCCACGACGGATGCCAGGTGGAAACCGTGCTCATACCCTCGCCCAGCCGCGTCACCGCGTGCGTGTCCACACAAGCCGGATGCGCCGTCGGATGCAAGTTCTGCGCTTCGGGGCTCGGCGGGTTGCAGCGAAACATATCGTCAGGCGAGATACTCGAGCAACTAATCCACCTCCGCCAGGCCTCTGGAACCGCCCCGACAAACGTCGTGTTCATGGGCATGGGCGAACCGCTGGCGAACTACGAGGCAACGGTGGCGGCGGTTAGGGCAATCATCGATCCGGAGCGATTCGGCATATCGGCCCGTCGGGTGACCGTGTCGACTATCGGTTTGCCCGCGGCTATCCGCCGATTGGCGGGCGAAGATATGGCGATAACACTGGCGATAAGCCTGCACGCACCGACCGACGAACTGCGAAGGGAAATAATCCCCTCCGCGGCCAAACACACCATCGACGAAATACTCTCGGCGGCTGGGGAATTCTACCAGGCCAGAAAACGAGAGATTACGCTGGAATACGTTCTGCTGGCGGGAGTCAACGACGCCGAACACCACGCCCGCAACCTAAGCCGCCTGGCCCGGCGCCTGCGCTGCAACGTGAACCTGATTCGCTACAATCCCGTCGAGTCGCTGACATTCGCCCCGTCGAGCAAGAACGCAACCGACGCCTTCATAAACACGCTCCGCGAAAACGGAACCAACGCCACACTCCGCCAATCCCGCGGCTCGGACATAGCAGCCGCATGCGGACAACTGAAAACGGGTTCCAGGGGCTGAGTTCCGCAACTGGGTTCCAAGGCCTGGTCCCAGAGCCAGATCCCAGAGCCGGAGTCCAGAGCCGAAGTCCAGAGCCGCAGTCCAGATCCGCGGTCCAGGGCCGGAGTCCAGAGCCGGGTTCCAGGGCCGGAGTCCAGAGCCGCAGTCCAGGGCCGGAGTCCAGAGCCGAAGTCCAGAGCCGCGGTCCAGAGCTGGGGGCCAGAAGCGAAGTCCAGAGCCGCGGTCCAGAGCTGGGGGCCAGAGCCGGGTTTCGGTTAGGGCCGAAGGCCCGACGCGATAGTAGCCGGGCCCGGCAGGGCCCGGAACACGCATCCCTATACTCAGAGCCCCAACGGGGCGACAGAGTCTATCGAACATACTTCGGGTCGTATTCAATACCATGCCTGTCAAGCAATCGGATCAATTCGTCCTGAAAACTCATCCTGCGATGATGAACTTCCTGATTCCGAATGTACGACACAACTGAATCCTGCACGCTGGCGGAGACTGTGAAAGCACTGTAACCGTCTTGCCAACTGAAGTCCTGCATATCTCCGAATGTCTTATGAATCCATTTGCTACAATTGGCCTTCACCGTTCCCACGAACTGTGAAAGTGCGATCTTCGGACCAAGGCTGGCGACAACATGGAGATGACCGCTAACTCCGTTGACCGCCAGCGGCACTGCTTCATTGTTGCTGATAATACCGGCGGCGTACTTGCATATTCTGTCGATTCGATCGAAAGGGAGGCTCTCGCGTCGTTCTTTGGTTGCAAATACGATATGGTAGACAAGATGCGTGTAGGACATTCGCTTTCCCGCTTTTCTGTCGCCCCGTCGGGGCTCTGTTTCTAATAAGATCGCATTCCGGGCCCTCCCGGGCCCGGCTACTATCGCGTCGGGCCTTCGGCCCTAGCCGAAAACGCAAACCTAGAACCCAAACCTAGAACCTAGAACCTAGAACCGAAAAACCAAAAACTAAGAACTAAGAACTAAGAACTAGAAACTAAAAACTAAAAACTAAAGACTAGAAACTAGAAACTGAAAACTAGAAACTGAAGACTGAAAACTGAAAACTAACCGCTCAAATGATCCTCGATCGCCGCTATGAAGTCGCCTCCGTATTGGAGCAACTTCTGGTCGCCCACGCCGGTTATGTTGCGCATCTCAGACGGAGTGGTGGGCGTAAAGTGAGCCATCTCACGCAGTGTGCGATCCGAGAAGATGATAAACGGAGCGAGATTCCGCTCTTGGGCGAGACTTCGCCTCAAGGCCCGCAACTTCTCGAAAAGCCCGCGGTCGAAGTCGGTGATCTGCTGCTTGATCTGCTTGGCCTGCTTGCGACTGGTCCGTTTGCGTCTGGGCGCCGCGGGCGCCTCGCGTTGCCGGAGCACCTGGAATTCCCGACGCCCAAACAGCACTTCACGCCCCGCCGCCGTCAGATGCAGCACGGGGTATTCCCCGTCGGTTCGCACCACACATCCCTGGGCCGTCAGGTCGTCTATGATCCCTCGCCAATAGCTCTTGTCGCGATCCGACCCGGCGCCGTACGTCTTGAGTTGGTCGTGCTTCAGTTCGCGGATTCGCTGGGTGTTGGCTCCGGTTACTACGTCGGCGATATGCACCGCTCCGAAACGCTGCCCTGTCCTCAGAATCGCCGACATTACGATCTGGGCCTCTTTCGCAGCGTCGACCCGGTCCACCGTACCCGAGCAGACGTCGCATCCGGTGCAGTCGGACTCATCGAGCGATTGGCCGAAGTATCCGAGCAGTTGGCGGCGACGGCAGACGTTCACCGTCGCGAAGTTCACCATATCGTTGAGCTTCGCCGACGCCGATGCTCGCTGGGCGTCGTCTTCGATCTGGTTGATGAAGAAGCGTATCTTGGGTATGTCGCCCCGAGAATAGTACAAGACGCAGTGCGCAGGTTCGCCGTCGCGCCCCGCCCGCCCGGTCTCCTGATAGTACCCCTCCATATTCTTGGGCAGATCGGCGTGGATCACAAACCGCACATTTGACTTGTCGATCCCCATTCCAAACGCCACCGTCGCGACGATCACCGTCACGTCGTCGCGATTGAACGCCTCCTGATTGGCTTTGCGGGTTTCATCTTCGAGCCCCGCATGGTAAGGGCGCGCGTTGACACCGTTGTGAACCAACTCAGCCGCAGTCTGCTCGACTGACTTTCGCGTGGTTCGGTAGACAATCCCCGCCTCGCCGGACCGCTCGGCAAGGAAGGTGAGTATCTGATCGTCCACGTCGCCCTTGGGCGCGACCTGATACGAAAGGTTGGGGCGATTGAACGACGCACGCGTAACGTGCGGGTCGCGCAGGGCGAGCCTGTCGATAATGTCGTCCTGTACGCGTGAGGTGGCGGTGGCGGTGAAGGCGGCCAGCGGAGTGTCGCCGAATTCCGCTACGATATGCGACAGCGACAGGTAGTCCGGGCGGAAGTCGTGCCCCCATTCGCTTATACAGTGGGCCTCATCTATCGCAAACAGGCTGATCGGAACGGTCTTCAGCACATCAAGAAATCCGGGCGCCGCAAATCGTTCGGGCGCAACGTACAGCAGATCGAGCTTACCGGCGGACATCTCCCGCGAGACACGCGTCCGCTCTGAAGCGTCGAGCGAACTGTTGAGGAACTCAGCGGCTAGACCGTTAACCTTCGCAGCGTCGACCTGATCCTTCATCAGCGAGATCAGCGGGCTTATCACCACGCACGTGCCTTCGAGCAAGTGCGCGGGCAACTGGTAGCACAACGACTTGCCCCCTCCGGTGGGCATCACCGCAAAGACGTCCCGTCCGGACATAATCGCCCGAACGATTTCCTCCTGGTTGTCCCTGAAACCATGGAAACCAAAGACGTTACTCAACGCCTTCGAGAATTCATCGCCCTGGCTGGCCCGGTCTTCGGTGTTCTCTGTTTGAGGTAGATCAGTCATAACGCTCCAGAATCAATACCCTAACGCTATACGAACACCGCTTATTCTACACTCCCGCCGCACAGCTGCAAGGATAAACCGCGGGTAACTCGATGGGTTTTTTGATGCTGTCGCTGTGGGGGCCGTTGGTTAAAATGGGGGCATGAGAAAAGCAATAACGATTGGGCTCTGGGCTGTCGTCGTTGCAGTGGTTGGCGGTGAGATGTACGCCTCTGAACCGTCCAAGAACACTCCGGCGACGCTACGGGCTGCGATAAAGGATTTGATGGTGACGTTCGGCGATAAGTACCCCAATGGCGGGAAGTATCTTGCAAGGCTTGACCGGATCGACAAGGGTCTTCACGGATCGGACCGCGCGAAACCGCAAGCGGTTTTGAAGGCGTTTGAAGCACTTCAGAGAGAGGCGCTGGTTGCGAATCCTCACGTTGCGGGGCAACCGTGGTTGATCGAAGTCCGGGAGCAGTATTGGCACAATCACGGTCCGATGGGGACGATGTTCCAGACCGGCGACGATCACAAGAGCGATTGCGGCGGTTTGAAGGCGTGGCGCGGAGACGGCGGGCGGTTCGAGGTGATACGCTTCGGGGCTGATGGGAAAGTTGCAAACGTGAAGAAGATCGCCGAAGCGCCCAAGGGCGTCCTGCGAGATCCGGACATCAGTTTCGACGGGAAGAAGATACTGTTCTCAATGCGCCGACAGCGCGCCGACGACTACCATCTCTACGAAGCGAATTCCGACGGGACGAACCTGAAGCAACTTACGTTCGGCTCGATGCTCTCCGACGTCGACCCGATCTACATGCCCAACGGGAAGATTCTGTTCTCCTCGACGCGCGACATGAAGTACTGTCAATGCAACCGCCACATCCAGCCCAATCTCTTCGTGATGGATTCAGACGGAGCCAACATCATCCAGATCAGCCGCAACACCCTGGCGGACTTCCATTCGTCGCTCATGCCCGACGGGCGAGTTCTCTACAGCCGCTGGGAGTACGTCGATCGCCACTTCGGTCCGTCGCTGGGCCTGTGGACGGTTAACCCCGACGGAACAAGCCACCTGCTGTTCATGGGCAATAACGCCTGGAGCCCGGGATTCATGGGCGATGCGCGGGTGATACCGGGCACGGACAAGGTCGTGTGCATCTACGGAGCCTGCCACGACCTGCCCTGGGGCGCACTTGTAATAGCCAACCGCAACAAAGGACTCGACGGACCAGAACCGGTGGAGCATATCTGGCCGGCATCGGGCAGGAGGCACATCACCCCGGCCGACAAGAAGTACAACCATCGCTTCAATCGCGGGGGCATCGATTACTTCCGACGGATGACGGTAAGGTACGAAGACCCCTGGCCGCTGCACGACACGAAAACAGGCAAGGGCGGCGGGAAATACTTCATGGTCGCCCGGTCGATCGGAGAGATTAAATGGCGATACTCCCAGCGCGACGGGGAAGTGAACATGGGCGTATTCCTGCTGGACGTATTCGGCAACGAAGTGCTGCTTTACTCCCTGCCCGGGCGCCGTGAAAACTGTTTCAACCCCACCCCGATAGCCCCCCGCGTCAAACCGCCTGTAATACCGTCACGCGTGGACCTCACGAAGAACACCGGGATCATGTACGTTAACGACGTGTACCTCGCCGACGGCGACGAGATGAAGGCCGTCAAACGCGGAACGATAAAGTGGCTGAGAATTATCGAGGCGCCCGACAAGCAGTACTTCGACGAGCGAGGCAAGTGGAACATCGACGCGTCGCAGGTCACAGCGATGAACTGGAACGCAACCAACAGTAAACGCATACTCGGAGACGTCCCTGTCGAAGCCGACGGATCGGCGCACTTCGAAGCTCCCGCCGACACGTTCTTCTACTTCCAGGCGCTGGACGCCGAGAAGATGATGATCCAATCGATGCGGTCGGCGACAATGGTTCGCCCCGGCGAGATCCAGGGCTGCATCGGATGCCACGAAAACCGTCTCTCGCCCCCGACCCGAACCAACGCAAAACCGCTGGCGATGAAACGCAAACCCAGCCGAATCCAACCGTGGTTCAACACGTCGACGGTGGCGGCCTCGCCGAGTTTTAATTACCTGACCGAAGTCCAGCCCGTGTTCGACAAGCACTGCGTCAAGTGTCACGATTACGGTAAAAACGCCAAGGCGTCAGCCAGGCTCATTCTCGCCGGAGACGTAGGTCTGGTGTTCAATGCATCGTATCTGTCGATCATGACCCGGTCAGGCCTGCGATGGACGGATTCTGAGATGAAGATCGTAAACCTGGTATGCGACGGTCCGCCCGGTGTGTTGCCCGCGTTTTCATGGGGCTCCCACAGGTCCAAACTCGTCAAGAATCTGCGCGGCGGACACAACAAGGTCAAAGTCAGCAGCGAGGAGTTCCAGCGTGTCGTCACGTGGATCGATCTTAACGGCGTCTATTACGGCAGTTACAGTTCGTACTATCCCGGGCGTATTCCAATCGGTAGGGAACTGAAGAAGTTGCTCGCCCTGGCCGGTGTCCGAAGCCTCCAGCAGCATCTCGTCAAACACGGTCCGCTGGTGTGCTTCAACCGTCCGGAAGTCAGTCCGATTCTAAAGCTGACCGGCGCGCCCGGAAGCGACAAATACAAACGTGCGCTGGAGATAATCAGACTCGGCTGGGAACGACTCAAGACCCAGCCGCGTGAGGACATGTTAGGCTCGAAAACAAGAGCGATCTTCGAACCGGATGTATTCCGCGCCAAACGCAGTCAGCGCGATCTTATCGAAGAGAAGAAATCTCTTGAGGCGCACCTGTCAGGCCGGAAGTACTATCAATACAGCGATGGCCCGGCCGGTCAGTGATCGTGCGGGCTCTTGACGCGTGCAAGCTCTTTCTTCAGCCAGGCAATGCATTGCGCTCGGGATTCGGGAGATGCGGCGGGGTCGAATTTGAAGAACCGCCCGGTAGTGGTCCAGATGGCGCCATAGGCGCTGCGGCGCGTATCGACGTCCGGATCGCTCAGCGCTTTTACGAGCGAACTTAGGGCGTGGGGATCGCGCAGACGCTTAAGCCCAACAGCCGCTCCCGCACGAGCTTCCGGAGCCTTGTCTTTCAACAGGATATCCGTAAGAAAATGACAGTCGGTCTTCTTGAAGTTCCCCAGTTCAGCGGCGGCTATTCCGCGAAGAACACCGCTGGCGCTTTTGGAGGCGATTTGCTTCAGTTTCAGTCGACTGGCTTCGTCTGTCCTGCTTCCGAGCGCGCGAATCGCAGCTATGCAGACCCGCTGCTCAGCGTCGCTTGTGAGTTCGCTAAGAGTATCAAGGGCCTCCTGCCCGTTGCTTCCGACCAACTCATCCACCGCCAGCAAGCGCTGGTGCATGTCGGAAGACCTCGGATCAGCATGGTCAGGCCAATACTTCACGCCCACCGCAATGGCCAGGCCAACCAAGACAATAACAAGTCCCACTCTAAGCACCGGATTCATAGTGGTCGCATTCGCCTCCGTTCAGGGAGCCCATATTCCATTGGCATAATGGTCGTATTCCCACTGCAACTGCTCCCGCGTCATTGATCTGACGCTTCCGGTGGTCGTGGCGAAATTGGCCATATTAAAATGACGGGTTCGCAGGAATCCTCTCGGATCGGCGTTGCTGTTTCCGAATTCGTCTGTGCGATATCCGCCCTTGAGCACGCGGGCGATATCCTTGGTGTACTCCACCAGCAGCAGTTGCCCGGGGCGCGGGTCGGTATTGTGGACTGCGTCGCTCATGGCGTAGGAAGACCGATTAAACCCGACTTCATAGTCCGGAGCCTTTTGCGTGTACCTGTGGCCTGACTGAAGACGCATGATGAATATATCGTCCGGGCTTGCGGTGTCGAACCCCGCCTCGATCCGGTACCGCCAATCCGGACCGCCGTCGTCAAGGCACAACCAATGCACGCTGTTGTGACCGGTGCCCTTCGTAGGGACGATCATCGACTCAAACTTGATGACGTTGCCGTAAGTAACTCGCACAAGCGCACATTCGCTTCCGACAGCGATAAGCATCTGACCCGGCAAGGCCGTTATTCCATGGGCGTTGTCTTTTCGCTTTATCTGGTTATCCTCAGCCGAAACACCCGTCTCCAGAATCAGCTTTACGTTCGAGAAACGCACCTTGCCCCCCTGCTTCTGAACCAGGAAAACATCTTCCAGTTCCGGAAAATCCTCATCGTTGATCTCGAGGTCGATATCCGCATCGGATGGACAGGTCAGTACGCCGCTCATTCCGCGATCTCTGAGGAACCGACGCCACTGTCCGGGATATGGTCGGTCGTCGGTGGAGGCTAATCCGCCCGACATCTCGCCAAGATTCTTCTTACATATCGTAGCGTTAGCATGGTCCTTGGCGCCGTTGAAAGTGGGGATGAGCAGCATCGCCAGCAGCGCAATAATCGCTACTACAACGAGAAGCTCAACAAGAGTAAAACCGTGCTTTTGGAATATGGCCATGTATCACACCTGGTGGCCTCCCCCCACGCTGCAACCACACAACATATATAATGATATCACATCAGCCTGAAAATACAATACCATTTGTCGCCGGGGAAATCGGCGAGGATGTGCCCGGGCGTTATTTCCTGGGCGGTCTGCGGGAACTGGGATGACGCCCCCATTGGTCGGCTTTGGCGGGGTCGTAATCAGGGTTCTTTTTCGGAAGACGGGCGTTAACTGACTTTCGCCAGGCGGTGAGTTTCTGCTGAAGCTCTTTGACTTTATCGGGCATGTTCTCTGCAAGGTTGCGGGACTCGCCAATATCATCTTTGAGATTGTACAGTTCGAAGCGACTTGGCCCGGTGTCGAAGAACTCGATCAGTTTCCAGGCCCCCTGTCGAATCGCTCCGGCGGGGGTCGAGTGGTGATACACCGGATAATGCCAGTAAATCGCATCGCGATCCAGTTTCCCGCCGCCAGCCAGGAGACCGGTGATGCTCCGCCCGTCCAGCACGTGTTCCGCGGGCTCCTTGGCGCCTGCGATGTCCAGAAATGTGGGATAGAAATCAACGCTGGTGACAACTTCGCTGCAGGTCGAACCTGTTTTGACCTTGCCCGGCCAGCGTACGATCAACGGTTCGCGAATTCCGCCCTCGTACAGCGTGCCCTTTTCGTCGCGGAGCGGCGCGTTGGTGGTGACGATCGGACCAATCTTCTTGAAATGCCGCCGGAGACCGCCGTTGTCCGAGAAGAACACCACCACGGTGTTGTCGGCGAGTTTGAGTTCGTCGAGCTTGGCCAGTATCCCTCCCACACTGTCGTCTACGTGCTCGACCATGGCTGCGTAGATAGGATTGTTCACGCCCGTCGGTGGTTTCGTTTTCTTCTCGTACTTGGCGACGAGCTTCTTGCGGGCCTGCAGCGGAATATGCACGGCGTAGTGCATGACGCAGAGGAAGAACGGGCGATCCTTGTTGTCTTCGATGAACTTCACGCCTTTGGCGGTGATTGCTTCCGCCAGATAGTCGTCTTTGGTCAACTTCATGTTCGGCGTGGTGAAGTTGCCGAAATGCCTGCCCCCGCCCGCCACCATCATCGTATCGAAGCCCTGAGCATCGGGCAGTCGCCCTTTTCCGCCCAGATGCCACTTACCAAACGCCCCGCAGGCGTAACCAGCCTTCTTCAGCGACTCGGCCAGCGTTACCGATTTCAGGGGCAGGTATTGCTGCCGATTGATCGGCACGGTAAGTTTTTCGAACGGGCGCCAGTGACCGGTTATGAAATCAATTATTCCGACGCGAGCGGGATACTGACCCGATACGATGCTGGCTCGAGTAGGCGAGCACACCGGGCATGCTGCGTAGGCGTCAGTAAACCGCATTCCTTGGGCTGCGAGGCGATCGATATTGGGCGTCTCGTTGAACTTGTTACCGTAGCAGCCGACATCGGACCAGCCGAGATCGTCGATCAGGAAGAACACAAAATTGGGTTTGCGCGCGGAGTTTTTGGCGCTGGCTTTGGCACCGGCGGCCAGTGCGACAGCGCCCATGCCAATCGCTTTTAGAAACTGACGTCTGCTTTCCATGATGCGGTTATTTTATTGAGGGCATAACCAACTCGCCGCGGGCCTGTTTGGCGGTCTCCAGGTAGGCGCCGTAAAAGTTCGTATTGCAGTCGATCCACAGCGTAAAGCGGTAAAGCTCTTCCGGAGTGAGTTTCAGGTCGTGATGCCTTTTCGGGTTGGTGAGGTGGGCCAGCAACTTCGAGGCCTTGGCGCCGATTTTACCGGGGACCGAACGGGAGTTTCCGTTCTTAAACAGTGCTCCGTTCCCGCCCGATTTGCCCCACCCGTATTTGTGGAGCGTCTCGAACGCCTTGGACCAACCGCCCCGTCCGAACTGCTTTCCGGATAGGTTCGGAGCCTTCTTCTTGGCGTTCTTCTGGTGGCAGGGCAGACACTTCTTGTCGATTACGGGCTGGACCAGGCGCGGGAACGAAAGCGGATACGAACCGGAGACATCGGGCTTGATCTTCGACGGAGCCCGCTTGAGCGCCTTGGCGACAGCCATCTTCGGTTTGGCTCCGGACATGCGGAGTTTGGGCTCGTGACAGCCCTGGCAGGCGAGCTGTTCGCTTTCGTGAACGTAGGTGTTGGACTTCATGGACTGGATGGCCTGGCCTTTATCGTCGAGAGCCTGGAAGTAAATCGGAACACCGACCGGGGCTTCAAAATACACGCTTCCGTCGGATTCGACCGGTACGGTCCCCAGCACGCCGCGGGCCAGCGACTGGGCGGCAAGACCGATAGCGGGCTGGTTGGCGTTGTGGGTGGCCTTGGGGAACAGTTGCACGATCCGCATCGAAGTTACTTTCGACCCTTCAGGCCACTTGAAGTCGCTGTCGTAAATATTCATCACCGAAATAGTGGCCGGACGCTTGGGCATCATCGCCTTGTCCTCGACGGCCTGGGTGGTCATCGACGGGATGATGCGCGGCTTGGTTCGGGGGATAAACGGAATCGGATCGAGGCACGGTACGTTCGGGTCGCGATAGAGTATCTCCCGGTTGCCGAAACTGTCCATCAGGCACAGTGCGTAGTGCCTCTGACCGGGATCGTAAACGCACAAGTAGTAGTCTTCGCTCAGCGGCCAGGGCTGTCCGTAGACTTCCCCGCCGTTGTTCCTGCCCCTGCCCAACGCGATACCGGGGATCTTCTCCGATTCGGTGAGCTGCACTTCGGGAGTGACTCGCTTGAGCTGGCTCATCTCGTTGTCGTCTTCAACCTGGTGGTCAATGAGTATGAACGATCCGTAGTTCTGCCCGTGGTGCGGTGTTGATACGCCAATATAGCGGTGCGATCCGGGAATCGCTCGGTTCGACAGCTCCATCCAGGGGCGCCTTTCGCGCGTGACCGGGTAGTTTCCGTGATAACTTCTGGCGTCGCGTCCGTCGGGATAGGTCACCCATATGTGGTGGGCGATGTCGCTGTCGCGATCCACGTAGTCCCAGCGCGAGTAGATAATCATCCCGTTGTTGTCCACGCTCGGGTGCCATTCGTTGGTCTCGTGGTAGCTAATGGCGATAATGTCGCTCCCGTCGGGCCTCATGGTGTGGAGCGTGTATGTCGGTACGGGGCGTCCGTGGCAGCGTCCGAATCCGCCTCGCCTCTCAGAGATGAACACAATCCGTCCGCTGGGCAGGAAGCACGGGTCGAAATCGTTGACCTTCCCGTCGGTAAGCTGGGTCAGGTTGACTGGCTTGCCCGATTCGGCGTTGGCCTTGAATATGTGATATGTGCTCTGCTCGGACCATTTGTACTTGGAGTTAAGAGCTTCGGTCCAGGCGAACAAGATGGTCTTGGCGTCGTAGCTCAGTTCGAGCGACATCAGCGAACCTTCAGCCAGCGTTTTGCCCTTGAGGCGCCCGTTCCGGATCTTCTCATCCTTCAACAGGTCGCGAGCGACCGGTTTGTCGCTGAATGCGTTCTCCAGAACGTACACGCTTCCGCCCTTCTTGGCGTGGAAACCGAAGTACTGGTCGCACATGTGTCCGTGCGTTTTGTGGTGCGTGGCGAAAAGGATCTTGTCGAAGTTGATCAGGGGATTTGAAAACGCGATCCGCCGACGAACCTTGCGTATCTCATCGAACAGTTTTCTGCGTGCGGTCTCATCGGACAAGGGGACCTCAGCGGCCTGGGCCTTGAACTTCCCAAGCTGCGTCGCCTGGGCCGACAAATCCGGAGCGTCTTTCATTTTCTTGATGTCGTCGAGCAGAGCAATCGTTCGACGCAGCGCAACGTCCACCGGGTCGCGGTCTTCGGGGAACAGGAGAGCGGACTTGCGGAACACTTCCGCCGCCAGGCGATCGAAATGCTCTCCGCCGGCTTTTCGTACCTTAAGCCGCCCCGCTGTCAGGGCGAATTCATCATCCAGGGAACCGCCCGAGGCCCTTGCGTGCGACCGGGAGCGTGCGGCGGCCTTTCGGGCCTTGGAGAGTTCTTCGATCTTCTTTTTCGCCTCGATCTTACCGGCTACGAGAACCGCTCCCCACTTACCGGCCGATCTTATCTTCAGCTTCTGGTTGTTTGCAAAATCGCACTGGAAGACAGTCCACGCCATGGTTCCCCTGGCGTCTCCGCCTGTCATCTTGCCAGCGGATTTCCAATCTCCCGTTGCGCCCACATCGGAAGGTTTCAGCCCGTCGGTAAGACACAAGTACATTCGCCCGCCGATTGTCACCGATCCGGAATAACCTACCGACGCCTTGTGGTCGTGTGCAATGTAAGCCAGACCCTGAATGCATTTGGGGACCTTGGTGAAAATGTATTCGCGATTGGCGTTAACCAACGCCTTTTCGCCCATCTCGCCCAGACACAGCCTATTGCCGCTGTCCAGGCGAATCTGAGCGTTCGAACAGGCGGTTTCCTTGGCGGCGGCGAATGAGGCGAGCCCCAACACCAACGCCCCAACAGCGACTAGTTTCAACTGGATAGCTCTGGGAAAACTCATGCATGACTCTCCTGGTCGATTAGGTTCTTGCTACAACGGGTACATTGTACTTTCATGATAACGCATCTCCAGGCTAATTCCTTGCCAATTACTGCGATATCATTGCCAACGGAATACGGAATACGAGGCCTTGCGGTGCGTTATATTATCCGTATGATGCACGGACTGTCTAAGATACAACGAACAATCGCAGCCCGTTCGGGCCGCACTGCACAAGGAGACGCACCATGAAGCGTACTGTATTGTCTCTTATCGTAATCACCGCACTTATTTCATCAGTCAGTACTTTCGCAAGCGCAGCGCCAAAGAAGAAGAAAGCTCCCGGTCCGCCGGCCCCGCCGATCACCGATCCGGCGAAAGTCGACAAGTACACCGGTGAATACACCGGTCAGTTCGTCGTCGACGGTAAGAAAGGCGAAGGTCTCGCCCAGGTCATCGCCGAAGGCAAGGGCCAATATCGCGCCGTGCTGATGCGCGGGCTGTGGAAGACCGCCAAAGACGCCAAGCAGGTTCGCATCGAACTGACAGGCAAGATCGACGCCGACGGAAACGTTCCGCTGGAAGGCAAGGGCTGGAAAGGCACGCTCATCGGACGAAAAACCCTTGTCGCCAAGGCCGAAAAGGGTTCGTTTGACGGAAAATGG
The DNA here is from genome assembly GCA_030745875.1 of Phycisphaerae bacterium. GTDB lineage: Bacteria > Planctomycetota > Phycisphaerae > SM23-33 > SM23-33 > BS750m-G57. The sequence continues at coordinate 93,463 of JASLNT010000106.1, forward strand.
ACCGTACGCAAGAGCCCCACGCTCTGCGCCAAACCGCCGAAGGGCGCTATCGTACTGCTGCCTTTCAAGCCCGGTAAAGAGCCCGACATGAAGGAATGGACCAACCAGAAGTGGATCCCGCTGTCCAACGGAGCTATGCGTGTCGGACGAGGATCGAACTTCACCGTACGCAAGTTCGGATCCATGAAACTCCACATCGAATGGCGATGCCCCTACGAGCCGACCAGACGCGGACAGGGACGAGGAAACAGCGGCGTATACACCCAGAAACGCTACGAAGTGCAGGTCCTCGAATCGTTCGGGCTGGCCAGCAAGTCAAACGACGCCGGATCGATCTACAAGGTGGCGAACACCAAGATCAACGCATCGCTGCCCCCGCTGCAGTGGCAGACGTACGACATCGAGTTCACAAACGCAATCGTCGGATCCGACGGAAAAACAAAGACCCCGCCGCTGATGTCGGTGCTTCACAACGGCGTGCAGATTCACAAGGACGTGCCAATGCCCGGTAAGACAACCGCCGCCGCCGCAAGCGGGCTGACCGTCAAAGACTCACTGATGCTGCAGGACCACGGTAACAAGGTCGAGTACCGCAACATCTGGATCATCGAGAAGTAGCAAGAACGCACAAATTCGCCTGCACGGCGACACGTATGCACATAGTCCGGCCGGCGTGAGCTGGCCGGTTCTATGCGCATTGACTATAAGCATTTACGTACGGGATTCCCAGATAATAGCATGGTGACAGCACCCCTCAACACCATGTCCGAAAAGAAAATCTGTCTGAAATCCGAAAATCTGTTTGGCATATCAAACACTTGACTGTATAGTCTAACACTTCATAAGGAAACCCATGAGCGTACTGGAACAAAAAGTTAGTCCCGCCGTACTTACTCACAGCGCCGCCCACCACTTGTTGGCGACCGCCGAGTTGATCGATGACTGCGGTTACGCGCGAGTCTCCGACATCGCCCGCCGCCTGGGTCTCACCCGCGGCAGCGTTTCGGTGGCGATGAAGGCGTTGAAGACCGCCGGCCTGGTCGCCCAGGACGACAACGCATTCTTCCACTTGACCGACAGGGGTTCTGAGTCGGTGGTCTCCCTTCGCGGAAGGCATGCGGTGGTCCAGAAGTTCATGATCGAGGTGCTCGGGCTGTCGCACGACCAGGCCCATCGTGAAGGCTGCCGCCTGGAGTATCTCATAGAGCCTGAGACCGCCGGTCGATTGGCGGGGCTCTTGAAATTCTGGAACGATAAGAATCTGGGCTCCGCAGCCGAAGAGTATCTCGGCGGACCGTGCCCGTCCTGCCACGGACTCCAAACCGAGACATGCCCGTGTTGCGGGCTGCAGACGCCCGAAGAATCATGAAACCGGACATACACAAACACATCGCGCCGCCCCACCGCCGCCAACAGAAGATTATCGATGCAGAGCAGTTGCTCGGCAATCTGCGGGAAGTGCGCCTGCGATTTGGAACCGAAGAGTACAGACTCAGCATAACGCGCAATCAGAAGTTAATTCTCACCAAGTAGAGTTATAAGAATCTAAAAAGTCCTCGGCCGCATGGTTACGGTCGAATCACCGCCAGCCAGCCGCGTCAACCCGACGCACGCCAGCCAGCCCGAATTCCTCTGACGCGGAACATCCGCGCAGAGACGGAATTACTCGTTACGAGTAGAGGAGTTGGAAGATGGCTGGAAGAACCGGAATCAATTCACCGATACGCCTGTTGAAGTACGTTGCAGTATTCATCGCAATCTTCGGCGCCCTGGCGTCGGTGTCGCAAGCAGCCGACGCCGTAAGCAAATCGGACACGCGTATTGAAGATCTCGAGCAAATGGTCAAAAGACTGACCAGCGAGATCAAGCAAATCCGCGCCGAAAGAGCCGAAGATATCCGCAATCAGCAGAAGGTCCAGGCGACCATAAATGCGATGCAGGAAGACGCAGCTACGCTGCGAAAGTCGAACTGGATGGAGTTGGGCGAGCAGTTGAAGAACTTTCGCTTCGGCGGATACGGCGAAATGCACGCAAACTTCGGAGAGAGCGGAACTTCCGACCAGTTCGATTTCCATCGACTGGTGATGTTCATCGGATACGATTTCAACGACTGGATCCACTTCAACTCCGAGATCGAAATAGAGCACGCGTTCGTCACCGGCGGCGCTGGCGGCGAGTTGGTTGTCGAGCAGGCGTACATGGATTTCGAACTGGACAAAGCGATCAACATTCGCGCCGGCCGCATCCTCACGCCGCTTGGCATAGTCAACCAAAAACACGAACCGCCGAGCTTCTTCGGTGTCGAACGCCCGCTGTTCGCCAAGTACATAATCCCCAGCACCTGGAGCAGCGACGGTGTCGGAATCTACGGCAGCCCGTGCAAGTTCCTGGACTACCAGCTCTATGTAGTCGGCGGTCTTGACGGATCGGGATTCAGCGCCACCGGCGGAATCCGCGGCGGACGGATTAAGGAACGCCCGAGCATGCACGAACCGGCTATTACCGGGCGCGTCGATCTGCATCCGTTCGTCGGGAGAGAACTGCCCCTCAACCAGGACCTGCGACTGGGCTTCTCAGGCTATTTCGGCGGTCTGGACAACGGAAACAAGGGCAATAATCCCGGACTCAATGGCGATATCAGCATCTTCAGCGCTGACTTCGAATATAGCATCTGCAAGTTCGACTTCCGCGGAGCAATCGCCTACGAGAATATTTCAAACGCCGCCAGCGCAGGGACCGGAACCGCAGAAGGCATCTTCGGTTGGTATCTCGAAGGCGGATATCACTTCATGCCCGATGCGTGGAAGAAGGGAAAGCTCGCGGACTCCGATGCAGTTGTTTTCGTAAGACACGACAGCGTTGACACACAGTTGAAGATGCCCGGCGGCGTGGCGCGGAATCCGGCGGGCCGGCGAAACGAATGGACCTTCGGCGTTAACTTCTATCCGACAAAAAACGTTGTGGTCAAGCTCGACTACCAGGTCCGCAGCAATGGAAATGATGATGACCTGGACGACTTGATCAACTTCGGTCTCGGCTGGGAATTCTAGCAGCGTGTTCGATACACAAAGATATGCGGCGCTGCTGTCACTGGCGATGCTGAGCCTGATACTCCTCCCGCTCGGATGTCGGTCGGTCGACATTACTCCCGCGCAGTCGGCCCGCCGGCAATTCGGCGATGCGGTCCGGCTTGGGGCGGTTTATCAAGCCCCAGGCCGGTCCGGGCGGATCGAATCGGTCCAACCCGCTGTCGGGCCGTCCGGTGTGGAAGGCTATGTCGCTACTGTCTGGTGCAAGTCGAAATCGAATCTCTTTCCGGTCCGGGTGGTCATGGACAGAGGCTTCGGCGTCCTGTCGGCGACAGTGTTGAGTTACCCGTCGCGGCGCGGCCGGGAGGTCCAATCGCCCCGCTTCACCAAGCAGTTTCGGGGCAAAGGCCCGGGCGATCCGGTAAAAGTCGGCAAGGACATAGACGCAGTATCAGGGGCGACGAGTTCGTCATCAGCGATGGCCGATGGCGTGAGACGAGCTATACAGACAGCCCGGCGATCGCTGACCGTAAACCGAACCGATCCAACATATTAAGAAGCTGAAGTATCTCTGCAATCCCAATCGAACTTCTACGCATGACCAGGTATCTTGTAATCATCGCAACCTCAGCCGTGCTGACGACTTGTGGAACATCGTTTGGCCAGGACGCCTCGCCCGGGTCGCCCTTCGACCTGTCAACGCTGCCCAGGCGCCAGACTCTTACGCAAAACTGGCTGGGACTCGGTCAGGCGATCGAACAGTACGGAATCTCGGTTAGTCTTGGTCTAACGCAGGTCCACCAAAACGTTTTGAGCGGCCCGGTTCGGCGCCGTCGCGTCGAGGCCTACACCGGCAGCTACAATCTCGACGTTCAGGTCGAACCGGACAAGCTTACCGGATGGAAGTTCCTGGAAGGCGGTTCGATCTGTATCGCAGCCGAAGGAAGTTGGGGCGTCGGTATCGACGGGACCTCAATCGGGAGCATATTCGGCGCCAACGGCGACGCAGCGGGCGATCGCTTCATGGATGTGATGCAGTTCTGGTATCAACAGGAGTTATTCGGGGGGAAACTGCGTATTCGAGCCGGTAAGATGGACATTACCGGCGGGTTTTCGTGCAAAGGTTCTCCTGCAGGCTTTGACGGTAATGCGATGGCTAACGACGAGACCACGCAGTTCCTGAACGCTGCATTGGTCAACAACCCGACGATCCCGTTCCCTGACTACGGTTTGGGCGTTGCAGTCTACCTCGAACCGTTCGAAGGATTCTATATCGCAGCCGGAATAACCGACGCACAGGCTGACGCCCGGGAAACTGGTTTCAATACGACGTTCCATGACGAAGATTACTTCGTGAGCTTCTACGAGACGGGGATCGTAACGGATTTCAAGTCCGCCAAGGGCCCGCTCAGGGGCACATACCGTGCGGGCATGTGGTATAACGGACAGCCGATGGCCAAGGTCAACGGAAGTGACCGATCGCTGCGTGACAAGATCGGAACCTATTTGAGTTTCGACCAGATTCTCTGGAAGGAGAATTCAGACACCGAAGACTCCCAAGGCCTTGGAGCCTTCTTCCGCTACGGACTGTCCGACAGCGACGTGGGCGACCCAAGAACATTCTACTCGGCAGGCGTGCAGTACCGGGGCCTGATTCCCACCCGCAACGACGACGTGCTGGGCGTAGGTTGGGCCACTGGCGTGCGAAGCCGTCAGAGCGGGGCAACCGGCGACGAATCGGTTATCGAAGCGTACTACAACATCCGGATCGCCCCATGGCTTAACATCACGCCGTCCGTACAGTACATCTCAAACCCCGGCGGTTCGGCATCGACGGATAACGCCGCCGTGCTGGGGCTTCGAATGCAGATATCGTTCTAAGGCCTGAGACAGACGGGAGGATATGCAATTACGGTCGAACCGGCGTCAGGAAGATGTGATATGACGGTTGCGATTGAACGTTGCGAACAGTCCGCCAATCGAAAGTCGTCCGGCGCGTGCGAAATGGAAGGTGGTTTTGACAAGTCGCCTGGAGTGACTAACATTAGAATCGATGTCGAAAACGGTTCGCAGTCTGGGTTTTCGACAGACATCTGCAGGCAATACAGCACTGTATTGTCTCGATTGAACGTAATTGAAGAACTATCCGGAAGGACGAGTCAATGCATATTCATAATCTGGACAAGTGGAAAACCAGCCATGATTTTGAGGTCGCCAACGAGTCCGGCCGGCGACGAACGCTGCTGATTCTCGTGTTGACGATAGTGACCATGGTCGGTGAGATAGTCGGCGGCACGTTATTGGGATCGATGGCGCTTCTGGCTGACGGATGGCATATGGCGACACATGCGGCGGCCTTCGGGATAACGGTTTTCGCGTACTGGTACGCACGGAAACACAGGGACAATCCGGACTTCGCATTCAGCACAGGAAAAGTGAGCGCCCTGGGCGGATTCGCAAGTGCGGTCTCGTTGGCGGTGGTTGCGTTAATGATGGCGTCAGAGTCAATTCATCGCTTGATCGCACCGCAGCAAATCATGTTCGACCAGGCGATTCTTGTTGCCTTCCTTGGCTTGACGATCAACGGCGTGTGCGTATTCATGCTTCACGGCCAGCATCACTCCCACGATGGCGGTCATCACGATCACAATCTAAAGGCCGCATATTTCCACGTCCTCGCCGACACGCTCACATCAGTGCTTGCGATTGTGGCTTTGGCGTTTGGGAAGTTCCTGGGTTGGGTCTGGCTGGATCCGGCGATGGGTGTGGTTGGCGCCCTTGTAATATCCAAGTGGGCTCTCGGGCTGCTTGTCAATAGCGGTAAGATGTTGCTCGACAGAAACGTGGATCGAGAAACCAGAGACGCAATCATCTCTCGCATTGAATCAGACACCGATAATCGAGTTGTTGATCTGCACGCATGGCACGCCAGCCCTCATCACATAATGCTGATCATCTCCATTGTCACGCACTACCCTAAGGATCCCGCTTACTACAAGGAATTGCTCTCCGAAGTGGGCGAGTTTGCACACGTTACTATTGAGGTTAACCAGTGCGTCGAACCACCGTGCATCCCGATCAACGGCGAGAGATAGTCGAAAGCAAACCGTTCATGCGGCTTTCCGCCAAACACATGACCTATTGAGTGTGCTATTCAGGATTCTCAAACATCGAGGCCCGCAGTATGCGGTGAATTGGTTTCTTGTGCCTTTTCCATGTTCCGCCTGATCGCGTCGGATAGAGATTCCGGACCAACAGGTTTTGCAACGTAGTCGTCCATCCCGACCTCAAGGCACTTCTCACGGTCGCCCTTCATAGCATGGGCCGTCATGGCGATGATCGTAACATCATGATTGAGAACCGAAGAGTTCGGGTCACGTATGGCTTGGGTGGCTTCGTATCCGTCCATTACGGGCATCTGGCAGTCCATGAAGATCACGTCATACGGGATTCGCTCGAGAGCTTCCAGAGCCTCTGCTCCGTTGGCTACGGCGTCGGCGTTGCATCCTAGTTGATTTTGCACCAGGCGAAGAGCTAGAACTCGATTGACAGTGTTGTCCTCTGCAATAAGAACACGAAGGTCCCGCAGACTATCGGGGCTAACGCAAACCCCGGTCGCATTGTCCGCAGGATGGATTCCGGCGACGTCCGAAGACGACTCGGCGGGTTGTTTCTCCATAGAGACGATAAACCAGAAAGTCGAGCCCAGGTCGGGCTGGCTTTCAAGACCGATCTGTCCGCCCATCAAATCAACAAGTTGCTTGCATATCGCCAGGCCCAGACCTGTTCCTCCGTACTTCCGCGTTGTTGACGCGTCGACCTGGGAGAAGGAATGGAACAGCGTATCGAGCCGGTCGGGTTCTATGCCAATACCGGTGTCGCTGACGGAGAATCGCACTGTAGCGTGAGTGTCGTTTTCGGAATGCAGCGACGCCCTGACGGCCACCTCGCCCTGTTCGGTGAATTTCACAGCATTGTTGGCCAGGTTGATCAGTATCTGACGCAACCTTCCCGGATCGCCTCTCAGCAGGGGCGGCACGTCCGGATCCATAACGCACGAGAAGCGGAGATTCTTACCGTCGGCCCTGCCAGCTACGACGTCAGTGATCTCTTCCATCGCTGCGGACAGATCGAAATCCAGAGTCTCCAATTCCATCTTGCCCGCTTCGATCTTCGAGAAGTCGAGGATATCGTTCACCAGCATCAGCAACTGGTTCCCGCATGCGCGGACTATCTGTGCGAATTCGTACTGCTCGTTGTTCAGTTCGGTTTCCATCAGGAGCCCGGACATTCCTATAATCCCGTTCATGGGCGTTCTTATTTCATGGCTCATATTTGCCAGGAACTGGCTCTTGGCTTCATTGGCGGTCTCGGCTGCGGCGCGGGACCTCTCAAGATCGTCAACCATATTCAGTGTCGCCCGTCGGGCCGCTTCCAACTCTCTCGCCCTGCGCCCCAGTTCATTATTGGCTCGCTGGCGTTTTTCGGCGGTGACAACGGCTTGTCTTTCGACCTGTTCGAGGCGGTCGGCCATCTGGTCTACACCGTGGCAGACCATCCCCACTTCGTCGCTGAATGGACTGTTGATCCGATAGCGCAGGTTTCCTCCAGCCAGTTCATCGGTCGCCTGCTTGATCGCAACAACGCCCCTGGTGAGCGTTCGGGTCAGCAGCACCGAGATCACGATTCCGGCGATGATAGTCACGACACCGCCGATAATCAGGGTCCAGGAAGTCCTGGTCGCCACAGCGATCATTTTCTCACCGGCCGCCTGAGCGGCGGCGCGGCTGGTGCGGCTGCACTCCACGCTTCTGTTAATAGAATCTGCAATGGCCTGGTCAATCTGCCTTTGGATCATTCGCCCGTTATCGTCCTTAATGTAGTCGATTGAGGCGGCGAAGGCGTATAGCAGCGTCCGAATTCGCCTTTCTTCGCGACAGAGTTTATCAACGGTGTCCCTGTCACTCTGCGATAGCGGTGAGTCCCGCAATTCAGCCAGGAGATTCCGGATTGCGGGAAAATGATCTCGATCAATTTCCGCCGGATCGAATTCCCTTTCGCGACGACAGCGCTGAAAATCCGCCTCGAAGGATTTCAGGTTAAAAGCGATGTCCGAATAACGGTCGTGCTTGTAGCCCATGTCCTGTCTGTATTCTTTCAGACCCGACGCCACGCCGCGCAAAACAATAACCGAACCTCCGGAAGACACGAGGATGATCCCCAGCAGTAAGCCCACTCCAAGTTGTCGTGCGCGCCTGTATGACAGAGCCATTTCCACTTCCCGCGTTTAACGAGTTATTTCGAGGACAATCCGGTCAAATCCGTCTCCGGTCCGGTACAACGGTTGGGACCATTCGGGATGAACTGTGTCTCCGGACATTTCGTAGCAACTGACGATAAACAGATATCTGCCGCCAGCTGTGAAGGCAACGTCGTCATCGTGTCCGGTGTCCAGTTTTCGGGCAAACTCAACAGTCCATCCACCTTCACGCCAACACCCCCTTGCCGAGACGTCGGCGCGGCTGCCGGTAGGCTGCCGGTTGATAAAGCGAGGTGCAAAAGGACCCTGGTGGTCCAGTGCAATCTTCTCTTCATACGCGGACTGCCCGCTGTCGCCGGTTCGGAGCAGATACATCGGGCTATTGCCCGCCAGCGGAGTAATCTCCGTAGCATGTACATTCTGTTTCTGGGTCGAATAGGAATGCGATTTATCGTCGGCGTAACCTGCGGGATTGGTTCGGCAGGCTTTCCAGAACCATATATCGCCGCGGTGCGGTTGACCGCCCCGGAGTAATAGATTCGCATTGAGCCCCTGCATGCTCCACTTGAAGGCGAACATGTCCTCGCGGTCGTTGTAGGGTTTGTAGATCCCGGCCTCGCGGTCCCATCTGAAGCTCTTGTGCGTCGTAGACGGAGAGACGTCCGGAAATGTGACCAGGAAGAATATGGTGTCGCTCGTGTGCACGGCGCGGATGGTGATCGTACGCTGTGAGGGGAAATCGAGCGTGGTGATTGGCTTGGCGAGTGACCAGACAGCATCACCGGCGATCCCGTCAATTACGGGCGATTCGTTGACGGAAGGGCAAACCAACTTCAGATCCGACGGCGAGCGTTTTGCCGGTGCGAGGGCCTGAAAATCACCCGGGACAAATGGGGATACAACATATCCTGACGCACCATCGGCAGACGATCCGGGCTGGTCGGGCGAAATGCGTGCGATCGCCTTTTCAGGCCCCTGGCCCGACGATTGAACGAGCCAGACCGATACGCCCGCGGCGACAAGGATCGCGCCGAGAATGATCCAATTGCATGTTCGCTTGTTCATCTCATATCTCCATTAACCGTCATTTTCATCCGTTTCTTCACCCCGAAGTCCCAAGTAAGGCCATATCGTACGGAGGAGCGACGCCAGCCTTGCGGGCCATCTCGTTGACTTCACGCTTCAGCTCCACCATCCGCTCCTCCCGCCCCACCGCCAGGCGGTTGAACCGCCCAAGATCGGTTACTGTCGCCTGCAATTGGTCCTCAGCCCGCACACGCTCGCTAACATCGCGACAGATCTCAATAACTTGAACCACCTCGCCCTTTTCATTGAAGACGGGTGCGGCGCTGACTTCGACTTTGCTTTCATTACCGCCGGCGTCATAGTGTGTGTGGGTTACCATCGTCGGAGCTCCGGTCTCCAACACCTGCCGCAGAGGGCAGGGGTCCTCCAGCCCGGTGCACGGGGTGTCGCTGTGATGGGAAACCTGGTGACATCGCATGCAGGCAACCACCGGGTCCTTCCCGCCAGTGAGCTTACGCACGGTTTCATTGGCCATCACGATGCGATAATCCAGGTCGATAACCATAAACGAATCGGGAATGGCCTCGAGTATCACGTTGAGATGGTCGCGAACGCCCTGCAGTTCTCTCTCGGCTGCGGCGCGATTGGCGACTTCGACCTCCAGATCAGCATTCGCCTCGGCCAACCGGCTGGTGTGATGACTTAACACTACATCCACGCGCCCCAGATAGAAATAGAACGCCCCAAACAGAATCGCACCGATCACCAGGCAGACTCCCACGCTGACGAGTATCGTCTCAAAGAAGGCGGCCCGATCGGCGGTCATGTCTCGCAAGAGCACCATATCTCCGACATTGTGGCCGGAAGCGTCCAGCAGCACTGAGGAACATGCCGCATGGCTTCGACCGTCGATGGTCGTCTCAAAATCAAACGATTCTCCGCCTTCGACTATGGCGGTCTTGGATCTGCTCAAAGCTTCGGGCGCGCCGGGAAGTGAGTGGCTTACTATCACGCTGGACTCAAGCCTATGCCAATCGGCGTCGCGGCCGAGCATCATCATTCCTTCTGTCCAGGTGGATTTGTCCAGCAGTTGCTTTTTGATCAGGATACAGAACTCGACCCCGAACGCCTTGGTGAGATGTTCGACAACATGCTCGATCTCCTCTCCCATTTCGAGGTAACCGATTAGACGCCCGTTGTCGTACCACGGGCGCACCACGCGAAGGGTGAACGTGCCCAGAGGACCCAATTCGATGCCTTGGGCGGTCTTACCGGTTTTCGCGGCCTGTTTGGCGGTGAACCGATCTATTGTATCACCGTGCCGCATGGGCTGATGAACGCGAAGGAGACAGACCCGCTCTGGGCTCAAAAAATAGAAATGCGTGATCTGGTTCTGTTGGCGCATCCGATCCAGCAGCGGTTTGGTCCGCTTGTAAAGAGCTTCCGTGTCACCATTCTTCATATCGTCCCGAAGGTCCTTGTTCCAGGCGACAGCCTCCAGCGCGGCGATCATGGAACTGGCCTCTCGGTCCAGTTCGGCCTGAAACCCCCGAGACACTTTATCGCAGAGTGCTTCACACTTCTCGTCCAGTTCACGCCTCTGGTGCGCATACGACGTCCACCCAAACGCGCCCAACATCACGACAAGCGCTACAGTCACTGGTATCAACACGCGAACGCGAACGCTCCCCGACCTCCTGGTCTTGGAACTGCGGACCGGCGAATCCGAAGCATCGGTCATGCGCCCGCGCGTCGCGCAACTTCTTGTTGCGTTGTTCACGTCAAACACTCCTTCCCGCTTTGACCAGATAAGTAACGTCCCGATAGACAGTTCGCCCCGTCGTCAGTTCGCAACGCGTACGTATCTTCCTCCCATGCCTAGGGGGTTTATCGGACTATTACGGACCGGACTTTCTTTATCTGACCAGACAAACGTTAAGATCACATTGCCCTTTTCACAGCAGTTCGTATACTTACGAGGCAGAAGCAGGATTCAGTATCTATTGACTAACAGGAAACAGATCGGCGATAGGAGCACAACACAATGAAACCCATGAGAATGTTCGTATTTGCGGCGGTGCTGACGGGACTGGCTGGTTGGACATTGGCGGCGAGAGATGGCGACAGGACCAGACGCAGGGGAAGGAAACCACAAGTGAGCCTCGCCGAACAGATCCTGGCTGAGTGCAAACTCACCGATAAACAGAAGGCGGATCTGAAAGAGAGAGTCAAGGCCCGCGACGCAGTTCTGGCCGAATGGGACAAGGCCAACGCAAAGAAAGTCGAAACCGCCGAAGCCGCCGCCAAAGACGCACGCACCAAACAGGACGCCGAAGCCAGGAAGAAAGCAGCCTCCGAACTCAGGCAACTGAAGACCGCACGACAGGAATCAGCAGCCCAGACGACCGCGGGGATCATCGGCATACTGACCCCCAAGCAGAGGCTCGCCTGGGAGACTTTTCAACTCTACACGTCCACCGTCAACCGCTACCGAAGAGCCGAACTGACTGAGGAACAGCTAGCCAAAGTGAAAGTCGCCTGCGGCGCGGCGGCAAAAGAGCTTGGTGAAATTGACGAGAACGAGTCCAAACCCAAGAAGATCATCGGCGCGGTCAACCAGAAGCTGCGATGGGCTATCGACGTGCTCGTCCTTACGCCCCAGCAGCGCGAAGCTCTGGCTAAGAAACCCGAACCCAGGAAGAAATAGAACGGTAATCGGCGCAGGAAACGCCTGGAATTGCTCCGACGCTAGGGCAGCCAGGCCTCGATATTCGTTTGCGGGCTGATTTGCATCGGCGAGGCGGTTTTCACCGACCCGTCCGACAGCAGATAGTTAACTCTTTCGAAATGTCGAGCGCTCTGCAGGAGTCGGCTGGCCGAACCTGACCGGTCATCGATATTGACCATCGATTCCTGATAGTCCACCAGCACTATGCAACCTCCGCCGGAGTCATACCTGTACGCGTAGATATTCATA
>JASLNT010000107.1 GCA_030745875.1 Phycisphaerae bacterium
CCAAAACGCTGCCCGGAATGGTCGTCATTGGAGGCATTCTCATCTGTATCTGCGGTGTGGGGATTAACGGTTTCTCAGGTGTGATACGCGAAAGAGGCCAAGGCGGCGGGGCCGATGATGCAGGCGGAAAGAAAGTCAACACTGGTCTGGGTGTGCTCGTGTGCGTAACCGCGGGCGTGCTGTCTTCGGGCCTGAACATCGCGTTCCACATCGGTGGGGATATCGCCACTGTGGCCGGTAAGGAGTTCGGGAACCCCGGCTGGTTGCAGGGAATGGCCGTCTGGAATCTGATCTTCCTCGGCGGTTTTCTGTCGAGCGTTACTTTCTCCGTCATCATGCTCTGCAAGAACAAGACGTGGGGCGGTTTCAAGAATGTAGGGTCGACCAAGAATATCATTTTGGCGATCGTTATGGCTGTCGGGCACTTCCTGTGCATCTTCTTCTATGGCATTGGAACGTGGAAGTTGGGCAACCTGGGCACGTCGGTCGGATTTGCGATCTTCCAATCCGGCGCCTTGCTGCTGGGCATTGGTCTGGGGTTCGTCACCGGCGAGTGGAAGAACGCCAGCGATAAGTCCAAGAAGTGTATGTTCGTGGGCCTTGGAACGCTAATCGGAGGCATCATCATCGTCTCGATCGGTAACGCGTTGAGCTAACGGTTCCGTTTGACATTTGAATTGTCGTTTTAGAAAGCGGGCGCACGCATGTCGTGCGTCCGTTTCTTCAACGGCGTATTGGGGAGCGGTTTGGCGATTTCTTTGGATGCGTTGACAAGCAGGGCCCGCAGGACTATAATTCGTTAATTGGCGAAGTATAGGAGAATATAATGCGAAACTTCCTGGCTGTGACCAAGGCTCTTTCAGATCCAAACCGTGTTCGGACCCTCATGTTCCTGCGGGGCGGTGAGTTGTGTCTCTGCCAGATTATCAAGATGCTCGCTCTGGCGCCGTCGACGGTCTCCAAGCACATGGCCATTCTCTACAACGCACGCCTGATCGAGTCGAGAAAGGAAGGGCGATGGGTCTTTTTCCGCCTGGCTGAATCCAGAGACATGGTTATCCAGGGCGCCATTAAGTGGGCCGGGGACGCATTGGCCCGCGACAGGCAGACCCAAGCCGACGCCAAGACGATAAAGGCCGTCAGAAAACTGAACCGAGAGAAACTCTGCGCGACGTACAGCCGCACCTGAACGAACGAACCATGGGATCAGACACCGACATCCAAACGCCCCCCGAAGAGCCGCGCAAGGGCCTGAATATCTTCGAGAAGTACCTGACGATCTGGGTGCTCCTCTGCATTGCCGCCGGTATCGTTCTGGGCATGGTCGCCCCGGGCGTGGCTGAATCGTTGGACGGGATGGCGATTTACGTTAACGGCGCTCCGGTGGTTTCGATCCCTATCGCCATCGCTCTGTTTTTCATGATGTATCCGATCATGGTGAAGATCGACTTTGCTGAAGTCGTGCGTGCGGGCAAGAGTCCCAAGCCGGTGGCCCTTACGCTGATCGTCAACTGGGCGATCAAGCCCTTCACCATGTTCGCCATCGCCACGTTCTTCCTGAGCTACGTGTTCCGGGATATGATTCCGGGCACGGAGATTCTCAAGGATGGCAGCGAGGTCGAGTTGTTCCGTTCGTATATTTCCGGAGCGATCCTGCTGGGCATCGCCCCGTGTACGGCTATGGTGCTGATGTGGGGGTATCTAGCCAAAGGCAACCAAGGCCATACGCTGATAATGGTAGCCATCAACTCGCTGACGATGTTAGTGCTTTACGGCCTGTTGGGCGGTTGGCTGTTGGGTGTTAACCAGATGCCCGTGCCTTGGGAGGCGCTGCTGTTGAGCATCGCGATTTATGTGGCCTTGCCGCTGGCGGCGGGCTACTTTTCGCGGAAGTGGATTATTAAAGCCAGGGGCCGCGAGTGGTTTGATTCCAAATTCCTGCACGTTCTGACGCCCGTGTCGATAATCGCTCTGCTTGGCACGCTGGTGCTGCTGTTCAGCTTCAAGGGCGAGACTATAACCAAACATCCGCTGACAATCCTCTGGATCGCCATCCCGCTGGCGATCCAGACGGTGCTGATATTCGGCGTTACGTACGGGCTGGCGAGGTTGCTTAAGTTCAGTTACGAAGACGCCGCTCCGTCGGCGTTGATTGGCGCCTCCAACCACTTCGAGGTCGCCATCGCAACGTCGGCGATGCTGTACGGTCTGTCCAGCGGGGCGGCTTTGGCGACAGTGGTGGGTGTGCTCATCGAGGTGCCCCTGATGCTTATGCTGGTCAGGATATGCCTGCGGACCAGGGGCTGGTTCTCGCCGACGGCGACGGATGAACAGTCAACAGCCAGCAAGGAACAACCAATTTTCAAGTAACGGCCAACGGCAACGACGGACGGCAAGGGCGCCATCCGCCAATATCATCCAACTCTTTACACACACCGTCAAACGGGGTCTAATGTGGTCCGGCGGCCCGCCGATCTTCGCTGGATTGCGAGGAATCAGGCTTGGGCTATGGACTAACAGCATTCGAGGAGAATCATCATGCGAACAGTTGTGGTAATCGAGCCGGATAAGGTTGAAATCGCTGAAGTCGGTAAGCCTGAGGTCGGACCCTACCAGGTGCTTGTGCGCAATGAAGTTGCGGCGCTCTGCAACGCCACCGACGGAAAACTGGCGGCGGGGCATTTCCCCGGTGTTGATGACTATCCTCTCGTACTGGGACACGAGGGCGCCGGTATTGTCGAAGAAGTCGGCGAGAAGGTGCGCAATTTCTCGGTCGGCGATCGCGCGATTGGCGGGCTGCTGTTCGAGTTCGACAAGCCCGATTACAACACCGGATGGGGCGGTTTTTGCGAGTACACGCTCTGCAACGATCACGACGCGATGGTCGAAGACGGAGTAGCCGACGAGGCCCACGGTTGGTTCGAGTGCTACGAGATCCAACGCACCGTCGACGCCGACATTCCTGTGGAAGCAGCTGCTCTGCTCTGCACGTGGCGTGAGGTATACGGTGGGTTCGGGGATTTCCAGTTAGGCGAAGGCGACGACATTCTCGTTTTCGGAGCTGGTCCGGTCGGCCTGAGCTTCGTGAAGTTCGCCAAGTTGCTGGGGCTCGGATACGTCGCCTCGGTCGATCCTCTGGAGAACAAGCGCGCCAAGGCGTTGGAAATGGGCGCAGACGCAGTGTTCAGCCCGGACGACGACCTGAAGGCGATCGTAGAGGAGCGCGGAAAACCGTTCGACGCAGTTATCGACGCCGTCGGTCTTCCCGCGATAACCAACGCTGCGCTGCCGCTTATCAAGATGGGCGGAACGATCGGCATCTATGGTGTTATCGCCGACGATTCCATCACCATCAACAAGTGCGACGGCCCGTACAACTTCAACCTGTTCGTTCACCAGTGGCCTACTCGCCATCGCGAGGCCGCGGCGCAGGGTCCGATATGCGACTGGATCCGAGAGGGCAAGCTGTCGGCCGATGAGTTCGTGACCCATGACTTCAAGCTTGAAGAGATCAATGACGCCATGGGTGCAGTGAAGCGCGGCGAGGCGATCAAAGTCCTCTTGAGGTACTAACGGCCCGGGCAGGCTCGACACTTTAAGTTGGAGATCCGTTCAATGAGCGATAATGTGATGGCGTTGGATATCGGCACGCAGAGTGTCCGTGCGGCGGTCCTTACCGCAGACGGTGAGATTCTGGGCATAGCGCAGGTCAAACACGATGTCGACAGCCCCCAGGCCGGTTGGGCCCAGGAGCGTCCCGACGACTGGTGGACGGAAATATGCACCGCCATTCCGCAAGTGCTCGAAGAGACCGGTGTTGACGCCGCCTCAATCGCCGCCATAGCGACCTGCGGCCAGATGCACGGTCCGGTGGGTCTGGATGATGCGGGCAAGGTCACCACCGAATGGGTGCAGTTGTGGTGCGATAATCGTTGTGGAAAGCAGGCTCAGAGTATCGGCAGGGATCATGACGAGTCGCGACTGGCGGCGATTACGGGCAATCCGCTGAACCCCGCCTGGACCGGTCTCAAAGTGCGATGGCATCTCGACAATCAGCCCGAAGTTTACAATGCTTCGAGATGGTTCCTGGTGCCCAAGGATTTCATCAACTACCGCCTTACGGGCGTTGCGGCCGGCGATCCCAGCGAAGCTTCAGGTTCGTTCCTGTGGGATGCGGCGACCGATGCGTATTCTCAAGAACTGGCGGATGTGGTCGGAGTGGACCTGGGGCGATTTGCGCCAATTCATCCGTCGCACGAGGTCATCGGGAAGGTGACCGCCCAGGCCGCCGGGCTTACGGGTCTGGTCGAGGGCACGCCCGTTGTCGCGGGCGGAGGCGACTTCCCGGTTTCCATGTTGGGGTTCGGTATTGTAGGATCGGGCGTAACCGCCGACGTGACGGGTACGAGCATGTTGCTGGCCGCACACACCGAAAAACCGCTGGTCGATCCGTCCATTCAGAATCTCCGGCACGTTGTTCCAGGTTGGATACCGTTTACGATTCTGGCTTGCGGCGGGCTGAGCATGAAGTGGTGCAAGGACCTGGCCGGTTCCATGTGCGGACGCGACGTATCGTACGATGAACTTATCGAGATGGCGCAGGAAGTTCCGCCCGGGAGCGAAGGACTCACGTTCTACCCGTACATGCTTGGCGAGCGGCGGGCGGAGAACACTACGTCGCTGGGCGGTTATTTCGGGATTTCGCTGAACCATACGGCGGGACATTTCGTCCGTGCGGTCATGGAGTCCGTCGCCCTGGTCATGGGCAAGGATGTGGCGCAATTCCGGGCGCTGGGTATGGACGTTACGAAGATCCGCAGCGTTGGCGGGGGGACGAGAAACGAACTTTGGAATCAGATCAAGGCCGATGTCATGCAGGTCCCGCTGGAGTTGGACGAAGAACCTGAAGCGGGCCTGAAGGGCGCTGCGCTGCTTGCGGCGGCCGGTGTGGGCATGATAGACGATCCGGCTGCGGTTGCAGTCGCCCGGAGCAAGGCTGACCGAACCGTCCAACCGCAAAATGAAACAACCCAGGCCTACCAGGCCGCACAAAGAGAATTCGTCCGGATTTACGACCATATGCTTGGTTTCTGGATGGAAAGTTGAGTCTCGCCGGCCGGGCTTGTTGTCGGGCCGACGGAAACTCATGACGTATAGAGAAAGGACATGACGATGCAGGCGTTCAAAGGCGGATACCTCGGAAGAACACTGAGGGTCAATCTCACCACCAGGCAGACCAGCGTTGAGGAACTGAATGACAGCGAACTCGAACTGCTGCTGGGCGGACGTGGAATTGCGGCCAGGATGTATTACCAGGAGATACCCGCCGAAACCAAACCGTTTGACGAGGGCAACAAGCTGTTCTTCGTGACTGGTCCGATGACCGGCGTACCGCTGCCTTCGACCACCAAATTCCAGTTGGCGACCAAGAGCCCCGAAACCGGGCATTACCTCTGCTCGAACTGCGGCGGCGTGTTCGGGCCGCAGCTCAAGCAGTGCGGATTTGACGCTCTTATTGTCGAAGGCGTCGCCTCGGGCTGGACCTACCTTACGATCAGGGAAGGGCAAGTCGAGTTCTGCGACGCGGCGGATCTGGTGGGCTTGAGCACCACCGATGCGCAATCCAAACTGCTGGAGCTAATTGACGACAAGAACGCGGGCACTATGACAATAGGTCCCGCTGCTGAAAAGCTGGTGCGACTGTCGTACATTGGCGTTGACTCCAGGGCGTTCGGTCGAGGCGGACCTGGCGCGGTCATGGGTTCCAAGAAGCTCAAGGGCATCGTGGTCCGCGGAACGGGCAAGACCCCGGTCGCCGACAAGGACCGAGTCGATGAGATCCGCAAAGCCGCACTCGCCGAACTTCGCACTTCGCGAGCGGACCACACGCGCCTCGGTACGATGCAGTATATCAAGAAACTTAACGATCTGGGCTGCATGCCCACGCGGAACTTCCAGACATCGCACTTCGAAGAATGCGAGCCTGTCGAGGCGGAGGCGATGAAAGCCGACTACTACGTTCGCAATTACGCCTGCTACCGTTGCCCGGTGGCTTGCGGAAAGGTCTGCGAAGTTAAAGACGGTCCGCACGCCGGAGCACGCGCCCGCACGGAGTTCGAGACCGTCGGGTTGTTCGGACCGTGTTGCGGAGTATCGGATTTCGGAGCTATCGTCGCGGCCAACCAGCTCGCCGACGAGATCGGTCTGGATACGATTTCCGTAGGAAACGCCGTGTCGCTTACCATGGAACTGTACGAACGCGGGCTGATCACCACCGACGATACTGAAGGGATCGAGGCGAAATTCGGCAGCGGTGAGGCGCTGATCGAGATTATCCGCCTGGTTGGCGAGAGAAGGGGCATTGGCGATCTGCTGGCTGACGGTATGGCTGAGGTAGCCCGTCGCAAGCCCGAGTGGAGTTGGTACTGTCTGCACGTTAAGGGCATGCCCTTCGCCGCCTACGATCCGCGCGGATTCTACGGGAACGCACTTACCAAGGGCACATCCAGCCGCGGAGCCTGCCACAACGTGGGAGGGTGGAGCATTCGCGCCGAACTGCTCACCGGCGAGCACGACCGCTTCGCCCTTGAGGGCAAGGGTCCGCTGATTATGAGCATCCAGGACAACCGAGCGTACGTCGATTCGCTGGGCTTGTGCACCGTTGTTCGCGGTTCTATGGCGTTTTCCGCCAGTCCGGCCGGCGATACGATGGAGGCGGTCACCGGATACGGTTTCACGCCCAAACTGCTGGAGATCGGCGAGCGGATTTACAGCCTCGAACGCATGATCCTCAATCGGGAGGGCATCGTCCGCACCGACGACATGCTGCCGGATCGCATATTCAAGGAAGCGATTCCCTCCGGTCCCTGCGAGGGCAAAACGCTTACGCAAGAGCAATACGATTTTATGCTCGACGAGTACTACCAGGCTCGCGGATGGGATTCCAACGGCGTGGTCACCGACGAGACCAAACAGCGCCTTGGTCTGACTGACGTACTGCTGCAGAAAGGCCCGCAGGAGCAATAGGCATGAATGACGAACAGATGAGACTGCTTTCGACCCCGTTCGACCTGGTCACCGGTTTGTCGAGCAAGGTCGACCCGATCCGCAGACAGTTGTCGGCGATGAGCGGTATGTACGCCGACGCAGAAGCCTTCGCCGACATGGTCGCCGCCGGCGATCCGCTGGTTTACGAGTTCTACGACCTGGGCGTGCCCGCAGACGCCGGCGAGATAGCGTTCGGTACGAGCATTACGTACCCGGGCAAGGTCGGTAACGAGTATTTCATGACCAAAGGCCACTTCCACTCGATACTCGAGACGGCCGAAGTTTACTACTGCTTAAGCGGTGAGGGGCGGATGATGATGGAGAACCCCGAGGGTGATTGGAAATCTTGTGAGATGACCGCCGGCGCGGCTGTGTATGTGCCCGCGCGATACGCTCACCGAAGCATTAACACCTCGAATGACCAGCCGTTGGTGACGTTCTTCGCCTTCCGGGGAGACGCCGGACACGATTACGGAACGATAGAGGACAAGGGTTTTCGCAATCTGGTGGTCGAACGCGACGGGCGGCCGGTTGTAATTAGTAATCCCAAGTGGGGCTCCGATCCGGAGGATACGCAATAATGAAGATACTCATAACACCCAGGTCGCTTACTCGTGACGGGCACAAATCGCTGGCGAGACTGGAAGACGCCGGATACGAACTGCTCTTCTCCACTCCGGGCGAGTTCCCAAGTGAGGATGAGTTGATTAAACTGCTGCCCGGTTGCGTGGGGTATCTCGCGGGCGTTGAGAAGATATCGTCCAGAGTGCTGGATTCAGCCGGAGACCTTAAAGTTATCAGCCGCAACGGAACCGGTGTCGACAGCGTTGATCTCGGTGCTGCGGACCGGAACAAAGTGCAAGTGTTGCGGGCCGTAGGAGCCAACGCGCGAGGCGTAGCGGAACTGACCTTCGGGCATATTCTTGCGGCGGTTCGGTCGATCCCGTTCAGCGACGCGGCGATGAAGGATCAGCGATGGGAGCGTCGCAAAGGCTTTGAATTGGCCGATCGCACACTTGGCTTGATCGGTTGCGGTATGATCGGCCAGCAGGTGGCGAGGTTTGCGTTAGGATTCGATATGCGCGTCCTGGCATGCGATCCGTTCGCCGATATGAGCTTCAAACCGTCGAATAGATTCGCGTTCAATTCAATCGACGGTGTGTTGGCGGATTCGGATATTATCAGCCTTCATTGTCCCCCTCAGGACGGCGGTCCGGTGATCGACGCTGAGACTATCGAGGAGATGAAGGACGGTGTGTATATCATAAACACCGCCCGAGCGAACCTGCTCGACGAACGTGCGGTTCTGGCCGGGCTGGACAGCGGTAAGATAGCCGGTGTGGTGATCGACGCCTTCGATCCCGAACCGCCCTCCGACTGGACTCTCGCAAAACACCCCAAGGTGGTGAGTTCACCGCATATCGGAGGCTTCACTTCCGAAAGCGTAGATCGCGCGGTGTCAGTTGCGGTTGACAACCTCCTGGCGGCTTTGAAATAATGTAAGCACAGGCTGACCCCCGCGGAGCCCTCCGCGTTTGGGGAAGTTGGCGATACCTCGTAGTAAATGGAGATCCATGGTGATTAGTAAACTCAACATTGTAGTAGTATTGTCGATAGCGTTGGTCGTGATCTGCAACCCGCCTGCAGGCGTTGCGGCTCCGAAGAAAGCCCCCGCCCCCGGCAGCCAGATTGACCGGATCGTTAACGACTGGATGCTTCAGGACCACGGAAAGGACGTAAAGAAGTGCTTCACCGCCGCGTCCGGATGCGATATTGAAGCCAAAATGGTCGAAAAAGTCCTGTCTGAAGCCCCCAACGCCAAACTGACCGGTGAGATGAACTCCCTGGTCAAGAGCAAGACCCCGGGCAAAGATCCTCGCTGGAAGAAGCTGTACATAAGCGCATGCGCCGCTCGCCGCGCCGCACGTCTCAAGAGCCTCAATGCGACGACCAGGCGGATTGTCTTCACCAAACACTACAACATGGGCGCTTCGCACTACGCATACACCGAAGGGCTGTCTGACGCTCAGGCCGAACGCCACTTCATCCCGGGAACGGCGCTGTGCGTTCTGGAAATAGACGGAACGCAGACAAAGGTCACCACGCTGATCGACGACTCCAACGGCGTGATCCGCGATCCGGATGTTTCGTACGATGGAAAGCGAATACTGTTTTCCTGGAAGAAGTCCGACCGTAAGGACGACTACCATCTGTACGAGATGGACGTGGCGACCAAGAAGATTCGCCAGCTTACTTCCGGGCTCGGGCACGCTGACTACGAAGGCGTGTATTTGCCCAACGGGAACATTCTGTTTAACTCCACGCGCTGCGTGCAGACCGTTGACTGCTGGTGGACGGAAGTGTCGAATTTCTATATTGTCGACAAGGACGGCAAGCTCATGCGGCGTGTCGGATTCGACCAGGTTCACACGAACTATCCGCAGGTGTTGGCTGATGGCCGCGTGATCTACACGCGATGGGATTACAACGACCGCGGGCAGCTTTATCCCCAACCGCTCTACCAAATGAATATCGACGGTACGGCGCAGACCGAATACTACGGAAACAACTCGTGGTTCCCGACAACAATTGGTCACGCGCGCGGTATTCCCGGTTCGGACAAGATTCTCGCCATCGCCACCGGTCACCACAGTATCCAGACCGGCGCGTTGATCCTGATCGATGTGAAGCAGGGGCGCCAGGAGACCCAGGGCGTTACGCTGGTGGCCCCGCTGGTTGCCGACAAGAAAGACCGCCGCTACCGGCGCGTAGACGGGTACACGGGCTTCAACGGACATTTCCAGTATCCCTACCCCATTAGCGAGACTGAATACGTATCGGCCTACAGCGCCCACCAGACCCGGCGCCGTTCGAAGGACGGATACGGGATTTACTACGTGCGCCAGGATGCCGCTCGCGAACTGCTGGTTGACGATCCGAAGATATCCTGCAACCAACCGGTGTTTCTTATGGCCCGCAAAAGACCGCCCGTGCGTCCAAGCGTTGTCGATTACAAGAAAAAGACGGGCACGTATTACGTGCAGGATGTTTATTTCGGACCGGGTCTGAAGGGTATTGAGCGAGGCGTGGTTAAGAAGCTGCGCGTCGTATCGATCGGCTTCCGCGCCGCCGGCGTGCACAGCAACGGCAACGGCGGGCCGGGCGGCGGGGCGTTGGTCAGCACTCCGATTGCGATTCGCAACGGAACGTGGGACACCAAGACGGTTATCGGCGAGGCGAAGGTCCACACTGACGGTTCGGCGTTCTTCGAAGCCCCGGCCAGAACGCCCTTGTATTTCCAGCTCATAGACGGCGACGGATACGTCGTGCAGTCGATGAGAAGCTGGTCGACGCTAATGCCCGGTGAGAACTTCGCCTGCATCGGATGCCACGAAGACAAGAACGCGACCTCGCCTCCGACCAAAACCACGCTGGCGATGAAGGCCGGGCCCAAACCGCTGAAAGAGTTCTACGGAAAACCCGTCGGCTTCAGTTACCCCAAGATGATCCAGCCGATTCTTGACAAGCACTGCATCAAGTGCCATATGGACCGCTCCAAGTCGCCTAAAACAAAGTCTCGGGGCCGCGGACCGGTTTCGAAGCTGAACCTCGCCAAAGCCAAACCGCTCCTGCCCAAGTGCAGTAAGTGGCGATACACCACAACCAAGCCAAAAAGCGACTGGATGAAACCCGGTTTCGACGACGGGAAATGGAAACTCGCCGCCGCCGGTTTCGGAACATCGAATACTCCGGGCGGAAAGAAGAACAGCAACTGGAACACCCCGACTATCTGGATGCGAACGAATGCCGAACTGGCCGGACGCGCGAAAGATAGCTTCAGGTTTGTTGTCTGTCACGATGAGGACGTCGAGATATACGTCAATGGTGTTCTTGCCGCATCAGCCGGCGGATATGTCACCGACTATGTTGCGCTTAAACTGAGCGATAAGGGTCTGGCGGCGCTGAAGGCGGGCAAGAACAGCATAGCAGTGCGATGCCGCCAGACTTCCGGCGGACAGTATATCGACGTGGCGTTGTACGACACCAAGCCCGGAGCCGCCGCGGCGCCGCCTAAGGTTATCGTCGCCAAGCCCGCCAAGGGCGATCCTGAGATCAAGAAGGCATTCAGCCTTCTCGGCGAGACCCACAGCAGCAGCGGCGGGCGAAAGTGGAGCGATTCGTACATCTACTTCACCCAGAACGGGCGGCCTAATGAGATGGTTAAGTGGATGAACGTTCAATCAATCCCGCCGATGTTACCGCCTTACTTCGCCGGATCGAAGCACAGCAAGCTGATGACCATACTCAAGAAAGGGCATGGTAAGACGAAGCTTTCGACAGAAGAACTCGAAAAGATCGCTTGCTGGATCGACCTGCTGGTCCCGTATTGCGGAGACTACATGGAAGCCAACTCCTGGGATGCAAAGGGCATCGCCAAGTACAAGCACTTCCAGAAGAAGCGCGACGATATGGCGGCGATCGAGTTGCAGAACGTCAAGATCCTCGCCGACAGGAAGTAAAACCGATCGTCATCGGGGCCGCCTTTCCCAACGCAAACGACAGCCCGTAGATAGCTATCTGCGGGCTGTTTCTGTGTGCGAATCAATCCTGTTTGTCGAGTGTGTGAATCGTGAGTCCCGACAGATTGCGGAGTCTTGAAATCGGAAGGACGTTGACCAACAGGCTCGCCAGATAACCTGTCACCACGCATCCGCCAAGGCCGACTACCGGATAGAGCATACCGTGCAGTTCGGTGAATTCCCTGACTGCGAGTATGCCGGCGGCTCCGGCGGCTGCTCCGACGCATGCGCCTATTCCGTTTGCTCGACGGGTGAAAACGCCCAGCACGAACATGCCCGCCAGCGGGCTGCCCATCCAGAAAAGAATGTACAGAAAAAGATCCCACGTCGATTTGAATTCGTCTGCGTACGACGCCATGATCAACGCTGCAACCGTTCCGATAAGCCCGGTCAATCCCGTGATCCATCGAGCCAGTCTCAGGCAGCTTTGCTCGCTTGCCTGCGGGCGGAAACGACGATAACCATCGGTCGTAACGACCGCCGACACCGAGTTCATGCTCGAATCAACGCTGGACATCGCTGCTGCGAACAGGCCCGCGATTGCTAAACCCGCGACGCCTGCGGGCATTTGCTGGACCATGAACAATGGAAGAATCTGGTCGTCGCGGAGTCCTCCGGGGATCAGTTCGGGACGAGCCTGGTAGAACGCCCAGAGCGCTGTTCCCAGCGAGAAGAACAGCAGCGAAACGGGAATAACGCTTAGTCCGCCCACCCATGCGGCCCGTCGGGCGGACTTGAGATCCGGTACGGTCAGATATCGCTGAATCACGCCCTGATCGGCGGTGTTGGGCATGAAGTCGCCGAAGAATCGACCGACTATGAACAACCACAGCGCTCCGGTTTTGGGATCCCAGGTGAAGTTGGCGGCTTTGAATTTTCCAGCCGCCCGACCTTTCTCGATCACTGCAACAAGACCGCCGTCAACTTCGCCGGCGATAATCCCCAGGCATACTATCGCTGCTCCCATCAGAACAACCACTTGAAGCACGTCGGTCCAGATCACAGCCTCCACGCCGCCCAGGACCGTGTAAACCGTGCATAGCAGGCCCATCGCCAATATGCACGCATAGATATCAAGCCCGGCGACGGTGTGCATCGCCAATGCAGGCAGGTAAAGGATCACCGCCATACGAAGAAACTGGAAGCATATGTACAACAGTCCGCCGACCAACCGGGCTACGAGGTTGAAACGTTTTTCCAGGTATTCGTACGCCGTCGTGACGTTAAGGCGCCGGTAGAACGGCAGGTAGAACAATATCACTATCGGGACGATCAGGATCGGTACGAGATTGCCCGTAAAGTGGATCCAGTTGCCCGCGTACGCCTTGGCGGGGAAGCCCATGAACGTGATCGCAGACAACCCCGTGCCGACGATGCTGAGGCCCGCGGCCCACCAGGGTATGCGCCGCCCAGCGAGGAAGAAGTCGTTGGTGCTCTTCTCGCGTCTGGAAAAGTAAACGCCCATCAGCAGTATCGCAAGCAGGTATCCGCCCAATACCGCCCAGTTCAAAACGCCGAAATCGCCGACAACGGCCGCCAGGGTCGGAGTCATCAGATTTCCACCCCCTTTTGGGCGGGGACACCGGCTTCGTAGGCGTGTTTAATGTGTTGGAGATCGGTTACGGTGTCGGCTGCTTCGATCATTGCGGGCGTAGCGCCGCGTCCGGTCAGGACAAGGCATTGATCGGGCCGGATGATATCCAGCAGGTCCAGGACGTCGGCTTCTTCAATCAGTCCGCAGGATACGGCTCCGCATATCTCGTCGAGCACGATTGTGGAGTACTCGCCTGACTCAACTGCATTGCGAGCTTTTCTCAACGCCGCCTCCGCCGCGTGATGATGCGCCGAATACTGCGGATTGTCCGGTTTGGGAACAAAGCCCAGGCCCTCCTGGATGATGTCCACTTCGGGTATTTTCGCCAGGGCGGCTATCTCGCCGGTCGACGTGTCGTGTTTTATGAATTGCAGGAACATCACCCGCATCCCATGCCCGGCTGCTCGAAGCGACATACCCAACGCCGCACACGTCTTACCTTTACCGTCACCCGTCAACAGCACAATGCGTCCTTGCCGGCCCATCACACGATCTCCATAAATACGTAATTCAAACTCCCGTGGGGCGTCTCGGGATTACTTCTTTTTCCGACTTCTGACCTGTTCCTTGATCCTCTGGATGTGTCCGCGGCCGAGGGCTTTGACCTCGCATCCAAGCTCGAAGTACCGCGAAATCCTCTCGTCGTCGAGTATGCCGAAGCAGTCTATCACCGCCAACGGTCCGCCGGCCCACTTCACGACGTCGGCGGGGTCGAGCCCCAGGTACGGTGCGTGTGGAACAGCCAGAACCACCGCTTCGGCGCCTTTGAGCACATCGGGCAGGTCCTTGGTCACTCGCACATCGACAAGTCCGTCCTGGTTGCGGAAGAACCTCGACCAGGAGTGGCCCGGGGCGGGGTATACGTCCTGTTGCTCGAGTTCATACCAGTGGTCCACGTACGGGTCGTGCACGCGGATTTCGGCGCCCATTTCGGTCAGCTTGCGGACAACCAGTTCTGAACCGCTGTATCGAGTATCGCCTACGTCCTGTCGGTAGCTGGCTCCGCAGATGACGATATCGGCTCCGGCGATGTATCGTCCCATGTTTCGCAGCGCGTCGCGGGCGAGTTCCGCCACGTGTAGTCCGCGCGTGTCGTTTACGTCGATGGCGGTGGGGGTGATCTTAAAGACGCTGTCCCCGTCTTCGAAGCCCAGGATATGCCGGTAGGCCCAGTATCCCAACCCTCCGTCCTTGGGAAGGCAGTATCCGCCGATGCCCGGCCCGGGGAATATTATATTGCTGTGGGTCGGGCGCATTCCGATGGCCTTGATCACCTTGATAAGGTCCACACCGTTGCGTTCTGCGAACAGGGACCATTCATTGAGGAATGCAAGCGTCGTCGCACGGTAGGAGTTTTCAATAATCTTGGTGGTTTCGGATTCTATCGGGCGATCCATAACTGTCAGCGGGAAGTCTTTGGTGTTCAGCACTTCCTTGAGGAATTTCACCACGCGTTTGCGTGCGGTGGCGTTGCATCCGCTGCATACCCGCCAGAAGTCGCGTATGGACGAGACGTACTCCTTACCGGGCATGACGCGTTCGAAGGAATGGCTCAGCAGGGGGGTGGCTTTGATACCGCGATTAGCGAAGGCTTTCTTCATAATCGGCCAGGCCACAAACTCCGTTGTGCCCGGCGCCACGGTGGTCTCAATCAGAGTCAGGCACTTGGGTCCGACTTTTTCACCGATGGTGCGCATCGTGGCTTCCAGGGCGGTCATTTCGGCTTCGCCTGTTTTCATTTGGCCCAGGTCGTGTTTTGTGTAGTCGCACTGAACGTCCACAACAACAACGTCGGCGAGTTTCAGGCAGTCGCTGTTGAAAGTGGCTGTCAGGGTCTTCTTGTCCTTTACGCATCGGGCGATCATCGGATCGACTTCGGGGTCTTCGGCTTTTACGGGCGATTCGCCTCGATTCAGCAGAGGTATCTTCCAGTAACTTCTGGTTGACGGTCTTTGGCATCCGATGACGAATTTCTTCGACTCGCCTTTCTTGTTGGTGGTGTCGGCGACGATCGCAGCCATCACCGCCCCGACGAATCCGACTCCCATTACGACAACGATTTCCTTGCCTTCCTTGCGGGCCTTGTTGACGAGTCTCTTGATGCGCTTGAGCTCCCGGGTGTGTTCGTCTTTGGACGGGATCGCGAATTTCTCGCCGCTTGGGCTCACTGAGTACTTTGTCATTTGCCTTTCCTTTCCCGATACGCACATTACTTGAGGTAGATTCGTCGGTCCTGCATGACGGAGGCCTGTGACCTGCCGGCTAGAGATTATCCGACCCCCCGGTGATATGCAATTGTCATCAAGACATTTGCGAGGCGGCGGTTTGTGCTGGGCGATTGGCCTAGGGCTGTTGCTGGGGTTGGACGGCCCGCCGCTGGCGGATTGATTCGAGGGCTCTTGGTTCGGGGAAGAGCGTGTCGAAATCGAGCTTCTCGATCTTGCATTTGTGCTGCAGATAACGGTGGATTCGATCGTAGACGTAGGCGACCATCTCAGGCCAGCGATGCTCCATGGCCTTGTACATGACCGACCTCTGCGCCAGAGAAAGATCGAAGTCCAGCAGTTTCGGATGCATCAGCAGGTCTTCGAAGACAGCAGCCGCCATTTCCTCCAACTTTGGGAGGCGCAATCGTTTGCTTTTCATGGCGAAGCTCTTGTGATATTCGGTATGCAGACGCTTGGCGTAGCTGATGTGCCCGTCAGATGCGGTGTCGTCGCCTCTGGCGACCCAGACCATAGCTGTTTGCAGAGCGGCCGTGAGCTGGGCGAGCGCTACTCTTGGTATGAGATTCTCCTGGGCGGTAAGGCTGGCGATTACGAAGGCGTCGACATTATCGGAGCCCCATATTCTGTCGTCGGTCTTCTTGTAGTGCTTGCGGACCCAGTCGAAGTACTTCTTCGCCTCGGGGCGGCGCCCCCTGACATACAGAGCTGATACTGCGTTGCCCAGAAAGTTCACGTGCCCGGCGTCGAGCGGGTTCTTTTCGAACGCTTCCTTTCTGATCCTGGCGTGCTCGGTTCCCAGTCGCGTGTATTCCAGGTGTGTCGATTCTATGAACCGCCAGTCGGATCGAAAGTGGACATTTGGGATGAGTTCTTCAGATTGCAGGTTTTCCGGTGCGGCTCGGTAGATTAGTTTTCCCTGCCAAGCCAGCTTCTTCAGGCATGTCAGCAGCGTTCGATCCGTATTGAGCCAGTCGATGTGTTTCCTGGATACGTCTTTGCAGTGTTCCACTCCATACGCCGACCAGTAGAGTCCGTGGCTCCATGCCAGGCGCCAATCGATCGGTCCGAATTTACGCATCAGTTTGTACATATATTCCGGATCCATCTTGTGAACGTTCCAGAGTATCTGTGCCCGCACAAACGCCAGCGCCTGGTCCATTGCTTCGCTGTGATCGGGGTTGTTTATCACCTTGGCCCATTCTGCCCGGCGGTCGAGTTCCGCCAATTGTGCGGCTTTTTCGGCGGGGTCTTTGATTGCCTCGACGGCCCGGCGCAGGCGATGATCGCGGTAATCCACCGATTCGCTCCGAGTCAGGTTCACTGTATCGCTTCGCGTGCAGAAGTTGTAAGCTTTCAGAAGGGACGCATCCAGCTTCAGGCCTACTTTGGACAGGTCGTCCGCCAAGGCTGCTATCTTTGGGTTATTACGCAGAAACTTCCGTCTTTCATTATTCTGGATCGGTGTTGCAGAGTCTCTGGTGTCGTAGGCGTCCCTGTTTATCGGGGCGTCTGCGATTGTTTTGAAAGCGGCGAGTATTCCTTCGGTCTTCTCGGGCGGAGGGGCTCCCAGCAGATGTTGCATATCCTGGGCCCACTTGGCTTTGTAGTACTGGTGCATATCGTCGGTGTTGTCGCCCATCTTGGAGATGAACGTCCAACTCAGCTGTTTGTAGAGGAGTAGCGCATTGGGGTTCATCGCAATGCCCCGATCGCGCAGCAAGTCGATTCCCCTTTTAACCCAATGCCAACGCTCCTGCGGCGTGTGTGCGGCTGCCGAGATATTCCACGCCAGCTGCCACGACTGGAACTGCCATACCCCCGGAAATTGCGGTTGTAGCGTACAGATCAGTTCGGCCAGCTGCATCGCGTCGAAATGTCGCCCCTCGCGATGGAGACTTTGCGATCGCATCCATAAGTAGTTGATCATAAGCGATCGCAGCCCGCCCGGCGCCACTTTGAGCAACGCCAGTTCCGGGTGTTTGGCCAGGGACGCGTTGCCCGCCGGGATGAGTTCGTACTGTCGGCTGAGTCGGTCGATCGGTTTGTGGAGCAGCGAAGCCCCGCCGAACAGCACGGCGGCTATGATCAGCCACACAACCTGCAAAGTTTTAGGACGCAATTCAGCCATATCGTCTCAGACCTCAGACCTGTACGCGGGCCAGTTCGCGTCGGTGAAAAACAAGGCACGCCAGCAGCAGCGTGACACCGGCCCTTATCAGCACATCGGCCATCGCTGTGTCGCCGACAAACGCCCACGAGATGTCCATTCCTTCAACCAGGCGGTCTCCGGGCATCGTTCGTGCGAAATCCGGAAGGAGCATGTTGATTGGTTTGAAAACGTGATGGGCAAGCAGCGTCATCACGTCGGTCTCACCGCTAAGCGATAAGCTAACGGCCTCGGTCAGGAATGTTCTCGCCAGCGAAAACGGGACGAGTGTGAAGCACAGAAGGCACGCGACGGGGAACGAAACGAAGCTTCCGGCGAAGATGCTCACCGCCGCCAGGTAGGCTAGCTGGCATAGCATTAGCGCCGAAGCGCGGACGAAATTACTCTCGAAGGCGCCCACGTTATACAGCAGCGTGACGTCCCGATGGAGAACTTCCGCGCTCGTTGGGGAGGCGTTATGAATGGAGAATACGAGCCTTCCGTCCTCGCCCACCATCCTGGACGACGTCGACACGGTGGTTCTCTGCTGCTTAACATCCGGAAGCCACGACCACCTGAGACCCGGGCCCGTACCATCGGTAACCTGCCACATTCCCTGGAACTTACCGTTGGGCAGGGCCTTGTGATCGGTTGGGGTGAGTTTGTACGCTATCTGCAGAATCGGTTCGACCAGAATGTCGACGGTGTCCCCTGCGACGAGACCAGACACGCGCTGCCGCCAGTTGCCGGTTTTCGCAAAGCCCACAACCACTCTGTGTCCGTCGGTGGCGGCTACTCGGGCGTCCAGACCGTTGACCCTGACAGGTCCGTTCATCCACAGACGGCATGCGAAGGACTCGGGCATACGGAGCTGTAAGAACCCGGCCTTGTCGAGCGGTGTCACAACGTGGGCTTTTTCATGGATCTCGTGTCCGGCGACATTCACGTTTGAGAAGGTCCAGTCCATGGTCCCGTTCGATGCTATGGATTGCAGTTTGCCTCCGATTTGACGTTGGAGCTGGCTTAGCAGCATCCGTTCGGCTTGCCTTTCATCTCCGTTGGCCCGGGTCATCCATCCTTCCAGGGCGGATTGGTATTG
This sequence comes from Phycisphaerae bacterium, assembly GCA_030745875.1. Taxonomy (GTDB): domain Bacteria; phylum Planctomycetota; class Phycisphaerae; order SM23-33; family SM23-33; genus BS750m-G57. The sequence goes on from JASLNT010000107.1 coordinate 18,695, forward strand.
CCCGGAGGTCTTGAGTTGTTCTACGCGCCGGGACAGCACCGTCTCCAGCGGAAGCGGATCGGGTTTTATCTGTCGTCGTGCGGCGAATACTTCGGTTTCCACGGCGCGGCGATCAGAGACTGACACGCGTCCGAGACTGGTGGTTTCTTTGGTTCGCAGGTGCTCAGCCGTCGCGTAAATCGCCGCACACGCCAGAAACAGCAACATCGTGTCGAACAACACCAGACCGACCCAGCGTCCCAACAAGTACTGCCATCTGGCCAGGGGCTTGACCGCCACCGTGAAGATCTGCTTGGTGCGAATGTCGTTGGATACCATCGATGCGCCAACGAAGATGGTCATTATGCTCAGCAGTCCCAGTGCGATTCCCGTTCCGTACGCCAGGAAAGCACGGATTTGCCCGGCCAGCGTTCCGTCACCGGTCATCTGCGCCGGTAGTGCGAGCAGTGCAACCGCCAGCAGCACTATGAACGCCGCCGCCAGCTTCATTCTTACGCACTGGGCGAAGGTGTGCTTTGCGATTGACCAGATACCGCGCATCTACTGTGGTCCTTCATCGTCGGATTGCGAGGGCGCGATCAGATCGTCGATAACGCTGCGGTCCGCTTGCGGCGGGGGCGTCAGTTCATCGGGCGGGGGGGTAAGGGTTGCTGCGTCCGTCTCGTCGGGTCCTTCGGAGTCGGAATCGTCACCCCGGGCCGCCGACAGCAGTTCATCGAGCACTGTTTCGCTAACCGGAGGCGCGTCAACGGATTCCGGCTGGTCGGCTGGGGGCGTCTGTTCGGCGTGGGCTTGAGCCTCGTCGGCCGCCGCGCCGGTCACCAGTTGCTCGATCATTTCGCGGCCTTGAGGTTCCGGTTCCTCAGACGACCGGAGGAACTGTGCGACCTGCCCGCCGGCGATTGCTCCACCAGTGTCGAGTTGCTGGGCCTGGGCTTCGCTGACAATGTCCAGGAACAGCGATTCGAGCTTGTCTCGGGGTGAAGTTACGTCGAGCACCTCTCGCCCGTCGGTTTCTATCAGCGACCTTATTCGTCCGATGGTCTCGTCGTCGAGTTTGTCGGTGGTTATCTGCGTTCGGTCCTGGTGAGCCAGGAGTTGTGAAACCTCGCCCTCCCTCCTCTGACGCCCTCCGTAGAGTACGCAGATTCTGTCGCAGACGTCCTCGACGTCGCCAAGCAGGTGGCTGGACAACAGCACGGTTTTGCCCCGCATCGCCAGCGTGCGGATAAGGTCCTTGAATTGCTTGGTTCCGATCGGGTCCAGACCGCTTGTCGGTTCGTCGAGTATCAGCAGGTCGGGGTCGTTTATCAACGCCTGGGCCAACCCTATTCGCCTTTGCATACCCTTTGAGTATTCGCCCACCCGCCGGTAGGCCACACTGGCCAGCCCGACCATCTCAAGCAGCATCTCTATTCGATGATGTCTCTGGCGTCGCGGTTGACGGAACAACTGACCGTAAAAGTCGAGAGTTTCCCAGGCGCTTAGGAACGGATAGAGATGCGATTCTTCCGGGAGGAAACCGATCCTCGCCTTGGTGCGCACGTCGGTGGGGCGTCGCCCGAACACCGATATTCGCCCTCGCGACGGGAACATCAGCCCGAGAATCATCTTCAGCGTAGTGCTCTTGCCCGACCCGTTCGGACCCAGCAGGCCGAATACTTCCCGCGTTCCGATTTCGAGGTCCAGATCGCATACGGCGGTCACTTTCTCACGCAGCCAGAAATCCCTGAACACCTTCGTGAGTTTGGCTGTGCGGACTACAGATGTATCTTCCTTAGCCACTTTTCTGTTCTCGATTCGTCGGTCGTGTTTATTCGTCGCCGCCGCCGGATACGTGCGGGTCCTTGAGTTTGGCTAGTTCACGCACGATTCTGGCGATGGTGGCGGGATCCTGTTTCGTCTGGATATTGATCTTTCGATTGCCCGCTCCGACGACGACAACTTCGACGGTCGGTGAGGCGAAAATCTCCGACAGCACTTTCGTCCATTCGGCCGCCAGCATGAATTCGGGGTTTTCGTTGTACTTGGGCAGGAGTTCGGTAAATCGCGTGGCGCGCCTCTTTGTGTTTTCGATGAATTCTTTGCTCTCTGTTCTTGCTTTTTCGATGAGGTCGTGTGCGGCGCCATCCGTGTTGGACAGCACTTTGTCGATCTCGGCCAGCTTATCCTTTGACTCTTTGTTGTCCCCGCGAGTTCTGGCCTTGGCGTATTGGCCGATCAGATCGTACGGGTTCTTGTCGTCGGGGTCCTGGTCTTTTCGTTCGATCGGATCGCCGACGAGGTGTTCGTACGTTCTTCCGGCGACCAGTCGGAGGATTTCGGCGGCCAGGCCTTTGGCGTCGCTGATGACCTTCTTCTTTCTACTTCTGGCGGCGTCAGCGGCGGCGAAATCGCCAAGAGTCTGCAGCGGCCAGGAGGCCTCGGTGACCGATATATTCACGATTCTCATACCGGACAGCATGGTGTCGAGGCGTTTCTGGGCGGAGTTCTTTATTTCTATGGCGAAGTCGCCCCTGTTGGAGTATATGTCGTCGACGGTCCTGTGGGCGGCGGCCCGTATTGCTGCGCTGCAGATGGCCGAGCGTATCATCTCCGGCGCGTCGGTCACGTTGAGTTTGTATTGAATGGCGGGGTGGACGCCTTCGGTCAGTTGATCGTCACCCGACCGGATCTGATACCCGCACCTGAGGCGGACGTGATAGAGGCTCTGGTCGCCTGTAAGCAGCGCCCCGTCGTATCCGGGGCGCAAGCCTTCGGACGAGACGGTGCGGTCTATCAACGGTTTGGTGCGGTCCTCGGCCGTTTCGTACACCCAGAAATCGTTGATCTCGATCTCCCTCTGTGAGGTGTCAACCTTTTCGACCCGGCCGATCATGAAAGGCCACGCGTACGCAAGCCCTTCCTCGACGACTTCATCCTGTATCTTGCCGAAGCGATATACGATCCCCACTTCGTTGGGACCAATGCTCGTTACTTCGCTGACGGAGAACAGGATGAGGACCAGGATCATCAGGAACGACAGCAGGCGAAAGCTGGACCGCAGGGCCTTGGCAAGTTGTTGCTGGGCGGGGTCCATCTGGTCGACTTGCAGGTCGCCGTCGGATTGTTGGTTTTCGTTATTCATTTCCATAACTGTTTACCGGTGTTCGGCGGGTTGGATTAGCTCCGGGGCCTGATCTGTGGTTTCTTCGTCGTTGGAACGATCGGACCTTCGGGCAGGGAAGGTCCTTTCCAGAGGAACTTGACGCCGGGTATTTTCGTACCGTCCAGCCAGATGGTGGCGTTCTGTCCGAGTCCGGCTTTCAGCGTGTCAAGATATCGCAGGAACATGCCGAATCTCGCTTGATCTTTATACTTGCTGTAGTATTTCGCCGCCTCACGGTGCCCTGCGGTGCGTATTTCTTCGGCCTTTCGTCCTGCGAAGGCGACTATCTGATCACTGGCGTTTTTTGCCCGCGCTATGATGGTGGCCGCGGCGGCCCGGCCCGTTGACTCGAGCTTCTTGATTTCCTCATTGCGTTCGGCCTGCATTGCCTCAATAACTACTTTGGAGGTTTTCTGGGCGAGCCCCAGAGCCTTTACGCCCACGGTGATAATCTCGACGCCGAGTTCATCCTGGACTTCCCGGAGTTTGGCGAGCACTTCGTCTTCGATCTCGGCGAGTTTCATTTCCGCAGGATCGGTATTCACCAGTTCCCGCATCGCGTGCCTTTGTATTATGTCACCCTGTGTGGCCTGGAGGCGCTTACGGATTCGTCCGCGTGCGGCCTCGATGGTCTTGATCTCCTTGAGGAACTTTTCGGGCTTGCTGACCCGCCATGCGCAGTACATCGTGAGCTGAACTTTCTGACGGTCGGAGGTCCCCAGCTCCTTGTAGACATCCTCGAACATGTCGATGCGGTTATCGTATCGCACCAGTTTTTCTATGGGGAATATCCACTTGAAGTGCAGTCCGGCATCGCCGTTGGCTCCGTCGAGTATTCTGGATGTTTGTCCAAACGTCTGGACAAGCACCAGTTCTGTCGATGAGACGGTAAAGCCGACCGTACTTACAGCCAGTATGATCAGGACTGCAACGGCCAGGATTATCAGGCTCGTTTTGCTCTTCATTTTAACGTTCCTTGCTATCTGTTAACGATTTCTTGCGTGTATTTGTTATTGTCCGGCGCCATTTGCGTCGTTGCCGAACACCCCGGGCAGCACGCCGGACTGTCCTTCCCATTTGAGCCAGTGCTCGATTCTGTTGGGATCCAGGCCAATTACGCGCTTGTGCCTTCCGTCCAGAATTTGGTCCCATGCGTCAAGCCATCGGTCGAGCATGTAGACCTGCGGGGCCGCTTCGTACAGCAATGTCTGACGGGCGAAGGATTCGGCCTTTCCGCGTTCGGACAACTCTTGTCGCCAGCGCTGGGCCGACGCTTGGGCGATCATGACCGACGCGCTGCCCGTCTTGAGTTTCGCCAGACGATCGTCGGCGCGGTTTTCGGCGTCGGCTCTAAGAGTTTCCAGCAGCTTTGCCGCTTTGTCGTTTTTTAGCCGCTCGAGGTTTTTGGTATGTGTCTGGTGGTCACTGAGAAGGGCCTGCAACGAATCTCCGGCATCGCCGGCTTGTGGGGCGATTCTGCCCCGGGAGGCGTCCTGCTGGATTTCTTTTTCGAGTTCTGCGGTCTGTCTCTTTGCTACGCGTATGTGTTCATCGATCGCCCGGTTGAATTGTTCGGGCTCGTCGGCTGGAGACGGCAGGGAGTCGAGCTTGTCGGAGATCGATATCGCCAGGGCCAGCCTCAGGGCGCTGGGGCGGTTGCCCGCCACGCCCGACAGCGTTGTTACCGCCTGGGCCTGGGCCTGGAATCGCTGCTGGTGCTGTCTGAGGCGGGCTTCGATTACCTTCTCGAAGCTCTCTGCCGCTTCGACCGGCGGGTGGACTATCACGAACGACACGCTGACGATCTTGACGCCAAGATCCAAATCCTTGATTGCCTTGTCGATCAGTATTTTCAGTCGGTCGGCCGCCGGGCCGCGTCCGTAAGTCATCAGGGCTTCGGGGCGATCTTTGGCGTCTCCGGGGATCGGCGTGTCGAGAGTCGCCGACGAGCAGTAACGCACCATTTCGCGGCTGGACAGGGCCTCGATCATGCCGGACGCGTCGCTATACGTATAGCCGAACTTGTAAGCGTCGGTGATGCGGTACTGCACCGAGGCGCCCAATTTGATTATGCTTACGTCTGCGGCGTTATGCTTGCTGTTCTTTCTGGGCGGGACCGCCAGCAGGAAATCCTGCTCCTCGTGCTCGCCGTGTTCTTCGGTCCACAACGCCATTTCCCGTCCTTCAAAGGTCCCGGTTTCGATGATTTCGGGCTCTTGGTCGTGCCCGGCGCCCAGCTGGAATTCATACAGGCGTCCGGTGTCGAACGTTCGAGATGTTTCCACCGGCCAGGGGAGCTTGAAGTATATTCCCGGTTCCTTCAGCGACCGGGCGGGGTCGGGGCGTCCGAAGCGGCTGATGATGTGTTCCTGGCCTTCGTTGACGATTACTATCGAGCTGATCGCGATCAGGACGGCCATTCCTAGGACCGCCAGCGGTATGAACGATTTGACAAGCAGGCGATAGAACCATGTCCTGGAGACCTCGAATCCGAACTGGTAGTTAACCGCATCGGCCAGCGAATGGCCCACGCGATCCGGTTCGGCCAGCAGGTTCAGCAGGCGGGAATCGAAGCTCAGTCGCGGTTCCTGCCCGGGCAGGCGCGGTCGGAACATGTCCAACACGAAGTTGATCACCAGCTCGACCGCCAGGACCATCATCATTGTGGCCCCGACCATTGCGATCCAGTAATCCAATTCGGGGTAACCCTGCCATGCTCCCAGAAGGCCCGCGCCGGCGCCGGCTACCATTAGGGCTCCTCCGAGCATGTATCCGCCGGTGGCGCGGAGTGGTCTCCACTGCCTCTGGGTGCCCATTCCCGTAGAGTAGCGACTGAACAGGAACGCCAGGAACCCGATCAGGATTGCGAACAGGGTTCCCTGGCTGGAGTATTCGGTTTTGATCTGCGATTCAGGTTCGATCACTCCCCAGGCGACCACCGCCATACACCCATGCCATCCGGCCCACAGCAGCGTGAAGATCGGTATGATCCAGCGTTCGACTAAGGCGAGCCTGGTCGCCATCGGTTGGGTTTGCGAGTTGTCGTCGCTCTGGAAGATGCTCGAGTCTGACGCTATCTCCTCCAGTTCCACAGCTTCTCTGCGTTCCAATTGGCGCGTGTAGAACAACAGAAGAACCACCAACCACAACGCTGCTCCGCCGGTGAGCAGCAAGACGGCGGTCATGGCGGCCTGCGACCCTGTAATAAGCCAAATCGCAAGCATTACCGCAGTGAAGGCGAGTTGCAGAACCAGTCCCGCACCCGCCACGTTTCTTCCACGTCTCTGAGCTATCATTTGTTGCATTTCTCCCCGGCCCGTGCGGGATGCTTGCTCCCGAGGGCGCATGGGTCTACAATTCTCGACTCGCGGGCGAAACTATTGTCGCTCCGAGTCGTATTACACCTTAAGCGGTTCCGACCGCTTACGGAGAACGAGTCGATATGACCAGACTTTGGGCCATAGGCCGGACAACATTCCTTCAAACTATTCGTCAGCCGATATACGGCGTGCTGATTGTCGTTACGTTTGCTCTGCTCGTGACGAACTTGCCCCTGTCGGGTTGGACGGCGAGTTCCGACAGCGGAGCCAGCGACCAGAAGATGATGGAGAGCATCGGCTTGAGTACGCTGATGGTCACCGGTTTGCTTGTGGCTGCTTTCAGCGCCGCAGCCGCACTCGGGCGAGAGATCGACGACAAGACCGCCCTTACCGTGATCGCCAAACCCGTTACGCGGGCGACGTTTGTTCTGGGGAAGTTCATTGGAGTCGCCGCTGCGGTTGTGCTGGCGTACTATCTGTGCGGACTGGTTTTCCTGATGACTGTTCGCCACGGAGTGATGCCCAGCGTCCGCCATCCGTTTGACTGGCCGGTGATCGTGCTGGGGCTGGTGGCGCTGGCGCTGGCGGTGAAGATCGCGCTGATCGGCAATCTGATGTTTAACTGGACGTTCACGTCGGCGAGCATATGGGCTCTCACCGCATTGCTGTCGGTGAGCATGGCGGTGATCGCATTCGTGGGCAAGAAGTGGGTGATCGTCAGCTTCGGTCAGGACATTTCGGGGCAATTGTTGGTTGCGATGGCTTTGATGCTGATGGCGGTGGTGGTTTTTGCGGCCATCGCGGTGGCCGCCAGCACCAGATTCGGGCAGGTGATGACGCTGCTGGTCTGTTTTGGGATCTTCTTTCTGGGCTCCATGTATCGATCGTTCTTCGGACCGGATACGGAGAATGTCTTCATTGCGAAGGTTCTCGGCGCGATCCTGCCGAACCTGACAGCGTTTTATATGCTCGATGCGATAACGCTCAACAAGACCATACCCGGCGCGTATTTTTTCACTGCGCTTGGTTACTGTGTTTTGTACAGCGGCGCGGTGCTGGCGGTGGGTATCGGGATGTTCCAGACTCGCCCGCTGGAGACCCAGGGCGGTTCGGCGTCCATGCCCGCGTTGGTCGGCGTGCTGGCCTGGAGCGGTCGGGCCGGATCCGTCGCCTGCGGAATCGCCGGAGCAGTCATGCTGTCCATTTCGAATTATCACACGCCCGGCGGGCTGACGACATCCGGGGCGCTCCTGGCGGTTGCTGCGGCCGGATGGATTCTCTGGGGTTTCTTCGGTAGGGGAGTGCGATGGACCTACTGGTTTGTGCTGGTGATTGACGTTGCGGGGCTCGGAATTTGCGCCGCCGTCGCCTCGGGCGTCTGGAATCCCGGATTGATTGAAGATGTCCACGGTCTGGCCGTACGCGCCTCCGGCGCCGCCGCTTTGCTGGCATGCGTGTTTGCGATTCTGATTTTGCCGCGTACGCGTCGTCATTTCAGTTCCGAAGGTTTGCGGTTATCGATTAAGTCGCGACTACGGGCTCAAGCTTGACCTGAGGCGGGGCGGTTTCCCGCGGTTCGGCGGTTTGCAATTCCTCACCGAAACGCACCAGGCGTGCGGAGTTCAGTATTACAAACGCCGCCGCCAGCAGATGCAGCAACGCTCCGACTATCGCGTGCAGGAATCCCATTCCCGCCAGGATCATGAACACCACGACGAATCCCACGCCGAATATCAGCGACTGATGGATCACATTGGTGGTTTTGCGGCTTAGGCGGATCAGGAATCCCAGGCGGTCGAGATTATTGTTCATGAGCACGATGCTTGCCGAGTTAATGGCTACGTCGCTTCCGGCGGCGCCCATTGCTATGGACAGGTCGCCTGCGGCGAGTGCTGGCGCATCGTTCACTCCGTCACCGGCGACCGCGACGCGGCGGCCTTGGCTTTTGAGCGAGTCGACCAGCGCGAGTTTGTCTGAAGGCATGGCTTCGGCTTGTACTTCGGTGCAGCCCATTTCGCGAGCGACTCTCCGGGCAACCGACCAGCGGTCTCCGGTCACCATTACCACTTCCCTGATTCCCAGGGTCTGCAGGTCGTCGACCGCCTCGCGGGCCTCTTTCCTGGTGCGGTCCTCCAGCCCGATCCATCCGAGCAACTGCTGACCCGAGGCGACAAAAAGCGTACTCAGGCCTTCGGGCTCGGCGTATTCTTCACCGGACAGCGAGGAAACATCGATTCCCTGCTCGACCAGCCAGGCCTTCCTTCCGACGAGAATCCACTTCCCGTCGATTTTCGCTTTCACGCCGAGTCCCGCCGATTCGCTGAATTCGGTTGGTTCGGCCGGTGTGATGTTCGCCTTGCGGGCCACTTCGATAATGGCTTTGGCTACGGGGTGTTTGGAGCGATGTTCAGCCGCCGCAGCCGCCGCCAGCAGGACCGCTCCGTCAACGTCAGGGGCGGGCATCATTCGAGTAACGCTGAGCTCTCCGGTTGTCAGCGTGCCGGTTTTGTCGAAGACGAATGCGGTGATGTCTTTGGCGGCTTCTATGTTCGACACGTCCTTCACCAGAATGCCCAGGCGCGCCGCACACGACAGCGCCGCAACCATCGCCGTAGGCACCGCCAGGACAATCGCACAGGGACACGCGACCACCAGCATTGCGATCGATCGGTTCATGTCCTGCGTGAAAAAGAGCACCGCCCCGGCCAGCATCAGGATAGTGGGGGTGTACCATCCGGCGTAGCAGTCGATCATTCGCATCATCGGGATTCGGGTCTTCTGGGCTTCCATGATAAGCTTGCGAACTTTGCCCAGAGTGGTGTCGGCTCCGGCGCGCGTTACTCGCACGTCGATGGAGCCTGAGACATTTGCGGTGCCCGAGAAAACTTCGTCGCCTTCGGCTTTGTCCACCGGCAGCGATTCTCCGGTGACGTTGGCTTGGTTGACTGACGATTGGCCCGAGATTATCTCGCCGTCCGCGGGAATATTGTCGCCCGGACGGATTCTAATCAGGTCGCCCGTGCGAAGGCTGCGCGGTTCGACAAGTTCCTCCTGTCCGTCGCTGGTGAGTCGGTGGGCCTTGGTCGGAGCCAGTCGAATGAGCGATTCGATACTGGCTTTGGCGCCCAGGGCGGTGCGTGTTTCTATCAGATTGGCCAGCAGCAGGAAGAACGCGACCACACCCGCTGACTTGTAGTTCCCTCCCGCAATAGCCGCCACTATCGCCAACGCCACCAGTTCGTCCATGTGCATCTGACCTTTCAGGAGATGCTTCATGGCGTGGATTACGATCGGCAGGCCCAGCAGTATCGCCCCGATCAACGCCAATGTCGAACCGTAGAACTCGTCCTGGAATAACCAGTCGGCTATGTAGGCGTTGACCACGAGGACCCCTCCGAAGAGGATCGCGAGAATATACAGGCTCGCACGCCCGGTCTGGGCTGCGACCGATTCGGTTAGTGTGTCATGAGCCATATGGAACTCCTGCGGAAAGCAAGTAAGCTGTCGGCAACTGACGGTTGCCCGCTGCAGATGCTGGTCCGCGCCGGGCTGTCTGGATATAAACTACCGTTGTCGTGAAGGTTCTACGTCCCGGTCGGGCCGATGGTTCTGAGAAAAACGGAAATAACGGGCCGACGGGAGCCCCAAACCCCGGATGCCGCAAATTGTAGTGCTAAAGCGAGTTCACCCAGGGATATGATCCGGGGCGCGTAACGAATCTGACGCGGCCGGTAGATGGATTTTTACAGGAATAATCGCCCTTGCCATCGCATTCGGTTTGCGGTAGGATACCCTTACGTGGATTCGACCGAATCCCAAGGGACGCTGCGGTTGCGGCATCATTTGAGTGGCGTGACTTGTCAGCAGGTATTCCCAGCAAAGGAAACCAGATACGACCATCCCGGCGACAAAGTGACCTACTGAATTACACGTCTTCTCGATCGAAGAGATAATCATGGCCAACAAATCTACAGGCGACTCCAACGAGGCGAAAGATGTTGGGCAGGTCATACGAGAAGCCCGCCAAGCCAGCGGACTTACATACGAACAACTGGCCGAGCAGTCCGGTTGCTTCGAGACCACCATCGAGAAGATCGAGTTGGGTGAGATTCGGGGCGATCGCGAGCAACTGCAGAAACTGGCGGGGGTCCTTGGTCTGGACCCATCGGAGCTTTTTGCGCTAATGCTGAATAAACCAAAGACTGACCCGCAGATATACAGCGGTTCGGACGTTCGAAGGGCTCGCAAGGCGATGGGGCTCACCCAGCAGCAACTGGCCGCGCTGGCCGATTGCTGCGGGCGGACCGTCTCGTCGTTTGAGCTGGGCAAGAATCGTCCGCAGCGAAGAGTGCTTAACGCCATCGTCAAGGTGCTGGGCGAGTATCTCACCGAGGTCGCTCCGGGAAAAGTCGCCGAGGCGAAATCAAAAACGGCCGGGTCCGGTAAGGGCAAGGGCAAGAGGAAACCCAAACTCGCGCCCCCGGCGCATATTGGCGAGAAAATAAAGCGAGCCCGCGAAGCCAAGGGTATCAGCCAGGAGCAGCTGGCTGAAATGATCGGGGCGTATCCGTACACCATAGCGTGGATCGAACGCGGCAAGGAGAGGCCCACCCCGGAACTCGAGGAGGCTATCTGGGAAGCGGTTGAATCGGACCTGTCGAAACCCGAACCCAAAGCCCATCGCGGCGACACCAGTCATATATTCACCTCGGGAAAGAACCTCCTGAGAGATCTGTTCGGAGACGCCGACTCCAGCGGAGACGAAGCGGACACCGACGCTCCAGGCGATGATACCGAAGACGCCCGGGATGTTGAAGACGGCGATACCAGCGAAGATGAGATCTCGGCGGTGGCCAGGCAGCTTGCTCCCGAGCCCGTCAAGAGCGAAACATCCGACGCTCCGGCCGCCAATATCGCCCAGGCCGTCAAGCAGGCCCGAATGCGGGCCGGACTCACGCCGCAAGCACTCTCACAACTCGTGCCCAGTTGTTCAAGCGGCTTGATCGCCTACATCGAGGTCGGTTTCAAGAAGCCCACCCCCGAAATCGCCAAAGCGCTGGCGATTGCGATGAACGTGGATCCAGAGGAGTTTCTGGCGTTTCTCGATTAGTCCGGGCGGCTTGGAACGATCACCACCGGGCATCCGGTTTTCCGGAGGACGCCCTGGCAAACGCTTCCGGCCAGCAGGTTGTACAACGCCCCGTGTCCGTGCGAGCCCAGCACTATCCAATCGGCTTTCAGGCGGTCGGCCTCCTGAAGGATCTTCGCCACTGCTTCTCCCGGAACGAGCATCGCTGTGACATCCGCACCTTCGGCGCGGAGTTTCTCCTGGTATTCTCCCAGCGTCCGGTGTTCCTCACGGAGATGCCTGGCGGCGCTGTCGCGGATGTATTCCGGTCCGACTTCATAACCGACAAAATCCGGTTCCGGAACGGCTGCGTGGATCAACCATATCTTGGCGTCCATGGCCTTGGCGAGTTGTGCGGCTTTGGCGATTACGGCGTCTGTGACATCTGAGAAATCGATCGGTGCAAGGATGTTCTGTGACATGGTTTTGACTCCGCTTAATTCTATTTAATTGTACGCAATCGCCTGTGAAATTACGAATTAGCAGGCGTTTTCAAGCGGATTTGCAGTCGGTGCAGTTGTCGAATGTGATTTCCAGGCACGTGTCCGAGACGTGCCCGCAGGCCCTGGACAGCAGCGTTATGTAGTGGTCGGTGGACGGTTCGGCCTTGATTCTCAGCTCTCTACCGACCGCTTCGATTCTTTGGGTGGTCGGAGCCTCTATCTCAACGAATCGTCCGATTATGGGCAGTTCATCCAACTCCACCGTGCATGAGCCCAGGCGATATCCGATTCGTTTCTTCTGAATCGTGAGCGTAGGCGTTAGACCCAGTGCGGTGAGAATCTCGTCCAGGGCTTGCGGTGAATCGACGCGGGTTTGGATTTCACGGCGGATTTTTGCGCGATCGTTCGCGCCGGACGGGCCCTTGTAGGTAAGCAACGCTCTGGTGTCGCTGTGAATTGCGTCCCTGTCAGCCGCTGATGGGCTGCGAAGGCGGCGCGTGCGGCGGATGCGCAGGCCCTTATCTTCCCCCAACAGGCCGCGGTCGGGCGTGTCGTAGTAAACGTCGGTCTGCAGGTCCGTCCCGAGATAAACCGCCCCGAGCCCGACCAATCGCCTGCGGATCGCACGGAAGTCCGATACTTTGAATTTTGCCTCGATTTCGTGCGGCATATCGTTCTATTTGCCCGGCGAGGGGCACACCGGGAGTTTGGCGCCGGGCATGTCCATTCGGGGCTGATCGGTGTACATCTTGATGACCGGATCGAAGGTCTTGAGGATGGCTTTGTAGTCTGGGTCGTCCTTGTCGGCGAATATCGCCTTGCCGCATTTCTCTGTCCCGCCGGCTGATTTCGCAAGCGGGGCAAGCAGGAACTCGCTGTTCTCGACGTTCGATATGCGGATGTAGGGCTTGCGGGGGATCTTGTTGCCCTTGTGGCAGGAGGCGCATCTGCGTTTGGATACTCCGGCGAGCACATTGTTCAGATCCTTCGGGACCATCTGCCTGCAGCCCCTCAGGTTGTAGTGATTCGACGAGGATGTTCCGTAGTAGGGCACGTTCAGGTCGATCCATGCGAACACTCTGCGTTTCTCGAGCGCCGAGACGTCAACGCGCGGCTTGCCGTCTTTGTCGGGGTGTCCCGTGCGGATGTTTTCGGCCAGTTTGCTGGCTGGCGAGCCCCAGTATTTCGGCGTCACGTGCAGGATGTTGGCTTCCTGGCCGTTGTACGTCGGTATCCACTTGGTGTAGGGGTTCTGCCCCGGGCGGCCCTGGCGGGCGAGGTATTCGTAGGCGACGTTGAAGAAGTCGGTCTTGTCGCCGCTGAGATCGATCTTCCCGCAGTATTTCCTGGGGTTGTGGCATTTGATGCAGTGCTTGTCGAACACGGGTTGCACGATGCGTGCGAAGCTGAATCCCGTTACGCCCCACTCGGGCTTGTCGAGTTCCTGAGGCGCCCGCACCGCTGCGATCGGGCGTTTCGTGGTGACCGGCGGGGTGGCGTAGTTCCTGTCGGCGTGGCAGCCGACGCAGCCCTGCCGTTCGCCGGGCATCAGGTGCGTGAAGCTTCTCATGCGCTGCAATGCTCGACCCTCTTTGTCCAACGCCATGAAGTAGATCGGCAGGCCCGCGGGCGCCTTGAAAGACGCCGATCCGTCAGATTCGACCTTGGCGTATCCCCAGATGCGTTTGGGAGCGTAAGTCGCCCCGCACGAGACTACCGGGAACTGGAAGCCGAACGCTCGGCGGCTGACTTCGGCGCGAACCGATTTTTCGATCTCCTGGACTACGGCGATTTGCTTGATCTCGCCGCGTTTGACATGCGGTTCGAGACCGTTGTACACGTCCTGCAGTGTCAGGACGCCCCAGTTTTCAGCTCCGGGCCTGAGGGTCGAAGGTCTAACCTTGGGGCGCTTCGTAGCGCGGATCGGCTGGGCGGTGTAATATCCAAGCGGGCCCGGCGCCGTCAGAATCGTGACTTGTGCGGTTGACTTGTAGTCCCGCAGTTGGATCGTGCCGCCGCGGCTGAGCAGGAAGTACTTGTCGTCGATCGGGAAGGGGCTTTCGTACGGTCCGCGAATGTGGTTGCCCGAGCCTTTGTCGACCAGGCCGATGTTTATCTCCGGGGTCAGGTTGGTTATGGCTTCCTGTGCGTTTGCGCCTATTGACGGATCGATGATCCCGATCGCGCCGCGACAGGGGCCGTTGTGTGCAGTCAGCACGCAGAGGACCTTGTTTGTTCCGGGTATTTCGCGGGCCTCCATGAAAGTAGCCGGACTGAGCACGCGATTACCGAAGAACCCGGCGACGTTCGTTCCGTCCTGGTTGATCGTCCAGAGGCTCTGGATCGGGATAGCCGGGCGATCGACGTATTCCCAACGCGAGTAGATGATTCGCCCGTCAGGCATTACCGAGGGAGTGAAGTCGTTCAGGTAGTTCGACGAGAGGCGAACCATGTTCTTTCCGTTGGCGTCGCAGCGGTAGAGGATCGGCGAGGTCGTGTTCCAGCAGTACGCGAATGCCGGTTTAATGTCGGACAGCAGGGCGATCCCTCCGTCGGGCAACCAGCAGGCGTTCATGTTGTTGGTCTTGCCCTTGGTGACTTGGGTCAGGCCGGTCCCATCGGTCTTTATGCGGAATACGTGGTAGGTGTCCAGTGCGGTCTTACGCCAACTGAACAGGACTTCGTCTCCGCCGTAGGATACGTTGCAGTCGAGCATTTCGCCCTTGGGTGAATCGACGATCTTCTTCAGGCCCTCGGCGCCTTTGGCCAGGTCCATCACGTACAGCCCGCCGCCCGGCTTGAAGCCCTCGGCGTGATAGGTGTATACGTGCGACGAGCGAATCGCGGCGCGCTGGATAAGCACGAGCTTGGTGAAGCCGAGTTTTCCGGCCTTGAGGTCTGCGGCCAGTTGGGGCGATTCCGGGATACTCGATTTTACAGCCGGTCTGCCGCGCCGCTGGGCCGGGAACGGGACCAGTTTGCCCAGCGCGCCAGCCGGCGGATTAGTCGCGTACACCTGGATCTCCGACGCGCCCGGATTGGACCCGCCGTAGGAGCTCTTGAACTTTATCCGGAACTTTTTGAGCTTCGTCGGACGCGCCAGTCTGATCCCCTGGGGTCCGTGTCCGGCCTTGAGTCGGCCTTTTACCGCCGGTGTGCCGCCGGCATCGAGGTAGACTTCATAGTCTTTCCAGTTTTCGCCGGGCTCGAATGCGGTGCGCCCGAAGTAGACGATCTCGGCGACGGTTACTTCCGAGGCCCACTGGAATGTGATTTCCGCCCCGTTGCGATACAACTCGCCTTTGACGGCCCAGACTTTCTCCAGATCGGCTTTCGAACCGTTGCCGGGAATCTTCCCGTCGGCGACGAACTGGGCTTTGTATGACGAGTTATACTCAGACGTAGCGGTTATTTTCGCCGTCGGGGCGATGTTCTTCGGCGGGGCGGAAAATGCGCTGGCCCCGATCGCCAGGATGAACATTATCGTCAGAGCGAACTTCAACGTGCGGTTTCTATGGCTTGTCATGGCTTCAGTATCCAAATCGCTCCTGTGGTTTCGATAATCGCCCGCCGCGCCGATGCAGGAGTACATCGTCGACGAAGTTAATTGTACCATTGGACAAACGCGTGCAACAGGTCATTCCTTGCGTCTTAGTCTCGCGCGGATACTCGCCTCGTAGTGCGAATTCAGACCGCTGGCGCCGGTTCGCGTCATGTACGCCATCAGCTTGTGTCGGATCCTCTTCTGATCCAGTGCGGTGTAGTACTGGTGTTTTTTCAGATTGCTGCGAAGGCGCATCAGCCGCCTCGTCGGGTCCAGTACCCAGGCGTCGCCCTCGATCGGGTATTCGACCCAGGCGTGTCCGGACTTGAGATGGCTCAGATCCTCTACTCCGAACGTCACCTCGGATCGCAGGCCCTTCTTGAGAAGCAGGTGGTGGAGGTAAATAGCCTGATCCTCGCAGTCTCCCGTCCCGCGCGCGATCGTCTCCTTGGGGCTCTGCCAGTAGTCTCCGCCTTCGTCGTCCGCGTATCTGATCTCCGCGGCCTGCCGCATTGCGCTGTCGAGCTTGGCGCTGACGCAGGCGATATTGACAAAGGCTCCCAGACCCAGCACTAAACCGGTCAGGCACCTGCACGAAACCGCTATTGCTTTGCGCGCCATGGTTCTTTAGAAGACTCGCACCGTTGATTACTGCAGTGCTTTGGCGCACGTGACGGTGTTTTTCAGCAGCATGACCACTGTCATCGGTCCGACACCGCCCGGGACGGGGGTGATCGCTGAGGCTGCTTCACTGGCGCCTTCGAAATCGACGTCACCGACGGTCTTTATGGCGATTCGTCCCTTATCGTTCTTCAGGGGCTGGCCGTCTTCGTCCACGCCCTTGGGTATGCGGTTAATCGCCACGTCGATTACGATCGCGCCTTCCTTGACCATGTCGCCTGAAATCAGCGGGCTCAGGTCCGGCACGACCAGGTCTTCTCCGCTGGCCTTGGCGCGGGCGCGGGCTCCCCGCCATTTGGCTTGGGACACTCCAGCCGCTACGAACAATACGTCCGCACGTTTCGTATGGAACGCCAAATCGCGGGTGGCGATGTGGCAGACGGTGACTGTGGGGCTTTCGCGAAGGCTCTGCAGCAGCAGCATCGCAATCGGCTTGCCGACGATCTCGGAGTGACCGACGATAACGACTTCCTTACCCGCCAGATCGTCGCACGTTAACTTCAGCAATTCGACGGCCGCAACCGCCGTACACGGGGCGCAACCCTCGCCTCCGTAGAACAGTTGCCCCATGTTCGTTGTGCCCATCCCCTCAACATCCTTGCCCGGAGCGATGGCGGTCTGGATCGAGCGGGCGTCGAGTTGTTCGGGAAGGGGCATCTGGAGAATCACGCCGCTGACGGCCGGGTCGTTGTTCAACGCCCCGATCTCCGCCAGGAGTTGGTCCTGGGTGATGTCGTCGGGCAGGTTCTTCAGGTCGTACTCAATACCGACCGATTCGCACTGCTTGGCCTGCATGTTGGTGTAGATTTTACTGGCCGGGTTCTCGCCTACCTGCACCGCCGTGAGGCGCGGGGTCTTTCCCGCTTCGGTAAGTTCGGCTGCTTCGCGGGATACTTGTTCCTTGAGTTGTGCTGCAACTGCTTCACCGTCAATGATTGTAGCGGCCACTTGATTACTCCTGTTGGTTAGTGGTATTGAGGAGGTTTGCGATAATGTCGTCGACTTCCGGATTGTGATTGGTCTTGGTTTTGGATAATTGTAACGCCCATCCGCCCGCAATTCGATAGAAAGCCTGCAAGTTGGGTTCGCATTCGTTCAGGGCCTCGAGATGGCGGGCGACGGTTTGTGCGTCTCGGCGTGCGATCGGACCGGTAAGTGCGTCCGCGGGCCCGAGTTTTATAACGTTTTCCAGCGTCGCACGCGACAGCGGGCCAAGCGCTTCTATCGCCGTGTCGCGATCGATTCCCGCGCTTTCGCAGAGCGTAACCGCCGCGTCCATCAACGCCGTCAGATAGTTGCACGCCATAACCGCCGCAGCGTGATACAGCACCTTGCCCTCGGAACTTATGCCCATCGGCCTGCCGCCGATGTCGACCGCCAGAACCTTCAGGGCTTCGACCGCGTCGGCGTCGCCTTCGCAGAAGCAGTATGTCCCCGCGAATTTCTCAACTGCGGCTGCTGTTGTCGGAAACGTAGTCAGCGGATGCATGGAGGCGATTCGAGATCCGCAGGAATCCCTCGCCGCCGAGAGAATATCGCTTCCCAACGCGCCCGAGCAATGGGCGACCAGACCGCCCGCGACGAATGCCCCGCCCAGCGCCAATTCACCGCATAACGGTTCGATAGCGTCGTCTCTTACGGTCAGCAGCACCAGCGGCGCCGCACCGGCCGCTTTATCGATTTCGCATGCGATGTGAGGTTTTCCGATGAGCTCCGCCAATTCGCGGGCGTGATCGATGTTTCTGCTCGCAACCGCCGATACGTTCCGCCCGGCGTCGGTTGCGAGTTGTGCTATCGCTCGACCGACTTTACCGCATCCGATAATCGAGATGTCCGCGGATTCTGTCATGTTCAGCAGTGGGGCGGTTATGAAAGCGGGAACTTGTGTCCGGGGGCGGGTATGTGGACTTCGGCGCATCCGGCCTCATGGAAGATCTCCTTCATCGCCTCGGGTTGCGGACCTTCACCGTGTACGCAGAAGGCGGCTTTGAGTTTCGGAGCCAGCGGCGCCAGGGCGCGGGTTAGTTCGTCGCGGTCGGCGTGTGCGGAGAAACCGTTCAGTATTTCCACGCGGCAGAGCAGGCGGTACATGCGCCCGTAGATTTTCAACTCCTCCCGCCGCTCGACAATCCTCCTGCCCAGCGTATTCTGCGCCATGAAGCCCACGATGACCACCGTGTTGGCCTCGTCTTCAACGTTGTTTTTGAGGTGGTGTTTTATCCGCCCGGCCTCGCACATCCCCGAAGACGCGATGATCACGCAGGGCTCGTCGCGATGGTTCAGGGCTTTGGAGTCGTTGACGTCGGTTATGTACTGGATGAACTTCTTACCGAAAATGTCGCCCTTTGCCTGCCAGAAATCGGCAGCCGCCTCATCGTAGCATTCCGGGTGCTTCTTGAAGACTTCCGTCGCGTTGACCGACAGCGGGGAGTCGACGTAGATCGGAAGAGGCTCGAGCATTCCCTCGTGCAGCGCCTGGGTGAGATAGTACGCAACCGTCTGCGTTCGCCCGACGCTGAACGACGGGATAACAACCTTCCCGCCCGCCGCACGCGTCTGTTCGATAACCCGGACCAACTGCTCTTTCATGTGCGTGGGATTGTGGTGGCGACGGTTGGCGTAAGTGGTTTCGGTGATCAGGTAATCCACGTCCGGAAGCGGACAGGCCGGGTCCCTGAGAATCGGAACGTCGAACCGTCCCAGGTCGCCCGTGTAGAGCAGTTTGACCGGTTTAGGCCCTTCGATTTCCACGAATATGCACGCCGATCCGAGAATGTGACCGGCCTCTATGAACGTCGCGTAGGAGTCCTCGGCGAACTGGAAAGGCCTGTCGTACGGTACTCGCTTGAACTGCTGGCAGGCTTGTTTGGCGTCCTCGGGTCCGTAGAGCGGTTGGATATGATCCTTGGGGCTCCGAGCGCGGCGCTCGTTCCAGAATCTCGCGTCTTCCTGTTGGATGTGGGCCGAGTCCGCCAGCATTATCTCGCACAGGTCCGCCGTCGCGGGCGTTGCGTAAATCGGGCCCGTGAAACCGTGCTTCACCAGCGCCGGTATCTTACCGCTGTGGTCGATGTGAGCGTGACTTAACAGGACCGAATCGATCTGGTCGGACCGAATCGGGAACTTCCTGTTCTTCTCAGCCGCATCGTTCCTCCTGCCCTGAAAGAGCCCGCAGTCCATAGAGACCGTTTTCCCGTCAATGTGCAGAAGGTGCATGGACCCTGTGACGGTCCTGGCCGCTCCGAAAAATTCCAGTTCAACTTCAGGCATAACGTTTGTTCTCCGGCGTGTAATATACCGAATAACTCGGGACAATGCGCCTGTTGTTCCGCGAATGTTGACCTAATACCTTAGCATCGAAACAGCACGACTCGCGATTTGGAGGTTCACAATTGGTTCACAACGGCGGGCAATTGGGAATGGGCAATGGGCAATTGGGGGAGGGCGTTTTAAGCTTCACGACTTCGTCGTGACGAGGTCGACTCGGGCGTCGATGAGCTAAACGGAGTGTCGATTGCTTGTGTGATATTCGGTTGACACATTTATGTAGTCGTTGCGCGTGAAAAGATTTTCAGAAATTTTGTTGGTCGAAATCGAAAATTCTTTCTCGCGCCCGAATTGCGCAACGACTTGTCGCACAGATCGTTGCGTGATTCACATTTCCTCTGGACAAAAAAGTTTTCCGTGGGGTGACCAAAACCACCCCCCATTCGCCAGTAAGTATGTTTATGGAAGAGGAAGGGAGCAGATTTCAAGCTCCAGATTCCAGCGGAACGAGGATCTGAAACCCGAAACTATCGTTGATCCTACTGTTGATGTCTCGACACCCCGTTTAGCGGTCGACGCCCGAGTCGACCTATTCGCGACGAAGTCGCGACGTCGTTGTCGTTGTCGTCGTCGCACTCCCCAAAAACCTGAAACCGAGAACCCGAGGTTATCCCATGTCCTACGATGAAGACCTTCTCGTCGAACTAATCGCCGCCGGCGACGTGTCCCATTCCGAGATCGCAGCGCGCGCCGGAGTATCGCGACGCACGGTCTGGTCGATCGCCAACAACCATTCGCGCCCCGACCTCCAGCGCAAAATCGCCGCCACAGTAGAAGGTCACCGCCAGCAGACAGTAAGAATGGCCGCCAAGTGGATGAAGTCCATCCTGACCAAGCACATCAAAGTCGCTCTCGAAGGCGACGGTGAAACCGCGCGCAAATGTCGCGAATTCCTGCTCAAAACGTTCATGCTCGCGCTGCCCGAGCAGACCGCCAAACACCCGCCCAAACCGCCCGCCGACGACGAAGACAAAACCAAACCGCTGCACCCGATCGCCTTGTACAACAGCCTGACCGAACTGTCGGAAGATCTGAAAGCCCAGGTGGTGAAAGAACTCGGCGGCCCGGACGAGGACTACGACTTCCTGAACAACCACGGACCCCAAACCGCCATCGCCCCACAAAGCAATCCCCCGCCGACAGGGAAATCGCCTTAACTACGGGTCAAATACTACTGATTACATGGGAATTCGCTGGACTACACCTCAATATCAAGCTAAAATAACACTGCATATGTTACATGAGGCAGTGTCGCGGATCGTAAGTTCCATTTCTCAAATAACGGTGTCGAACTGTGTGAGGAAACGCTAATGCTGCAATCCACAACATTACCGATGAGACTCTCTTTGTCGTGTTGCCTGGCTTGGCTTCTGGTTTTCGCTGTTCTTCCGGCCGGCGTTGCTTCGGGTCAGGACGCATGGTTTTCCGTCACCGGGTCGTACTTCGACGGTAGTGAGCAGCAGAGCTTCCACTTCGACCTCGATGGCGACGTAACCAGCGCCGATCTCTTCTCGCTGCGCACCTACGGTTACGCTGGCGGCGTCAGCGCAGTGTCCGGTATCGACTACGGAGCCCCATTCGGATTTGATCCGATCCTGCATCTGGTCGACTCGGGCGGAGCGCCGGTGGCGGACAACGACGACGGCGCGGGTTTGGACCGGGATTCACTGATCGACTTCGACATCGTCAACCCACCGCTGCCCGACCCGCTGCCAGCCGGCGACCTGTACGAATTGAGGCTGACCGCGTGGGGCAGTCAGTTCGACGGGCGCAACGGCGACTGGGCGGTTGAGATGGTCGGTCCGGCCAATCGGATGACGCTGCGCCAACTCAGCGTGGCCCACGGTACGGGCGCCTCGGTGGTGCGCGGGCTGTCCTTCGGTACGAGCGGCGCCGGCGCTTCGAGCGCGACGCTGGAGATCGAAGCGTCCGAGTTGCTCGTTGTCCAGGGCGACATGATCGTGGCGCGGAGCGGGCGTGGGATATTGAACGCCAACAACGGACGCCTCACGGTCAACGGCGACCTCACGGTGGCCGATCAGACCGGCAGCACGGGCGAGGCGACGGTAACAGGCTCCGGCGCGACGCTGCACGTTGCGGGCCACGTATCGCTAGGGCGGCGCGCCAGCGGCGAACTGACCATCGCCAGCGGCGCTCAGATGACAACCGGCGCCGCATCGGTCATCGAACTCGGTGATGAGGATTATGTCGGCGCCTTGGGCACGCTCACCGTGGTCGGCGAGGCGGGCGGTGCGCCCTCGCAGCTCACCACTGCGTTCCTGTTTGCGGGCGTTAAGCGGCCTGGCGTGGTCAACGTCGAGGATGGCGGGAGCCTTACGGCCGCCTGGATCCAACTGGGCACTGGAGGGAACCTGTTTGCATCCAACGGCGTGCTGAACATCAACCGTCGCGGAACGACCGCCTCGACCGTCACCGCCGCTGCGCGTTTCGTCGCCGGACTCGACGGATTCGGTTCGGTTAATATTACCGGCGGTGGTCTGCTGGACACCACGGCGGTCACTCACGATAACGCAACGTCGCTGCTCGGCTACGGCGGGGGCGGCGCGATGAGCGTTTCCGGTTTCGATTTCGACAGTGGAAACGCGTCATTGTGGCGTGCCGGCAAGGTCGACATTGGCGCCTCGGCCGCCGGCATCGGGGAGCTCTACATCCGCAACGGCGGGCGGGTCGAAAGCAGCGCGGTGCGCCTGGGCGTAGACGGCGGGGACGGCACGGTCGAGGTCGACGGCGCCGTCGGCACACCCACGCTTTGGACCCTTCAGGGCAGGCTCGACGTCGGCGCCGGCGGTACGGGCGCGCTGGACATCATTAACGGCGGACGAATTAGCATGCCGTTGTCCGGTAGCGGCGTGACGGTTCAAGGCTCCGGTGGATTGGAGAGCGTGGTCAACGTCACCGGCGCGGATTCCGAACTCGACACGGGCGTCAGCGGTCTGCGGGTCGGCGGTGCTACGGCTGGCCAGAACGGGCGCGTATCGATCACAAGCCAAGGCCGAATAGTCAGCCCGATTGTCCAACTGGGCTACGACGGCGCGCCCAACACCGCAGAAGGTGTGCTTGAAGTGTCCGGGACAGGCTCGGTCCTGGACGTGGTCGACCGCGGCGGGCCAACGGACGGGAACCTGTTCGTCGGCGGGGAATTCTTCGGCGCCGGCGGCGGCGGTCGGCTCACCGTTAGCGGTAATGGTACAGTCAACGTCGACGGTGCGACCCACATTTACCCCGATGGAACGGTCGAGCTGTTGGGCAGCCAGATCAACACGCGGTCGTTTTCAATTGATCTCGGCGGGACGTTCCGCCATGACGACGGCACGCTCACCGTCGACGGCGGTTCGCTCACAAAGGAGGACGACTTCCTCTTCGCAATCGCAGGAGCGACCGCAAATGACCTGGCCGCCGTCCGCTTGATCAACGGCGCCACGTCCACGATGCAGGGTTTTATAATCGGGGAAAATGCCAGACTTGAAATCCGCAGCGGCAGCACGTTGACAAATCCCGGTGGCGTGTACGTCGATATTGGTAGCGATGAGGGGGAAAGCGAGGTCGTCATTGACAGCGCCACTGTCTATGCCAAGATCACAGAGGGCCCTCTGGATTCAACGCATCCCCAGCCGTCCCCCGGTATCAATGTGGGGCGCACGGCGGATGCGATGCCAGCCACGATGCGCGTACTGAACGGCGGCGTCGTTCGTCCTGTCGGAGGCTTGGACTTTAACCTCACGGTCGCGCCCATGGCCGGGACCACAGGGTTTCTCGAAGTTGCCGGGACGCCTGAGAAGGAATCCCAAATCATCCGGCCGAATTTTTTGACAGTCGGGGGTCGTATCGCGAAGGACCGATTTACCGGAATCATCGTTCGCGTTCCCGGCGGTACGGGAGTATTGACGGTTCGCGCCGGGGGAACGATCTCGTTGGGCAACTCGACGCGAATCTATGCCTTTCCTGACGGTACGATCGACGTGGACGGCGGTGCGATAGGGAGCAATCCGGCGCCCGATGGATTTCTGTTAAACAACGGGCTCGTGCAGGTTCACAACGGGGGTTCCTTTGATGTCGACTGGTTCGATGTCGGTACGGAACCTGGGGCGTCGGGGCGCGTTGAGGTTTTCGATGGTGGGCGCGTGTTTGGCAGCAGCATCCTCGTTGGATCGGAAGTTGGGGCTTTGGGACGTATTGAGATATTCAACGGCGGGCGCGTCGATTTCGGTGTGCTCACGATCGGCGATGCGACTCAAGCGGATCAGGCCGTCGGGATTGTCGACGTCAACGGACCTGGGTCGGTATTGGGGTCCCTCGGCGCCAGAATTCGCATCGGAAGCGAAGATTCGAACATCGCCGCGGCGACGGGGCATCTTACCGTGACGGGCGGCGCGCTGGTGGAAGCTTCGCAGCTCGCCGTCGGGGGCACGCTTGGCGGTTTTCAGACCCTTCCCGGCGATCCCGGCGGAACGGGTTTCCTGACGATCGCCCGCGACGACGCGACCGTGCGCGTTTCTGACTCCCTCCTCATCGGCGACAGTTTCATCACTACAGGCGCTGAGGGCTCCGTCACGCTGAACAGCGGAGGCATCATCGAAACCGTAGGCCAGGCCTACGTCAGTATCGATCCCGGAGGTACGCTGACTATCGCCGGCGGGACGCTCAACATTGGCGCAGAAGACCGGCTCTATATTTCAAGCAGCGGTATCTTCACCTACCAATTCGGCACGATCCGGGTGCGCAGCGACGTGCCCATCGACGGCGAACCGAACGACCTCGTACACCGCGCGTTCGGCGCGACGAATCCGACGATCGGCACGGTTCAGACGCTGATCATCGACGGAGACGCCACGCTGTCTGAGGTGCTGCGTGTGGACGACGGTACGCTGAGTGTCGGCCGACTGATCAACCCGCAGTTCCTGCGGTTCGACAGCGGCGATCTGATCCTGACCAACAGCGCCCTGACTGTGGGCGCGACCGGTCCGTTCGGCGATACGCTGACCGTACCGCCCGACAAGTCGTTCACGGCGACCGGGGTAACCGTAAACGCCGGTGCGATGCTGGCGCTGCAAGGGGGCAAGGTCGTCGCCGACGACATTCTTACCAACCTGACCAACGGCCGGATTGACCTGGGCGGCGGCGCCAGCCGGGTCGACAGCACGACCACGCTCAATAACGGGCTGATCACCGGCGCGGGGCGGATGTCCGCGGCCTTCTTGTTCGAGAATCAGACAGAGGGCGAAATCCGCGTGGGCGGCGGCGACCTTCTTCAACTCGCCGCGCCGCTGCACGGCAACCACGGGAGGATCACCCTGCTGGGCGGTGCGATCGAATTTCTGCCCAACGTCACCGGTGGTTTGTTCACCAATCACAGCGACGGGTTGGTCACCGGCCACGGCGCGATCCTCGCCACCGCCGGGCTGCAGAACAACGGGCGGATGACCTTCACCAGCGGACCGACCGATGTCTTCGCCGATGTGACGCTGGCGCCCGGATCGCACGTCGAGGTGTTCGGCGCGTCGGCGACCTTTCACGACGATGTCGAGCACAATGGCGAGTTTCTGGTCGCCGCCGGCGCGACAGTGTCGTTTCTAGGCGACGTAACCGGTTCGGGAGTATTTAACGGCCCGGGTCTCGTCGTGTTCGAAAACGGTTTCAGCCCGGGCGGAAGTCCGGCCAGCGTCGCTTTTCAAACGGATATCCGCTTTGGTGCGCTGTCATCGCTGGTGATCGAACTCGGCGGGCGCACCCCCGGTATCGGTCCGGCGGGCGATGAGGACAACGGATACGATCAACTGCTGGCCGGGGGCGACGTGGAACTGGCCGGTACGCTGCAGGTGACACTTATCAATGAGTTTGCGCCTACCGTCGGCGACACGTTCGAGATCCTCGGCTTCGGCGATCTGGACGGGACGGAGTTTGACGCCATTGAGTTGCCCGCACTCGCCTACCGAGAAGCCTGGGACACTTCGGCGCTGTATTCAGATGGCGAAATCAGTGTGATCGGGATGCTGGACGGCGATACGGACGTCGACTGGGACGTGGACTCTGACGACCTGGACAACCTGATGAGCGTTTTCGGCGCCGAGGGAGACTGGCGGACCGATTTCAACGAGGACGGGCGTGTGGACCTCGCCGACTTCGTCCTGATGCGCGCGAACTTCGGCGCGGGTTCCGGATTATCACCAGTCGCCGCGCCTGCTGTCGCAACGCCCGAACCGGGGACCGCAGTCTTGCTGTTGTTGGGGCTCGGTGCTGTTATTAGGCGCAGGAAGAAGTGATCAGGAAACAAGGGGCAATCGCACCCCCGTTTAGCTCATCGACGCCCGCGCCGCTGAGCATTGACGTTATGCGGACAGCAAGATGACTGAGAAGGTAACTGTAACTGCGATAGTAGTTGTCGCGTTGTCTTTGGGCAACGCACTGGCCGCCGATCCATCGGTCGCCAACGGTCGGGGGCCGAGACTGCAATTTGAACTTGTCGACGGGACCGTGATAACCGGCAGCACCGACATCAAGGCGATTACCATTCGGATAGCGAGCGGTAACGTTCTGAAGATCCCTGTGGCGGAGTTGACGGAGTTGAGCGTGGGGGGCAAGGGGCGGACCGAACCGCAAAGCAAGATCCGGGCGGGCAAGACTGTGCTTCTCGGGACGGTCACCGTTAGAACATTTCGGATCGCCAGTCCTTACGGACCTGTTACCGCGAAGTTAGACAATATCCGCCGGATTCGTTCGGGTGCCGGCGATGTTTCGGTCAAGGGCGGCCGGTGGTCCGTCCGACTGCGTGATAAGACTCACCTCAGGGGTATTGCGACAGGTAAGTCGCTCCGCATCCGGACGCGATACGGAACAATGACCGTTCCGCCCGCCCAAATATGGACCGCCGCCTTCACCGCCGCCGGAAAGACCATTAGCGTGCAGTGCCTGAATTCTGACCGAATAGTCGGCGCGCTTGGACCGAAAACGACGATATCGTTCAAGACCGACAAGGGCGGAGTAGACATCCCGGCCGGGAAGATATCCGCGATCATGTACGATGCTCTTCTTACGTTCGATCTCGGCAAGGGCGTGACGATGAAGCTCGTCCGCATCCCAGCCGGGAAGTTCATGATGGGAACGCCGAAGACGCAGCGTGATTACGAGGATCGCGAAGGCCCTCAGCGCCCGGTAACGATCAGCAAGGCGTTTTACATGGGTGTTTACGAGATAACCCAGTCGCAATATCAGTGCGTCATGGACAAGAACCCCAGCAAGTTCAAAGGCCCCCGGAACCCGGTGGAACAGGTGTCCTGGCACGATGCGACGGCGTTTTGCGAAGCGCTGTCGACAAAGACCGGGCGAGTGGTTCGTCTTCCCACCGAAGCGCAGTGGGAATACGCCTGCCGGGCGGGCACGAAGACCCGCTTCAGCTTCGGCGACGATGACAAGGATCTGGACGCCCACGGGTGGTACAGGGCTAACAGCGGAGCCAGGACCCATCCGGTCGGCCTGAAGAAGCCGAACCCCGCCGGCCTGTACGACATGCACGGAAACGTAGGGGAATGGTGTAACGACTGGTACGACGAAAAGTTCTACGCCAAAGCGAAGAACGTTGACCCGGAGAACACCGCCAAATCCAAGAATCGTGTTCTTCGCGGTGGGTCGTGGTACAACTATCCGCGGTGGTGCCGCTCCGCCAAGCGCTTCAAGTACTACACCAACAGCCACTTCGGATTTCGTATTGCGGTTGTGTCTGGTCTGGGCGTGGACTGAAGTCGTTTAACCCTTTGCCCGAGCGCAACGCGGACTGATTTTGTTTTGAAAGATGGGACTCGCCGCGCGATACTGACGCGAGACGTTATGCAAACAGATCTCACGCAAACGAATGTTCATTTTTCGACAACACACGCAAGCGCGCCTACCGAGACGTAAGAGCGATCTAATGCACATGAGGAGTATCGAACGATGATCCTGCGAGGGAGTCGGATTACTACAGCCCGGTTGGCGATCTCCTTCATGTTCCTCTCGCTGGGTCCATTCGTCCTCATCGCGAGTGCGGAAGGGGAGAAGAAGGGTTCAACATCGAAGTTGAGCAGGGCGGCGATAATGGTCAAACGGCTCGGTAAAGGCGTCAACCTGGACGTCTCCCCGCGCGCAGGGGGGGCGCCAATCAAGGTGTTGTATGACCCCGCCCAATACGACGCCGTCAAAGCAGCCGGATTCCAAAGCGCCCGGTTCTTCGTCGTCGCCGGGGAAGATCCCGCCAACTACAAGACCAGGATCAAGGACGCGCTGGACCGGGGGCTTGCGGTCGTGATCTGTTTGTGGGGAAACGGTCGGTGGGCGTCGAAGCCGGAAGAAGGGCTGCGGGAGTTCGTCGGGGCTTGGGACAGAATCGCCAAGTACTATAAGGACTATCCCGAAGGCCTTGTTTTTGAACTCTGGAACGAACCGGAGGGGTTGATCGTGAAACCGGGAGGGACTCGCGGTTTGAAGGATGGGAAAACCGTGATGAAGTATCTCAAGGCCGCTATCCCCATCATCAGGAAGACGAACCCCGGGCGCACTCTCGCAATCGGCGGACCGGGCTTTAACGGCGGGCGTGAACTTAAGGAGTTCGTCACGCCGAAGTATCTGACGTACAGGCTGGCTGACGGCACGGGGTTTGAAGACGACACCAATATAATCGGTGTTTTCCACGTGTATCAGCCTCACCGGTTCACACATTGGACCTCGGGTCTGGACAGAGTACCGGGATGGAAGGATGAAGTCAGAGAGCAGATGTCTCACCCGGCTGCATGGTCGAAGAAATGGCGGAAGCCCGTTCTTCTGAGCGAATGGGGAGCCTGGGCGCCGCCCTGTCATTCGGTTAAGGACTTCAAGGCGTATCTCCGATTTGTGACCGATGAATGCGGGAGGCACAACATCGGCTGGATGTATTACTGCGTGGGTTTCAATAACCAATGGGCCTTCAACATTCTTCATACCGAGGACGGTTGGAACCAGGATGCGCTCGATGTTCTTACGGGAGTCAAGGCGCCCCCGGTCGGGCCTATGTCGCCGCTGCTCAATACGGAATTTGCGTGGTCAACCGCTAACTGGAAGAGCGGAGGGTCCGCGAAGATATCCCTGGCCAGGAGTGCGGGTCTGAGCGGTCCGACCGCACTCAAGGTCGAAGCCGCGAAATCGGATCGTGCGGAGGTCTGCCAGGAGACTCCCAAGAGGAAGGGGAGCCCTCCGGGCAGGAGCCTGATCTCCGTGAGAAAGGGAAGGCTCTATAAGATATCCTTCCTGGCCAGGTCCGTGGGCGGCGCGGGAATCGTCAGGGTGCGATTGGCCGATGTCTCCGGTTCAGGTGATGGGTTCTGGACCTCCGCGCCATTGAAGATCTCGAACGCGAAAGGGGAATACACAGTTGAGTACAGACATACCGGCGGGGATGTAAACGATGTCCGCGTGGGGTTCCTGTTTGGCGATCGAGACCAGATTGTTCTGTTGGACCGAATAACGCTGCGCGGCTACCGGAGCAGCACTCGAAAGAAGTAATCTGCAGATCCGGCTGACAACAGCCCGGAGACGACGCCTGAACCCGCGCCAGTTCCCAATTGACAGCCGTTTTCCCTTGCCCAAGGCCCACCAATAATCGACAATGACATCATCATTTCGAAAGCTGAAAAGTAACGGTTCTCGCCATGGAATACACCCGCCTTCGCGAAGGCGTGGGAGGGCGGGCGGATGCAGAAATGGCCACGGGTGTTGACGCAAGTCGTCGCCAGTTACCAGCTTTTTGAACTGGTCACTGTCCGTCCGCCGCTGGAGCGAACCGACAGTCCCGATGGACATCGGGGTCCGTCCCTCTGACAGTTGTGGGTTGGGGCGGTGAATAATTGAGTAAGGCGTCACCGGGATTCTGGAATTCCAGGCGGAATATATGATGTCGAAACGCAATAAGAAACTCGTTGCCGTTCTTTCGGCGGTGACGGTATTGCTCTTGCTGGGGATCGGGGCGGTGCTTTACAGGTATCGTAATGTCCTGATTCCCAAGACTCCCGTTTCGCATGCAAAAGCCGTGGCGTGGCCTGCGGGTGTTGAAGTCCATCCGACCGAATTTCGCATGCTTTCTCTCGCCACGAGCTTTGGTCCGGACAATCGATTTGAACTGGCTGGCGATGGCGAACTGTTCTATCCCTGGAACGGCCAGTTGTTCGTAACGAAGTCCGGAGATATTCTAGAGGGGAAAGACGGTCAGCTCTTCTACAGGAACCGCATTGAGCGACAGGCGTTCACGGGCGAACTGAGCGAACTGAAGTACGGAAATGACGATGAAGGGGTCCTTGACGGGGAACCGGACGGCGAGCGGACCATCCGCGAAGAAGTGTGGGAGGCCCTGGCGATCGGTACGCAGCAGGATTGTGCGGCTGTCGGTGACAGGAAGAGCGGGTGGTACGTTTCCAGGACTTATATCGATAGAAAGAAATCTCCCGGTCGCAAATATCGGCTGTGGCAACTGGACGTGACGTATTACACCGGTACGCGGCAAAAGGCGCCTCACCGCCCCAGGCGATGCCTCGAAGCTGCGGGTATGGTTCTGGGCGACATGGGTAACGTGGAGTTCAACGTTCCCGGCGCTCCAGGAGTTTGGGGCGACAAACCCGTCACCTGCAGGTTTGTGCAATGCCACAATCCGCGAGGAAGCCCTGAGAACCGTCACGTGCAGTATTACGTGTATTCTTTGAACGGATATCCTGAGACATCGCACCAGGCGGTGCGCCTTAAGATGGCCTCGGCGTTCGTCGAATACGTATACTTTGCCAAGATCGCGTTCCATCCTGTGAACGAAATCGAAGATCTGGACGAGGCGAAGCAGGCTGCGGGGGAGTTTGTGAAGTACATGTTGCCCGAGGTGCTCAAGGCGCTTCCCATGCCTGAAGATATCAAAAAGTTAGAGTCGGGCGCTCAGTAACGTCCCGGAAACAAAACGCATGAAATCGGAAATCACAATCAGAAGCGAGACAGATGCTGACGCCGACGCGATAACCGATGTGACGATTGCAGCATTTAAGACGTTGGAGATCAGCAATCATACCGAGCAATTCATCGTCGAGGCGCTGCGATCCGCCGGGGCCCTGACAATATCCCTCGTTGCAGAATTGGATACCCGAGTGATAGGGCATATTGCTTTTTCTCCCGTGACCATTTCCGACGGCGCGCCCGGCTGGTATGGGCTCGGGCCTGTTTCGGTGCTGCCCGCCCGCCAGCGACAGGGGATCGGCAAGGCGCTGATAGAGGACGGTCTGTCACGGCTGAGAGATATGAATGCTCGAGGATGCTGTCTCGTGGGGCATCCGGAGTACTACAGGCAATTCGGGTTTGCCAATACCCCGGAGCTTGTGCTTGAGAATGTGCCTCCGGAAGTGTTTTTCGCTCTGTCTTTCGACGGGCGCACTCCGCAGGGCGTCGTCACTTTCCACGACGGATTCAAAGCCGACGGCCAACAAAACGCCCCAGCGGATCCCGACGTACATCAGGACCGCTGAGCTTCTGAGTTAGTTCTTTGCTTCTTTGGTTGGCGTCCTGGGGACCCGTTAATAACAATCGGAAGGCGGAACCGGTTTCGTCGGAGGATCAGTGCTCTGTAACAGGTGATATAACAGGATGTTGCGTCTGATTCAGGCACAAAAGGAAAAGGGGTGCGGCTTTTCTACTTGGATAAGTCCCACTAGAGAGCTATAGTATAAGTGTAGATCGCTTTGAAAGGAGCGATTTCGTTCGACCTGAGCCGGTCGAATCTGAAAAGAGGCTGGAGCGTTCCGCTGTTGTGCGGATGCTTCCCTTCGTCTTCCGGGCGATCCCGGACCAGTTCTTATCCACAAGCAAACTGTCGCGCGCCAAGGCGGCGGGAGCGGTTTGTCACCGTCCCGGACGAAGCCCGCGGGATGGCGCATTGATCGAAAGGAGCTGAGCCTATGACATGAGCACGCAGTTACCGCGCCGGCAACGTTCGCAACGTCGATAGAACGCGGATTCAGGTCGAACTATCTTGCAAATCCGGGTGTTGAGCCCACCGAAAGGAAATGGAGAAGAGCAATGAGAAACGCAACAATAGTATTGATGACAATCGTAATCGTCGGGGGCTTGATGATCTCGCAGGACGCGTTTGCGGCTGAGGCCGTCCGAGGGACCTATGAACTCAGCAATCCGGTCGCAGCAGGTTTCGACACCGAAATCGTGAGCATGAGCCTGAGTGCGGGTCCCGGCCAATACCTGGTCGGCGGTCAGACTTTCGCCGTGGATTCGTTTTTTGACGTCTTCACGGAGCTGTCGGTCTCCGCGGACCCTCCGACCCAGTCGTTCCGGGTGGATTCCTTCTTTGACGTATTCACGGAAATTTCCGTCGCCACGCCGCTGGCCCCGGCGCCCAGCTTTGGTTCCGGTCCCGCAGCGGCCGGGAGTTTCGACACCGAGATCGTCAGCTTGAGTTTATCGGGTTCAGCGTCCATGAACGTTACTCCCCAACTCAGCGGCGGCCAGCAGACCGGCTCGTGGGACACCGAGATGCTCTCGATGGACTTGACTGGCAGCGCTCCGAGCACCGGCGGACCAATTACGGTTCGCATGGGGCTGCCTTCGCCCGGCAACACGACGCTGACCAAGGTCGGCGACGGTCGGTTCCAGGTCGACAGTTTCTTTGACGTCTTCACGGAGATAAGTATTGACGGAGGTCCCTTTCAGCCCGCTATTCCCGCCCCGCATCTGGACTTCGAGCAGGCTCCCAGCGGTCAGAGGTGCGATCAGTTCCAGGGCCAACTCACCACTAACGGAGTAGCCGGCGGCGGATCGGGCTGGAACAATGGGCAATGGATCGAGTATCCCAACTCCGGCGCGAGCGGACCGGCATGGCACAATCAGTGGTTCTATAACGATCCGCTGGATCACAATCGCTTCAAAGAGATCTTCTGGGACATTCTACTCCAGCCGGTGACCCCGGGCGACTCCGGCGACGTTGTCGAAGTAGCCATCAACTGGAGCAATGACCTGTACCCCGACGGAAGCGGAGCCCCGCCCGATCCGTCCGCAGCCGGAGAGGCCTTCATCGTGCGAGAAGTTCTCGGGGCGTTCTTTGTCGATGGCGACGTCCCCATCAAGAGGCTCGAAGGCATTGATCCTCCGTTCGTGATACCCGACTACAACCCTGAATGGGTCTCGATTGACGTGCGCATGCTGCAGCAGTTATCGGACCTGGGCGTTCGCATCACCGGCGAAATGTGCCACGAGTGCGTTCCCGAACCGGCGACGATGTCGCTGCTGGCGGTGGGTGGGCTGGCGATGCTCCGCCGCAGACGCCGCAATCGACAACTATAACTGACAAAGACGCATAATCACCTCGCGGCCGGTCCGGATCGAATTCCGGCCCGGCCGCCGTGCTTTTCAGGCGGACGATGGACACCGGCGCGATTGCGGTCGAATAGAATTATGTTACTTGTCGGCCGCGTCGATACACTAAGATTACGACAGCACCGTGCGGTGATTTGTTTTCCTGCAGACTGAAGGGCGAGCCCCATGAACAAACTGGCGAGTATTTGCGTTGCGATGATCTGGACGGTTTCATTTGCGGCCGCTGGTCCGCCCGACTCGCCGGTGGTCGACACCGGACAGATTCGCTGCTACGCCGACGGTAACGAGATCGCGTATCCGAAATCGTCCGACGCATACTTTGGGCAGGACGCCCAGTATCAGGGCGACGCGCCGAAGTACAAGAACAATGGAGACGGTACGGTCACCGATCTGGTTACGGGGCTGATCTGGCAGAAGACGCCCGATTTCGTCAAGCGCACCCACGACGAGGCGAAGAAATACGCCGACGGACTCAAACTCGCCGGGCGCAGCGATTGGCGCGTTCCGACGATCAAGGAGCTGTTCTCGCTGGCCGATTTTCGCGGGAATATGCGAACCCGCACCCCGTATATCGACACGAAGGCCTTCGATTTCAAATATCCAGGCGGTTCTCGCGGTGAGTCGGGGCGCCCCGGTCAGAGGGATATGGACGGGCAGTACCGCTCGTCCACCAGATACGTCGGGACCACGATGAGGCGGGACGAAAGCGTATTCGGATTCAACTTCGCCGACGGGCGGATCAAAAGCTATCCGCTGCGCGCCGCGCAGTACGTCCGCTGCGTGCGCGGCCGGAAGGGATACGGGCAGGGGGAGAATCGATTCAAGGACAACAGCGACGGTACGATCACCGACCGGGCGACCGGGCTGATCTGGCAGCGGGCCGACAGCGTCAAAACGATGAACTGGAAGCAGGCGCTGGCTTACGCCGAAGGCTTGAAACTGGCCGGTCGCGACGATTGGCGTCTTCCGAACGTCAAGGAACTGCAGACGATAGTCGATTACAGGTGGGCTCCCGATGCGACTGATGCGAAGAAGCGGAGGGCTGCGATATATCCGATCTTCAAGCTCACCAACGTCGAATCGTGGTTCTGGACGGGCACCACGCACATCGAGAACGGGTATGGATATTACGTTTGCTTCGGGCAGGGGTTTTCGGCCTGGAAGTTCCGCGGTAAGAAGATGAACGCTCACGGCGCCGGCGCGGTGCGGAGCGACCCGAAATCCGGCGACCCGAAGCAATGGTCCGACGGTCACGGTCCCCAGGGCGACGAGATACGAATCTACAATTACGTCCGCTGCGTTCGCGGAGGCGTCGCAAAGGCGCGAACGGAGGGCCCGGCGGTTAAGTCCGGCGGCAATCGTCGCCCCCCGCGGGCTGACGGAGGCGGGCGCGGGACGGACCGATTTGTCGGACGGCTGGACAAGAACGGGGACGGTAAGGTCTCGAAGAAGGAATTTGACGGTCCGGACCATCACTTCGACCGCCTCGACAGGAACAACGACGGATACCTCAGCGCCGACGAAGCGCCCTCCGGTCCGCCGCCGCGACGCCCAAGACGCCCGGGACGAACGTAAGAACCGGCAGGCGACTGTC
>JASLNT010000108.1 GCA_030745875.1 Phycisphaerae bacterium
ACCCGTGTATTCCTCGCCCTTTCGCCACTCTAATAGTTCTCCGAAGAGAACGTTCGCGTCCGACTTGCATGTTTTAGCCACGCCGCCAGCGTTCATTCTGAGCCAGGATCAAACTCTTCACTTGATTATCATTTAGACTCAACCGCAAAACCTCTGCGATCGAGATCCAGTTTGAAAAGATTCAACTCTGGTTGGTCGGACCTTTTAAGGGGTGGTCCGACCTTTGGTCTTCGAACTCTCGTAAAGATCGTTCGAAAGCCAAAACTCAATATCCTTATCATGTATGGCTCGTCACGAGGATATCGAGTCGGCACGCCAAAGGTTAGCGCGCCATTGGATTTTGTCCCGAACCGATCAGAGCGTGACTGCTCCCGTCGGCCGGGCCACATCCTCGTGACGACAATTCACACTGTTCACTTTTAAAATAGCTCTTAGTCTTTTCCGTCGTTCTCAGCAACAACGGGACACGGAATTCTAACGACCTTTTAATCAGGGTCAACTGAATTCCGTTTTTTTTGCAAAGTTTTTTTTGCGGGTCGTTTTAAGCCCCCCAGCGAGTTGTCTACAACAACCGCCGGCTCGACTCTGCAATCCTTTACAGTCAAGCCACTATATCGACCACGAAAGCCATCGTCAATACCCTATCTTGTTTTTTTACAATTATTTATTCGGCTATCGCCTGGGGGTTTCCTTGAACGCTGTCGATCCGGCGGCAAGCAACGCCTTAACACCGGGGTAAACGCGGTGCTGGACCTTCTTTAACGCATCGAGCATCTTGACGTAATCCGGGTCGCTGACGCTCGCGAAAACAGGCTTTCCGTCTTTGGCTTTGCAGAGCCCCCAACCGCCGGCGCTCTTGCTCAGCGGAGCCTGCAGCGCGCCGCTGTGCGAGGCGTTGGACAGGTTCAGGTGACGGACCCGCATACCGCTTCGGGCGATGCCCCATTGACCGGGTTCGCCGCCGGCGTGAACGGCGGCGTGTGCGGCGCTCAAACCGGACTGCGTGTCGGAAAAGTCGTTGTGGTGACAGCTGGCGCAACGTTTCTTGTGGACGCCGCCAAGCACCCCGCGAGCCTTGTTGTCCAGGATGGTGGGGGACTTCTGTCGGCAGTGGCTGTAGAACGGGACATTGGAATCTATCCACAGGAACACGCGCAATTGATCCTCAAACGGGATAATCTTCTTGCTGTGTTTGGGGTCCTGGATGCACTTGGTTATTTTGCTCAGGAGCGAGCCTCTGTTCAGCGGGGCCTGCTCGTCGCAGTCGTTGGTGGGCTGGGCGTGGGTCCTGCCCGTACCGGGCTGGAAGTGAACGAGCATCCTGTCGGTCAGTTCCATGTACGACATGCTGTACACGGTTGTCCTGTCGCCGGTCAGGTTCAGGTTGCCCTTGGGCTTGGCGCCGGCGTGGCACTTGATGCAGTACTTGTCCAGGACGGGCTGTACGACCGCTTCGTACTCTATGATTCCGTTTGTGCCCCATTTAGGCATCTTGGGCCTCACGGGAGCCTTGCGAGCCGCAGTCGCAGCCCTGCGCAACGTCGGGGGGGCTCCCGAGCCTTTACGCTGTTCGTGACATCCGATGCAGGCTCTAGATTCACCGGGCATCATGTGGAAGTCCGAGCCCTGGGTCATCAGCATTCTGCCTTCCTTGTCGAGCACGTGGAAGTAGAGGCTCCGCATCGCGGGCACTTCAAAGTGAGCCGACCCGTCTGCCTCGATCGGCACGAGTCCGACACAGCGGTTGGCGTACCAGATGGTTCCTACGCCCATCGAACCGCCTCGCGGGCTGGACTGGATCACCTGCTCCATGACCGCCAGGTACTTTGCTCGCCCGCGTTTCACCTCGGGTTCGATTCCCTGGTAAACGTCGTGCATCATCAGTGTTGCTTTCTGCGTCCAGTCGGGGTCTTTCAGCATTAGGGAGAACAGGTCCACGCCGGCGACCCAGTTGGGATTAGTTGTGCGGGTGGGAATGACGGGCGGTTTGGCTTGGGGAGCGAACACCTGGGACGAATGTATGCCCTGGGTCCCGGCGGTGTCTACGATGAGCTTTTTGTTGCCCGAGCGATCCAGCAGATAGAGTCCGACCTTGCGGTCGGCCCGGCCGCCGTATGAGACCAGGAAGAGCTGTTCGTTCAGCGGTTGGATGTCCTGATAAGCGTATCCGGGAGGTCTGTCGCCGACAGAGGCGGTGTCGGTTGTGACTCTGCGGAAACCGATTCCGTCGGCGGCTTCCTTACCGCGTCCGTTCCAGACCATACCGACCAGTCCGGTGAGATTGGCGTGGTGTGGTCCGAAAACCGTGAGCACTTCCGGGCGTCCGGGTATCTGTCGGGCGCGACCCATCGATCGCGGGTCGATCACGGTGTTTCCGAAGAACAGGTCCATCCCCGTTCCGTCGGGATTCTGGAACCACAGTGCGTGTCGATTGAACACGTTCTTGTTGACGCCGTAGTCCCAGCGGGTGAACAGTATCCGCCCATCGTTCATGACGCTGGGGGATGTGTCGATCGTGAGATTGACTGAGACGGCCTTGCGGTTCTGTCCGTCAGGGTCGCAGGTGTAGAGAAGTTGTCTCGGTCCCCCGCCCTTGCACGGGGAGATGCCCACTTCGTTATCGAAGAACACGATTCGCCCGTTGGGCATTTGCGCTGGCGATTGGCCTTGCTGGATGCGCTTAAGATTCTTTCCGTCGACTCCGATCGAGTGGATCTGACGTCCGCCCCCGATGAAGATTGTCTTGGCGTCCCACGACAAGTCGATTTCGTGCATCGGACAAGGCGCATCGAAGAGTGTTCTCAGGCGTTTGGATTTCGGTTCGAAGACGCGGACTGATCCGGTTTTCTTGCCGACTCCTGTGAACATCATCGAGTCGTAGCGGTAGGTTTCTCGCTGCAGGAACAGGATATCGGGAAGCTCGCTCAGGGTCTGGGCCCAAAGCTTGTCCAGGGCGGCGGTTTCGGTTAGGACCTCGCGGACCATGGGCTGTCCGGTGGTTGCTATCTGGTTAAGCAGCGCTTTGACGCGGGGCTCCATCTTCGCAAGGCGCGCCGTGTGACGATCGCCGGCGGGGGAGGTGGGGTACTTCTCCAGCGCCTTCTCGATTGCGGGAACGATTCGTCCGCGAGAGTCTATGGCTGCGTGCTCGACACCGGCCATCGGTTCGGGATAGAACTTCAAATCCATAAGGCGATCCAGCGATTCCTTGTAGTAAATCAACTCGGTCGCCTGGGTGATTATCTGCTCGGGGGACTTTACGGTTGTCTTGGGCGGAGTTGCGCGGCAGACCTTGGCTGCGTGAGCGTTGAAACTCGAAGCCAGTTGGGCGCCCAGCGAGACGCCTTTCTTTTTACGCCGCACGTTCTTCGAGTCTTTTCCCGCCAGCACTCTAGCCAGAGATATCTCACGACGATCTCCGGGCGACGTGAACGACGAATACAGGGCGTCCCAAACGTCGGAAAGACGTTTAACCTTTGCTCGCGATTGGGGGAACTTGTCCAACGAGGCGTCGAGGGACTTCAACCACGTGTCTTGCTTGACGAACCAATCGGGGGTTTTCGCCAGTTCAGTGTGGTATGGAAGGTCTGTGGCTTTGTTGATCTGCAACGGGCGCCACAGGCCCTCGAACCCGCGTTCGTGGCGGAGGTTCGGATGCATGCCGTACAGCGAGAATGCAAATCCGTAGTAATGACGGTTGTTGGTGAACTTGGCCAGGAAGTGATTGACGCCCTGTTTCAGTTCTACTTTCGCCTTAAGCGGCATGTCGCCGCGAGTGTCTCGTCCGCCCCATTTTCGGATTTCCTTACCGTTGACCCACCATGTATATCGCCCCGTGCGACGCCAGTGCTCCATACCGTAAGAGCCCATTCGCCTGTCAGCTTCGGGGGCGCGAATGATGCAGTCGATCTCCACCGTTACGGGCTTGGCGGCGGTGATTGTGCGATAGACGTACTGGGTCTCGCCCGCGGCGGGCGCAGCGGCGCGGGGAAGCTGCTGGTAGTAACCGTCGATCCAGTTGGTGTGGGGCGTCCAGGTGCGGACGGCCTTGGGAGTGGCGGGGAAATTCGGGGCGGGGTATTTCTTGGTGAGTTTGGGGAGTCCGCCGTTGGCGAGCGCGTCTTTCTCGACGTCGTAAATGGTCTTGTAGCTGGTTTCGACATTGGTCATCCAGTTGATATGCGGACCCTGGTCGCGGAACGGTCCGATTCGGCGCCACACGCCTACTTTCACTCCGGCGTCCTTGAGGAGCGTTTTGGCGGCCTGTTGACTGTTGCGTTCGGCGAACGCAGCAGTTGTGATCTTCTTTGCGGCCTCGGCGTGTGTCTCGGCTTGGATGGACGAAGTTACGGCTAGGAGACAGGCGCTCAGCATCAACGGACTAATTACGGATGTGCGTATACTCATTACTTATGCTACTCCTGTGTTTTGTCAACAATCTATGGGGACCCATATTATATCGGACTGATTGACTAGGAACAATGGAATGTCTGGTGTAGTAAACGCTTCCGCCGCGGAGTGATTGCATCGGAGGGCAAAAGCTGAATCAGTCAATCGCCCGATGCGTGTGATTCTTGCTACGGCTTGCGGCAACGGTTATAAGGAGTACGCACGGAAAGAAAACCCAGCGGAGCCGAGATCATGATCATAGCTGACCTGAAAGAAATCGAAGGACGTACGTATCCCGCTCGCAGGAGGACGCAGAATCTCGTGGGCGGTCCGTCGCCGATTCAGACGCAAAGCTTTTGCATGGGCTACGTTACGCTTGAGCCAAACGGCGGGCAGGTGCCTTGGCACGATCAGGAGTCCGAGGAGGTCTATTTTGTGATATCCGGGACCGGCGAGATGTGCATAGGTGACGAACGCCGGGAGATCACAGGCGGCCAGGCGGTGAACATCCCGCCGGGAAGCTTTCATCAGATCACGAACATCAGCAACGATCCGCTTGCGATGATCTACTGCTACGGACCAGCGGGCGACGTGGCTCACTGGCGTCAGGAGCTCAACGGCACGCTGCCAAAGGCGGGCGTCGATGTTCCGCCTCTGCCCGACGGCGCACAACCGCAATGCACAGATGCGCCCGGAGAATGACGAAATGAAAACACACACGGTTGGAATCATAATGAACGGCGTGACCGGGCGCATGGGCGCCAACCAGCACCTGATGCGTTCGATCGTCGAGATCATCAAGCAGGGGGGAGTGAAGCTCGACGACGGTTCTGTAATCATGCCGGATCCCGTGCTGGTCGGGCGGAATCCGGATAAGCTCGCAAAGCTGGTCGAAATGTCCGGTGTGGACAATTGGACGACCGATCTGGACTCGGTGCTGGGCGATGATCGTTACGGGATCTACTTTGACGCGCAGACCACCACCCGGCGAGTTGAGGCGGTCAAACAGGCTATCGCTGCGGGCAAGGACATCTACTGCGAAAAGCCCACCGCTGAAACGCTTGAGGACGCCGTGGAGTTGTATCGTCTGGCTGAACGGGCCGGCGTGAAACACGGTGTGGTCCAGGACAAACTGTGGCTGCCCGGGCTCCGCAAACTTCAGCGACTGCGGGACGACGGATTCTTCGGTCGGATATTGTCGGTGCGAGGAGAGTTTGGTTATTGGGTGTTCGAGGGCGAAGACGGACAACTGCAGAGGCCCTCTTGGAACTACCGCAAGGAAGACGGCGGGGGGATCATCCTCGATATGCTCTGTCATTGGCGGTACGTGCTGGACAACGTCGTCGCTCCGATCAGGGCGGTTTCGTGCGTGGGCGCGACACACATACCGCAGCGTTGGGACGAACAACAGCAGGCGTACGACTGCACCGCAGACGATGCGGCGTACGCGACGTTCGAACTTGAAGGCGGCGTGATAGCGCAGTTCAACTCTTCCTGGTGCGTGCGCGTTCGCAGAGACGATCTGGTTACCTTCCAGATCGACGGGACGGACGGTTCGGCTGTTGCGGGCCTGCGCAAGTGCTGGACGCAATCGCGAGAAGACACGCCCAGACCGGTTTGGAATCCGGACATTGATCGGCCGGGGAGTTTTTACGACGGATGGGCGGAACTGCCCGACACCCAACCGTGGGACAACGCATTCAAAGTCCAGTGGGAACTGTTTCTGAAACATGTTGTCAGCGACGCCCCGTTCAGGTGGGGGTTGCTCGAAGGCGCCAAGGGCGTGCAACTGGCGCAACTGGGAATGGAATCATGGTCCTGTCGCTCCTGGGTCGACGTGCCTGAGCTTGCATAGAGCAGCCGGGGCGCTCGATGGGGCGCTTGGTCAGTTGGTCAGCAGGATGTGGATGGATGGTGGATAAGTTTTTCTTCAGTTTTCAAGGCGTCATAGGGTGTTGTGTCGGTTTGTCTTGCGACAAATGACCGTCAGCAAGGTGTAAGCGAATTGTGGATTCCCAACGCTTTTCGGTTTGAGCGCGATAGAATATATCGTGCGACCTGAAAAGCGCGACGCGGTCAATTCGGCGTTGAGTCAAGATCAGGGGCGAGGGCGTTTGGTCAAGTAAGGCTGAGAGTTGGGGACGGGCCAGGAAGGGACGAGACGGCTTGGTCTCGAAATCCAGCCGAGATCATTTTATTTTGTTTTCTTAATCAAGTTAGTGTTATTCCGATCCGATTCATAGTGGACAGTGCACCGGTCTGTATCGCTGTCTGTGCTCGCTGCGGAAAGTGCATGTCAGGATGGTCTGCAAGCTCCTGTCTGTGAAAGGATTATTGCGATGGTTAATGTCAACGGCGACTGGGCCGAATTCAGATTCTATAGACCGGATGCCCAAAATGTGTATCTGGTTGGGGATTTCAACGATTGGCAGGAAAGCCAACTGGCAATGACCCGACGGAGCGATGGTGATTGGGTCGCGAAAATCCGCCTGTCTGTCGGAGAGTTCAAATTCCGCTATTGTGCTGATGGTCAATGGTTTACCGACTATGCAGCCTTTGGCGTGGAACCGGGACGATTCGGTATGGACAGTGTCGTGCGGGTAACGCCCCAGCGTCTCAAAGTTGTTAAACGCGTTCCGGCGACGGAGATAGCCGCCGCCTGAACGATTTTATACGCCGCGCTTGCGGCCATAGAAGGGTCTCCAGACGATGTCTGGAGGCCTTTTTTGATTGGTGTCAGTCGGAAACCGGCTCGGCTGCCTCAGGTTCGCCGGGAGCCTCAGGATGCTCCGGTTCAGTTGGCGGGTCGGTTTTGGGTGTGTCCGTGTCGTCAGCCTGGTCGTCAGGTTCGTCGCTGGGGGGAGGCGTCGGCGCCTTTTTGGGCGGAGCCTGTCGCAGTTCATCGGCCCGCGGAAGGTCACTGAGGCTGGCCAGTCCGAAGACTTCCAGGAATCGTCGCGTTGTCCCGTACAACATCGGTCGACCGATAACTTCCGCACGCCCCACGATCTTGATCAGCATCTTCTCCATCAGCCCTCGCAGCACCTCGCCGCACGCCACACCGCGGATCGCCTCTATGTCGGCGCGCAACACGGGCTGACGGTAGGCGACTATCGACAAGGTCTCCATCGCAGGTTGCGACAGCTTCGATTCCGATTTGGCTTTGAAGAGTCGAGAGAGCACCTGGTGATACGCTTCGAGGGTCTGCAGGCGGTATCCGCCTGCGATCATCTCAATGCGAAACGCCGAGCCCGATTCCTCATAGCGTGCGTTCAGAATATCGACAGCTTCAGTGACTTCCTTTTTGGACGACAGCTCCGCCACCTGCAGAATCTTCGCCGCCGTTATCGGCGAGTCGGTTGAGAACAGTATCGCCTCAACGGTGGCCGCGATATCGCTTGCCGCCTGGGGTGAGATGTCGTCGCTTTGGTCGACGGGGCTTTCGTCGTTCTTCTTGGCTGGTGATTCGCTCATAGGCGGTAGGTTACTTTCGGAGTCGCGCATCGTCAAGCATTCGGCGCCGCCGGGCCTATTGTAATCCCAGCATGCCTTTGAAAGCGTCCGCTATTTCGGGGTGGAGATCCTCGTTAATACCGTTCTCGTCGTACTCAACGCCCATGGCGTCCAGATCCTTCTTCAACTGAGCAACTTCCTGGTCGGGGCTGACGCGCGGGGGGATATGTCTCCCAAGGGGCGCCAGCCACGCGTTCAATGTATGCCCTCCGTCAACGAGAAGATCGTGACCGGTCACGTAGTTTGAAGCCTCCGACGCCAGGAAGATAATCGTCCCGTAGAGATCCTCCGGTCGCTCCATGTGGCCCATAGGCGTAAGGTCGCGAATGCACTGCCTGGCCTCGAGCGGGGTCGAAGCGTGCATCGGAGTCAGGAGATAGCTCGGGCTGAAGCAGTTTACATTGATGTTGAATCCGCCCCATTCAGCAGCGAGCGTTTTGGTCATGTGAACAACGCCCGCCTTCGACGCATCATATGAGGCGTTGCAGTTTGCTATCCTCGCCGACATCGAAGCTGTGTTGATTATCTTACCGCCCTGGCCCTGTTTGATCATCTGTTGGGCTTCGGCCTGGCAGCACAACCATGCGCCGGTGAGGTTGATTGCGATCACCTTGTCCCACGCGCTCTGGTCGAGTTCTTCATCGCCGCCGAGAATCGCTATCCCCGCATTGTTCACGCCGATGTCAAGGCGACCAAATCTCTCGACCGCTTTTGCGACCATGGCCTGGACCTGATCCTTGGATGTGACATCGCACTTGATGAACACGCAGTCTACGCCCGTTTCGCGGATGCCTTCAGCGGTCTTCTCTCCGGTTCGATCGTCTATGTCGGCGATCGCGACGTCTGCTCCCGCCATCGCCAGCGCCGTTGCACACGCCTTGCCGATTCCAACGGACCCTCCGGTAACCAAAGCCTTCTTGCCCGCAAGATCGAACATATCCATACTATTGTTACGCATACCAATTTCCTTTGTTAATAGTTGACCAACTCATCGGCCGGGCCATTGACGCAAGTAACTCGTCGAAGATTACGAAACTACAATCCGACCGACAATCCTAAATTGATAATTCAGCCGCTTGCCCCATGCGTGCTGCGAGGCGCCGGCGGAACT
Organism: Phycisphaerae bacterium; assembly: GCA_030745875.1. GTDB lineage: Bacteria > Planctomycetota > Phycisphaerae > SM23-33 > SM23-33 > BS750m-G57. Next base: position 9,014 of record JASLNT010000108.1, read on the forward strand.
ACAAGGCGTGTTCGACGTTCACGAAATACGCTATCGTCTGAGGGAGCGATAGATTAAGCTTCCGGCAGTGGAATCAGGCGACGCATAACTCTATGAAGGAGATTAACATGAAGTTTCAGCCAATGGCGATCCTCGCCTCTACGATGCTTCTTATAGCGACCGGCTCCGCCGGAGCGGGGAATACGGACAAGACGCTCGTTTCCTGGGTGACGATCACCGACAAGAACGTTCGGGCCGGATCAGTGCTTACCGTGCAGGTCGGACCGGTGTTCGACGGTATAATCTGGGCCGAACGGGCTCCGGGCAAGTGGATGGCCGGCAGCAACGCATTTGCCCGCACCGGAAAGAACCCGCAGTCTTTCCCGCCGGAAACCGCCGACAAGAAGACCGTCCTTCAAATGGCGATCGTATACAAGGGCGATCAGATATCGATCCGCCGCAACGGTGAGACGTACGCATCGTACAAGACCGGGAAGGTCGACCTTTTGGGCAACAAGAACAACCTGGTGGTCTTCGGGTTGAGGCATATAGGCGGGGACGGAAGCATCGGCGGGACGATCGATGACGCGCGAATCTACAACAAGGCGCTGACCGCCGACGAACTTAAATCGCTGACTCCGAACAAGGCTTCACCGATCAAACCATACGCCTGGTGGGATTTTCAGGGCGACAAGGTTGTTGACCGCGCCGGGCGATATCCTCACAGCAATCTCTCCGGCGGAGCCAAACTCGCCGACGGGAAGCTTGTGCTCGGAAAGGGCGGTGTGCTCGTGTGCGCCGCAACCAAGGAAGCGACGAAGGTCTCCAGGCGCGGGCAACCCGTATTCACCGGCCCGTACGTACCGGAAACCCCCGGCGCCGGTTGGCCCGCCAAACCGCCGAAAGAGTGGCTGACCTTTCATCTGGTGCATCCCGGACCCGGACGGGCGATGCCCGGCGACCCGAACCCTGCGTTCTTCTACAAAGGTCGCTATCACATGCACTACATCTACCGGAACCGCACCGGTTTCGTTTTCGCTCACGTGTCCAGCACCGACATGGTGCATTGGAAATGGCACCCGACGGTGCTCGCCCCGCCGACGACCGGGCACGGGATGTTCAGCGGAACGGGTTTCTTCTCCAAGGAGGGCAAGGCGGTGATGATCTATCACGGCCAGGGGTCCGGGAGAAACTGGCTGGCGTACGCCCGGGACGAGACCATGGATAAATGGTCCAAGCCCGAGGCGATCGAACCGAAAACCGCCGACGGAAAGGCTCCCAGGATGCGACACTGGGATCCGGACTGCTGGCTGAACGGAAAGACGTACTACGCGCTTTCGGGCGGTGGTGATCCGGAGCTTATGAAGTCCGACGATCTGAAAAACTGGACTCATCTGGGCAAACTGCTGCACAAGGACTACCCCAAAAAGTTCCCGATAACGCGGAAAGAAGATATCTCGTGCGCCAACACGTTCAAGATCGGAAACAAGTGGATGCTTCTCTGTATCAGCCACCGCCTGGGATGTCGCTACTATCTCGGCGACTTCAAGGACGAGAAGTACCTTCCTGACTTCCACGCGATGATGAGTTGGAACGGGAACCAGTTTTTCGCGCCGGAGTCCATGCTGACCAAAGACGGGCGGCGCGTTATGTGGGCCTGGTTGTTGAGGGTTCCCGTCGCTCCGGACGGAATCCAGTCGCTCCCGCGTGAGCTTGAACTGCCCAAAGACGGAGTGTTGCGAATCAGACCGTTGCGCGAGCTTGAGACGCTCCGCTACGAAGAGAAGATCGAGAAGAACATCACCCTCGCCGCCGGCGAGACACGCCGGCTTAAGCACGTCGCCGGCGATGCGGTCGAATTGAAGTTGGAATTCAAAGCCCCAAAAGCCAAAGAGTTCGGCCTCGACGTATTATGCGATAAGAACGGTAAGAGCGGATTGAGAATCGTTGTAAACCCGGGAAAGAAGACGCTGAAGGTCGGCCCGGTCACCGCGCCGTTCGTTCTGAAAGACGGTGAAGATGTTACGTTGCGCGTATTTGTCGACAAGAACCTGGTGGAAGTTTTCGCCAACGATCGACAGGCCGTCATGAACGCGCCCAAGCTTGTTTCCCTGGACAACACCGGAGCTATCCTCTTCAGCCAGGGCGGAGACATAAAAGTTGAATCGGCGAGTTCGTGGAAGATGAAGTCCGTCTACGAAGGCCCGCTTGTTTTCAAAAAGAAATGAACTGGAGTACGGTCATGAAGCGAATGCCTGTAGCTTTACTGTTGCTTATCGCCAGCGGCGCCGGCGCCGCGAATACCGATAAAACACTGGTGTCCTGGGTGACGATCACCGACAAGAACGTCCGATCCGGTTCGGTGCTCACCGTGCAGGTCGGACAAGTTTTTGACGGGATTATCTTTGCTGAACGCGCGCCGAGCAAATGGATGGCCGGCAGCAACGGATTTGTCCGCACCGGAATGAATCCGCAGTCCTTCCCGCTGGAGACCGCCGACAAGAAAACGCAGGTCCAGATGGCGATTGTTTACAAAGGCGATGCGATATCGATCTATCGCAACGCCAAGCCGTACGCTTCGTACAAGATCAGGAACGTCGACCTGCTGAGCAACAAGAACAACTTTGTCGTCTTCGGATTGAGGCATATAGGCGGGGATGGCAGCATCGGCGGGGCGATCGATGATGCGCGAATCTACAGCAAGGCGCTGAACGCCGACGAACTGAAATCACTCGCGCCGAACAAGGCCTCTACGATCAAACCGTACGCCTGGTGGGATTTTCAGGGCGACAAGCTTGTCGATCGCGCGGGGCGATATCCGCACAGCAAGCTCTCCGGCGGGGCGAAGCTGTCCGGCGGCAAGCTGGTTCTGGGCAGGGGGGCGATGGCGGTCTGCGCCGCGACCAAAGCCGCCGCCAGCGCCTCAAACCGTCGCCCTCCGTCCAAGCCCAAAGGTCCGCACGTGGTGATCACTCCGATGCGCCCGGAAAATCCGCCGAGTACATGGCTGACCTACCATCTGGCGCACACCGGACCGGATCGGGCTATTCCCGGAGACCCAAACTGCGCGATTTACTACAAAGGCAAGTATCACCTGCACTACATCTTCCAGAATCACGGGCATTCGTTCGCGCACGTGACCAGCACCGACATGGTCCACTGGAAATGGCGCCCGACCGTGCTTACCCCGCCCATCACCGGGCACGGGATGTTCAGCGGTACTGCGTTTATGACTCAAGAAGGCAAGCCGGCGATTATCTACCACGGGCAGGGGTCGCGACGGAACCAGATAGCAATCGCACTGGACGACAATCTCGACAAGTGGACTCCGACCTGGCCGGTCGAGCCGAAAATCGCCGCCGGCAAGCCCGGCAAGATGCGACACTGGGACCCGGACTGCTGGCTCCGCGGCGACACGTATTACGCACTGGGCGGAGGCGGAAATCCCACGATCGCCAAGTCAAAGGATCTCAAGAACTGGGAGTTTGTTGGCGAACTGTTCCACAAGGATTTTCCGGACAATCTCGGCGTCCGCAAGGCCGAAGACGTCTCCTGCGCCAATATGTTCAAGATCGGGAATAAGTGGATGCTGTTGTGCATAAGTCACGGACTCGGGGCGAGGTACTACCTCGGCGACTTCAAAGGCGAGCACTACCTGCCCACGCATCACGCGATGATGAACTGGGCCCGGTGGGACTGCTTTGCGCCCGAAACGCTGCTGACGCCCGACGGGCGGCGCGTTATGTGGGCCTGGTGCACGCCGTGGGTCAACGGTATGCAGAAGGTCGGGCGAAAGGTGAACTTCGACGCACTCTTCAAGAGCAAACTCCAACCGGGCATCCAGTGCCTGCCCCGCGAACTCAGCCTGCCCGGGGACGGAGTCCTGCGAATCAAACCGTTGCGAGAACTGGAAAAGCTCCGCCGCGATGAAAAGCAGGTCAAGGACATCATTGTCAAGGGCGATGCAGTCCGCGTTTTGAAGGACATCGCAGGCGATGCGATGGAGCTTGAAATCGTTATCGCCGCCCCGACCGCTAAAGAGTTCGGTGTGAATCTCCTGTGCGATAAGGATGGTAAGAACGGCTACGTGATATCTCACGGCGCCGGAGCGAAGAAGCTTAAAGCCAGCTACAGCGAACCTCCGTTTGAACTTAAGGACGGCGAGGACCTGAAGCTGCGGATATTCATCGACAAGAGCATGATCGAAGTATTCGCCAACGACCGCCAGGCGGTGGTTACGTGGCATGAATACGACCCGAAGAACATTCGCGTGAGCTTGTTCTCCAGGGGCGGCGAACTGAAGATCAAGAGCATCACCGCCTGGAATATGAAATCGATCTACCCGAAGAAGCAGCCCGATCCGATCCACTTCACTCCAAAGCTGCCCACGAAGAAAACCGTCGGAGACGTAATGCCGTTCTTCTGGAAGGGCGAGTACCACGTGTTCTATCTCACCAATCCCATGGGCAATAACGATGTGAACTGGGAGCATTGCTCGTCAAAGGATCTGGTGAACTGGAGGGAATACCCGCCCGCACTGAAACCGGATCACAAGAATCCCACCGGCTCGGAAGGCGGATGCATGTTCACGGGGTGCATCGTGGAGAAAGAGGGCGTATTTCACGCGTGGTACACCAGTTGGAATCCGAAGAATCCAAAGGGCAGGGAGTTTCTCTCTCATGCGACGAGCAAAGACCTGATCGTTTGGAAAAAGCATCCCGAGCACATGATCGCTCCTGACGGAATTCACTACGCCAATCATCGCAAGCGAGACTTTCGCGATCCGCAGATTTTCTGGAACGCCGAAACGAAGGAATACTGGATGCACGTGCTGGCCAACTCCGCCAAACCCAAGCCCGGCGCGCCCCGGCAACGGTTTGGTCTGCTGAAGTCCAAAGACCTTGTCAAGTGGACCCAGCACGATCCGGTGGCGATGGAAAACGCCGGTGGTGATGAATGTCCTGACTACTTCAAGATTGGCGCCACGCATTACATTCACAGTTGCCGCCGATATTACTATTCGGACAAGATCAATGGACCATACAAGCATCCGAAGTTGACTCACGAGCTGGACCGCCCGGGTATCAACGCGGCCAAGCGCGTGTGGGACGGTAAGAGGCACGTGTGGTTCGGAGGATGGAGCGGTGGAGTCATGCCCCTTCCTCGCGAAGTTTACGCCGGCCCGGACGGGCTGCTCTATATGAAACCGGTCGAGGAGGTCACTGCGGTCTACAAGAAGACAGTGCTTGATCTATCGGGCAAGCCGGCGCCCGCAGGCGTAGTGGACACGCCTGAACATTACATGTTGGACGGCGAGATAAAGATGGACCCGCAGAGCAGTTTCTCGCTCGTAATGGGTGGCCAGTATCGGATGACGCTCAGTGCGGCTGACGGAACGTTGTCGCTGGTTGGTCCGGGTTTCAAACGAACTCGTCCGTGTCCGGTGGACGCCTCCAAGCCGGTGAAGATTCAGGTCTTCACCGAGGGGAAACTCATTGAGTGCTTTATCAACGATCAATTCGCCCAGAGTTGTGTCGTCAGGAAGCGAATACCCGGACAACTCAAAATCAGCGCCGAAGGCGGTGCGGTGACGTTCAAGAGTATGAGAGTACGGACCGCACGCTGAATAGCGATCGTTTTGCGAAAACGCATATGAGGGACTCTGGGCGATGGAGTCCCTTGCGACCGGTCTCCCGCGTAATGTCGCGTCTGCGTCAGTTCTGCAGATTCCGCTTTATCTTGTCGAAGATGAGCTGACTGAGCCCCTTGTCTCCGAATGTTCCGACGCGAATCGAGATCGCACTGATCTTTTCGCCCTGGGCCTTGCTGGTTACCGTGATCTTCTTATCAGTGGCGCTGCGTCCAAGGATTTCAGCGTCGAGGTTGGACGAGGCGGCCGATGTCTTGATGATCTTCAATTCAGCAAAGGCCTTCTCTGTGGCGGAGGCTATTTCCGAGGGAGTGGCTGCGAGAGTGGCTTCCAGGTCGCCCTTGGCGTAGAAGACTCCGCCCGCTCCTGCTCCGGCTGCCGCCAGCAAACACCCCGATGTAAGCAGCATTCCCGAAAGGCACAGCGTCATTAGCAATGCGAGAACTGTCTTCTTAAGCATGTCCAAACTCCTCATATGTGTTCATTCGTTTCGGGCTGGAAGTTCCGCCCGGAGCAGGGTGTCCAACGAAACACCGCTTGAATCATACTAGGCTTCAATTCCTTGAAACGTCAAGATTTATCTATCGTTTCCCGCCGGATAATCCCTCTCGGAGGACGGATCCTCCACGCGCCGGCGTGAAGTCGGGAAGGTTGATTCGAGGCGACCGGTCGCAGTGCAATTTCCTTTCGGGGCTGCGTGATGCTGTTATGTGCATGCGAAGATAACGCACGAACGGGGCTGCTGGTGAGGATGTCTTGAATCCTGATCGAACGGTCTGCACGCTCGAGGCGATTAAACAGAAACCGATGATTACGCCGAAGAAGTTATTGTGTGTTGACATGACAAGGTCGTGTTGCTAACCTCGGGTGTTGTACTCGGTTAACCTGTACGCGCCGGGATCGGTGGTAAGGAGAACAAAATGCTCAAACAGGCGACAATTCGGGTGGTGAGTCTACTGTGCGTCCTGATTGCGACGGGCTCTGCTTTCGGGCAGGTGGACTTGGATACGACCTATCCGTATACAGGCATGATCAACGGCACGAAGGTTCGCGTTCGCTCCGGGCGCGGAGATCCTTCGGGCGCCAACAACTACTACTACTGCGCGATCCTGGACAGTCCGGCGAAAGTCACCGTTGTCGGGGCCGACAAGGGATGGTTGGCGGTCCTGCCTCCCGAGGGTTGTTACAGCGTTGTTCTGCAGTCGGCGATCAAGACTGATATTACCGGTACGAAGGGGACCATGATCAAACTCGAGTGGGCTCGGGCCGCCGGAACCGCGCGAACGTCTGAATTCCGGGCCGGACAAGTCAAGCTGCCCGCTGGAACCGCAGTTGAGATACTCGGTACGGTTTCAGATGGTTCGTATAAGTTTTACAAGATCAAATCGCCCAAGAATGTTCGCTTCTGGATATACGCGACCCTGGTCGACAAGGTCGGTTCCGCCGCGATCGCCAAAACGCCGAAAGACCCGAGCGGTCTGGTTGCAACAACCACGCAACCGGCGAATTCGAGCAGTACCACCAAACCCGCGGTCGTCACTACGACGAATAAGACCACCGATTCCAAACTCGTTGGCGTTACCGATGAGCAGATGAAGGAGTTCCGGGCAGTGCAGGGCGCCTTGCGAACGGAATACGCCAAGCCGGTTCTCAATCGCGATTACACTTCCCTTATCGACAAATTCCAGGCGATAAAGCTCGAAACCGGACATCCGCTGATCCCGTTTGTGAACTACTACGTGCAGTACCTCCGGGGCGACAGAGATCGCATTGAGAGCATTCTCGCCGCCCGTCAATTGAGCACCGACGCCGCCGACGCCCAACGGGAATTTGACGCCGCCAGGACCAATGTGACCGTAACCGTTCCGCCCAAACCGCTCACGTTTGACGCCGATGGAATAATTGCGGAAAGCAGAATGTTCTCCGGAACTTCGGCTGTCAGAAAACGTTATATCGTTTACGATCGGAAGACGCATCGGCTGAACGCCTATGTCTATTCAACGGATTCGCAGGTCGATCTGGCGAGCGTTGTGGGCAAGCACATCGGAGTGTTTGGCGACAGCAAATACGACAAGGGCCTCGGGGCCAACATAATCAATGTCAGGCAGATCGAGGTCATCGACGACAAGGCTGGTGTTCCCGTTCTGGACAAACCGGTGGTTCGAGCGGGTCCCAAACCCAAAGTTCCCGCGCCTCTGCCCAAACCGCTTACTATTCCCAAACCAATTCCCCCGACCGGGAAGGGCGGTATAACCAAGCCCACGCCGCTTATCGATCTGGTCCCGAAGGTTAAGCCCGCCGACACGAAGAAGCCTGCGCCGATAATCAAACCTGTTCCCCTCCCGACGACCAGACCCAAGACTGTGGGAACGGTTGACGTTGTCAAGCCCAAGCCTGTCGAAATCGTCAGGCCCAAACCCGTCGAGGTCGTGAAACCCAAGCCTGTCGACGTCGCCAAGCCCAAGCCTGTCGAGGTCGTGAAACCGAAGCCTGTCGACATCGCCAAGCCCAAGCCTGTCGACATCACCAAGCCCAAGCCTGTTGACATCGCCAAGCCCAAGCCTGTCGACATCGCCAAACCTATCGACATCGCCAAGCCCAAGCCTGTCGACATCGCCAAACCCAAACCTATCGACGTCGCCAAGCCCAAACCCGTCGACATCGCCAAGCCCAAACCTGTCGACATCGTTAAGCCCAAGCCCGTCGACATCACCAAGCCGCCTTTGCCCAAAGTAAAACCGTTGCCTACAACCAGACCCGCAGCGGCGACTACCAGGCCGAGCAAACTTATAGACCTGGAGTCAATTAACAAGCGCCCGACTACGCGTCCGGCTTCGACTGACGCGATTCCGGCGCCTACGAAACGCGTGAAGCCCGAAGATTTTCCCATGCCGCTTCCCCCCTCGGGCCTGCCTTTGCTGGACGTCAAGAAGACCCCGACAACAGTGCCTGTAAACGAAAGCGAATTTGACTGAGTCTCTTTCTGAGCCTTTTGACCGGCCCTGAGGAGAAACAGTCTTCAGGGCCGGTTCTTTTTATCGACCATCTCATACTGTCGTGCAGACCGCAAGGCACGGCAGGCGAGGCGCCAACATGGATAAACAGACCAAGAGAATAGAAATATACGACAGTACGCTTCGCGACGGAGCCCAGGGGCGCGGCGTGAGCTTATCGGTCCAGGACAAACTCCAGGTCACCGAACTGCTCGACGGGCTTGGTGCGGACTACGTGGAGGGCGGGTATCCGCTGAGCAACCCGAAGGATGCGGCGTACTTCACCGAGGTCCGCAAGCTGAAATTGAATCACACGAGGATTGCGGCGTTTGGCATGACGCGCCGGAAGGACACGCAAGCTGCGGACGACGCATGCATGCAGGCGCTGCTTGCCAGCGAGGCTCCGGTCATCACGATTGTGGGCAAGAGCTGGGATCTGCACATTCGAGAGGTCCTGGGCGTGACCGCCGATGAGAATCTCGCGATGATCGCCGATTCGATCGCCCTTATGGTTCAATCCGGTCGCGAGGCGATCTTCGATGCGGAGCATTTTTTCGACGGTTGGAAGGCCAACCCCGCATTCGCCCTGGCGACGTTACGCGCCGCAGTCGATGGCGGTGCGACTTCTGTTGTGTTGTGCGACACCAACGGGGGGACGCTTCCCACGCAGGTCGGACTGATCGTCGAGGAAGTTGCCCGCGAGTTGCCCTCTGTCAAACTCGGCGTCCACTGCCACAACGACAGCGGTTTGGCGCTCGCCTGTTCGCTGGCGGCCGTCGAGCACGGCGGGGTGCAGGTCCAGGGCACGATTAACGGAATAGGCGAGCGATGCGGTAACGCCGACATCCTCGCCGTCGCGGCGAATCTCGCGGTGAAATACGACCAGTACGAACTACTCCGCGACGGAGCCCTCAGTGAGTTAACGACTGTCTCAAGGCGTTTCAACGAACTGAGCAACCAGTCGCCCAGGGGCAATCAACCGTTCGTGGGCGGTTCGGCGTTCGCTCACAAAGGCGGGATGCACGTCCACGCCGTACAGCGCAACCCGGAGACTTACGAGCACATCGACCCCGCCCGCGTCGGTAACGTTCGGCGGATTCTGGTCAGCGAGCTTTCGGGCGTCAGCAACATAGCCGCCGTCCTGCCCGAGAAATTCAACATCAGCGCCGATAAAGACGCCCAGCGGCGCATTCTGCACGCACTTAGCGAGCTTGAGAATGAGGGTTACCAGTACGAGGCCGCAGAGGCGAGCCTCGACTTGCTTGTCCGTCGCGTACTGGGCGGCCCGTGGTATCACAAGGCCTGGGACCTGGACCACTACCGCTGCGTGATATTCAAATCCCACAGCGCCGAAGCGAACACCGAAGCGATCGTCAAGCTCGCCATTGGCGGACGAACGCACCACACGGTGGCCGAGGGCGACGGACCGGTCGACAGTCTGTATCGAGCCCTTAGAAGGGCGTTGCGGGGCGATTACCCGCAGGTGGACGATCTGCACCTTGTCGATTATCGGGTCTCTGTGGTCAATACGTCGGCTGAGACGGCGGCGAAGGTGCGCGTTGTTATTGACTGGAATGATACAACCACCGCCGGAGTCGGCAGCGTGGGGGTTAGCGAGAATATCATAGAAGCTTCATGGCTGGCGCTGGTCGACGCAGTAGAATACGAACTTTTGAGAGATGTCGGTCCGAACTGATCTGCGCCGTCGCAATCTTATGAGCAGACACTCAAACCCTTAACCGGAATATACGCAATGTCATCTGAATTGTCTAAAACGTACGAACCCGGGTCGATCGAGGAACAAACGTATGCCGGCTGGATCGACGCAGGCGTTTTCGACGCCGATCCGAGCGCCCCGGGCTCTACATACACGATTGTCATCCCGCCCCCAAACGTGACCGCGCCCCTGCACCTGGGCCACGCGTTGAACAACGCGCTCCAGGATATCCTGATTCGATTCCGAAGGATGCAACAGAACAACACCCTTTGGATGCCGGGCACGGACCACGCGGGCATCGCTACGCAGACGGTGGTTGAAAAACGCATCCTAGCCGAGGAACACAAGCGCCGGACCGATTTCGAGCGCGAAGAGTTCGTCAAGCGAATCGAGGCGTGGAAGGAAGAGTACGAGGCCTGTATTATCGCCCAACTCAAGGCGATGGGCTGCTCGTGCGACTGGAAGCGCACGCGATTTACGATGGACGACGTGTGCGCCAAATCCGTACGCGAGAACTTTTTCAAGCTCTTCACCGACGGACTGATCTACCGCGGAAAACGTTTGGTCAACTGGGACCCGGCTACTCAGACGGTGCTGGCGGACGATGAAGTCGAGCACGAGACCGTCAACGGGGCGTTCTGGTACATGCAGTATCCGCTGGTCGAAACGGTGACTGTCGGCGAGGAGGTCATAGAGCACGTCACCGTCGCCACCACGCGTCCTGAGACCATGCTGGGCGATACGGCTGTGGCGATGAATCCGTCCGACCCGCGAGCCGACGCGCTGGTTGGGAAGATGGTGCGCCTGCCGCTGGTGGGGCGGCTGATCCCGATAATTGCAGACGATCACGTTGTGCTGTCAGACCCTGACAGCGAAGACGAAAAAGCCAAGTTCTCCACCGGCTTTCTGAAGGTGACGCCCGCGCACGATCCCGACGACTACCAGATAGGCCAGCGACACGATCTGCCGCTGATTAACGTGATGGCTCCGGACGGAACAATCTCCGACCGTCACGGTTGGGACGATGCTGCCGGCAGCGACGCCGAGCAGTTCCTGACGATGGATCGCTTCGAGGCCCGCAAGGCGATAGTCGAATGGTTCCGCACGGAGAACCTGTTGGAGGATGTTCGCGACTACACTCACGAAGTCGGTCATTCCTACCGCAGCCACGTGCCCATCGAACCGTATCTCTCGGACCAGTGGTACGTCGCGGTCAAGCAGCCGATCGAACATCTTTCGGGCAAGTTCGGCGAGGGCGCCATTGGCGAGACTGACGTTCCAGGCAATTCGCTGGCCGGGATCGCACTCAAACCGCTGCTGGACGGTCGCCTGCGTTTCACTCCGGAGCGATACGCCAGAACTTACGAAACGTGGCTTGAGAATCTTCGCGACTGGCCTATCAGCCGCCAGTTGTGGTGGGGGCACCAGATCCCCGTCTGGTCGCAGGACCTCAAACCGCCCGAAGATGCTCCATGCGATCTGGAAGCACGCGGCGCCGCTGCGGTGGATGTTGCAGCCGGCGGGAGCATTAAGGGCTCCCTGGGCCTATACCCCGTGCGTTACGGTCTGCAGTATACCGAGCATCCGGAGGACGACACGCTCGTTCGGAGCTACATTTGCCTGGATTGCGACGAGCCGGTGGCGGTGGAGTTTATCGAGCAGGCCGGATGGACGCGCGATCCGGACGTTCTCGACACGTGGTTCAGTTCGGCGCTCTGGCCGTTTTCGACGCTGGGCTGGCCGGAGCAGACTGACGCATTGGACGCTTACTATCCGGGCGACGTTCTGTGCACCGCCCGCGAAATTATCACGCTCTGGGTCAGCCGCATGGTGATGATGGGGCAATACTGCCTGGGCGACATCCCGTTCTCTGACGTATTCATCCACGCGATGATCCAGGACGGTCAGGGACGCAAAATGTCCAAGTCGCTGGGCAACGGGATCGATCCGCTGGATATTATCGACTCACACGGCGCCGATGCGATGCGATTCACCCTGGCGCAGATGACCACGCAAACACAGGACGTTCGCATGCCCGTCCAGGCGATAACGCTGCCTGACGGACGCGAAGTTAACTCCTCGCCGAAATTCGATATCGGGCGAAACTTCTGCAACAAACTCTGGAATGCGTCGCGGTTTGCGATGATGAACCTGCAGGCCGTGCCCGCATGGTCGCAGATACGCCCCGGAGCCGATCTGGCCGATACGTGGATTCTGTCGCGATTGAACTCGACGGTCGCGTCGGTCACCGCTGCGATCGAAGCGTTCCGGTTCAGCGAGATGTCAGAGGCGATATACCACTTCATGTGGGACGATCTGTGCGACTGGTATCTCGAAATCGCCAAGATCCGCATTGGCGCCGGGCAGGACACGCCCAAGGCGATCGTCGCGCACTGCCTGGATGTCCTGCTGCGCTTGCTGCATCCCATATGCCCGTTCATCACCGAGGCGATCTGGGCGAAATTGAATGAACTTGTTCCCGCCCGCGGTCCCGGCGGGGCCGCTGGCGAGCCGATACTGGCCAGGGCGCTCTGGCCGAGGGCTGACGCCGCCGCGATAAACACCCAGGCCGAGCAGCAGTTTGCGATGCTCACCGATCTGATAAGACAGTGTCGAAATATTCGCACCAAGCACGGGGTCGCTCCGTCGGAGTTGGTGAACGCCATCGTGGACACCTCGGGCGACGCCTCTCGCGTAGTTGGCGAGAATATCGATCTGATCAAGGCCCAAGCCGGACTCGGCGAAATAACAATCGGCGACGCCGAGACCGCCCAACCGTCCGGTTCGGGCGCCGTTACCGGCGGGGGGGTGCGAATCTTCCTGCTGGATGTGATCGACGCGTCGGCTGAGATCGCCCGCCTGACCAAACAGGCCGAAACGCTGGAAAAAGGAATCGCCGGTATCGAGGGCAAGCTGGGCAACGAGAACTTCGTTAAGCGAGCGCCCGCCGAAGTAGTGGAAAGAGAGCGACAGCGACTCGAATCTCTCCGCAGAGACCTGCAAACGGTCCAAGAGGCTCTTGCGGCGGTAAGCTAGACAAGCCCGGACGTCATTTCGGCTTGTCGATGTCTGTCGGTTGGCGGTAGTTTACTCCCGCCGCGTCCAGGCGTTTTAAGTGCTTCAGCAGGCGGGCGTGGAATCCGGCGTAGCTGCGTCCCTCGGGGGCGGACCATCCCGCTTCGCTCAATGCGCAGGCGCGCGGGTAGGTCATGTATAAGATGTGCGGGAAGCTCTTCATCCGCTCGCCCCAGAGATTCGCCTGGACGCCGAGGACCAACTTGGGATTCGTCTGCTTTATGTAGTCGGGCATTGGCTCAAGTTCGTAGGTTCTTCGCAGGGTTATAACGGACCGCCCGAAGCCCTGAGGTTCGGATTTCCTGTCCGGTGATTGAACGTAGTCGAAGTAGCAGTGGGCCGTCGGACTCATCACCAGGTACTGTCCGTTCTTTGAGGCCATCTCAACGTGTTTGTCGGCGCGTCCCGACCGCCAGTACATGCCCACCGCGCCGGCCTTGGCGCCGCTCTCGAGGATCTCATCCCAGCCGACGAGAGTGCGGGACTTGGTCTGGAGATACTTCGACATGCGCCCGACGAAATAACCGTGCAGTTGCGTCACGTCCTTGATGCCCTCAGCCTCCATCCTTTTCTTGCAATCGGCGCACTTGCGCCAATACCGCTTACTGCACTCGTCGGCTCCGATGTGAATGTACTTGCTGGGGAAGACTTCCAACATTTCATCCAGCATGCCCTGGAGAATCTTGTAGGTCTTCTCCTTTCCGGGGCAGACCTCCCCGCCCCGCATCAGCTTGCCCTCAACCGTGCATCCGCATTCCGGGCAGCCCCTCAGAAACGCTGCGCTGTGGCCGGGCATTTCGAATTCCGGCACGATGTTCACGAAGCGTTTGGTCGCGAAGGCTACCAGCGACTTGAGTTCCTTCTGCGTGTAGTAACGCCTGGCCGGCTTGTGATAGGTCTGTTTAGCGAGCCGCTCGGGATCATCAGCATTGCGCTTCTTGTCGGGCGTCAGCGCCGGGCGCTTCAATATCTCAGGACACCAGTTCTGATGGTCGGTCAGATGGATTTGCAGCGAGTTAAGCTTGTGCAACGCCATGTAATCGACGTACTGCTTGAGTTCGTCGATTGTCCAGAAATGCCTTGCCGGATCGATAAGCAATCCCCGCCACTGGAATCTCGGCTTGTCGACAATTGTCACGCATGGGACGGTAAGCGAACTGACCGGTCTTGCGGTCGGGATGTTCGGTTCGTCGCACGGGCGGGGCGGTTTGACGGTCTGTTTACCGCCCAAGACCCCTTCAACCATCGCAGGAGCCCGGAAGGCGGCCGGGGGCGCCAGTTGCAGCAGCGTAATCCCGCCGTAGAACGCTCCGGCGGGTTTGGGGGCGCGGATAATGACGCCGTTCCTGGCGACCGTAAGCGAGTAGCCCTCCGGCCCGAGTTTGGCGTCGGCCTGAGTCGCAGTCAGCAGAATCGCACCGCTCGCGGGCGCCGAATTGCTCGGCGCGGCGGTGATCTTCTCGCCCAGCGCAAGCGACAGACGCCCAGCCAGGTAGCCGGCCGCATCAGCCAACATCGAGTCGCCGGCGGTGTAGAGAACCTTGGTCTTTGGCGTGATTTGAAAGGCTCCGTCGCCAGCGGTGATTTTCGTCGGTTTGGGGATGATCGCTGGCGTTGCCCCGCCGACTCGGGCCGCTTGAGCGATTAACGCAACAAAGAGAACTGCCTTTAGTGTTTTATTCATCTTGATTCTCCTGAGATGGTTGTAAGGTATACTCGCGGTCAATTAAAGAATGAATTGTGGCTGTGGGGCGGGAAATCTGCGACGATAGATGTTGTGTGCTGGATCGTTATAATCAAACACGGGAGCAGATTATGAGAATCGGACGACGCGAATTCCTGGAAAGTATCGCCGCCGGAGCCGCCGGAATCACCCTTAGCGGGTGCGCGGGCCCGGTTGCTGTCGCCAAACCGAAACCCGCAATGTCTCCAATGTTCGACGCGTACGAGACTGTCACAATAGCCCACACAAAGATCGAGACGTCTCTGGTCGGATTGGGAACGGGCATGCGGGGATGGATGCGCAAATCGGACCAGACCCGCCTCGGACAAGCCGGTTTCACCAAACTCGTCCGCGGCGCGCTTGAGCGGGGCGTGCGATGCTTCGACCTGGCCGACCTGTACGGTTCCCACCCGTTCTTCGCCAAAGCCATGAAGCCCGTCAAGCGTGACAAATACACAATCCTGACGAAGATATGGTGGAAGCCCAAGGGAGTGCCCGACAGGGACCGCCCGGACGCCGATGTGATGGTGGGGCGATTCCTCAAGGAGTTGCAGACCGATTACCTGGACGTTGTGCAACTGCATTGCGTAACGTCGCCCAAGTGGCCGGAGAACCTTCGCAAGCAGATGGACCTGTTGGACGGGCTCAAGAAGAAGGGCGTTATCCGCGCGCACGGTGTTTCGTGTCATTCGCTGGACGCCTTGAACGCCGCGGCGGACGAGCCATGGACCGATTGCGTCCATGCACGCATAAACCCCTACCGCGAGCGCACCGACGGCAGCGCCCAGGAAGTCGGCGCCGCTGTCAGAAGACTCGCTGCTGCCGGTAAGGGCGTAATTGGAATGAAGATAATGGGGCAGGGCGCCTTCCGCGACAGCGACGAGAAGCGCAACGCCTCAATCAAGTTCGCACTCGGCTTGGGTGCGGTCAACACAATGATAGTTGGTTTCGAGAAACTCTCTGAAATCGATGACTTCGCGGCGCGAGTGCGTAAAGTCAAACGCCCCCAAGCCGTCACCGCAACATGACACCGAGCCGTTTTTTAGCGGCCGTCATAGTCTTCGCCTGAGTGTCTTCGCCTCACGGTTTGGTCGTCTCAAGATCGCCAGCCCGCCGACCGCCAGCCCCGATGTTCACCGGGACTTTCGCCTACGCTTCAGCATTAGCGGAAGGCCTCCAGCCAGCAATATTAGCGTCGCCGGTTCGGGTGTTGCGGCCGACTCGAGCGTCATGGGCGACGGGGTAGCGACCGTGCCGAAATTCGCCCGCATGAGGACGAAGTCAGCGAGGTCGACCCTACCGTCCTCGTTGAAATCGGTATGCCAATCGCCATCGCTGCCGAACGCGCCGACGAAGGTATAGTAGTCCGCGTCGTCCACATCCCAATCGAGGTCCGTATCGCCGTCCAGCATGCCGATAACGCTGATTTCACCGTCGGTGTACAGCATCGAAGTATCCCAGGCCTTCCGCCCGGATACGTGCAGGCCCACCGCGTCAAACGTCGCACCGGCGGCCAGCGTGTCCCAGTCCAGTATGTCGAACGTATTGCCCACTTGCGGGACAAATCCACTGATCAGCGTTACTTGCAAAGTTCCGCCGGGCGTCAGTTCGCCGGCTGCGAGTACTGCGTCGTAATTGTCGCCGCGAACCAGTCCGCCAAGTTCGATCGCCAAAGTCGACCCGGACTCGAGCGTCAGGTCGTCGCCCAGCGATAAGATTCCCGTCGAAGCGCCCGGCATCAGCGTTCCGCCTGAAGCAACGGTGACCGGTCCGGCGACACTTCCCGTTCCGCCCAGCGTACCGCCCAGGTTCACCTGCACAGGTCCCGAGCCGGTGGCCGAGCCGGTGGTGTTATTGGCCAGCAGCACCCCGCCGTCGATCGTCGTGCCTTCGGTGTAGTTGCTGGCGCCCGTAAGCGTCAGCGTGCCCGTCCCGAGCTTCACGAAACTCCCGTCGCCAGCGCCGTTGCGGACGATGCCGCCGGAATAGGTCGTGTCGTTGTTGTTTGCCCCGACCCGCAGTTCGTTGCCCGGTTTGGCTATGAAAAGGGTGGTTCCCGACCCGGCCAGCGAGCCGACCGTCTCGGTCGTCCCCTTGAAGAAGATAAACCGGCCCGGGCTGGCGATCGTCAGGTCCGTACCGTCGGGCAGTCGCTCGTTGATTCCAACATCGAGCCTCCCGTCGAGGACCTGCGTCGGACCGGCATATGTGTTGTCGGTACCGATGTACAGGATGCCGTTGCCGGTCTTGATCAGCCCTCCAGGGCCCGAGATCCCGGCCCCGGAGCCCAGGGAGGCCGTGCCGGTAACGTCGAACCGGGCGTCGCCGGAGAGAGTGGTCACAACTGACTGAGCGGAGAAAATCAGGCCCCCGGAACTGGCGAGCGTTCCGCCTTCGAAGGTGATTGGTGATCCGGCAGCCCCAAGGTTGCGCTCGTCCGAGATCGCCAGCGTGCCGTCGCTGATGGTCGTGCCCCCCGCGTATGTGTTGTTGGCCGTCAGCGTTAGCGTTCCGGCGCCCAGCTTGGTCACGCTGCCCGTGCCGTTGATCTTGGCGGCGAAGGTCACGTCGTCGCTGCGATTGAAGACCAGCGAGGCGTTGTCGGTCACGTCGCCGGGGATCGATCCTGTGGTTCCACCGTCGCCGATCTGCAGCGCCCCGCCGGTGATCGTCGTGCCGCCGGAGTAGGTGTTGGCGGTCGTCAGCGCCAGCGTGCCGGCGCCGGTTTTGGTGATGCCCCACGGGCCGGAGGTTTCACCGATAACGCCCGATTGTGCGGCCGAGCCGGTCGTGACGTTCAAGGTCGCATCGTGCTGCAGGTCGATGGTGTTGGTCACCGTGATCCCGTCGGCGTAGTCGATTGTCGAGCCCAGGACCGTGATCGGTCCGGAGCCCGCGGCGTTGCTGTGGGCGAGGGAAAGGGTCCCGCCGTTGAGCGTCGTTCCGCCGTCGTAGATGCTGTTGTTCGTGAGTGCCAGCGTCCCGGCGCCCAGCTTGGTGACGCTGCCCGTGCCGCTGATCGAGCCGCCGAAGGTCAGGTCGTTGCTGCGGTTGAAGATCAGCGAGGCGTTGTTGGTGACGTCGCCCGTGATCGAACCGGTGGTTCCGCCATCGCCAATCTGCAGCGCCCCGCCGCTGATGGTCGTGCCTTCGGTGTAGTTGCTGGCGCCCGTGAGCGTCAGCGTGCCCGTGCCGAGCTTGGTCACGCTGCCGTTGCCGGCGCCGTTGCGGATGATGCCGCCGGAGTAGGTCGTGTCGTTGTCGTTCGCTCCGACCCGCAGCACGTTGCCCGGATGGACTATGAAGAGGGTAGTTCCCGATCCGGCCAGTGATCCGATCGTCTCGGTCTGCCCATTTTGGAATATGAACCGTCCCGGGCTGGTGACTGTCAGGTCCGTGGTGTCGGGCAATCGTTCGCTGTATACGACGTCGAGCCTGCCGTCGAGCACCGACGTCGCTCCGCTATATGTCGACACGCCCTCAACGATGAGACTGCCCGTGCCCGTCTTGACCAGACCGCCGTCGCCCGTGATCGGCCCGGTGAAGGTGGGTTCGACAGGTCCACCGTCGCCCTGTATGCGAACGTCATTACCCGAAGTGGCGACCAGCGTCCTGCTTCTCATGTCCAGGAAGGCCGGGCCCGTGGCGAGCGTTCCGCCTTCGAAGGTGACCGCCGAGCCGGCGGTCCCGAGATTGTTGTCGGCCGAGATGCTCAGCACCCCGTCGCTGATCGTCGTCCCGCCGCCATAGCTGCTGGCGCCGCTGAGCGTCAGCGTGCCTGTGCCCAGCTTGGTCAGGCTGCCCGTGCCGTCGATCGCGCCGCCGAAGGTTACGTCGTCGGAGCGGTTGAAGATCAGCGATGCGTCGTTGGTGACGTCGCCCATGATCGATCCGGTGGTTCCGCCATCGCCGATCTGCAGCGCCCCGCCGCTGATGGTCGTGCCTTCGGTGTAGTTGCCGCCGCCCGTGAGCGTCTGCGTGCCCGTGCCGAGCTTCACGAAGCTGCCGTCGCCGGCGCCGTTGGCGATAATGTTGCCATCGTAGGTCGTGTCGTTGTCGTTTGCCCCGACCCGCAGCACGTTGCCCGGCTGGGCTATGAACCAGGTGTTACCCGACCCGGCCAGTGATCCGATCGTCTCGGTCCGCCCATTTAACATGAACCGGCCCGGGCTGGTGACTGTCAGGTCCGTGGTGTCGGGCAATTGTTCGCTGTATACGACGTCGAGCCTGCCGTCGAGCACCAACGTCGCTCCGCTATATGTCGACACTCCCCCAACGACGAGACTGCCCGTGCCCGTCTTGACCAGACCGCCGTCGCCCGTGATCGGCCCGGTGAAGGTGGGTCCGACAGGTCCACCGTCGACCTGCATGCGAACGTCATTACCCGAAGTGGTGACCAGCGTCTTGCTTCTCATGTCCAGGAAGGCCGGGCCCGTGGCCAGCGTTCCGCCATCGAAGGTGACCGCCGAGCCGGCGGCCCCGAGATTGTTGTCGGCCGAGATCGACAGTACGCCGGCCTCGATCGTCGTCCCGCCGCTATAGCTGCTGGCGCCGCTGAGCGTCAGCGTGCCTGTGCCCAGCTTGGTCACACTGCCCGTGCCGTCGATCTTACCGTCGAAGGCCAGGTCGTTGGAGCGGTTGAAGATTAGTGATGCGTTGTTGGTGACGTCGCCGGCGATCGAACTGGTGGTTCCGCCATCGCCGATCTGCAGCGTCCCGCCGCTGATCGTCGTGCCGCCGTCGTACGTGTTGGCGCCGGTAAAAACCAGCATCCCGGCGCCCAGCTTGGTGACGCTGCCGCTGCCGCTGATCACGCCGCCGAAGGTCACGTCGTCGCTGCGATTGAAGATTAGCGATGCGTTGTCGGTTACGTCGCCGATGATCGAACCGGTCGCGGCGCCATTGCCAATCTGCAGCGCCCCGCCGCTGATCGTCGTGCCGTCGTCGTAAGTGTTGTCGTTCGTGAGCGTCAGTGTCCCGGCGCCCAGTTTGGTTACACTGCCCGTGCCGCTGATCGCGCCGCCGAAGGTCACGTCGTCGCTGCGGTTGAAGATCAGCGATGCGTTGTCGGTTACGTCTCCGAGGATCGATCCCACCGCGGCGCCGTTGCCGATTTGCAGCGCCCCGCCGCTGATGATCGTGCCGTCGCTGTAAGTGTTATCATTCGTGAGCGTCAGTGTCCCGGCACCCAGCTTGGTTACGCTCCCCGTGCCGCTGATCGCGCCGCCGAAGGTCACGTCGTCGGACCGGTTGAAAATCAGCGATGCGTTGTTTGTGACGTCGCCGGCGATCGAACCGGTGGTTCCGCCATCGCCGATCTGCAGCGCCCCGGCGCTGACTGTCGTGCCTCGACCGTGACTGTTGGCGCCGGTCAGCGTCAGCGTGCCCGTGCCGATCTTGGTCAACTTCCCGCCGCTTCCGGTGATCCACCCGGAGAAGGTCGTGGAGCTGTTGTTGTGACCGACGGTCAAGTGATTGGCGCCGGTTCCAAAGCGGATCCCGCCAGCGCCGCCGCTGAGCGATCCCACCGTTTCAGTGTAACCCCACCACATATAGAACATGCCCGCGTTGATGATCAAGTCGGTGTCGTCAGGCAATATGTCGCTGCTCTGCATCTGGAAGATGCCGCCATTAATCGTGGTCGATCCGCTATAGGACGAGGCCTGGCCTTCCACGATCAGTTGGCCCGGGCCGTTCATAACCAGCCCGCCGTCTCCGGTGACCGCTCTGTTCAGGCGGACTGTTCCTCCGTTTATATTGAGGACAGCATCTGCCCCATCGGTCACGATCGGATGGTTGGTGAAGTGGCCTGAACCCTCAGTTTGAAGGGCTCCGCCCGTGAACGTCACCGACGTGTTATCGGGTCCTATGCTGCTGCTGGCGGTGACGATGAGTGTCCCGTCGGCGATGGTCGTACCGCCGGAGTAAGTGTTGGAGCCCGAGAGCGTCAGCGTGCCGCCGCCGTCCTTTGTCAAACTGCCCGTGCCGCTGATCGCGCCGCCGAAGGTCACGTCGTCGGACCGGTTGAAGACCAGCGATGCGTCGTTGGTGACATCGCCGAGGATCGATCCGGTTGTCCCGCCATCGCCGATCTGCAGCACACCGCCGCTGATGGTCGTGCCTTCGGTGTACGTGCTGGCGCCTGTTAGCGTCAGCCTGCCCGTGCCGATCTTGGTCAGCGCCCCGTCGCCGCCCGCTTCGGCCCTGATAATGCCCCCGTAAACCGTATCGCTGTTATTGGCTCCGACCCGCAGGTGCACGCCGGTATTGAAGGAGAATCGAACGTGACCCAATCCGGAGAGCGAGCCCACCGTCTCGGTTACGGGACTCTGTATCGAGTACCACCCGCCGTTGATGATCAGGTCCGTCCCATCCGGCAGGGCCTCGTTGCCGCTGGTCGTAAGCTGCCCCTGGTTGATCGTGGTGGCGCCCGTGTAGGTCGAAGCCGCCAGGAACAGCGCACCGGATCCGTTCTTGACCAATCCGCCGTCGCCGGAGACGCCTCCGTTAATACTGATGGACCCGTGTGTATCAAAGACAGCATCGGAGCCGTTGGCCACGAAATTGTGCGAGCTGTGCCCCAGGTGGCCAGCGCCCTCAGTTCGCAAGGCGCCCCCGAAGAAGGTAACGACGCCGTTGGCGTCCCCAAGATTGTCGAGGCTTGAGATGCTCAGCGTCCCTTCGGCGATCGTCGTCCCGCCTGCGTACGTGTTCGTGCCGCTGAGCGTCAGCGTGCCCCCGCCGTACTTGATCACACTGCCCGAGCCGCTGATGTCGCCGCCGAACGTCACGTCGTCGGACCGGTCGAAGCCCAGCGAGGCGTTGTTGATCACGTCGCCGACGATCCACCCTGTGGCGGCGCCGTCGCCGAGCATCAGCATGCCGCCGCTTATGGTCGTTCCGCCGGAGTAGGTGTTGTCGCCGGTGAGGATCAGCCGGCCAGGACCGGCCTTGGTCAACGAGCCGCTGTGGTCAATGACAGTGTCGACGGAGAATATGTGGCTCGGATCGAGGATGTCGAAGCCGCCGCCGTTGGCGGTGATCGTGACGGTGTTGCTGATGTCGCCGATGTCGTCCAGACCCGTGCCCACGATCCCGAGCAGACCGCCGTCGATCGTTACTCCGCCCGAGCCCAGTTGCCCATCGGCGGAGATCGCCAGCGTTCCCCCCGCGATGGTCGTGCCTTCGGTGTAGGTGTTATTGCCCGTGAGCGTCAGCGTGCCCGTGCCGATCTTGGTCAGCGCCCCGTCGCCACCGAAAGTGGGTCCGATGACGCCGCTGAATGTGGTATCCGTGTTGTCGGCTCCGACACGCAGATTGTGGCCCAAGACGCCTCCGAAATGGACGAGGCCGCTACCCGACAGAGATCCGATTGTCTCGGTGATGCCGTTGTAGAGGCGCATTCTCGCACCTTCGCTGATCGTGACGGCCGTACTGTCCGGGAGGCGCTCGTCAAACTCGCTGACGTCGAGGACGCCTTCAAATATCTGCGTGGCGCCGGCGTAGGTGTTGTCCGTCTGGATGTTCAGGATACCTGAGCCGGTCTTGACCAGCCCCCCGGGGCCTGAGATCCCGCTGCCTGTCAACAGGTGGGCGTTGCCGCCGACAGTCTCGAACTTAACGCCGCCCCCGACGGTGGATACCATGGGTCGGGCGGAGAACGTCACCCCTCCGCAAATGAGCCTTCCCCCTTCGAAGATGACCGGCGAGTCGGCGGCGCCGAGATTGCTGTCGGCCGAAATGCTCAGTACCCCTTCTCCGACTGTCGTCCCGCCGGCGTACGTGTTCGTGCCGCTCAACGTCAGCGTGCTGTTGCCGTACTTGGTCACGCTGCCCGTGCCGCTGATCGCCCCGCCGAACGTTACGTCGTCGGAGCGGTTGAAGGCCAGCGAGGCGTTGTTGATCACATCGCTGAGAATCCAACCCGTCGCGGTGTTGTTGCCGACCATCAGTTCGCCGCCGCTGATGGTCGTGCCTTCGCCGTAGGTGTTGTCGCCGGTGAGGATCAGTCTGCCCGTACCGATCTTTGTCAGAGCCCCGTTACCGCCGCGACCAGGCTCGATGACGCCGCTGAATGTGGTGTCGGTATTGTCGGCTCCGACGCGCAGATTGCTCCCCGAGCCGCTTGAAAACTCGACGACGCCGCCGCCGGACAAAGAACCGATCGTCTCGGTAATTCCGCCGAAGAGACTCATTCTGGCGCCCGCGTTGATTGTGACGCTCGTACTGTCCGGGAGACGTTCGTCACCGCCGCCGACATCAAGGATCCCCCCAAAAATCTGCGTCTCGCCGGCGTAGGTGTTGTTCGTCTGGATGATCAGGTGACCGCTGCCGAACTTGTTGAGCCCTCCGGGCCCTGAGATCCCGCTGCCGGTCAGCAACTCGGCGTTGCCGACGCCGGTGTCGAACTGAACGGAGCCCCCATAGGTGGATACCATGGGCCGGTCCGAGAACGTTACCACTCCGTTAGTCTTGAGCGTTCCGCCTTCAAAGATGACCGGCGATCCGGCCGCGCCAAGGTTGCTGTCGGACGAGATGCTAAGCACTCCTTCGCCGGCTGTCGTACCGCCGGCGTAACTGTTCGTACCGCTCAGCGTCAGCGTGCCCCCGCCGTACTTGATTACCGCATAGGCTCCGCCGGTGTCGCTGATCGGGCCGGACTGGGTGGCGCTTCCGGTCGGGACGTGGAGGAAAACGTTGCCCTGCAGGTCGATCGGGTTGGCGATGTCCAGACCGTCGGCGTAGTCGATCGTCGGCCTGGTGCTCAGATCCGGTGCGGTGAACAGCAGGTTGTCGAAGCGGTGCTCGTTGGTTGCTCCGCCCGTTCGCGCGCCGAAGGCGATTCGGCTGACCTCAGGCGTGAAGCCGCCCACGGTGACATTGTTGAAAAGGACCTCCTCAGATCCGCCCGAGCCAGTCAGCTTGACGGTGATCTTTGAATCGCTGAAGCTGACGTTGGCGTTGTTCCACAGGTTGTTCTCGAGGGCGAATGACGGGGCCGCAGTTCCCAACGACGAACCGTTGAAGAAGACCTCAACGAAGTTGCCGCTGGGCTCGGAAACGCCGTTGTCGTACACGTCGAAGCTGATCGTCAGCGAGTCGGCTCCTGGCCCGTCCTCGCCGAAGTTCGCACCTGCGCCGTAGGTTCCGGCGTCCATCAGCGTGAAACTCATCCCGTCGGCGCCGCTGCCCGGGCCGATCTTGAAGTCGAAGGAGGCTTCAAAAGCGGGGATCGCCGCTCCGCTGAGCGTTCCTGAGACCGCCGATCCCTGCTGGTTGCCAGCGTTCGGGGTAAGGCGGACCGAGCCGGCGTCTAGGGCGGCGTGGCCGTTGAGCGCGAAATCGCCCGCTCCGCTCGCAAAATCTTCAGCCAGTGTGACGGTGGGCGCCACGGTGATCGTGCCCGTGCCCAGCGCGCTGTTGTGTTCGAGCGACAGCGTGCCGTTCTTGATCGTCGTGCCGTTGGCGTATGCGTTGCTACCCGTCAGCGTCAAGACGCCTGTGCCGACTTTGACGAGACTACCGTTGCCGACAATGGCGCCTTCGTAGCTGCTGTCGACGTTCAGGGCTCCGGTCTTGAGCACCGCGCCGGAAGAAAAAGCGACCGTGCCCGAGCCGGACAACTTGCCGATAGTCTCGGTGACGCCTTCGAGCACGAAAAGGGCTCCGGGGCCGACATCGACAACACCGGCGTCGCTGATCCGCTCATCGCCGCCGTCGACGATAAGCTGGCCGTTAAGGACGCTCGTCGTGCCGGAGTATGTGTTGGCTCCGCGGAGATAGAGCGCGCCCGCGCCAGCTTTGGTCAGGCCCCTCGTTCCGCTCTGTGAGACAGCTCCGGTGACGTAGAGTCTGGCGCCGCTGTCCACCTGCCACCAGCCGTCATCCAGAAGTTGGACGTTGCTTTCGATCACCTGCGTCTCGGCGCAGACGTTGATGTCGCCCGATTCCAGGGACAGCGTGCTGCCGACGAGAGTGTGTCCCGGTGCGCCTGCAACGCTGTCAAAATAGACGGTGCGGACCGTGCGGTTGCCGTCCAGGTTGACAGGAAAGGCTACATCCTCTTGGAAGTAGACGATGTCACCACTGCCGGGGATGCTGCTACCGCCCCAGTTGTTCAGATTGCCCCACGAATTGTTGATACCGCCGCCGCCATCCCAGAAGATTTCATCCGCGCCGGCGGGGACAGCCCAACCGGCGGCCGTCAGGACGATAACTGTCAGAATCAGTTTTCTAGGCGATTTCATGATGGACTCCCTGTTTCCGAACCAATCCAAGAATCAAATACAATCACCCGCCAAGCCGCGACAAGTCCGCGACCAGGCGAAGAATGCACACAATTCAACCAAGTGGGTGGGGGAAAAGGAGAGCAATCAATTCCACCATCCTCGCCGTCCCGAGCAAGAATGGGCCTCGCCGCCAAAGGCAGCATCCTCCGAAAACACTAGATTTTAAATTGTATCAAGCAGATCCGTTCTGACCAAGGACAAAACAGACCCTCCCCCATAATAATCACTGCCGCGCTGCACCGGCGAGAATGCGAATTGTGCTTCATGTCGGTAATGTAAAGAGTGAGGGCGCCACATGTTAACCGCCTGTGAACTACAACGCGGCGTCAAGGGGAGTTTGTAGATAGACGATGTGGCGGATATGTTACTGTAAACTCAGCACGCATAACGTGTTATGGTCGACAAGCAAACCGGGTGCGGCTGTTCGGCGGGGCGGACGGCAGGTTCACAGTTTCAGCGAACGGTCCAGTCGGGGTCAATGAGGACTGCACGGAGCCGACCGAGTCGATATGCGCCGAAGTGTTTACCGGGCGGCATGATAGGGGAGCCGAAGTTACCTCTTGTGCGACGTGAATAGTCGTCCGGCGGCAGGGGGGCGATCCAGGATCTGTGAACCATATGTGAACCATATGTGAACACGGCCGGCGCGATGAGGCGGTGGAGAACCGCCCAAGGCGGTCAGCAGGGGAGATGGATGATGAACGCGGCGCCTTCGTTGCGTTCGGATTGTGCGGAGATGTCGCCCCCGAGCGACTCGATTATCTCCTTGCACAGCGCAAGACCGAGACCGTGGCCCTGGCCTTGATCTTCCTGTCCGTCCTTCGTGGTGAAGAACGGATCGAAGATCTGCGTGAGATTTCCCGGTGTTATTCCCATGCCCGTATCACTGACGGTTATAGTCACCATCCCAGGCTCTTCGAAGGCGTGGACTACGATGCGGCGGAGAGTGTTTGTCTCCAGTACGGCCGTTCGTGCGTTGATCAGGAGATTCAGGAACACCTGCTGGAGTTCGACCTTCCTGGTGTGGATCTCCATATCGCTGTGTATGTCCAGGATCAGTTCGATGCGGTCTTTGGAGAAGTCGCGGGCCATTGCGACGAGAGTTTCCTCAAGGAGCGTTCTGAGCGAGACACGCTCGAGTTCGACCGGCGCGTTGTGCGTTAAGCCCAGGATTGCGGCACAAATCTCGCTGGCCCGCAGACCGCCATCGGCGGCGCGCGTGATGGCTTTGGGAGCGAAAGTGGGGTTCGTCTGGGCCATTTGAGCGTAATTGATGATCGGTGTGAGGATATTGTTGAATTCGTGGGCGATCATGGCTGTCAGGGTGCCCACCGAGGCCATTCTTTGCGCCTGCCGCAGCAAACGGCGTAGTTCAACGACCTCTGCATTCAGTTTTGCGACCTGCTGGTTGTGCTCGGTTTTTGCGCTCTTCGTTATTGCCAAGATGTGCTTTCTTGTCTTTTAGGAAGCTCTATTACTTGCAAACCGCGATGGTCTCGATTATCTATGGATACTTCTCGCCCAATTAGTTATCGGTTGCAGGGACGAGTGACTTAAATCGGAAAATCTGGAAAATCGTCGAAATCTGTGTCGAGCAGGGTCTGGCGGCAGTATGAATGTGATAGCACATGGAGTTGATCTGGTCGAGTGCAGCCGGTTGCAGGAGATTATCGACCGTCATGGCGCGAGGTTCCTCGATCGTATTTTTACGCCCGGAGAACTGGATTATTGCGGTGATCGGAAGCGGAGGATCGAGCATCTGTCGGTCAGATTCGCCGCCAAGGAGGCCGTCATGAAAGTTCTGGGAACCGGATGGGCAAAGGGTATTCGGTGGACGGATATTGAGGTGTTCAACGATCCGGCGGGGCGTCCTGAGATTAAACTGACCGGTCGGTGCGGCGAGATTGCTTCACAACTGGGTATTGACAAGGTGCTTATCTCGCTTACACATACGGCCGGACACGCGATGGCCTCAGCGATCGGATGCGCAAAAACATGAGTGACAAACCAGTTACGATATTCTTCTCCGCTGCTGAAGCGAGCGGTGACCAGCATGCGGCCAATTTGATATCCGCCATCGCCAGACGGCTGCCGACAGCGCGATTCATTGGGGTGGGCGGACCGAAGATGGCCGCCGCCGGTTGCGAACTGCTTGCTGATCTGACTGTAAAGGCGTCCATGCTGGGCGGACCAATCCTGAAATTGGGCTACTGGTTGCGCCAGATGGCGCGGATCAAGCGTTCGATGAAGGAACTGAAGCCCGATCTGCACATTCCGGTCGATAGTCCGGCGTTGAATTGGCATTTGGCTAAGAACGCTAAATCCATCGGAACGCCCGTGATGTACTACATTGCTCCGCAGGTTTGGGCGTGGGCTCCGTGGCGTGTGCGGAAAGTCGCCAGGCTCACCGACATGGTCGCCTGCATTCTGCCTTTCGAAGAACGCTACTTCCGCGATCGCGGGGTAAACGCTACGTATGTCGGGCATCCGCTATTCGATACGCTCGAACCGGTTAAGGAACCGCTTCCGGATCTAGCTGAGGCCTGGTCGGAGGGCACGTGGAACGTAGCGCTGCTCCCGGGCAGTCGACCTGGTGAGATTTCCGGGCACATGCCCGCTCTTCTCAACGTCGCCGAGGCCATTAAACGAAGGTGGTCCCGGGCGGTTTGCACCATTACCGCACATAACGACGTAGGAGCCAAGAACATCCACGCCGCATGCAAAGGACGCCTGCCCGCCCACGTTGAGGTCGTCGTGGGCAAGACCAGGCACGTGCTGAAAAACGCTCACATAGCGGTCGCCGTCAGCGGAACGGTGACGCTTGAAGTCGCGCATTTCGGGGTTCCGATGGTGATCTTCTATCGCGTAAATGCGATCGGGCATAAGGTTGTCGGTCCGTTCCTGGGCATCAGCACGCCTCATCTGGCGTTGGTGAATATCCTCGCGGGCAAGCGAATTGTGCCCGAACTCATGCCCTGGTACGGGCGAATCCGACCCGTTCGCGAAATGGTGATGGACGTCATGGAGGATCTCGGGTGCCTGTACGATATGCGCGAGGCGATGAGGGAGGTCACGTCCCCATTGCGCACCACCCCGCTGGCCAGCGACAACGCAGCCGAGCTGGCCGTGCGCATGCTGAATCGCTAGCGGGTGAGCTTTCGGCGTCGGTTAGGAAACCGAAGAGCCCGGAGGCACGGGTTTGTCGGTCGAGAGCACTACTACGTCGCGGAGTTCGTCGCCTTCGGTGACGCTTGCGGCCAGCAGCATCCCGTTTGACTCCATTCCGCGCATCTTTCGGGGCGCCAGATTGGTTACCACCACAATCTGTTTTCCGACAAGTGATTCCGGCTCGCAATAGGCCTTTATGCCCGCGACTATCTGTCGGGTCTGGTCTCCCAGGTCCACTTGCAGCACGACCAGGCGGTCGGCGTTGGGGTGGTCGCCCGCTTCTTTGATCGTTCCGATCCGCAGATCGAGCCTGCAGAAGTCGTCATACGTTATCGTGGGCTTACCGGTGTCTTGCGGTTCTTCCGTATTTGGCGTCGGGTCTTGCGCTTCGCACATTGTCAGTTCCTTCCAATCGCCCGGAGGCGGGGTTTGCGTTTGTTCCGACACTCTAGGAAATACGCTCCGGTTTTACAAGGGCGAGTCTGTGCGGGTGACCGGTTTGGCCCGGCGTGTTTGTTCGAGGATGGGGGAGGTTCACAATTGGTTCACAGTAGCGGCGGGGGGAAGGGCGCCTGGGCATCGGGGGATCGGTGGGGTGATGCGCCTTTGGATACGTGTTATCGTCTTGTCCGCCAGCCGGTTATGTCGCCTTCCTTGCATTGGAATTCCGTGCGGGAGTTCGGATCGCTTCGGTCACGCGGGCCGAAGGTGTGAACTTGGTTACCAGCGCGCGGAACGGGCGCAAGTGATGCTTGGTGGCGACATAACACGTGACAGTGCAGTATGTTATGTCACTTACTCTCGTTGCAAAGCAAGGTTCAAAACTCCCCTTGACGCGGCCGGGTAGTTCACAGGCGGTTAACGTGTGCAATCGCAACCGGTTACATTCTAACAATGTGACAAATCCTCCCCCCCGCCACGCCGCCTGCCCCAAATCCGCCCGCCGCGCGCCAGTCGATCCCATCCGGAATTACATTGTGATTACCGCCTGCGGATCACACAATAGTGCTCACGTGTTTCCGGGGCATCGGCCCGGTTGGCGCGTCGTTCACTGGATCCGGTCGTCACAAGGGAGTCAGCAAATGAAATCCAAAAAGGGCGTCAATCGTCGCAACTTCGTTAAAACCGCCGCCGCAACCCCGCTGGTCTTCAGCATCGTACCCAGCGGCGTGCTCGGCGGCGCCAAATCCAAGGCCCCAAGCGAGAAGCTGAACCTCGCGTGCATCGGCATGGGCTTCCAGGGCCAGCGAATGCTCCACTCCCTGCTGAAACGCCCCGACGTCCGCATCACAGCCGTCTGCGATCCGAACACCGAGACCAGCGACTACCTCGGCTGGGGGCGTTCCAACGCAAAAACCGGAATGCCCGGAGGGCGCCGCGTCGGTCAGCGAATCGTCGACGCCGCTTACCGTCGCCCCAAAGGCTCCGGAGCCCGCAAAGCCTGCTCCGCATACGCAGACTTCCGCGAAATGCTGGCCAAGGAAACCGACCTGGACGCCGTCCAGATCATCACGCCCGACCATCTCCACGCGACGATCGCCATCGCAGCCATGAAAGCCGGCAAGCACGTCGCCATGCACAAACCCATCGCCAATCGCATGTACGAAACTCGCCTGACGGTCGACACCGCCCGCAAGAGCGGTCTGTCGACGCACCTGCACGCATGGCGCGAGTCGGCGGACGTTTACAAAATCCGCCACTGGATCCGCCAGGGCTGCGTCGGCGCCGTTCGACAGCTCCACCGCTGGATATACAAACCGATCTGGCCGCAGGGCATGC
This sequence comes from Phycisphaerae bacterium, assembly GCA_030745875.1. Lineage (GTDB taxonomy): Bacteria > Planctomycetota > Phycisphaerae > SM23-33 > SM23-33 > BS750m-G57. Next base: position 39,387 of record JASLNT010000108.1, read on the forward strand.
CCGATCTGCCGAGCAACACTCCGCCCGTGCCCAAAGGTTTCGACTGGGACCTCTGGCTGGGTCCGGTCCCTCACCGAGCGTACTCGCCCGAATACACCCACGCGGTCTACCGCGGATGGTACGAGTTCGGCGCCGGACCGATGGCCGACATGGGACTCTACGGTTTGTGGATGGACTGGCGGATCCTGGGCCTGGGCGCCCCGACCAGCGCCGAAGCCTGCGCCAGTTTCACCTGCGCCGTCCGCGGTTTCCGCAGCGGGACCGTACGCAATGACGTATCGTTCCCCCACGCATCAACGGTGCGATTAGGCTTCCCCGCCGCCGCGGACAAATCCCCGCGTTGCGAAGTGTTCTGGTACGACGGCGGGATGCGTCCGCCCACTCCCGACGCCCTTATCGCCGCCGGAAAGCAGCTCCCCAAACAGGGCGTGATGTTCGTCGGAGACACGGGCTGTATCCTGGCTGGGTACTTCAACGAGAATCCTCGCATCATTCCCAACAAGTCCGCTCGCCGAACTGCCGACCCGCCGAATCCTCCCGACGTGAAGATAACCTCGGTCAGCGATGAATGGATCGGAGCCTTCCGCGCCGGAGCCCAGTCACGCGGAAGTTTCCAGAACGCCCAGAACGTAGCCGAAGCCATCTGCCTGGGCAACGTAGCGATCCGCACGAACTCCCGAATAGAGTGGGACCGCGCCAAAATGGAGATCACCAACAACCCGTCGGCCAACAAACTCCTTCGGCGCGCCGAATACCGCAAAGGCTGGGAGTTGTGAGGGGCGGGCAATTGGCAATGGGGAATTGGCAATTGGGTGAACGGCCCGGATGAACGGCTTTTTCTTAACCACGGAAGGCACGGAAGACACGGACGGTTAAAGGAAACGGCGACAAAGGCGAATGTGTATTTTGGCACCCGCCTGCCGCAGGCGGGGCGGATCACCGGAGCGACGGTCACCCCCCTCGCCGTTCAGCGTAGCTGATAACCGATAGCTAACACCTGACAGCTATTCCTTCCTGGCCACGAATTACAAGAACTCGCCAATCGCCTGTTTAGGGGCCGACAGAATGTCGGCCTATTCGCGACAAAGTCGCGACGCCGTTGTCTCTCACCACACGCCGAAAGTCGTTGTCTTACGTCGCCGCAAATTGTCAGCTTTTGACCTTGCAAAAAACCCACCAATTATCGATAATTCCAGTTTGGTGGCGGATTCGATGGATGACAAAGTAGGGCGCCCCAGGAATTTTGTCCAATAGGCGGGCAGGGCTGTATGTTCATTTGATAGCTGAACAAGTTGCTTGTGACAGTAGACGCGCTGGCGTGTGTTTGCTCGCGTCTTAATCGTGGTGGATCTTTCAATAGTCTCTTTGGGAGAATTGAAATGCCGACAAATCACAAATCCATCGGTGCCCGGGCCACGCTTTCCGCTCTGTTGGACCTGCCTGGACTTAAAGAGTTTCTTGTAAGTCAATCCCAGGTTATGAAGGTCGGAATGGGCGTTAGAAGTTCTGGACGACCCGTAGCCGGACTTGAGGAGATATCTTTCAATGACTTCTGTAATCAGGTGCGAAAGACGGCGGAGGGCAGAAGAGCATGTAACAACTCTGACTCAACAGCATGTCGCCATTGTAGAAGCCATGTAACTCCGCCATCTTCAGCCAAGGAGTTTGCTCCCTTCAAATGCCACATGAGGCTCGTTGATATTCCATCACCAATACGAAGCCTGGGGCGTCTTCTCGGATACATCTTTATGGGGCAAATTCGCACGAGTGAGAAGTCCGAAGTGACAAAGCGATTCTTGCGAAGGAGATTCCGTGTTCTAAAAATGGAGAATACGGGCATGACCTGTCGTAAGTTTATCAGACTCTATGAATCAGTTCCCTACCGAACTCTGGCCCAGGCTGGTGAAGTGGCGCGAGCCTCACAAGCCATGGCTCGATCAATAGGCATAATGGCCGAACAGGCTGATGTGCTTCGTCTTGTCACAACGCTTTCCTCAAAACTCGTGCCGATCACCGATATGCGGGCTGGTTTGAGTATGGTCCACAGGGAAGTGTCAAATACGCTCGGTTTTGACTCTGGAAGCACTTGGCTGGCGGAGAGAAGCGAAAGGCGCAGTCGAAAAGAAACACCCTCGGTGACCCTCCGCCCCCTGGAGATAAGATGGTTCAGTGAGCGCAAGAACCGCAGACTGCTTGAGGAGTTGAGCCTGGATATGGGTGACGGATTAGCTGGATGGATAGCACGCCATGAAGAACCCCTGATGTTGAATAACGAGCGACAGATACGGGAAATCCCAGCTCGCCACCCTGCACACAGAAGGAATAGAAAGTTGCGGTCCTTTGCTGGAATCCCAATCCTGTCCGAAGGTAGTCAAATGGGCGTACTGGAATTCGGATCAACTAAGCGACGTAGCTTCACGCAGGCTGAAGTCAAGTTCATAAACGCCGCCGGGATCATAGCAGCTAATTTCACAAAAAGAACGCGAGAGCGGGGCGTCATGGTCGGCATGCATGCTAAACGTTCAAAACGCTCGCTACTCAAGTATATCGAATCAGAATTGCCCGTGCTTCTGGGAGCCCTCGCGGCGACTGTCTACCTACCTGTTTCCAAAGGGCACCGAAGACTCCTTGAGCCGGCATTCTCTGAGTCTATCATCAAAGGGATTGGGCCCGGCGCAGAATCGTCTCGTTGGTCGAACTCCTACGATTTAAGCATCGGGGAGGGATTGACCGGTTGGGTAGGCAAGTATCAGGCGTGTTTGCGGTTGAAGGACTGTGCGGACACCGCTGAAGTCGATGGACTTTACAAGTCCGGCCGGCTTCTTGACCTGAAGGGAGACCCTATCGTCGTATCTCCCATTTGGTTAGGAAGGACTCGTGCAGAACTGGAGAAGTTTGGCGATCGAGAGACATATCCCGTCGTCATCTGCGCCGCAGTTGACGAATCGGGAACTCTCCGCGCAGTACTGCGCGTGTGCGAGCGGAGAAGTGCGCCGTTTGGCCCGGCTGCCGAAGAGTTTGTCAGGCAAATATGCGGACAGTTGGCGATCTGTCTGGCCAAGATATCCTCTCGTGAAGCTACGGCTGAAAGAAAGGCCAAAGAGGAGATGGGCAATCGGATCGTTCAGTACGCACACGACTTCAGGCGGGATATCGTAGTCGCCAAGGGGTATGCGAAGGCTGCGGAGGAGGAGGCAGTCAATGCAAAACTCTCTGGCGCCTCCCACATTTGGACCAAGTGGACCATTGAGGGACTTATCGATAAGCTTGATGAACTAGTCAAGAGCGCTCGCGCTGGGAAACCCATGGAACTACGCAGTAGAAAACGCGTTGACCTTAACAAGTGCATTCGGGAGGTCGCCAAAGTTCATGAGGAGCGATGTTCGCGAATGGGCCTGAAGATGGTCTTCGATCTTAGAGGCTGCAGCAAGGTGAACGCCAACCTTGATCCGAGGTCATTGCGTTCAAATGTAGATAGTGTTCTGGCAAACGCCACAGAATCAACCCAAAGAGCTCGTAGGCCGAAAGGGATTCTGACTATCCGGTGCCAGAGATCGAAAGACCGGCGTTCCATTTGTGTATCTTTTGCGGACAACGGGGAGGGATTTGATAGAGAAACGTTGGCGAGAGTAAACGCGGGGACCCCGCCAAAACCTGAAAAGCGATATGGTATGGGAATAAGTCTGCAAGGATGCAAGTTATTTGTCGAACGTCTCGGAGGGTCTTTCTCTGCTTCAAACATAAGGGGGAAACATGGCGCAGTTGTGGAATGGGTCTTACCTTTAGAGAAAATTTCGACTAAGAAAGGAAAAGGAAAGCGATGAAGAAGAGTAATCCAGAAGAAAGCACCGTCCTCATAGTAGACAACACGGACAAGCAGGGAGGCAACGTTCATGCCAAAATGACAAACCGCAACCTGTCGGTGACGACCACTATTGTTGCTGTCAGCAAGGAAGAAATGGATCAACACACCCTTTCAGACGAGCTTGTCTCTTCGGTTATTGAACTCATTGAAGAGTGCAGGCCTATTATCGTCTTGGTGGACGTGTGCCTTGAAGAAACGCTAGTGGACTCGCGTGAGGAGGCAAAAGGAAGTTGGACCGGTCCGGCGCTAATGCGAGCCATACTCGACAAGTATTCCGAGCAAATAGTTGGCAGCTATAGTGCATATTCGAAGGGAATGCCCACGGATATTGAAAAGCAGAAATGTTTCTACAATCTCGATAATACAAAACATTGGAATGTTGACGATCTCAACGGGGATGAGGTCATACAATACATCCACGAGTGTATGCGGGCCAAAACGACGCGGAAGCGTGGTCAGCGCTGATCCCGCTTGCCTTTTCCAACCATTGGCAAAGACTTGCTCATGGATGCCCCAGCAATTGGCAATTGGGTGAACGGCCCGGATGAACGGCTTTTTTCTTAACCACGGAAAGCACGGAAAACACGGACGGTTAAAGGAAACGGCGACAAAGGCGAAGGTGTATTTTGGAGCGCGAGTCGGCCTCGGGCGAATTGCTGCTTTCACTACCGAAGGTCCGCCGTGTCGAAGATCCGCCGCAGGCGGGGCGGACCACCGGAGCGACGGTTATCCCCCTCGCCGTTCAGCCTAGCTGATAACCGACAGCTAACGCCTGACAGCTATTCCTTCCTGGCCACGAATTACAAGAACTCGCCAATCGCCTGTTTAGCGGCCGACGCCTGCGTCGGCCTATTCGCGACAAAGTCGCGACGCCGTTGTCTTTCACGATACGCCGCAGGTCGTTGTCTTACGTCGTCCCCCATTCCCAGCCGTTTTCCCTTGCCAAGAGCCCAGCAGTCATCGACAATCCCGGTTAGGTATGAGGTTCGATGAATAATGAAGCAAGGCGGCTCGCCACGACGTAGTCCAAAGGACGAAGACGAGTCCGCGGAATTGTAAGTTTGTCGTGTATCCAAGAAAGGCTTCGGAATGCTAGCAATTCAGATTCTCGCACTGTTCATAGCATGGGGCTCGGCCACATTCGGTATCTGGTCCAGCAAGAAACTCAACCGTAAAAAGGCTTGGATAGCGACCTCTCTCACGTCGCTTGGGCTCGCAACGGGGGCAGTCTTGGCCATCATGGGATTTCTTGGCGAGAGCAGAGGAAGAATCAAGGCGGAATCTCAACAGCAATTGCTGCAGACAGAACTATCGGGATTGAATCAGAAATACACAGACCAGAAGATCCGAGCGGAAACACTGTTGCACCAACTTCGATTGTCTCTGACGGATACAGAACTGACCAACCTGGAAGTCCAATGGGTTTTCCATGATGTCCCCCCTGCGGTCATGAACGTATTTGCTCTCGGGGATGCCATAGATCACGCAAATCTGATGGGAAGCGATGACATTGATAGGGCGGCGGCTTCTGCGCGGAGTCGAATTCGGAAGGCTTGGCACATTGCAAATGTGCTTGTGCCGCTCGTGGGGATCGTCTCAAGCGGCGAAACGGAGCTAAAGAAGCTCTACGAGGGCAAGATTTCCGATGCAATAAACGCATTTCGGCCAGGCTCCGATGTCGATGACGTCGATGAAAAGTGGTTTTCCATCGACTACAAAGGTCCCATATACAACATTATGATCCCACTGAACATGCATGGCTCTGCCGCACTGGCCCTCGGTAGGATAGAAGATGATCGTTTGCAAGACCCAAAGGAAATCGCTGCAGAGGTGGAAACAGAGCCTTACACACATATAGCCCTGGCGACAAACTTCGGTTTCAAAGCAGAAGCGGTAGCTTTGGACGACGGGTTCGTTTTGTCTTGGAAGTATAATGCTGAGTCATTGCGTCGAGCATCGGTCGGCGCGAAAACAGTTGCGGCTCTTCCCATTAAGTTTCGTTTCATCGCACGGCAATCCAGTGCGCGAGACTATATTGAAGTTCTGCGTGACAAGCCGTTCGATCACGCATCGGAAAGCGATTTGCCTGTCGACAAGTGGGTTAAACACTCTGAGATGACAATCATTCCGAATGGAATAGAGGAGGCGGGCATTACGTACACCATTGAGCGAATAGGTGTGCGAGATCGAATGGTTGATGCCGGGGCGTATAGTCCTCCACTGAAAGAGTATGAATACACGCTGTTTGAGGCTCGACGGAAGTTGCCAGGGGCGATGAATAATAAAGTAAGGCGTCCCCGAAATTAAAGGCGCCCCCGGAATTAGACGGTTGGAAACAGAGTCGTCCCCAGGATGCGCAACTATGAAACTTGATAATCCAAGAGCCGCCTGCGATGCCACAGTGACTGCGACCATCGGTCATGGGCTCATATTGCTATCGGTCTTGCTGTTTGGGTGTTCTATTCATAGGAGCGACGATTCGGACGCGGCGGCTAGGGCCTGCTCTAGACGAGGCGCTGGGTACATGGCGCAGGGTAAATTCACTGATGCTGTCGCGGGGCGCTTCAAACTAGGCCACTCATGGGCGCTTCAAACTAGGCCACCCGCTGGTACCCTTCTATACCTCATTTCTGTTGTTCCTGACAACCTGTTTTTGTTTTCTTCTTGGGTTTTACGGCCTTTTCGCCGT
>JASLNT010000109.1 GCA_030745875.1 Phycisphaerae bacterium
CAGGCTGGAATCGGCGATACCGTGATTATCTGCGATGAAGGCGGATCGGCCAGAATGCTCCTGGACGCTCCGACCATAATGACTATCCGGACCGTAATCGCAGGTATCGTGGATGAAGTCACCGTCGATGCTGACGGCTGAATTGAGAATTGAGTTTGAAAGAACCTTTGGACGCTGTAAGTGGCCGAGATAGACATAGACAAGATCGTAGACGCCGTAGTGGACCAGATCGTCGCCAAGGGCAATATCGGCGGCGCGCCCCTGGACGCGGCGCCTGTTCCGCCCGTCCTGGGCTCTGGAGCCTTTAAAGATCAGGTGCGTCGCGTTGCGATCGGATGCGACCACACGTGCGTCAGCAGCAAGAACGGTATTAAGGCTTATCTGGAAGCTCTGGGCTACGTGGTGACCGACGCGGGTTGCGACGGCTCGGAGAAAGTTGACTATCCTGATATCGCCGCCGCGGTCGCCCGAAAAGTGGCCAGCGGACAGTGCGAGCGTGGAATCATGCTCGACGGCGCCGGGATAGGCTCTTCGATGGTGTGCAACAAGGTTCGCGGTATCCGCGCCGCGTTGTGCTACGACATTCGTACAATCGTGAACAGCCGAGAACATAACAACGCTAATGTCCTTACCCTCGGCGGTCCGCTTCACGGCAGCGGGGAGCTTTGCGAAATGGCGAGGCTCTGGTTGGAAACCCCGTTCGCCGGCGGGAGGCACTGGCCGCGAGTGAACAAGCTGATGGCTACAGAAAGAGAGCGAAAGTAAGATGGACCAGCAGGAACTGATCGACAAGATTGCCAGCGAAGTAATGAAGAGACTCACCACCGAGTTGAGCAAGAAGGGCGCCGCCCCAGCCGCCGCCGGAGGCGGAGCTACGGACCCCTCGCCAGCAGAGTTGGCGAAGTACATCGACCATACAATGTTGATGCCCGACGCCCCCGACGCAGCATTCGACAAACTCGTCGAGGAGGCGATCCACTGGGGCTTCTTCTCGGTCTGTGTTAATTCCAGCCGCGTCAGTTACGTAGCCAAGAAGGTCCAGGGCACGGGCGTTAAGGTCTCGGCGGTAATCGGCTTCCCGCTGGGCGCTATGGACTCGACGGCCAAGGCGTTCGAGGCTAGGCGCGCAGTCTCCGACGGAGCTCATGAACTGGATATGGTCATGAATATCGGCGCTATGAAATCGGGCGATATTAAGGTGGTTGAAAACGACATCCGTGCGGTGCGCCGCGCGACCCGCGGTACTACGATCCTCAAGGTTATCATCGAAACATCTCTGCTGACCGACGATGAGAAAGTCCTGGCGTGCGAGATATCCAAACGCGCCGGAGCCGATTTCGTCAAGACGTGCACTGGTTTCGCCGGCGGTGGAGCCACCCCGCACGATATATCGCTTATGCGGCGCACTGTCGGACCGAACATGGGTGTCAAGGCCAGCGGCGGGATGAGAAACTACCCGCGCGCCATCCAGATAATCGCCGCCGGAGCCAACCGAATCGGCGCGGTGTCCAGCGTGGCGATCGTCACCGGTCAGGAAGGCCAGGGCGGATACTAATCGCATTTATGTCCAGTATGTCCAGCGGCCGGGTTAAGACCAACGCATGAGCGTAACGATAAGCAACGCGAAACTGTCGGCGACAGTCGCCGAGACGGGGGCGGAACTCAAGAGCCTCGTCGAGCACTCCACGGGCAACGAGTATATCTGGCAGTCGGATCCGGCCCATTGGACCGGGGCGGCGCCGATTCTCTTTCCGATTATCGGCACGTTAAAGAACAACGAGTACTCCTACCGCGGGAAAACCTACTCCATGGGCGGCCACGGGATCGTCCGCAAGGCCGAATGGAAGCTTGTCGCATCTGACGCAACATCCGCCACGTTCGAGATCGTATCGAGCGACGAGACGAAGAAGCAGTATCCGTTCGACTTTGCTCTCCGGGCGAGCTTCACGCTCCAGGACGCCAGCATCGCCATCGGATACGAAGTGAAGAATACGGGCAAAGATGAGATGTTCTTCTCGATCGGTTCGCACCCGGCGGTGAACGTTCCGTTCGCGGGCGGATATCCCGAGCATTATTACTTCCACTTCAGCCAGCCCGAGAATATGGAGAGATACTTCTACAAGGGCGGCGTGCACCTGAACGAAACCGAACCGATATTCAACAACAGTCGCCAGATATTCGTGACGCCCACGCTGTTCGACCAGGGGCCGATCATCTTCAAGAATCCGGCGTCCCAATCCGTAACGATCATGAACTCCCGCAACACCAAGCGCGTTCGCGTGCGCACTGAAGGCGTACCGTTCCTGGCGTTGTGGGCTCCTGCCGGGGCGCCGTTTGCGTGCATAGAACCGTGGCACGGCGTGATGGACAATGTCGACACGGACGGCGAGTTCACCACGAAGGAAGGCATCATGTCTCTGGCCGCCGGCGGGACGTACAAGACGGGCTACTGGATTGACATTCTCGACGGCGGCGGCGTTTGATACTTGACGGACCGCAGTCATTGCAGCTTTTTTGGACAAGTAAACCCACAGCGGAGCAAACACAATGGCGGATACAATGAAAGCAGTTCGTTACTACGGTCCGGGCGACGTTCGTGTCGAGCAGATTCCCGTTCCGGTATGCGGTTCAGACGAGATGCTCGTCAAGATCGAGGCGTGTGCGGTTTGCGGGTCCGATCTGAAGACCTCCAAAGTTGGCAATCCGCGAATGAAGGAAGGCGCCGTTATGGGCCACGAATTCTGCGCGATCGTCCAGGAAGTAGGACCAGACGCGGAGGCGGGCGATCTGAAGATCGGCGATCGGATTGTCATGGCGACCTCCATCGCCTGTGGTGAATGCCTCTACTGCCGACGCGGATGGCGGAACATCTGTCAGAACGTCAAGCCTATGGGGTTTGCTTACGACGGCGGGATGGCTGAGTACACTATTATCCCCCCTGCGGCGCTGCGAGGCGGACATGTGGTGAAAGTGCCCGAAGGCTTGACGGCTGAGCATGCGGCGCTGGCCGAACCGATCAGTTGTGCAGTCAATTCGCTGGAGCAGTGCAACATAGAAGAAGGCGACACCGTGCTGGTTGTCGGAGCCGGGCCGATGGGGCTGCTGAACGTCCTGGTCGCCCGAGCGCGTGGAGCGGCGAAGATCATCCTTTCCGAACCCAATGCGGCGCGCCTGGCGCAGGGCGAACCATTCTGCGACGTGGCGGTTAACCCCTCCGAGCAGGATCTCGCCGAAGTGGTAAAGGCTGAGACGGAAGACGGCCTCGGCGTGGACATTTGCATAGTGGCCGCCCCGGCCGCGCCCCCGCAGGAACAGGCCGTTCACCTCGTTCGCAAACGCGGTACCGTGTGCCTTTTTGCATCGTTGCCTGTGGGGCGGAACATGCTGAATATCGATTCGCGAGCGATCCACTACAACGAGATTCGTGTTGTGGGCACGAGCGATTCGACGGCCGCCCACGTAAGCGAAGGCATCCGCATGCTCGCCGACGGACGCGTAGATGGCGCCAGGATTGCCACTCACATCCTGACGCTCGACGACATCAAGCAGGCGTTTGAACTGATGATCTCCGGCGAGGCCCTCCGCGTGGTCCTCAAACCGTAGGCTGCGTTTTCACGCGAGATTTGCGGTATATCAGATTGATGATCCAGTAGAGCAGTTGGCTGAGCAGGAGCGATCCGCCCGCCGCTGCGGCCATGATGAAGGTAATGAGATCTGTAGCCACGGCGTCCATTAGCATTGTATTCTCAAGGACAACGAATACGACCGCCGCCGCAACCGCTCCGATGACCGACCCGAATCGTCGACCGCTGCAATTGCCCCCGATCAATGCAGCGAAAACCACCATGAACGCCATCTGAGGGGCCGCTAACGGAGAACCCGCACGCATCTGTCCAACCAGGGAGCATCCGATGACACCCGCCCCAAGGGACGAGAGTATGTACGGAAGGGCGATGAAGAAAGTGCGTCGATACCACGGTTGGCGTGTGACAGGCAGTCCGCCCGATCCTCCGCCGATCTGGGCCAATTGGATTAGAAGCAACGAAATACCGACCGAAACGCCCGGCAGCAGCGGTGAATGATAGAGAGACTCCAGGAAGCCCGGATCCCTACCGATGAGAATGTGAGGTTGATCGCCAGCGATAGAGGTGGCCAGGCCCTGGATGAGGACAGTAGTCACCAGCGTCAATACTATGGGATTGATGGCTGCGACACTCACCAGTAGTCCATGCAGCAATCCCACGCCGCCGGCGAATATCATCGCCAGAAAAAACGCCTCTTCAGGGCTCTGGCCTTCAGACAGGGCCGTCGCGCTGACCACCGATGCGAGTGCTACGACGGCGCCCACCGAAAGATCTAACCCGCCGCCAAGCATGATCACCGCCATCGGGCCCACCAGCAACGCAATCGGTATGATTCTGTGCCAGAGAGTCTCCAGCGATTGAGGACCGAGAAAATGTTCAGTAACGCCTTTTCCGTACCACCACAGGCCCAACGCCGCACACCCCAGGAGCAACACCCAAATGAATGTCGCTATCATACGGTATCCGAAGCTTTCGGAGAAATGCGGTGGGGCAAGTCGCTCCGATGAACGCAATGGAGAGACCATGACCGGGGATATCGGGCGCGAGTCGGGCATTGTTCAAACCTCAGTATAGGTAATCGGCGGACGACCGCAAAGCCGCCCGCCGATTGTCGAAATCATAGCAACAAGTTATAGGACGAGCTTACGCCTGCCAAACCAGATCGGCCCACTGATCCTGCATGAGATCGAGTATCTTGGTGTAGCGGGCGTATTTCTTCTCGTAGAGATTCGCTAATTCGGTGTTAGGCTCCTGTGTGCGTGCGAAGGAGACCATTGCGTCGGCTGCTGATTCGTACGAGTCGAACTCGCCGACCGCAACGCCGGCGCACATCGCAGCGCCAAGAGCGCCAAGCTCCGTCCCGGCCGGGACACGCACGGGCACCTGGAACACGTCAGAGAATATCTGCACCCACTCGACGCTTCGCGCCGCGCCGCCGGTCAGGCGGATTGAATCGGGCATGTCGCGGTGCTTGAGCAGCTTGTCCATGTGCCACTTGTGTGCGAACACTACGCCTTCGTAAATCGCCCGCAGCACGTGTCCGCGTTTCTGCCATCCGTCCAGACCGATAAAGCACGCCTTGCCGTCGAGGCTTACGTTGCATCCGTACAGGAACGGCAGGAAGATCAATCCTGAATCTTTCGGGTCGGTCGAGGCGACGATTTCGTTGCACACGTCGTAAACGCTCTTGCCTTCGGCTTCGGCAAGTTTCTTCTCGGCTTGGAAGAATTCGGTGACCATCCACTCAAGGTTTGACGCGGATGTGGGTGAGCCTTCGAGCATGTAATAGTAACCGGGTATTACGTAGCGGCTGGTGATGAACACGTCGTGTACGATCGGTGTCTTCGAGGCGTACTGATTGTTGCCCCACGTTCCGCCGACCATCGAGATTGCGTCGTCGTCGACGAGTCCGCTGGCCAATCCGCATGCGTCGATATCGAACAATCCGCCGGCTACGGGCGTGCCCTCGACCAGCCCGGTCGCTGCGGCCGCTTCAGCGGTGATCTTACCGCACAGGTCGCCGGCGAATTTGAGGGGGGGCATCATCTCTTTTAGCGATCCCAGGCCCCATGCTTCGAGGACTTCGTCGTCATAGTCGGCGGTTTCAACGTTCATGAGGCTGGTGGCGCTCATGTCAGAAAGCTCCATATATATCTCGCCGGTAAGCTGTGCGCGGACGAAGTCCTTGCACATCAGCACCCAGCGGGCTTTTGAGAGTGTCTCGGGATCATTGTCCATGAACCATCGCAGCAGAGCGTTGGGCTGTGCCGGCCAGATCGCCTGCATGGTCTTTGGGCGCATTCTCTCGCCCGTGCCATCGGCGGTCCACTGGTCGATATATTCACGTCCCCGCCCGTCGGACGAGTAAATGGCGTTGTAAACCGGTTGGGCGTTCTCGTCGACAAGGTACAGACCGTTCCCATGTCCGCTGCATGCGATGCTGATGATGTCAGCCGGGTCGATCCCGGACGTTTCGAGAACTTCCTTGATCGCTCCGGTCGTGTTCGTCCAGACCTTGTTCATGTCGAATTCCGCCCATCCGGGCTTGATATCGAGCATTTCGGATTTGCGTGAAGTAACGGCGATTTCCTTGCCGTCGGGTGTGAAGAGGGCGGCTTTGGCCATTGTGCCGCCGTTATCGATTCCAAGCAGATACTTAGCCATTACTAACTCCTTGCAGTGTCGGTTTACGTAAAAAACTCCAACCCGGCCACGCCGCGTCAAGCAGCGAGGCCGGGCTGGGCGAATCTACCGGCCGATTCTCATGGAACCGGCGTATGCATTCAAAAGCGAACTACTCGTCATCGTCACCCTGAGCCTCATCAGCCGCGGCGGCCTCTTCTGCATCATCGGCAGCAGGAGCTTCAGCAGGGGGGGCTGGTGCTTCTTCAGTCGGAGCGGGCGCCCCTTCGATGGCTGCGGCGGGAGCGTCTCCCGCGGGCACGGCCTGGGCTTCCTCCTTTCCGCCGAATTCATTTTTGAATATCAGCGCGAACAAGACAAGGCCGATTGCTGAGATCACCCCGGCGCTCTGCATTGCTCCGGCCCATCCGTAAACTTCTATGATCTTGCCGTAAGCGAGCGTGCCTGCGACCAGTCCTACGCCGAACGTAGTCAGGAATATGAAGCCCTGTGCCTGACCGCGTATTTCTTCGGGCGCCTTTTTGTCGACGTAGATCTGTCCGCCAACGAAGAAGAAGCCGAAGATCAGTCCGTGGACAAGGATGCCGATGTAAATCCAGATGTCTCCGCCGTAGGCCTCGGCTATGGAGAAGGCTCCGAATCGAACGGTAAGCGCCAGCATACCAAGCGCCATAGTCCACTTTATGCCGAACTTGAGGATTGCGATTGGCACGAGCAGCATGAGGAACATTTCAGCGAACTGGCCCCAGTTGGCCAGTGATGTAGCGACGTCGCCGAATCCCTTGGCGCTCAGGAACGATCCGAAGTGGGACCAGTACAGAGCGAACGGGAACATGACGAGAATCGATGCGAAGATGAAGAAGGCGAAGTTCATATCCTTCATCAGCCCGGCGGCGCGAAGCCCAAGTGCATCGACAATCGATGCGGGCTTGCCCTTGGCCGGCGGGGGCGTGTTGGGGATTGTAAGGGCGACCAACGCGCCTATTGCACAGACAATGCCGCCAATGACCAGCGGAATATTCGGGGCAACCGTTCCGTCGATGCCGTCCATCTTGAAGATATGAATTGCGCCATCAGTGAAGAAGCGTGAGGCGAACCAGCCGATCGATCCGAATACGCGAATCTGCGGCAGCTTCTCGGCGGGAGCGTGGGTCATGGCGATAGCGTTTGTCAGACCCCATGTGGGCATGTAGATCAGCATGAAGATCAGCACGACAGCGAACAGCAACAGGGGCGCCGATGTATATGACGCCACCAGAAGCAGAACCGCACTTAGGGCGTTCAATGCAAACAGGACCTTCTGCGAAGCAAAATGCCTGTCGGCGATCATGCCGACAATCGGCGACATCAGGCAGCCGATGCCCATTGAAGCCTGAATCAGCCACTTCTGCATACCGGCTACTCCAATCGCGTCCAGGTAAATCGGCAGTTGAACCCAGAACACTGCAAAGAGCATGAATTGCAGGAACATCATCGCACTGAGCTTGATCCTGATCCCGATAGAGGTAGGTGTCAGAGAGGTAGGTTCGTTATCTGCCATATGTGAGACTCCTTAATAGGCATCCAATTCGCTTCCGCTTGCGCCCGTCACAAGCGGGTTTTGAACAATAATGACCATATCTCAGGTCGGTTGCAAGTGTTAATTGACCGTCATCATCTACAGATTACCAGACGCTTCCGCCCGGACGGACATCAGGCCAGTTTCTGGTTGATCGGTTTAGTTGCGGGATAGAGTTCCCTGTAGATCTCAAAACGTTCCGCATATAGTCCCGTAAGTTCCGTGTTCGGTTCGTAGACCTTGCCCGGTCGATAAGTTCTGGAAAGGGCGTCGTCTTCGTCGGCGTAGAGCCCCACGCCGATTCCCGCGAGAATCGCCGCCCCAAGCGGGGTGGCTTCTTCGATGTCGGGAGTTTCGATGGGGCGTCCGACCATGTCGGCTTTGTTCTGCATCCAGAACGCATTTTGGGCTCCGCCGCCTACGGCTACGAACTTCTCGGGCGTGACTTTCAGTGCGGTCTGCACGCCCTGGAGAATCTCAAGGAACTGGAAGTTCAGGCCCTCGATAACCGCCCGCAGCATATCGCCCCGAGTGGTGGTGTTGCGCAAACCGACGAATACTCCGCGGGAATTGGCGTCGGGCACGGGAATGGTGCTGCCCGAGAAGTGCGGTAGGAACATCACTCCGCCGGCGCCGGGGGACGATTCGGCCGCCATCGCCATCAGGTAATCCCAATCCACTCCGCCTTCGGTTTTGGCTTTCTGTGCTTCGACCTGTCCGAATTGATTACGGAACCATTCGAGCATGTCGGCGGCGACCGCAGAGCCCATTGCGGCGGTTCCTCCGCGAGACACGTGCGAATCGACCCACCAGCCCATATTCAGCACATCAGGCGTCAGTACGGGTTTGTCGATCGCTGCGACAACTATCTCCCACGTGCCGACAACGTCTTGCACTACTCCCGGTTTGAACGCTCCGACAGGTAGACACGCACAGAGGAAATCGTGCCCGCCGAGCACAATCGGCGTGCCCTCGTTCAGGCCAGTGGCCTGGGCGGCTGCGGCGTGGACATTGCCCAGAGGCGTGCCGGAAGGCTTGGGATCGGCCAGGATGCTCCGGTCGATCCCCGACGCGGCCAGCAGTTCGTCGGAGTAGTCTTTGGTGTTCTGGTCGAACAGCAACGTGTTGGACGCCATTGTGTAGTCGGTGGCGATCTCGCCCGAGAGCATGAAGTTTATGAAGTCCTCGATCAGCAACCACTTATGCGTCTTTTCGAGAATGTCCGGATGGTGCTCGCGCATCCAGAGAATGCGAAGCGCCGAGTTAATGCCCCAGATCGGGTTACCCGTGATTGCGAACTGTTTTTCGGCTCCGATGCTCTCGACCCACCATTCCTGCTGCGGAACGGTTCGCGGGCAATGCCAACTTATGAACGGATAAAGCCAATTACCGTCGGCGTCCATCGGCACACCGTCCATGCCCATACCGGTGACCGCAACGCCCTTGACGTCGCCGGGGTCGTCGAGTTTACCGACCGCTTCCTTGATTGCAGCTGCAGTATCGCTCCAAATCTGCTCGGGCAGCCAGACAGCCCAGTCCGGGTGGTCCGGATCATTATGATGAACTTCCGTCGGCCGAGACGCCGAGGAGATTAGTTTTCCGTCCAGATCGTAAACGATAGCCTTAAGGCTGGTGGAGCCCAAATCAACGCCCATCAAATAATCCATTAATCGTCTCCTCTGGAAGTTGGCTTTTAACGTCTAGTGTTACAGCTTCATTGGATATGTTCCAAATTCCTTGATCACGTCCATCATTGCTTTGTAGTTCTCGGGTTTGACCGCAGAGTGGATCGAGTTGCTCGACGAGCAGATGTATCCGCCGCCGGGCATTCCGGCTTTCAGGGCGTCCTTGGTGGCGACGATCATGTCTTCGACGCTGCCGTTTGTCATGGTTTCTGCGCAGTCGACGTTTCCCTTGATTGCGACGCGGTCGCCGAATTTGGCTTTGACTTCGCCTAGATCCATTCCGCCCTGTTGGTCGATCGGGTCGAGTGCGGTAATGCCCGACTCGATCATCATGTCGATTATCGGCCAGATATTTCCGTCGCAGTGTTTGATAAACGGCAGGCCGGCGGCCTTGAAGCCAGCGGACACTTCGCAGAGCCCCGGGTGGAACAGCTCTCTAAACGAATCCGGCGACATGAACGGACCGTTGTTGAACGCGTAGTCGTCTCCAGTCCAGACGAAGTCGACTCCGCGTTTGGCGACTTCACCAGCCATCTCGATATTCACTTCAACAGACATCTTGACCAGCGCCGAAACGAGTTCGGGATCAGCCATCACCGCCATCAAAATAGAAGTCATCGACATTAGCGATCGCGGGATCGAGAACACATCGTTGAGATGGACGCCGATGGCCATCTTGCCCTTCCATTCAGCCACGGTCTTCTCGATCGTATCGTAACGGCCGGGCTTGTGCGGGTCGGGCGGGGACCACGCCAAGAAGTCGTCCATGGTCTGGATCGGACACTGGACCTCGATTCCGTGCTCCTCGTGTCCGTAGTCTTTTGTGTAACCCCACTCGGAAAGATACTCCGTCGGGCCAACCTGTTCGCTGGTGAAATCAGGGCTCACCAACAAGGCGTCGTGTCCCATCCTGATTGCGAAATCGTTGTGCCCTTTGCAGTCCGGGAGCAGGGCGTCGCGCACCTTCTTGGAGATCAACCATTCAAAATGCGGTACGCGATCGGGCTCCTCCCGCCTCAGCACCCGCATCACACGTTCGGCGCAAGTAAGTTCAGCCATTATTCTCTAGACTCCCATAAAGTCCTTGCGATCTTGCCCGAGCGAGTCGGCGGCGATCATTGCATTGATGATGTCGTCGGCGGTTACGGCGAACGGATGGTTCGAGCAGAGCGAGCCTTCCCCGGCGCAGATATCGCCTATGGTCTGCAGGCGAGTCCGATCGACGCCTTCCAGTCCGATGTCGGCGAACGTTACGGGCAGTCCGATTGCGATTTCAAAATCGACGATGGCGTTGCGTTCGTCTACGTCCACGTCGTCATCGAGGCATAGCTGGCTGATCACGCCGAAGCCGACCTCGTGGCCGTGCATGAGATGGTGACATTCGGGGAACGAGGGCAGGCAGTTTGCGATCATGTGTGCGGTGGCCACGCCGCCGGACTCGAACCCGATCCCCGACATCAGCACGTTGGCTTCGATGACTTTTTCGACAGCGGGCGTGACGATATTCTGCTCGACGTCTCTGCGAGCGTCCACGCCGTGCTCCATCAGCACATCGTAGCAGAGCCTCGCGATAGCCATAGCCGCCATCGTAGACCTGCCGCCTGCAAGGTTGCCCGCCCGCACGCTGAAGCATGCGTCGGCCTCAACCCACGTGCCGAGCCCGTCGCCCATTCCCGCGACGAAGGCGGCTACCGGTCCATTGGCGATTACCCGTGAATCGACCAGCACCAGATCGGGGTTCACGCCCCATGACTCGAAGCCCATGCAGTTCCCGTCTTCGTCGTACCATACAGTGTAGGAGCTGGTGGGGGAGTCGTTGGATGCGATGGTGGGTACGGTTACTGTCTTGACGCCCGCCTCGGCGGCGGCGGCCTTGGCGGTGTCGAGGGTTTTGCCCCCGCCGATTCCGACTGCGATATCGGCTCCGGAGTCTTTGATGAGTCCAGCCACGCGGGCGGCTTCTGCTTTTGTCGAATCGCCGTTGAAGTCGACATCAACGAACTCGATTTCGGCTTCTGCGAGGCTGGCCAGTACGGTTTTGCTGACTATGCCTTTTACCGCTGAATCCCAGAGCAGGGCGGGTTTTGAGCCGATAGCGGCCAGGTAGCTTCCGATCTCTTTCAGGACGCCGGGGCCCTGGACGTATTTTCGTGGTGCAATCAGAACCTTATTCATCTTTGGAATTCTCCTGTGACGCAGTTGTGTTATGCGTCTGCAATAGTTAAAGCGGCCCGTCCGTCGCTGGACAGCAGTTCGATTTTCTCGCCAATCAGAGCGGAAAGTTCGCTCCTGATCGGTCCGAACTGGTCTTCGGGCAGCGGGTCTATGCGGTCGATTTTGGCGGCTTCCTTCAGCCCGCGGAACATCGCTATCCGCTCTTCGGTGAAAACGTTTACTTTGGTGATTCCGTTGGCCACAGCGTTGCGGACCTGGTCGTCGGGCGTGCCGGAACCTCCGTGCATTACAAGCGGCACATCAGTGGCTTGTGTAAGTTCGACCAGGCGTTCGATGTTGAGCGTTGGCTCTGACCGGTATACGCCGTGTCCCGTGCCGATCGAGACCGCCAGAGCGTCCACGCCGGTAAGCTCGACGAATTTCGTGATTTCGTCGGGCTCAGTGAGAACTGATTCGACGTGCTGAGTCTCAGCCAGGTCGCTTCCGCCTACGTGCCCGAGTTCGGCCTCTACGCTCACACCGTGAGGGTGTGCGATGTCTACGGCGGCCTTGGTCATATTGACGTTCTCGTCGAACGGGAGGCTCGACCCGTCGTACATCACGCCGGTGAACCCGTGCTCAACGGCCTGGGCGATGACGTCCAGGTCGTAGCAGTGGTCCAGGTGCAGGCATATGGGGATGTCGTGATACTCAGCAGCCAGTTTCGCCAGGCCTGCGATGTAGGTCCAGCCCGCTCCTTCGAGGTCGGCGGCCAGGCCCATGACAATAACCGGAGCCTCTTTTGCCTCGGCGGTTTCCAGGACGGTGCGAAGCATCACGTTTTCGATGACATTGAACGCTCCGACGGCGTAATGATTATCGCGAGCGTCTGCGAGTATGTCTTTGAGTGTTACGAGCATTCTTGTTTGCGACTTTCCTTGTAGGAATTATGGCGCCATCCATTTGCCTGTGCCCAGGATGGCGACACCGAGAATCAATATCGCAATACCCGCCAGGATCAGTTTGACGCTCTGGGGGCTGGCGCCCTTCCATTCGCCGGTGCGGAAGCCATGGAAGTTGCCCACGATGATCCCGAACGACATGAACACTGCATAACCCACCGACTCGCCGAGATTACCGATGTGTATGGCGCCGAGTCCGAAGAACAGGACCGCGGCGTCATGCAGGATCGCCATTACGAAGGCCAGTATTAATGTACGTCCGATGCCCGGTCCGGCCAGTTGGCCCCAGGTCTTGTTCTTGGTGAGTTCCCAGACGCCATACCCGCACGCAGAAAGCGCCCCGCCCCAGAGTATCAGGGCGGTCGGAGCCCATGCGGTCGCCCAGGCGGCGGTGGAGCTTTTGGCGACCAGGTTGTTGACCGGCCCGGCGAAACTGAAGCCTATGGAGTAACATGCGCACAAAACGCCCGAAAGGATGCCGATTATCAGTCCGATGAGCATCTTTGGGCTCTTTGAATCAGTATCGGACGGCGATTCGTCTGCTTCGGCTTTTGAACTGCGTTCTTTCAGGATGGCGGCCCGTCCGGCGACGATTACGCCCAGGACGCACACCGCCACGCCGGCGAGGATCACCAGGCCGTGAGTCTGGCCCATCTCGCCGGGGGTGTGGATGGCCATGGGAACCACCGATCCGGTTATGATCTGCGTTCCGTAGTTTAACGCATAGGCCAGCGACAGGCCGATGAAGGCGAACGCCTTGCCCAGCGTTATGGACCCCAGGCCCCAGAGCAATCCGAAGATCAGAACCGGAACGATCTTCGCAAAACCCACCTCGGCGAATATCCCAAAGAGATCATCAGTCACCAGTGGCGCGACAATGCCCGGGATCACGATAGCGACGAAGAAGAAGAACGGGCCCCAGAGAACTTCCCAGGGAGTGTCCTTCTTGACATACTTGCTCGGCAGGCCAAACGATCCGCCGCATGCGGCGCCAATCAATAGAAGCGTGAAGCCAATCAATATAGGACCCATAGCGTAACGTTCTCCTTTCTATGCCGCCAATCCGGCGGCCGCCGATACGATTCTGTGACGATACACAGCCCGACGGGCGTTAGTGCATCATCATTCCGCCGGATGCGTCTATTGTCGCGCCGGTGATGTAGCTTCCGCCGTCGGAGGCGAGGAATACGACGATATTGGCGATCTCCGACGGTTGGGCGATACGCTTCATCGGGATGCGGGCCAAATACTGATCCTTACGCTCATGCCACAACTTGGCGACCATTTCGGTCATGATCATGCCCGGCGCGATAGCGTTGATATTGATGCCCTTGTGCGACACTTCCAAAGCAATCGAACGCGTCATCGAGACCATAGCGCCCTTGGACGAGTCGTAAGGCAGGTGCCCGCTTGTCGAGCCGCGGAACGCCGCCTGCGACGCGATGTTGACGATCTTACCCGGACGCTCGTCCGCCAGCAACCGCTTGACCAACTCGCGAATCGCGACGAACACGCCGGTTACGTTCACCTGGAAGGTGTAGTTCCATTCGGCCTCAGTGTAGTCGACCAGAGGGCCTTTGGGCAGGTAGGCGGCATTGTTGACGAGTATGTCGATCTTGCCGAGTTTCTCTTCGACCTGGTCGTACATCGCGATTATCTGGGCTTCTTCAGCCAGATCACAGGCCACCGCGAAAGCTTCCACACCGAACTTGTCGTTGATTTCAGCGACCACGGCGTTTGCGTCGTCGGTGAAGTCGAGACCCTTTTCGGTGTTCTTGAGGAAGTTGACGCCGACCTTGACGCCTTCGGCGGCCAGTCCGAATGCGATTGCCTTGCCCACGCCGCTAGAGGCTCCGGTGACAATTGCGACTTTATCTTTTAGATTGAGATCCATTCTTGGTTTCCGGTTAATGTTCCGGCGCCTGGACAACCGGTGTCCAGGCGCCGGGGGATTAGCTTCTTTGCCCGGGGTCGGCGCGCGATCCCGAGCGTAGTTTAAACGAATTACTTCTTGGGCAGTTTGATAATGGAGATCGTGTGATCCTTATCGTTGGTCTGATTCAGCAGTCCGGGGAAGCTCAAGTCGAAACAGGCGATGAAGATCGTGTCGCCTCGCACGAGCACTTCGCAGGGCTGGTCGAGCAGTCCGTCGGCGCCGGTGGTGGCGGCTCCGTTTTCCCAGACCGTCGAGAGCTTGCCGTCAGTTGTGAAGGCGCGAACAGCGTTCCGCTCGGAGTCTGCTATGTAGATAAGATCGCGTTTGGCGTCATAGAACATGCCGTCAGCCGAGGGCATTGTCTTATCCTTGAGCAGAATCTTGTTCGAGATCACATTGCCTTTGGCGTCGAAGGAAATCTTCGAGATCACGCCGTCGCCGAAGTTTCCGCAGTACAGGTTTCCGTCCTTGTCGAACGTGAGTCCGTCGGCGCCTGCGGTGTCTCCGCGATGCTCCCAGGGGAATGTCTGAAAGGTGGCGATCAGGTGCGGATCCGTGTTGCCGATAGTGTGCGGGTCAAAGGCCTTGGGGTCGAGCTTGACGGGTTTTCCCGTGTTCAGTTCATCCAGGCTGAATCGCCATATTCCGCTGATTCCGGGTTTGTCCGGCACGTCAAAGAATGTGTCGCTTAAGTACACGTTGTTCCCTCTCCAGATAACGGCGTTGGAGAGTTTCGTTCCCTCGACCAGGATGTCCGTGCCGACGGGCTTGCCGTCCTTGATGTTGACGCGAATCAGGCGAGACTTGTAGTCCTTGGACCAGAAGTACTGGTTGTCTGCAATGTAGAGGTTTCCATCGGGTCCGATGTCCAGGCCCATTGTTCCGATCTTCCCGCTGTCGGGGTGAAGAGCGCTCTTGGGGAACTCGTAGAACTTCGAGACCTTGTTGTTCTTGTCGATTTTCAGGAGGACGGCGGGATATTTCTGGTCTTTGAGGTTCGGGCAGCAGAGATAGATGTCGCCTGTCTTCTCGTCAAGGGTCATTCCGTCAGGCGTGTTGGCGTAATCAGGCAGCGAGACCAATAGTGTCGGCCTGATGCCCGTTCCGCCCGCTCCGCATCCCGGGGCTGCCAGTAGACCCGCCATCAGGCAAGCCGCCAGCGACAATCCAGCCACGGTCTTAATTCTAATTTTAAACATTCCCAGTCCTTTCCATACAAGAGTCTATTCGGTCCCACCGTCCGCGACGGCGGCTTTTTGTTAGTAAACTGTTCCGCTGAGTCTATTGCAATCCAAGAGCCTGGAGCTTCTCTTCGGTGGGTATTCCGTCTGCGCCCCATCCGCGCTCCTGGTAGTATCCGGGCAGCAATTGATCGAGTTGGTTCACGGCGCCCTTCGCTGCGCCTTCGGGAATCGGATCGTTCAGGAGGCGCTTGGGCAGCGTATCCTGGGACGGATCGATGCCGGCGGCCAAATTGAACATCCGCTCGATATTCCAGATGCGATCCCCGGCTGCGACCATGTCGTCGCCGGTGAGATCTCCGCCCACAATTGCGTTATACATGGCGGCAAAATGATCGGCGCCCAGAGCGAACGACGTGAACAGGCAGACGCCCAGGGAGTCGATGGTCGATGTGAGATTCTGGAAAGCTATCGCCCAAGTGGCCTTGCCGTCGAGGCTCATCGGGTCGAGCTTCTCAGGTATTCCCAGGACCTCAGGAGAGATCATGTATCCGCGGACGTGGCACCCGCCGCGGTTCGATGTAGCGTACTGCAGTCCCTGGCCCTGGATGCCTCGCGGGTCGTAGGCGGGCATCTCCAGCTTCTTCACGCTCATGGACAACTCCGGAACGCCGTAAGAATCGGCCAGGCGGTACGATCCCCCGGCCAATTTGGCGCCAAGCCCCTCGCCGGTTCCCATCAGGCGGGTCCACTCGACAATGGCCTCGGACGATCCGAACTCAAGGGGCGGTCCAACGGCAAGTTCCTCTTCGCTGAACAAGCCCTTCTCGTTCATCTCCATCGCACAGGCGATCGTCGCCCCGGTGCTGATAGTGTCCAATCCGTATTCATTGCACAGCCTGTTGGCTTTGATCACCGCCTCCATATCACTAACGGCGCAGTCGGCAGTATAGGCCCAGATTGTTTCATATTCCGGTCCGCCGCCCTCTACGTCGTCGACCTTGGTCGCGCGCCCGCAACCGATCGGGCAGCGATAGCATACTTCCTTGCCCGTCAGGTATTTCTCCGTGAGCACCTCACCGGAAACCTTATCGGCGTCGGGGAAAAACGCCTCCTGGAAGTTGCGTGTGGGATAAAGCCCATTTGAATTGATAACGTTGACCAGAACGGCCGTACCGTGCGTCGGGAGCCCTCCGCCGGTTACCGGATGTTCTTTGAGAATACCTCTGAGGCCCTTGAATACTTCGGCGTACCCGTCCGGGTCGGCCACAGAGACTTTGCCCGTGCCTCGGACCACAATCGCCTTGAGGTTCTTGCTGCCCATGACGGCGCCAACGCCGCTGCGGCCGGCTGCACGAGATTTTTCGTTCATTACCGAGGCGATCGGGCTCAACCTCTCGCCAGCCGGGCCGATCAGCATTACGCGAGCCTTGGGGTCGCCAAATTCCTCGAGTAATGTATCGGTGGCTTCTGAGGTCAACATGCCCCAGTATTTCGCCGCATCGTGGATTTCGACCTTGTCATCCCGGATGGAGATGTAGCAGGGCGAATCGCTCTTGCCCTCGATAATCAGCGCATCGTACCCGGCGAACTTCAATTCCGGGCCCCAGAATCCGCCTGAGTTGCTCGATGCGATTGTCCCGCTCAACGGGCTTTTCGTGACGGCCATGTATCTCGCTGCCGTCGGGGCCGGAGAGCCGGTAATCGGTCCTGTGGCGAGAATGAACTTATTGGCTGGTGAAAGTGCGTCAATCTTGGGGTCCACTTCCTTATACATGTAGTATGTCCCCAGCCCGCGTCCGCCAATGAACTTCTTGGCGATGTCAACGTCAAGCGGTTCGGTTGAGATCTGACCGGTGGTGAGATTAATCCTGAGTATTTGGCCACAGTATCCGTTCATCGATTAACTCCAGAAAGGTAGACCCATCTTCATCAAGCGAGTTCCGCATGCGACCGCCGCAAGCGGAGTCCCTGCACCAAGGCAGATTTACGATAATACTGACCAACTTTTCTGACGATTGCAAGTGTTGATCCTTTTTTGATCGTGGGCGTTTAACACCTGATGTATTGCGATTCAATCGCCACGCCGCTCCAACGGGGCTGAGGAGAGCAGTCAAGAGGATGGTAGGATGGGTAAACTACACAAAAAAGGAGAGGCAAGCGGCTGTGCTCACCGAGAAACTTTCTGGTCACAAAAGGGGCTTGGTTGAGTTAAGGATATTGTGGATATGTGGTTATATCGCAGCAGAAATCTTCTCCCTTAACGAAGGCTCTGCTCTGCAGCGTCGATACCGCAGACAGGTGAGCATGGTGATGCGATGCACGAGAAGAGATACCGACAGGAGAATACGAAAATGACTAGATATCAATCACACAACAATCGAAGACACACGCGCTGCAAGTTGGCCTGCCCGGTAACGATTCACTCAGGTGATGACGGGGATGCTTCGACTGTTGCAGCGGGCGACCTGTCGGACGGTGGGATGTTTGCTGCGGTGCCGGTTTCACAGGCCCCGGCGGTCGACAGCAAAGTTGACGTGACATTTTGCATTCCGCGTGAGTCCGATAGAATCGACTGTTTTTCATCCGTCGCCACGGTCGTGCGGCTCGGTGCGATGCGAAACAAGGCGTTGGCGGGAGTTGCCCTGCAGTTCAAGAAGCCTGTCCCTTTGCTGCTTGGCTGATCGAATCGGCTGACGTGGTGTGATCTTGTCAGTCATGTAACCTTTTCTGCTGAGATGCGTATAGGATGTCAGGTGCGAGGCGCACCGCCTGAAGGCTTTGAGTCCTCTTCGGGCGTGGAGATGGACCTTGGGCTCAATAGTCAGTGATATGGTATAATCCGGACGACGGTAAGGAACCTGAACGATGAAGAAACTTATTCTCAGTGCGATAGTGACAACGCTGATTTCCACGACGGTTTTCGGCGGGGCGTTGAACAGCAAGGTTGTCGGGGGCGATGCGACGTGGGTGGCGCATATTGATATCGAGTCGATTCTGAACTCTGATTTGGGCAAGATGTTCCTTGCTGCGGCTGAGGAGAAGGAGGGATTTGCCCAGGGTATTGAGGATATGAAGAAGCATCTTGGCTGCGATCCGCTCAAGGATATCCGCGGTATAACGGTATATGGTCCGGTACTCGGCGATCACGACGGAGCCGTTGTGGTGGATGTGACGGTGGCGACCGACAAGCTCATTGACATCTTGAAAGCCAAGGAGTCGTACGAGTCATCGAAACACGGTGAGCATGTCATCCACCAGTGGACGGACGACAAGAAGCACAGCGACAAGAAACAAACCACCTACGCGTGCTTTTACGATAACAAGACCGTTGCGTTCGGCAGCAGCGTCAAGAGGCTTGCGTCGGCGTTGGATGTGCTTGACGGAAAAGCCGATAGTCTCGCCAAGACCAATGCGATCAAAGCGCTGCCCGATGCGGTTGACGGTTCGTTCTTTGTTGTCGCTGCGGACAAAATCGTATTTCCCGAGGGCAAAGCGCCTCGAGCGGCGATCCTGAAACGGATTACCGCGCTTTCCATTCAGGGCGGTGAGGGTAAGGACGGTGTGTTCATCAGCACAAGCGTGCTTGCCGGAAGCGACAAGGACGCTGTGAATATGCGGAAGTTCATTCAGGGCTTCCTGGCGTTGAGCGAGATGATACGTCAGCAAGAGAAGTTCGCCGATCTGCAGGATCTCGGTGAGAAGATCGAGATAGGCGGAGAAGGCAAGGAAGTGCGGATCGACGCGTCGATTCCCGTCAAGTCGATCGTGAGAATACTGACCTTTATCGACAAACACCGTAAGGACTTTGGAGC
Organism: Phycisphaerae bacterium; assembly: GCA_030745875.1. Lineage (GTDB taxonomy): Bacteria > Planctomycetota > Phycisphaerae > SM23-33 > SM23-33 > BS750m-G57. The sequence goes on from JASLNT010000109.1 coordinate 19,519, forward strand.
CCGCAAGCGTAGCCCGCGGCGGGATGACGCCGAATAGCCTGACATCGATACGAAACAATAGTGAGCGTTGCTGCGACAAAACTCGAATTGCCCGAACCAACGCCTGAAGAGCTGGCGAGATTGGCCCAGGCGGGCGAGGTGTCGGCGTTTGAAGCGGTTGTGAGCCTTTATGGCCCGCGATTGCTTCGTTACGTTCGCCAGCGTGTGGGCAATCTGCACACAGCAGAGGACTTGGTGCAGGATACATTCCTGAAGGCTTTCGCCGCTCTCGACGCGTACGACAGTTCGCGAAGTCTTACAACTTGGTTATTCACGATAGCTACACGCATCGCAATAAGCCATGGGCGGCGCCGGTTCGAGATTTCAATGGCCGCTCCCGATGAACTGGGCAGAGCTGAGACAAACGCTCCGGACGAACGAATGAGGCGAGAGGAGGAGCATCACGGTGTCTGGGACCATGCTCGCAGCGTGCTTCCGGAATCGCAGTTCGCCACGATCTGGTTGAAGTACGCCGAAGATATGCCCGTCAACCAGATCGCAGAGATTATGGACGTGTCGGTCAGCAATGTTAAGGTTCTGCTCCATCGGGCCAGGAAGCGACTGGCTGATTGCATTACGATAGACGATAGTCGGCGCGGGCCTAAGAAACCCGCGGAAGTCAAGCGATCCAACACAGGATCAGACGAGGTAAACTATGTCAGAAGACCTGAACAGTCAGGACGGGTTTGAATTAATCGAAGCGGCGCTGCGTCGAGAAGTTCCGCCTGAAGAGCCGTTGAGGCCCGAATTTGAGGTCGGGATCGTTGCGGCGATTCGATCGGTGTCCAGCGGGCGACGCAGAGTGTTGATGTTTCGTCGATTCGCTCTTGGCGCTGCGGCGCTTGCAGCGGCGGTGTTGTTGGTGATAGGGCTGCTTGCTGCGTTACGAATCGAGGTCCCCGGTCCGAGGCATGTCGCGTCTCCGAACACCAACGCCGCAGGCAAGAATATACTCGCAAAGATTCCGCCTGCACGTGGAATCGTGGACAATTCGATTGTAGCGGTCGAAGAATTCGCGACCGACTCTGTGGTTCAGGAGATGCGGGATCTGGCTCGTGATGCTTCGGATATCGGCAGTGCGATGCTCGCGTCGCTTCCTGTGGATGTTATGGGACCTGGAGGCTCGCGATGGTTGTCTGGGTCTGAAGAGAAATAATTGGCGGGGGGGGTGCGAACTGCGTGGAGTAAGTCAGGGGTATCGCAACCAACGCAGATCGACACAGGGCGGGCCGGGACTGATCCCGACCCGCCCTGATGTAATCCACGAGATAGGGCATTGAAATGCTTACATGCTCTTGAGAGCCTTCAGCGGACGCACTTTGATCTTGGTCGTGGCGGGCTTGGCCTTAATGTCCATCAATTCACCGGGCTTGAAGGGATTCGGGACACCCGTACGAGCCGGACGGGCAGGCACCTGCTTCTTCTCGATCTTCAGTAGACCGGGCAGGACGAAGCGACCGCAACCGGAGAGGCTGGCTTCGATGTTCGCCGCAAGCGATTCGAGAACGGCCGTTACCTGCTTCTTGGTCAGTTCGCAGTCTTCTGCGATCGCGACCGTGAGTTCCGTCTTGGTGAGGGGCTTGGTCTGTTGTGTCATAATTCAAATCCTTTCTCGGTGAACAGAAGCACCACAAAATTATGTTCCGTCGATATCCGAATCGCGGAACGTTCAGTTTCGATGAATGATCTTTACTTGGGAAAAGGTTGTATTTCCAGCGTTTTTTGCAGGAAAATAAAAAAAAAATGAAAATGGATCAGTTAACATATGGGTTGGGCGCTGCGGTGAGCCCCCTGACGGAGGTCAAAAAAGTAGGCGACAGGTCGGTGGGGGGAGACCGACTTGTCGCCAATAACCGACAGCGGGGGGAGGCTGTCGACGGATTAAATATATACATTGCCCGAAATGATGTCAACCGGTGTGACTGGAATAAGTTGAAATTCTCCGCTCGAATACACGTTGATAGGCGTATGTGATTTTCAACAGGGAACTTGTGTTACCGTTGTCTTGCGGTACTATGTATATAGGTACAGGAAGGTATGACAAAACCTTACACAGCAACGATCTACCTGTCGGTGTGCGGCGTGCTGATTCTGTTGGGAGCCTCAGTGGACAGTTTGTCAGGCGCGACCGGCGACAAGGGCGTGCGCCTCAAATCCGCCGGAACGGTGAGCTTGAGAGGCGGGTATTACATAATGTCCGATGGCGGGGGATACCGCTGGGATGTGCAGTATTGCGGGAATGTGTACAAGGGGCAGGATTACGCCTACACCGGAGCCATGTACTGCCAGGTCAATGGTTCGAACATTCGGTCGATGAACTTCATCGCCCAAAGAAACTCCTCCGGAGATGAAATTGAAATTGGTCCGTGTTTTTCCGGTGGATTGAACTGCTGGCGCAGGATCAAGGTGTACAAGGACCGCCCGCTGGCCAGGTGGTTGGACATCTTTACCAATCCCTCCTCAAAGCCGATTACCGTGTCGGTTTCGATCTACAGCAATATGCGCTACGGTATCCAGAAGACAACCACTTCCAGTGGTGGCAAAGTATTCGGGAAAAAGGACTGGGCGTTCTATTCCACACACGGTCGGGTAAGCGCCCCGGCCACGCTGCACGTGGTGTCCAGCCCGCACGTGAAACTCCGCCCAACCGTTGAAGTCAGCAGTTCGATGATCCGAGTCAATTACAGCCTCACCGTGCCGGCGAAACAAACCGTCATGCTCTGTCACTTCGAAAGCCAGAACCGCAAGACAAAGGATCTTGCCTCGTTGATGAAGAATTTCCCGCTTACGACCCTGCTTGGGGACATTCCGGGCTCGGCGCGGGCGAAGATTCTCAATATGCGGTCAACCGGGACCCTCGGATATGTGGACCTCATGAGGTCTTACGACAATGATACGGTGATTCTCACCAACGGTGATCCCATCTACGGTGTAATCGAAAGCACCTCGTTTTCGGTCAGCGCGTTGTCAGGTCGGATCGATCTCCCGCCCGACCGCATTACCGGTATGGCTGCGTCGAAAAGCGGAGGGTTTCGCGCTGCTATGATCGGCGGGGAGATTCTGGCCGGCCCGATCAGCGGCGATCGTGGTGCGGCGCCTGCTGTAACGATTCGCCTTCGCAGCGGCAGCAGACTCACAATCCCGCTGGCCAGGATCCGTCAGTGGTCGTATCGTCTTAGCGAATCCAGGCCTGACGAGGACACTGTGGGGGACGTATTTGTAGTGTCGACCAAAGGCGACAAGCTGAGGCTTTCGGGCGATCCTGTGACGCTGAAGTTTCGGACTCGTCACGGCGTGGTCTCGCTGGATTCAAAATATCTCATAAGTATTGAGCCTGCTGATCCGAAGAAGAAACCGAGTTCACGCGCGGCGACAACGCGACCGGGCGGGAGCCTGCGAATGACCCGCCGGGCCGTACTGAAAAATGGCTCGGAGCTGTCGGGGTCGTTTGCAGACAAGAGCATCAAGCTAAAGCTGCACGATGGACGGGAAATATCCCCGGATTCCGGGCTACTGGCCGGGCTGTATTTCTCAGAGGAAATTGAGCCCGCCGCGCTGGCCAGTTCTGTGGAGTTGATTGATGGCGACAAACTTTTCGGGCGATTGACCGCAGGTGCTTTTCGAGTGGTTACGAAGTACGGTCGCGTCGAGATCGGGCGCACCGAACTGCGCACCGCCAGGTTCAAGCCCGGTCAACCTGACGGGACATCGTTTCTGCTGAGGAACTCCACCGTTCTTTCCGGGCGCCTGGCGGATGTCTCGCTGGAGATCGAGATCGCGCCGAGCACGAAACTGAAGTTGGAGACCGGACTGCTGTCAGTTGTGGATTGCCCCATGCCGCTGCCTGTCGAGGCGATGGTGAAGCGCATCGAACTGCTGATCGCTCAACTGGGCTCCGAATCGATCATCGATCGCGAATCAGCGATCGGGCGTCTGGCGGAACTTGGGACGGCGGCGGCGCCCGTATTACGCCGATACCTGAAGACTGGCGACCCGGTGGTGAGGGAGGGTGTCTGGAAGGTCCTTATCAAACTGGGAGCCGACCGTTAAGGTTGGTCCGAAGCAGCGATAGTCTCAGACTCTTCAGGCTGTGGAGTGAACCATCCGCAGAATTCCGTGAAGAACTCATATCTGGCGTGATCGGGCACATTGTGCGTGACCAGGCCGATTCGCAGCGAAATTGTCTTTCCATCGCCCCAAGGCCACCACGCACCGTAAGCCAGCGCATACTCACCGGGGCGAGTTGCAAACAGCCTCTGACTGCTCCTCAGACCGCCGAGCGATTCGGCGATAGCAAGAACGCTGGGTGGAATCTTGGACAAAGATCCGGTGTCCCATTGGGACATGAAGTACCTCTCGCAGATCGTGTTTACCTGCTGGGCCTTGTCACTGCCGAATGTAGCCAGGAACGCGCCGACATAATTGTCCCAATCCCATTGGAGCAGTCCGCGAGTCTCGGTGAGAATTCCTTTACAGCAACCTTCGATCTCAGCTAGTTCATTCCTCATGTAGTCTTTATCGGACGAAAAGAGTCGTTGCAGAAATAGCATTATCAAGATTTCAGCTAATTCTCAGCATATGGACATGGCGATTGGGGGGCGTCCTGCTATTGTCGTGACCGCAAACTGACAACCGATCGCTTACTGTTCGGTCGTTCCGTATTCTCCGTGTATCCACTATACTGGCGACAAGGCGATTGCCCTGAAAGGAATGTACGATGAATATGAGAGAACGGTTGGTCCAACTTTCGATTGTGATGTTCTTGTCTGTCTGCGGTTGCGGCGGCGGGAGGGAATGGAGTCTCGAACCCGTCAGATCGGTCAAGGGGTTCAAGACGCCCGAATGCGCGGAGGTGAATCCCGTTGACGGGACTGTATACGTTTCGAATCTCTTTGCGCTGACTCGTACGACGGTCGGGGCTCTGGACAGCAACGGTTTTATATCAGCACTGGAGCCCGGTGGGAAGGTCAGGGAGTACAAATTGATACAGGGAACCCGGGATCTTCCGATTCACGGAGCGGCGGGCATGTGCTTCTTCAAAGGCTATTTGTACTTCAATGATCGAAACGGTCTGAAGCGTCGCCGCCTTGACGGAACCGGAACGACTGAAGTTGTGTCTGTCCCCGGCAGCAAGAGCTTCAACGACGCCGGTTGCGACGACAAGTACGTGTACGTTACGGGCTCCGACTGCATATATCGCGTGGACGTCGATGGAAAATCAGGCAAGTTTCTGGACCTCAAGGGTGTTAACGGAATCAAGAGCTGGAAGGGCAAACTGTTCGCGGTAACGACAGCTAAGGACAAATCGGACCTGTACGAACTTGACCCGGACGGGAAGGAGCCCCCCAAGGCGTTCGGATTGGCTCCGAAGTTCGCCGGAATAGATGGCATTGAAGTGCTGCCCGACGGAACGTTCCTTATCACAGACTGTCACGGGCACAAAGTCTATTCCGTCGCTCCGGACCGCAAGACCGTTAAACTCCTGGCCGAGGGATTGGAATACCCCGCAGATCTTGGCGTAGACTTCACGCGGCGCCTGGTCTACGTGCCGCAATTCTTCAAAGGAACCGTGGAGATATATCGCTTGAAAGCGTTAGCTAAATAGCGCCCGCCGCGATAGAACGCCCGCCTCCGAAAACCAAGGAGAGAGCCTCTGTCTGACCGTCAGCAAACAACTGAATGGAGTGCGTCGCCCAAGCTGCTGGTTTTTCTCCTGATTACGGCAGCTGCTTCGGCCTTGGCTTATATGTGCCCTCGAGCTCCAGAGTGCCTGGAGCCCTCAATATGATCCAACGTTGCCTCACCCAATTAATGGAGACGAAATGCTAAAACGAATTCCATACGTAATCCTGTTACTCGCGTTTGCCGGCTGCAGTTCCGAAAGCAAAGAGGCCGAATCGATAAGAAAAGCGTTTCAGGCTTATCGCACCGCCTTGCTTGCCGGAGATGGGCATGCTTCGTGGTCTGTAGTCGACTCCGGTACGCACGAATATTACAACAAGATTGCGAAGCTGATGTCATCGTCCGGTGGAGATGATACGGGGCGACTCGATCTTATCTCCCGGCTTATGATAATGCGCATGCGATTGAATTTCAGCAATGCCGAACTTGCGAAAATGGACGGTCGGGCGATCTTTACCGTTGGCGTCACGAGGGGTTGGATTTCAAAGGCGAATGTGCAGCGGATGGAACGATTGACCAAGGTGGAGGTAACCGGCGACTTGGGCAAAGGTTACGTCAAAGGGGTGTCGAATGCTTCGGCGTTTCCGTTTGTCAAAGAATCTGACGGCTGGAAAGTGTCGCTGTCGAAACTCCTCAAGCCCGCAAATGAAGTTCTGAAAAGCATGGCCAGGCGGAGCCGTATGTCTGAACGCGAGTTCCTCCGAGCCCTTCTCGACCAAGCCGGATGACAGCAGGAGGTCGAAAGGGGGGGCGGGCATGTTGGTGTTCCGTTTTCACTGGCGGGAGCGAGGTTCCGGTGATCATGGGCCCCTGACGACTGATGGCCGTTTTATTCTTGCTATCATCCTATCGAAGTTCGACAATTGGAATTGGATTTAGGATTGTGTCCTGCAGATTCGAGTTGCTCCGTGACAGGAATGACCGGAATGGGCTCAATAAGAGCATTGCTGGGAATCTTGCTGGTAGCGGCGTTGGTTGTCGCCGTGTTGCTCGTGTTGGCGGGTGTGCTGTGGTTCTTGCTGCCGCTTCCTATTGATGTCGGTTTAGGTACGTTCGCGTATCTGGATGAGGGAGGGACCTATCCGGGCTGGTTAAACGTCTCGTTGGCGATCCTGGTTGGGACATTTGTTGGAGTGTTCTGGGTGGGGCTGTGGGCGGGTATTCTCTTTGGTGTTTTCGTGTTCATCTTGATGTTGTTCGACAAGCCGCTTGTAGCATTGGCGACCGTTGGGCTCTTAGTGATCTGGGTCGTCTCGCTGGTCGCGGGGCTCGCCTCGGCGGTCATGGCCCCACCGACTGTGCCCGGGGTGGGGGGAGACTGGAAGTGGATCCTGACGGTGGTGTTTGTAATCCTTGGAATTGCCGGCGCCATCAAACAGGCTGGCGAGGCATTCGAATCGGGTGGTTTGAAGGGATCGCTGGACGGCTTGGGAGACGACAACTCAATTAGAATGCCTGGTGTCTATCAGAATCGGTTCGAATCGGGCGTAAAACACCGCGGAGAAGGATTTGTGATTCTCGATAAATAACCGCTGTCAGGCAAATGCTCGTCCACTGCAGTCAACAGTTATCGGTAACGACTTCCAAGTTCACCTCTTCCGTCGTCGGGCGTCTACTTCGACTAGCATTTCGGCGGCCCATGTTTCTATTGCGGCTTGCATCTCTTTGGCGCGTTTGGGATGTTTGTCGATGATGTTGTTTCGCTCTCCGATGTCTGTTCCGAGATCGTAGAGTTCGAGCTTGCCCCTTCTGCCTTTCTTGACAATCATCTTCCAAGGTCCGTCGCGGAGGGCCGTTCCTAGTTTCGGTTCGTAACCGAAGAATATCTTGCGATCCGGGAAATCGGCGCCGTTGAAAATCAGGTCCTTCATGCTCGTCCCATCGAGCCTGCGGGCGGGGGGGACTTTGACACCCGCCATGTCGGTGATCGTCGGAAGAAGGTCCATTCCGACCGTCAGAGCGTTCGTAGTGGTGCGGGCTTTGATCCTCCCTGGCATCCAGGCGATAGCTCCCCCGCGGTGCCCGCCTTCGTAATGGCTGAACTTCCCGCCGCGATAAGGCGCGTTCGAACCCGAGCCGGTGGCGCCGTTGTCCGAAAAGAAAAACACGAATGTCTTCTGCTCGATCTTGCACTCCCTGAGCGTTTTGAGGACCTCGCCGATGCCCTTGTCCAGTTCTTCGACCATGATCTTGTACTTGGGGCGGATACGCTCGCGATCCCAGCGTTTGCCTTTGGGGATGGGTTTGCGCTTCTCAATGGTGTCTTCGGGGGTCTGGTAGGGCAGGTGCACCGATTCATGGGCTACGTACATGAAGAAAGGCTTGTCTTTGTTTCTCTTGATGAACTCTACGGAGTTCTTTGTGATCAGATGAGTGGAGTAGCCTTTCTGGTCTTCTATTTTCAGCCCGTTGTGCCAGGTGCGATCGTGCTTATGGTAATCGATATACCCGTCAAGGAAACCGCGAAACTCATCGAAACCGTGATTTACCGGATTGTTCTCGGGCTCCGTGCCCAAATGCCATTTTCCGAACAGCGCCGTGCGATAACCTCCCTGCTTCATCAAACGGGAGAGGGTCAGCTCCGTGGGCCGCAGGCTCGGCGTGTCGAGGTGACGGGCCATTACATCGACGATACCGGCCCGCTGCTGATATCGTCCGGTCAGGAGTGCCGCTCGTGTCGGGCTGCAGACCGAACTGTTGGAGTGGAAATCGGTAAAGGTCAAGCCTTCTTTGGACATGCGCTCAAGGTTGGGGGTTTTGATCCAGCCTTTGAATATGCTGGTGTCGGCGTTGCCTAGGTCGTCGGCCAGGATGATTATGACGTTGGGCTTATCCGCAGGCGGACTGACCGCTCGGGCCGATGCGGCGGGAAGCAGGGACATTCCTGCGGCTCCGAGGCTGACGGTCTTAATGAATTGGCGTCTGTTCATGGTTGCTCCTTTCTGCTGCGGAGACAGTGTACTGGATAGTTGGCGGGCGGACTACAGGGAATTGGCAAGCTTATCTCGGAGGAGATCGCTTGATCGTGCTGGTTTCAGTGAAGGAGCTAATGGAGATTCAACGCAATACGCACAAGGCGAAACGCAAGCGGAACCGGAATCGGCGGCCGGGAAGACAAGGGAGTCATGTCTCGTTTGTCTCTTCCTGCGATAAACTAAGGATGCCCGCCAAAGCAGGTTCTCACGGCGAGTGGCGTCTTCCCTTCATTCTTGAATCAGTCTTATTCTTCTCCCCGCCCGCATCGCGGGCGGGCGGGGTTCGGTTGCCTGTTTTTACTGCTTGCGCCGTCTGCGCAGGACGGCCAGGCCGCCGAGCGCCAGAAGGCTCATAGTCGCCGGTTCGGGGGTGACGAGGGTATTTCCTTCGATGGAATCCCATGAGTTGAGCGAATCTTGCGTTCCCGCATCAAAGGTATCCCACGGACCGGTCACATCAAGCCAGTTCAGCGAATCGAGTTCAGCGGTCAGTGTTAATACCTGACCGCCGTCAAGATTACTTGCCCCCGCCAGCAGCAGTTCTTCGACATCGTCCATCGCGTGCAGCGGAGCCAGATCGGTGATTGACGCAAAGTCCACGCCGCTCATGTCCAACTCGGTAATACCCCCAAGCTCACCGATACCGATGAAGTACGTGGAGTAACCGCCATCCGACAGCGCCTCCAGCACACTCTGTTTCAACACGGCGTTTTTCAGAGAGACGCTGGTAATGCCCGTCTCGCGAATGTTAAAACGCGAAAGGAGGGAAAAAACAGCCCCTTCCAGATTCAGGGCGCCAAGCCCTGCGTTCTTCTCCAGGAACAGATATTCCAGATTCGCCGCTCCGCTAAATGCGCCAGTTTCGATGCTCGAAAGCAGATTACTGTTCAGGTATAGATAGTGCAGACCCGTCAGTCCGGTGAATGTGCTGGTTTCGATGCTCGAAATCTGATTGTCGTTCAGATACATAGCTCTCAGCTTCGTCTTCCCGGCAAGCGAGGAGATGTCGCTGATCTGATTGTATTGCAGGTTGACGGTGTTCAGCTCTGTCAGCCCGGAAAGTGCGGATATGTTGCTGACCTGGTTATTCCTAAAGCCCAAACTCTTCAGATTTGTCAGCGCGGAAACATCGGAGATATCGGTTAGCTGGTTGTGGCTCATGTAAAGATACTTCAGATTCGTCAAGCCCGAAACAGCGGAGATATTGCTGATCTGGTTGTTGGACACGCGTAGATCCGTCAGAGTCGTCAATCCGGAAACATCGGAGATATCGCTGATCTGGTTTTCATTCAGGTCTAGAAATGTAATACTACTCATACCGGTGAGCGATGAAATATTACTGATCTGGTTGTTCTTCAACCAAAGGTGTCGCGGGGCGCTTCAAACTAGGCCACTCATGGGCGCTTCAAACTAGGCCACCCGCTGGTACCCTTCTATACCTCATTTCTGTTGTTCCTGACAACCTGTTTTTGTTTTCTTCTTGGGTTTTACGGCCTTTTCGCCGTT
>JASLNT010000110.1 GCA_030745875.1 Phycisphaerae bacterium
AGTCGTAAGCCTGCCGCCGCCCAGAATCACCGCAGCCCCGCCAAGCGGATTGGCGACCAGAGCCTGAAGCTTTAGCTCCCCGCCGTCGATCTGAAGCGTATTGGTCCCGTCGATCACACCGGCGTCGGTTACAGTCAAAGACCCGCCCCCGGCCTTGACGAAAGTGCTCCCCAAAGCCATGCTGATGTCAAAGGCGGTCAAACCGCTGACTACCTCGACGGTGGATACTCCGTCGGTCGAGATAGTCCCCAGCGCGCCCGTGCCGGTCTTCAGTAATGAACCGGCTCCCAGAGTTGTAATACCGTCGTTGGCGATGCTGTTGGTGTCCAACGTTCCGTTGATCGTAAGCGCGCCGGGAGAGGTCACCGTAGTTGCATCGTAAATCTCAAGCGTAGCGCCCAAATTGATCGTAACCGAACCGCCCCCGCCGCCATTGTCGTCGATCGTAAGCGAGTAGGCGCCCCGGTCAGCCGCTACGGTCACCGCTCCGTCTCCGACGACCACTACATTACCGGTCGTGCCGGGGAGACCAAGCTCCGGAATGTCAGGAGTGGGAGTAACCCCGTCGATCAGCCAGTGTGAGTTGGTCGTATGGACCGCCAGATCGCCCCAGTCGCCCGAATCGCCATCCCAGTGCAAGACGTCGCCGGGGGATATGAAGAAGTCAACCGGGCTTCCGCCGTTATAGAGATTCGTCACATCGCCTGGATCAAGAACGCGGTTCCATATTCCCATTTCATCCAGTCCGCCGTTCAGCCAGCGATAGTTTCCGGGCTCCTCCCACGAACCGATATTGAATCCCTGGCTGAAAAGGACCGCTGTGTCCATATCCAGGACCTTTGTGCTGTCAAGCACGCCGTCGAAATAGAGCTTGGCTTCGTTGTTGCGATCGTATGTCCAAGCCACGTGGGTCCAGGTCGCGTTGTCTGCGGGCAGCAGGCTGACGGAGTCGAAGACATCGTCGGTGGCCTGGTCGGCGACCCAGGCCCGAATATGCTGACCATCGGTGCCCGGTATGCCAAAACGGATATTGCCCGACGCCGCCGGGCCCGGTGTGCTCAGTATCGAAAAGTACGAGCCAACGTCATTGCGAACCCACACTGACAGCGACATCTGATCCATATCGGGCAAGACGCCTGCGCCAAAGGCGACCGTATCGTCCGTCCCGTCGAAATTCAAACCGGTGTTCCGCGTACCGACCTGCCACGACGGATCGGTGGGGTCGGGAAAACCCTGCAATGTTCCGTTGTAGTTGTAGAGACCGGCGGAGTCCAGGAGAGTCGTACCTGTGCCCTCGTCGAAGTTCCAGTAGGCGGCGATGTCGGTAAGGAGATCGCCCAGGCCTGCGGCTCCGGCGATGCTCGTCAACGACAGGACCGTTACGATTGTCAGTATGATGGTAAATGGATTGCGTGTGGACATAGGGCTTTTATCTCCAGGACTTCGGGGTGTGGGCGCATACGATCGATGCGCGCAAAGGAAACAACGCGACCAAACTGCTCTGTACCTCACGAAACAACGCAGTTGCTCCAAATTTGATGCGGCACGGCTGTTGAGATGCGCCAATCACCGGTAGTTCAATATACACCGGACGTTAGATGCGACGCTAAGATCCTCTGACTGCCTGCTCCATCTCGGCGAGGATATGCAAAACCATGTCACTACACCAGATTATTAAATTTGAACTGAGTAGTATAATACCGCAAAAATGGGGTTGGGTCAAGCAAAATACCGATTCGCTGAACTATGGCGCGGATGGACCGGAGTTCGCCCAAGAAGAACGTTTATTGACGTTACCGCCCCCTAGTGATTACACTTACAGCGAAGATTCCGACTCCGATTCCACTGAAGATTCAGGCATTCAAAAATAGATGGCGATACCAATCGGCACGACATCGCGTCAACTTGGCGCTCTGGTCAGATGGATGTATCTGGCGGTGGTGCTTGCGGGCCTGCTCACGTGGTGGCGGCCTGACTACAGGACGTGGGGCGCCCTGATCGGCGGGTTGATGACAGCCATGCTCCTGTGGTTGTGCTGGCGGATGGTGTCTATCGATCGGACAGTACCAGGCCACCCGATCTATCTGGTGCTGCTCCCGCCGGCGGGCATATTAACGTATCATCTTGCCTGTACAGGACTTGGCGGTGTGGTCGATAACGAATACCTGATCAGCGGAGCCCTTAATGCGTCGCTGCTGTTCCATTTGGCGATGTTGGCGCTGGGCGTGATGCTGTCTCAAAGTTTGCTCCCAAAAGCGATTACGCACGCCGGCGTGGTGCGTGTATGCGGTGCGGCGATGATCGGAGGGGGCGTCTTTGCGGGATTCCGCGCCAGCGCCGAACCGGTGCGCGAAGCTATGTCTCTGGTGGGATACGGTGGTGTGGCGGTCTGGCTGGCCCCGGTGTGGCGCCCATCAATTTCGAGCCCGGACCAGGGATTCGCCCCTTCTCGTTATCGGGGCGTGTTTAAAGTATGCTCGCTGGCCGCGGCGGTGCCGGCTAGCGGTCTGTTGGCGTGGAACTGCCCGCCCGCTGCAATCTTTGCATCGATTGGGGCGGGTGTAACGCTGGTTACGGCGTCTGTGATATTCTCGCGCCGCTCCAGAGAGCTTCTAGCCGCCGGAGCCATCTTGGCGATTGGGGGCTCCATATGCGCCATGTGCGGGGTATCCGGGCTTCAGGGGCTGTCTTTCGACGGTCCGCTGTTGGGTTCCGGCGAGGCGGCGTTCGGGCAAATGATACAGGGCCAGCGGGTGCTGCAGGCGGTTTCAGCACACGACAGCGGTCTGCAGATTCTCTGTCGAACTATCGGCGCGCCAGCTGCTATGCTGACAGCGGCGGGACTGGCCGGGTGCCTGGTGATGCTCATGATTCGCGCTCGCCGCGACCATTCCGGAGACAAGGCGCAGTGCGTTGCATGGACCGTCGCCTCGCTTCTATGCGCCGGAGCACTGCTGAATCGCGGTGGACTGTTCGTACCAGCTGTTGTTTTGGCTTTCGGGCTCACATGGGGTCTGGCCGCCGAAGCCGCCGGGCGGTCTTCAAGACCCAGACCCGGGATAACCGTGCTGGTGGTGCTGGTTGCGATTATGGTGCTTATGGGGGTGGCGCGATCCAACGGCCTGCTGATATGGGCCGCCAACTCCCTCTGCCCCAAAGCCGGAGGAGACAAACTGCTACACGCTGTCTTCGGAATGCTGCTGTCGATGACGCTGGCGTGGTTGATGGGTGCGCGATCGCTCCGCCGGGGTTTGACGGGAATAGGGCTGGCGTGCCTAGTCGGCGGAGCGGGAGAACTGGTCCAATACCTGACCACCACCGGGCGGAGCGTTGAATGGACCGACTGGGGGGCGCATGCGGCCGGAAGCATCGCCGCTCTCGGACCATATCTCCTGTGCCTCGGGGCCAGGCAATGCGAATCGCCCGACGCCACCGGCCACACGCCCCAAGTGCGCGACCCGTATGTCGGTTAACATAATCAAAGAGTCCAAAACAAAAGACCAGGACGTGCAGTATGAAAATACTAGTGACAGGCGTCGCGGGGTTTATCGGCTCACACACCGCCTCCAGCCTCATAAATGACAAGCACGACGTAGTGGGCGTCGACAACTTCGATCCGTTCTACGACCGCCGGACGAAAGAGTCGAACCTGCGGAGTCTTCCGGAGGCGGACAACTTCCAGTTCATCGAAGCCGACATCCGCGATCAGGAACGCATGGCGGAGCTTCTCTCAGCCAACGCCCCGCTGGACGCCGTGCTCCATCTGGCCGCTCGCGCCGGTGTCCGACCGAGCATCCAGAACCCCGTCGGATATGAACAGGTGAACATCGCGGGGACACTCAATCTGCTGCAAGCCGCTATCGCCCAGAACCCGGCGCCCAAGTTTGTATTCGCTTCCAGCTCCAGTGTTTACGGCAACAATCCAAAAGTTCCGTTCAGTGAAGACGATCCGGTGGACAACCCGATAAGCCCGTACGCGGCAACGAAAAAGGCCTGCGAACTTATCTGTCACACCTACCATCATCTGTATCAGATCCCCATCACGTGCCTGCGGTTCTTCACGGTGTTCGGGCCCAGGCAGAGACCGGATCTGGCGATAGACAAGTTCGCCAGGCTCATCCTGGCGGGGGAACCGATCGAGATGTTCGGCGACGGTTCGTCCAGCCGCGACTACACGTATATTGACGACATCGTCTCCGGCGTGCGCTCAGCTATCGACAGGTGCGACGGATACGAGATAATCAACCTCGGCTCGAGGCACCCGATCACGCTTACCGATATGATCGCCACCGTAGCCCGCGCCTGCGGGCGCGAACCGATAATCCAGCCCAAACCGATGCAGCCGGGCGACGTCAACCGCACCTTCGCCGACCTGGAAAAAGCCTCCCGCCTCCTCGATTACAAACCGACCACACCGTTCGCCGAAGGCGTCGCCCGCCAAGTGGAATGGCTGAAGAACAGCATGGTCTGACTGGCCCGATTGAACCAATATTCTCAAATCCGACAGCAAATCTCTTGCATGCAACGTCTGGGCGGCTAATCTCTAGGGGTCGACTGTTTGCTGTTAGCGATAACACCCACGGAGAAACATGATGAACGTACCACTGTTGGATCTTAAAGCACAATACGCCACGCTAAAAGATAAAATGATGCCCGCTATTGAAGAGGTTATGGAGGCCCAGTGGTTTATCGGCGGCCCGAACGTAACCGCACTGGAAGAGGCTGTCGCAGAATACAGCGGTTGCAGTAAGGGGATAGGCGTATCCAGCGGAACTGACGCCCTTCTGGCCAGCCTCATGGTGCTGGACATCGGGCAGGGCGACGAAGTCATCACCACGCCGTTTACGTTCTTCGCGACCGTAGGCAGCATCTGGCGCACCGGAGCCAGGCCCGTATTCGTGGACATCGAGCCCGACACGTACAACATCGATCCGGCGAAGATAGAGGCAGCCGTCACCGAAAACACCAAGGCGATCATCCCGGTCCACCTGTACGGGCAGATGTGCGACATGGACCCAATCATGGCGATCGCCGAAAAGCACAATCTCTACGTGATAGAAGACGCCGCACAGTCGATCGGATCAACATACAAAGGCCGGAAAGCCGGCTCGATCGGGACGACCGGGTGCTTCAGTTTCTTCCCGTCGAAGAATCTCGGTTGCAATGGCGACGGCGGGATGGTCGTTACAAACGACGTCGAACTGGGCGACAAGATTGCGATGTTCCGCAACCATGGAATGCAGCCCAAGTACTTCCACAAGTTCATCGGCGGGAACTTCCGCCTCGACGCACTGCAGGCCGCAGCACTGCTGGTCAAACTCCCGCACCTGGAGGGCTGGTCGGCGGGCAGGCGAGCAAACGCCGCACGATACAACGAACTGCTGGCCGATTGCGATGAAGTCACAACACCCGTCATCCGCGAGGAGAACGTCACTATCTTCAACCAGTACGTTATCCGCGTGCCGAATCGCGACGCGTGCAAGCAGTTTATCCTCGACGCCGGAATCGGGTGCGATGTCTACTACCCGCTCTGTCTGCACCAGCAGGAGTGCTTCGCACCGCTGGGATACAACGACGGCGACTTCCCCGTCAGCGAACAGGCCGCAACGGAAGTCATCGCCCTTCCGATCTACTCGGAACTAACCGACGAGCAGATCCAGTACGTCGCGGGCAAAGTCAAGGAGTTCATCGCGGGCTAGATCGCCCTATTACATACACAAACCAGTGGCGTGGAGGAACTTATGACCACGACTCGCACTACAAGAAGAAACTTTCTCAAGGCGGCCGGACTCAGTCTCGCCGCAGCCGCTGCGGGTTCAAATGTCGCATCATCAGCGCCTGCAGACCGAGGAAAGAGCAAGAAGCTCCCCAACCTTATATTCATCATGGCCGACGATCTGGGCTATGGAGACTTGGGCTGCTACGGGCAGAAGCTGATCCAAACGCCCGAACTGGACAAGATGTGCGCGGGCGGGTTGAAACTCACGCGCTTTCACGCGGGCTTCCCCGTATGCCTTCCGTCAAGGTGCACGCTGATGACGGGCCTGCACACCGGACACTGCCGCACCAACAAGAACGGCGGCGGCGGGAGGCACCCGATGCTGGAGACCGAAGACACCACCGTCGCAACGGTGCTGAAGACCGCCGGATACACAACCGCGATGGTCGGCAAGTGGTCGCTGGGAGATCATTTCATCGGGTGCGTCAAGAAGCATCAGAACAAAGACGGAAGCGGTGCGATCTACAAACACGGATGGGATTACTACTTCGGCGAACCGAACCAGACTTACTGCCACAGGTACTACCCCAACGAACTGTATCGCTACGATCGGACGGGGCTTGTCGACAAGAAGACCGACGGAATGCGGCTTGATGTGGTCCCGCTGCCCGGGAACTCGAAGAAACGAACACACTACACGCACGATCTGCTTACAACCAAGGCGTTGGAATTCGTAGACGCCGCCAAAGACAAACCGTTCTTCCTGTACGTTCCGTACACAATCCCGCATGCGGATTATGACGTGCCCGAGATCGAGCCCTACGCCAAGACCGCCGACTGGTCGAAGCGCGAAAAGGCTCTCGCTTCGATGATCACGCGAATGGACCGCGATGTCGGGCGGATCCTCAAACGCCTCGCCAAACACGGGATCGACAAGAACACGCTGGTGATATTCACCAGCGACAACGGACCCAATAAGTTCCCGCGCTTCAACTCCAGCGGCGGGCTCAAAGGGACTAAAGGCCGTTTCGAACTCGGCGGACTGCGCGTGCCCGGAATAGCGTACTGGCCCGGTGCGATCGATCCGGGGCGGACCAGCGATCACTTGTCGGCGTTCTGGGACGTCATGCCCACATTCGCCGAGCTAGCCGGCGTGAAACCGCCCGCGCCCATCGACGGGATATCCATGGTCCCGACGCTGCTGGGCAAGGGCGAACAGAAAGCTCACAACTACCTGTACTTCGGCGCAGGCAAGAAGCGATTGATCGTTCGCAACGAATCTGAGAAGCGCAGCGAAGCCGAGATACTAAAAGAAGCTGTCACACCCGTTGTAGTACCGAAATTCCCCGCCTGAAAAGGAGTCTGAAAGCAATGAAGAACACGTCGACTGCAAAGGTGTTGCTCTATCTGTGCGCTGTGGCGGTCCTGACCGTCCCAGCCGCCTGCCACGCTGCAACAAAAGTAAATCCGATATTCACCGACAACATGGTCCTGCAACGCGACATGAGCGTTCCGGTTTGGGGCTCAGCCGACGCAGGTGAAGAAATCACCGTGAAGTTCGCCGGACAAACCAAGACGACTAAAGCAGACAAGGACGGCAAGTGGCGAGTTAATCTGGACGCTATGAAAGCCTGCGCCAAGGCCCAGACTATGACCGTCGGGGAAGTGAGCTTCAAAGAAGTTCTGATCGGCGACGTGTGGGTCGGATCTGGCCAGTCCAACATGGCCGGCGGGGCCGGCGGATACGCACGGCGCGACGAGGGCCTGAAGAAGATCATCGAAGCGGCTCCCTACCCGCTGCTCCGCCTCTGTCGCGGGAGCAGGCCCGGATGGAAACAAGCTGACGCCAAGAGCGCCCAGGGCTTCTCGGCGTTGCTGCTGTCGTTCGGAGTCCCGCTGCAAAAGGAACTCGACGTACCGGTGGGCCTGATCGTAGGAGCCGTCGGCGGAACGCCCTCGGGCAGATGGCTCAGCCCCGAAGCTTTCGAAGCCGACAAGGCCTGCCAAGCCGCCGCCAAAGCACACAATTCAAAGACGGACTCGGAAGCCGCACTCAAGAAGTACGAAGAAGCGCTGAAAAAATGGAAGATCGCAGCCGCCGCAGCCAAAGCCGCCAAGAAACGCGCCCCGCGAAGGCCCAGACCTCCGCAACTGGCCAAAGCCAGAGGCGATCTGTTCATTGCTCACATCCGCCCGGTTATCCCGTACGCAATTCGCGGAGTGGTCTGGGATCAGGGCGAATCCAAAACGCAGGTCGCAGGCGTCGACCAGTTCACGATCATGGGCGCCCTGATCCGCGGATGGCGAACCGAATGGAAGCAGGACTTCCCGTTCATCTACGTCCAGAAGCCAAGCGGCGGCGGATGCGCGTGGGACAAAGAGGACAATCCCGTAACCAACCAGGCCAGTTCCTATTCAGACAAACTCCCCCAATCGCTCCGCAACGACGGAGCCTACCGCGAATTGCACGTCAGAATAATGCAGCACGCCAATACGTACATGGCGATCAGCAGCGATCTCGGAAGCGGGGTCCATCCGACCAACAAGTCCGGATACGGACTGCGGGCCTGCCGCGTGGCGTTGGGTGCGGCATACGGCCGGGACGTCGAATACTACGGACCGCTGTACGACTCCCACAAGATCGAGGGCGCTTCGATACGCATATCTTTCAAGCACGTTGGCAAGGGCCTGGCGTTCAAAGGCGGTAAGAAGCTCACCGGTTTCCAGATCGCCGGAGACGACGGGAAGTTCGAATGGGCTGACGCCAAAATCGACGGCAAGACGGTTGTCCTTACGTGCGACAAGGTCGCCAAACCCACCGCGGCTCGATACGCCTGGGCGAGGAATCGACCCTGGGCCAACCTGTTCAACAAGGACGGCCTGCCGGCGATTACTTTCCAGACGAAGAAGTAAGGAACGCATAGCTTGCGACATCTGAACGCGATATGCATGCTATTGACGCTTGTTTGCCTGGGAAGCGTTGCGTCCGGGCAGATCGTGATCCCCCCGGACGTTCTGAAAAAAAAGGCCGAATCCGACGAGAAGGTCAGACCAAAAAGACCAACCAGCAGGAAGTCGACAACCAGACCCTCGGGCGCCAAACCGGGCTTCCAGCGGATGGTCATCGACTTTCGCCGGGCCGCCGGCGACCCTGTGAAACGCAAGGCAGCGGCTGACAAGCTCCTTAAACTCGGACCAAGGGGGGCGAAAATCCTCTACAGCATCGTCAGATCGGACCTGTCCGGCCGAACGACAAGCTACAAGAAGGCGTTCTACAGCAAGGCTCGCAGCATAGGACGAGGCAAATACCGCGCCGCAGGCGAATCGCAAATAAAGAAGTGGCGCGAGCAGTTCCGATCAACCGGATCGATCACGAAAGGCTCCCTGAAATCCAAGGCCGGGCCGGCGATGGACGCCCTGCTTGGCGCCCTGGTCCCCAAGCGCGAGGAACTGCTGGAAGACAGCGATTCATTGACCTCCATGCGCCAGGAGATACTGGCTCTGGATTCAGTCCTCACCCGGTGCGCCGCGGTGCTCAAACTGGAATCCGCCGACTCGAAACTGTCCGACAAGCTCAAACAGCAAGAGACGCTGCTGAGCCTGATGGGCGCCCCGATGTCGGATGCACATCGCAAGACAGTCGAAGAGCCGCTAAAACAGTTCGGGAAAATGCAGTTCGAAGAGTGGCATGGGGTGGTGCACCTCAACGTGATCCGCACGCTGCTGGGATTGAGCCCGATGCAGATCGACCTGAAGCTGTCGGCCGCCGGGCGAGACCACTCCAAAGACATGTCCGAGCACAAGTTTTTCTCGCACAAGTCGCCGGTGGAGGGCAAGTCAACGCCATGGGACCGGGCCGCTCGACAGGGAACCAAGTCCAACGGTGAATGCATCGCCGCAGGCGTATCCTCCGGCCCGCACGCCATCAGAATGTGGTTCTTCAGCCCCGGGCACCACAAGATCATCATGTCCGGAGCATCGCGAGTGGGGCTCGGAACTCACAACCGCAAATGGACCCTGATGACCGGATAGGATCAGATGATCGACGGTTGGAAAGGATATTTGTCGGCCAGGGCAAGCGTGTCGGTGATGTTGGTGCATGCTTCAGTGCATCCGGGATGCGACAGGCTCATCGCAGCTGAACATACCGCAAGCAACAGGGACCGTTCGATTTCCCATCGCTCGTGGATGCCCAGCAGCATACCGGCGCAGAACGCGTCGCCGGCGCCTGCGGCGCCCTTTATGTATCCTTCAGGCAACTGCAGCGACGGCTGCCATATTTCCCGGCCGTCGGCGGTCAGAACATACCCGCCCTCGGGCAAGTGAATGCATACCAATTTGCTTACGCCCAAATCCAGCAAATCCCTCGCCGAAGCCCTTAGTGCTTCAATATCTACTTTTCCGTCAGGCTTGGTGTCGTGCCCGGTCGTCTTGCCAGCCTCGAACTCATTCAGAATCGCGTAGTCGGTGTACTTCAGCGCGGGCTTGACGACCAGAGGGAATCGATCGCTGTCTTCGCTAACGACGTCAATACTGGTCTCGATACCGGCGTCCTGGAATTGCTTTAGTACGCCGGCGGCGGCGGTTCCATACTCGTCGTCCGCTTCGTCCATGCGATCGAGCAGCAGGAGATATCCGAAATGCACCAGGCGGGCCTTGATCCGGTCCACCGGAACGTGCTCCGGACCGAACAGTGCGTTGGCGCCGCGATTGTGGAAGAACGTCCGCCTGCCGGTGTCCTTGACGACCATAACGTTGGTGTACGACGTGGGCGCCTGATCGGTGACAATCAGCGCCGAGGTGTCTATACCGTGATCGGCGCAATCGGACTGGATAAACCGCCCGTTCGAATCGTCGCCAATTAGCCCGATCGCCTCCAGGCCAATCGCCTCGTCGCCCTCGTAGAGTCCGAATTTGGCGATATCGAGAAGGCAATTGTACGGAGCTCCGCCAGTACCGCGCTCTTCCCTAACGATATTGGACAGCGTCTCTTCCTGAGGCCAGCGGTCGCAAATATAAAGGCGGTCGATGATCCAGTTTCCGCCTCCGGCGACGCCACGTCGTTCCTGATTCATAGCTGCTCCCTTGTCGATAACGCGGTGCATAGTACTTCACCGGGTGCTGAAATGGCAAGGGGGCGGTCACGCCGCGATCAAATAAGTATGAAGGTTTTACAGAATTATCCGTTTTCACGGGGCTCGCTCTACGTTAGACTTTCTGACCTGTGGCTCTGTTGCGGCCGACGCCGCAACCGACAGACGAGCATCACATAACTACTCGTACAGAGATACGACAAATGAATCATGTAGCCCGAAAATTCAATCGACGACGCTTCCTCAAGACAACGCTCGCTGCGGCTGGAGGCGCCGCGGTCCTTCCGACGATCGTTCCATCGTCAGCGCTGGGCGCCGACGGAGCGGTGGCTCCCAGCGATCGAATCGTAATGGGGACGATTGGCTATGGCGGACGAGGCAGGAGCGACATGGGAGCATTCCTGAACAATGCGGATGTTCAGATGCTCGCGGTCTGCGATGTAAACGGATCCCGCCGCAACGGAGGCAAGAGAGATGTCGACCGGAAGTACGGCAACAAGGACTGCAAGACCTACATCAACATCCGCGAACTGCTTGCGCGAAAAGACATCGACGCGGTCCTGATCGCCACCGGCGACAACAACCATTCGATGGTGGCTATCGAATCGGCGCGGGCGGGCAAGGACATGTACTGCGAGAAGCCCATGAGCGTGACTATCGCCGAATCCCGCGCGGTGTCCGACACGATGAAGAGATTCTCCCGGATATTCCAGTGTGGAACGCAAAGGCGCAACGTGGGCAACTTCGTGTGGGCGGTGAACCTGGCGCGTTCGGGCAAGCTCGGGCGGATAACGAAAGTGGAAGCTGAAAAACACCGCGCCAACTCCGGGGTGTACTTCACCGTTCTTCCGACGGAGCCCGAACCGGCGAAAGAAGTGATGGACTGGAACGGGTGGCTGGGACCGGCGATGTGGAGGCCTTACAATCCAAAGTACCATGCACGCCAGTTCTGGCTGGCCCACGGAGACTTCTCGGGCGGGTCGATCTGCGAATGGGGCAGCCACACTGTGGACATATGCCAGTGGGCCCTCGACGCCGACGACACCTCGGCGATCGACTATGAAACAATCAACGACCGCGGAGACATAAAAGCCACCTACGCCAACGGAGCCGATCTCATCATTCGCAAGGGCCTGCGATTCGGGTCCTGCCCGGTGCGATTCGAAGGAGCAGAAGGATGGGTCGAGACCGGAGATTCCGGACAGTTTGAAGTCTTCCCGAAATCGCTGATGGCCGAACGCAGGTTCAAAGGCGGTTACCCGCAGAACAACCACGTCCGCGAATTCCTGAACTGCGTCAAATCGCGCCAACAGCCCGTGGCTACCGCGGAGGGAGCCCACCGATCGATCAGCACCTGTCACGTAGCCAACATCTGCGTGCGTCTGGGCAGGCCCGTAAAATGGGATCCGGTCAAGGAAGAGTTCCCCAACGACCCCGAGGCCAACCGCCTGGTCTCGCGTGCGTACCGCCATCCGTGGCGACTGTAGAAGCGACGGGAACACCGATACGCAATGTTATCTTTTCAATTGACCGATCGCCCAACAGGAAGAAGAAATGACAAATCGCAAGATACGACACGTACAAATAATCACGCTGTTTTGCCTTCTTGCCGCAATCTTCACAGGTCTCGCCCGGGGCGCAGACACCGGGGACAAGGCCAAACGCCAGGCCGAACTGATCAAAACGCTGCAAGGCGACGCCCCACAGGCTGAGAAAGATCTGGCCTGCCGAGAACTGCAGGTTATCGGAACCGAGGCCTGCATAGACGCCCTGGCGCCGATGCTTACCGACGCCAAGCTTTCTCACATGGCCCGCTACGCACTGGAGCCGATGCCCTACCCCAAGGCCGCAGCGGTAATGCGAGCGGCGCTGAGCAAGACCAACGGGCCAACGAAGGTCGGGCTGCTGATCTCGCTGGGGTTCCGACGCGATGCGGCGTCGACGGCGGCGATAACCGCCCTGCTGACTGACAAAGACATAGACGTAGCCTCCGCCGCAGCAGGAGCGTTGGGGCGAATCGGAACCGTCCAGGCCGCGAAAGCGCTCGGCGACTTCCGCGCCAAAGCCGACAAGGACATGCTCGTAGTCGTCGGAGAGGCCTCGCTGACGGCGGCCGAACAGTTGACCAAGAGCGGCAAACAGGCCGAAGCCGCTGCGATATGCAAAGACCTGCAGACCGACAAATGGCCCGCTCACGTGAGGCTCGGAGCGTTCGTCGGGATGCTCGGCAGCGGCGGAGAGGCGGCGATCGATCAGGCGGTCGCGGCGATAGGCGGCAAGGACCCGGCAATGAGGGCGGCGGCAATTTCGCACGCCGGCAAGCTCAAAGGCAAGGATGTCGGCAAGCGCCTTGCGGCCGGACTGGACAAGCTGCCGACCGATCACCAGGCGCTGCTTATCGGAGCCCTCGGAAATCTGGGCGACCCGGCCGTCCTGCCGACGATCACCAAAGCCTCCACCAGCGACAACGCCGCAGTACGACTGGCGGCGATACGGACCATCGGGAAACTCGGCGACGCCGGAAGCACCAAGCTGCTGTGCGATATCGCGGTCGGAGCCAAGGAAAGTTCCGAACAGCAGGCCGCAGTCAACAGCCTCCACGGGCTGAAAGGCGACAAAGTCAACCCCACTATCGTCGCATCTTTGAAAGCCGCCCCCGCAACCGCCAAGCCCAAGCTCATCGAAGCTCTCGTCACGCGAAAAGCGACAGACGCGATTGGCGACCTGGCGGTCGAGGCCAAGGGGCCCGACGCCCGGGTGCGAGTCGCCGCGATCAGGGCTCTGGGCTGGATCGCACAGCCCGAGCACATCAATACGCTCGTGCTGCTGGCGATCAAGCCCGCTGACGATCCGTCGCGAGCGGCCGCCGAACTGGCGACCGTGCAAGTCGCTCGAAAGATATCCGATCCCGAGGCGCGAGCGACGGCGCCGCTGGCGGCGATAAAGACCGCCGGCGACAATACCGCAAAGTGCTCGCTGCTGCGGATAATGGGAAACCTCGGCGGTAAAGAGGCCTTCGCCGCAGTGGCGCCGACGTTGAAAGACTCCAGCACGGACGTACAGGATGCGGCGATAAACGCCCTTTCCAACTGGCCCACATCGAGATCCCTCCCGCCGCTGATGAACGTTGTTAAGACCACGAGCAACCCCAAGCACCGCGTGCTGGCGATGCGAGGGGCCGTGCGAATACTCGGTCTTAACGACTGCACCGTTGAGCGCACGCTGGCCGGTTACGCCGAATTGATGAAGGCGGCTAAAGAGCCGGCCGACACCAAACTCATCCTCGCCGGTCTGGGCTCAGTAGCCGACCCGGCCGCACTGGCCGCTATCGAACCGTTCATCACCAATAAACAGTTCAAGGCTGAAGCCGAATTCGCCAAACTTGGCGTGGCGCGGGCTATCATGGGCTCGTCAAGCCAACTGGCCAGGAAGGTCGCCACAAGCCTGCGGAGATCCAAGAACAGAACCGTCGCCAACCAGGCCAATTGGATCGTCAAATCGCTCAGGAACATCAAGCCCGACGCAGTGGCCGCCGGTCCGTGGAAATCCCTGTTCAACGGCAAGGACATCACCGGATGGCGGACCACGGGCGCCGCGATCTTCAAGGTCGAAGACAACTGCCTGGTCGGAACCCAAACCACAGGCAAGGGCGGAGATATCTGGACCGACGCCGAATACGACAACTTCGAACTGCGGATAACCTATCGCGTGGTCTGGCCGGCCAACAGCGGATTCTGGTTCCGCCATAATGGTAAGAAAGGTTACCAGTACGACGTGCTGAAGTACAAGAGACCCGTGGCGTTCAGCGGAACGCTCTACTGCCCGGGCAAGATGTTCATCACGAAGAATCTCAAGGAGTCGCTCGAAAACCGCGACGGATGGAATGTGGCCCGATTGCGAGCCATGGGCGACGATCTGACCTTGTGGCTGAACGGAACACGCACCGGACACTGCCGGGACGACACGCTCGCCAAGGGCAGGATCGGCGTCCAGATACACGCGGGCAACGGATTTAAAGGCATGCAGATGGTCATCAAAAGAATTGAAATACGAACCCTCACCAAGTAACCGCAACTGACATACACGGGAGATCGCAAACTGATGAGTTCAAGAGATATCGCTCAACGGGCCCTGGATCAGGGCAAGGGCATTATGCGTTTAACCCCCACTTGGGTGCCGCGCGTGTTCTGCGTACCGGGACGCCGGATTAGACTGCATCCGGACGACTACTACGCACTGGGCGGAAACCGCGGAGGGATAGACGAACGATGGTTCTCGTCGACCACGCCCGCAGACAACGGACCCCTGACCAGCGTCAATGAAGGGCTCAGCCATATCGTCGTCGAAAACGAAACGGTTGTGTTGCGCGAAGCCATCGACGAATTGAAGGGCGCGATTCTCGGCGATGCGCTCTGGGACGCCTTTAAATGCTGGCCGATGTACTCGAAGTTCTTCGACAACCAGGGCGCCCTGCCGCTTCACATTCATCACAACGATGAGTTCGCGGCGCGCGTCGGTGCGGTCGGCAAGCCTGAAGCGTATTACTTCCCGCCCCAGGTCAACAACCACGGTGGAGATTTCCCGTACACGTTCTTCGGCATCCAGCCGGGCGTGACGAAGGATCAGGTGCGCGAGGTGCTGGCGAAGTTCACCGGCGGAGACAACCACATAACCGACCTGTCGGCGGCCCATCGGCTCTGGCCGGGCACGGGATGGAACGTACCGCCCGGAGTGCTGCACGCGCCGGGCAGCCTGTGCACGTACGAACCGCAAAAAGCCTCGGACGTCTTCGCAATGTACCAATCCGTAACGGGAGACAAGGTTATTCCCGAAGAGCTGCTCTGGAAGGATTCGCCCGAAGATCAGCACGGGAATTTCGACTACCTCGTGGACGTTATCGACTGGGAGCAAAACATCGATCCGGAGTTCCGGGCAAAGCACTTCATGCCCCCCCTGCCCGTTCGACCGTTGGATGAAATGCGGGCCGAAGGTTATGAAGAACGCTGGATATCCTACATGTCCGAAGATTTCAGCGCCAAAGAGCTTACAGTCCTTCCGGGCGCCACGGTTACGATTACCGACGGCGGACCGTACGGCATGATCATGATGCAGGGACACGGTGAGATGGGCGTCTGGAACATCGAAACGCCCACCCTGATTCGTTACGGGCAACTCACGAACGATGAGTTCTTCGTATCCGCAGCAGCCGCAAAGGAAGGCGTTACGATCACTAATCCCAGCGACGCCGATCCGATCGTAATGCTCAAGCATTTCGCGCCCAACGCACACGACAACATGCCGCAAATCGGCTAGATACCGAGGCAAATCGAAAGGACGAGCCATGTCAGATCATACGAATAACTATCCCAAGCTGCACAACGCGGCCTGGCCGGGCGTTGTCGGCAAGGGCGGAGACGGTGAGGCGATTATCGAGCTGGAGACCATGCTGGACCTGACGGCGGCGGCGGAAGTCGACGGGGTGAAGTTCGACGGGATCGATCTGTTCCTGTTCGCCCCGCACGTGGATATCGACGCTTCGGACGACGATCTGCAGAAGCTGGCCGATATGGTCCGAGAGCGAGATCTCGAGATCGGTTCGGTAGTCGCTCCGGTCTGGCCGCCCACCGGGGGCGGGTCGGCGATGGGCGATGAATCCGAGCGAGCCCAATTCCTGCAGCAGGTTGAAAAGGGCTGCCGGATCGCGGCCAGGCTTCGCGAGATCGGTGTCCGACCCAACGGTGTGGTGCGGGTGGACTCGGCGGTCGATCCGGCCAGTTGGTCGGCGGACCCCGAAGCAAACCAGGCCAAAATCGCCGAAACGCTTCGCCAGGCATGCGATATCGCGGCTGATAACGGTCAGCAACTCGCCGCTGAAGGTGAAATATGCTGGGGCGGAATGCATAGTTGGAAACGGATGACCGAATTGCTGGCGATGGTCAATCGGCCCGACACGCTGGGCTTCCAGGCCGACATGGCCCACACGCTGCTGTACATGCTGGGATACAACGCGCCCGAAGACGCAATGCTGGGCGAGGACTTCGACTGGAGCGACACTGAGACGTTTGACACCGAATACCGCAAACTGTGCGCCGCCCTCCAGCCATGGACCACCGACCTGCATATCGCACAGAACGACGCGACGGTCAAGGGCTCCGGTTCACACGATAAAACCGGGCGCCACTGCCTGCCGAACGATCCGAACGGTAAGCTCGACATCACCAAATACGCGGGCTTCTGGCTTCGCGACGCGGCCGGTGAGATCAGCAAGCGGTTCAAACATATCTGCTGGGACGGCTGCATGTTCGACAACGAAACGATGATGAAACCGCAGACGTGGAACGATATTCTGGCGGCGATGCTGGATGTCCGCGACGCACACGGATGGCGGGAATAACGCCTGAAATACAGACGTAAATCGCTACAAACTACTTGAAAGGATCACGCAGATGAAGCCTTTGAATGTCGGTATGATCGGTTACGGTTTCATGGGCCGGACCCACTCGAACGCGTACAGTAAAGTCTCACACTTCTTCGACCTGCCCTACAAACCCGTGCTCCGCGTTATTTGCGGCCTGGATGAAGACCAAGCCAAAGCCTTCGCCGAGCAATGGGGCTTCGAATCCCACACCACCGACTGGAGGAAGGTGATCGAAGACGAGAACATAGACATTGTGGACATCTGCGTGCCCAACAACATGCACGCGGAAATCGCCATCGCAGCCGCCAAAGCGGGCAAGGCGATTATCTGCGAAAAACCACTGGCGATGAACACCGCCCAGGCCCAGGAAATGGTCGACGCCGTCCAGGCCGCCGGAGTGGCGAATCTGGTCTCGTTCAACTATCGTCGCGTGCCTGCGGTCACCCTTGCCAAGCAGCTTATAGACGAAGGTCGCCTGGGCAAGATATTCCACTACCGCGCCAACTTCCTGCAGGACTGGACGATATCCTCGGAAGTGCCCCAGGGCGGCGACGGTACGTGGCGCCTGGACGTGGCGGCGGCGGGCTCGGGGGTTACCGGCGACCTGCTGGCCCACTGCATCGATACGGCGCTGTGGCATAACGGGGCGATCACCTCGGTCAACGCAATGACCGAAACGTTCATCAAGGAGCGCCTCCACGCCGAGACCGGACAAACCCAGGAAGTCGGCATCGACGACGCATGCACGTTCTTCTGCCGCTTCGGAAACGGATCGCTGGGCAATTTCGAGTCGACCCGTTACGCACGCGGGCACAAGGCGTTGTATACGTTCGAGATAAACGGTGAAGACGCCTCGATCCGATGGGATCTCCACGATCTCGGACGCCTGGAGTACTTCGAGCATCGCGACGAGGGAAGAGTCCGCGGTTGGCGGTCGATCCACGTGACCGACGGAGATCATCCGTACATGGACAAGTGGTGGGTCCCCGGCCTGCAGATCGGATACGAACACAGCTTCGTCCACCAGGTCGCGGATTTCCTGACCGCGATGGACGCTGGCGAGTCCTGCAGCCCGACCTTCGCCGAAGCCCTGGAAACTCAGAAAGTGTGCGACGCGGTCCTCCAATCGGCCGCCGAGAAACGCTGGGTCGACATCGCAAGCTAGAAGCAAAGCTAATAACAATCCCCTACCGACCGGTCGCAAGTCGCTCAACAACAGTGACTTCGGCCGGTCGTTTTGTTCCGAGCCAGACCCAACTTCACAATTGGTTCACACTTCTTGACGACACACGCCCTGTATACATATCGACTATCGTGACTCTCACCGGCATCGATTATTCTCATAAACACCTAGTGTCACTGCTCTTACGTACCCACACCCGCCAGCCGACCTCTCAGGCGCCACGCCCCAGAGAGATACGCTGCCCCGAAAGTGTGAACTTCCAACGCGCCTTCGCTCCACCACGCCCAACCGCCCGTCCTCATCATAACCCGTTTGTTTGACCAGCCTTATGACACACCCTCCACACGTCCGCAAATCTCATCGCCGCCGGTTGGAGTGTCACAGGTTCACAGGTCGATTCCCGCCCGCATGAGATGGATCGCACGATCCCAATTCACCCGTCCGCCCAACCGTTAAGTCTTGTATCCGGGGCAACATACCGGCGGCAGCATTGAATCGTGCACTTTGACGAACACGCGAACGCCCCCCACCGGGTGTCCGCGCCGTCCGGCCTCCCGGTGCGCCTCGCTCAGCAGTTCCACCATCCTGACCGTTATCAGGTCGAACGCGACGCCCATCGCCTGCAGGGCGTGCTGGTCTTCCGGAGCCTCTGAGGCGAACAGCTCGCCCTCGCTGGCCTGTTTGAATGCGGCCTGCAGATCCTCCATACCGGTCAGGACGAATTCCTCTTCGCACATGTTCTCGTATTCGGCGAGATTGTATTCCAGATCCTCGAACAGTTCGCCGACGGGCATGTTGAACGTGAAACCCGACAGATGCCATTGATCTGTGTTAATATCGAAACGTTCCATCTCCACAAACAGCGCCGTAACTTCGAAATCCTCCGCCCCGTCGTTATACACGCTCGCCAGCCAACCGGCCGCCTGCTCAACCTGCCGATCGAATCCCCGCCCCAACGCAATGTGGAATGGCGTTTCCGGCTCGATCCGCCGCAAGTCGCTCTCCAGTAGAGGAATGAACTTGCGCACGTCCCCCGGCACGATGTAAGACTCGTTGGCCGTCGGACGCTCTCGCCACAACACCACAGTCCCAGCCAGACAGAGAATCGGCGGCCCGATATGCGCCAGTCGCCAGGACAGCCTCCCGACGCACAGGAGAATCAGCAACAGAACCGCCAGGCCCGCACTCGCCGCAATCAGCCCCACCGTCCCCCAGATCCGCCGATAAAGTTCCTGGCCGATCGAACAGACCAGACCAATCAGCCCCAGCACCACAAAAGGAACTGACCGCAACAGATCACCCCAGCACCAAACGCCAAACGCGAGCATCGCCCCAGCCGTCAGAAAGAAACACGCAAACCACACCCTGCGCTCGTTCGGCGCCGCACGCAATCTCTCAATAATTCCCATTCAAACCGCTCCGCATAATTGGCCTTGGTGCGATCGAAACCAGGACCGAGGTTGACACAAGGGTATGCTGGTGCAACGGAGATGTCAAATCAGGGGGCGGTGAGGAATGAGAGGCCGGTTCTTACTTGCCCGTCTGCTCGTTCTCAGCCGTCTCTTTCAACGGTTTGATTATGATGTCCCCTTTTTTGACCTCAACATCCAGCATAACTTTGCCTCCTCCGGCCTGGTCCAGCAGAAGGCGAATCAGCAGGGCGAACGTGGGTTTCCTGATCGAATGCACGGTGATCGGCGTCTCGGGAGTGATGTCGTATCGTTTCAGTGCGTCCCAGTCGATCCGTATTTTCCGCTCGACCACTTCTTCCATGAACTGGAGGGTAAGGCTGAACTCTATGTCGATAAACTCAAACCTGCTGAGTTTCTCAGCCATCATGTTCCTGTTGGCTTTGTACGTAAACCGGATCAGGACTATTTCATTTTCTTGTGTTGTATGTAATTAGCTGCGTCTTCCGTTTCTGTTGCTTATCTAGAACGCACCGATTTTGGCAAAACAAGCCTCTACGGCATTGATAATAGACAAGAGACTATAGTTCTGCCCCTTCTTCCTTCCCCCGCCCGTATTCCGTTGAGTTCACGCTGCCCCAGGCTCTGAAGCAAGCCATTCAGCACCGAACGAACAAGCCCGACTTCGAGACACCGCCTTTTGATACTGAGGGATGATGCTTCGTGACAGTTCCCGAACGGGATTGGGGCTTTTCAACTCGCGCTTGTAGTCAAAAGGAGTTCCCGCCTCTGCCCGCTCACGCACCTCGGCGTTAAGATCAATGATGAGATCTTTGACCATGCGATTCGTGCATACACGTAGTCGTTCACGCCCGTTGGCTTGCGATATGAAGCTTCCAGGGTCAGCGCAAAACGCAGAACCGTCTGCGTCCAGTTCGAGTGCGCTTCGCAGCAAGTAGAGCAAGAAGTACCGGCAAAGCCGATAGGAAGCAAGCATCCGATTCTCAATGTCACTCATACATTGCTGAATCGCAGTCTGGAGGTCCGCAACGGCAACGATACGGTTGGCAGTTACTTCTGGACGCGCGAATATGTCGGCATGCAATTCATCCAGAATCTTGTACGTCTGATGACACGTCCATGGTTGCTTCAGGTCAAACGCGAGAAGCAGTCGACCAGCCTCGTCATTGTCTATCATTTGGGGGGCCTGATCCGGTTCTCCCCGCTTTATTCTATAGGACACTTGACCTGCATAGATAGAAGCAAACTCATTCTGCAACCGTCGTTGTATTGTGCTGTTGGACTGAAGATCACGGGCATTGATGGGATTCTGGTTATTGCTGTGGTGTGTGATTTTCTCCGCCAAACGGTGATCTGGCGGGAGTTCGATCAGGCGTGCTAGCACACGAAGGTCGTCCGTAATTTGTGCCCTATGATCGAATAGACTTGTCAGGCTCTGGCAGCCATTTACGACGGAGTAGTGGGATATCGTTATTTTATCATCCTCCAACTCAACATGCTGGCAGAGAATGGTCAGACCATTGTGATACAGAAGGAAATTCTTGTGCTCTGATGGGTCGTCGATACTTCGACCGATGTCTTTGTTTACTTTCGTCCGCCCGAGCGATCCTCGTACGTTCCAAGCGAACAACTCGTTCGATGCTATACCGTCAAGACGAATTAGGTCGTTGCCCTTCAGTGGGGCAAAAAGCACTTTGACGTCTTCTACCTGATACTGCGCGCAGTCAAGCCCAAACACATCGAAGACTACTGACGTGCCGACGGGTTCCGTTGGGCCAACAGAGATGTAATTTGCAGTAAGTTCTTGTTTGTCAAAAAGACGGATGTCTTCTCTTCCTTCAAGATATGATATAGCGTTCGCATCACGTTGTATATTGGTGACAAAAACGCCTTTGACGGCGAATCCATCAGTGACTAACTGTGCAACGTTCGAAGTAGTTAACAGACACGACAGCTCGGAGTTCGCAGTAGTGCTTGAGATACTCTGGATGGTCTGTGGATCGCTAAATTGAGCCAGAGAGCCAGCAAATTCCTTGAGTTGAGTGTCTCCGAGTGTTCGCGTAGCATTCTGGACCAACTTGCACTGAAATACAAATATCGTCTCTAGGTTCTCGTCCACATAGATGGCATCAACACCTTTGTCATCCATACCATCGCAAACACTGTCTTGGGCCTCCAATTCGTCCAGACGAAAGTAGTGTTGGAGGAACCAGACGAGCAGAGCATGCGATTCTGTTCGCCCGGGTACAATACAGGCCTTGACAGACTCGAGAATGGCAGGGTAAGTAAGATCAAGTATCGTAGGCATGTTCTTAGATTCTCCTCATTCGTCGAATTCGTGTGACACCATAATCTATTGTTTCACCGCCCCAACCCACAACTGTCAGATGGGACCGCTTTTTTCGTCCCGAATCATAAATGACGATACCATTGTCTATCTTTGATAAGCTGGAGGCAAGGGCAAACACGCGTAACGGCAGCGGCGAATATCCAATAACCCCTTCGACAAGCTCAGTATCTACGACAGGACAAGCCGTGGCCGTAACTACATCCGTGTAATCAGTGCTAATTGCAGTGAGGAACGCGGGCTGGAGCGATCACTTGTCGATCTGCTTGTTTTCCGCCTTGGCGACTAGCGGTTTGATGATGATGTCCCCTTTTTTGACCTCAACATCCAGCATGACTTTGCCTCCTCCGGCCTGGTCCAGCAGAAGGCGAATCAGCAGGGCGAACGTGGGTCTTCTGATCGAATGCACGGTGATCGGCGTCTCGGGAGTGACGTCGTATCGTTTCAGTGCGTCCCAGTCGATCCGTATTTTCCGCTCGACCACTTCTTCCATGAACTGGAGGGCAAGGCTGAACTCTATGTCGACAAACTCAAGCCTGCTGAGTTTCTCAGCCATCATGTTCCTGTTGGCCTTGTACGGTGAGGCCGCCACCTGTGCGGCCGTTCGCGCATACAGCCTCGCCGAATTCTTGATATCCTGCGGCGTCGAGACAACCACCACGTTGCCCAGCGACCCGACGGTGACGGAATAGTGATTTCCGCTCGCCAGTGCGAATAGTGTCTCCAGCGCCTCACCGAGTTTAACGTTGCGTCGTTTGTACGTAATCGGTTTGTCGAACTCCGCCCCGGCGGTCGCCAGAGCCCGCCAGCCGACTGCAATATTGCCATAGTCCCCCAGCCGATCGACAACCTCATACAGATCGACGTTAACGAAGTTCAGCTCGTCGATCCGCTGCTGGAGCTGCCAAGCCCCCTCCCGGTCGATAGCAACTAGAAGCGCCTTGTATCGCCTGCCCTCAGCAGCGAGCTGCTCCGGCGTCCGGATATATTGCCTGGCGGAGCCCAGCGACCGCCTGGCGGTGTCGATTTGCCTGGAAATGCCCGCAACTTTCTTCTCCGCTTGAAGTTTCCGGTGCTCGCCGTTGGAGGCGATCGTGGCGAGTTTCTCATCGAGGGCGTTCGCCCACGTATCGGCCGCCCGCCTATCGGTCGGGCGCGGGCCGGCATCGCTCCTGGCCTCAGAGAACCGTCGCGCAGTTCGAGGCGCAACCTTCGCCAGTTCGGCGCGCGCCGCGGTGAGTTTCTCCTCCAGGAGAACAATTTCTTCAGTCAGGCGCGCCGCATCACTGACTCCCTTGTCGGAACGCTTCCGCGCCGTCTCGACCCACTGACTGACAACAGTATCCAACTCCCGATCCGATTCCGCATCAAGGCTCCCGCCGATCCCGCTGGTGCAACCGGAAATCACCCCGACGGCGAGACATAGAAGGACCACGGAAAACCCCCGCCCCGAAACCATCCCGCAGAAGCGTGACATATAGTGTTTGACGCCCCGAAAGGTCAATAGTTCCGGCGGGTTATTGGACGGCGCCGCGCAATGACCCAATAACTCCCATTCGAATCGCTCCGCGCGTTTGTGATTAGTCCGCCCGGGTCTCCTGCGGCGGGGGCAATATGCGTATGATTTCGTCGAGTTGTCTCTCCCTGGCGATGTCCAGGGCGGTCTTGCCCTCTTTCGTACGAAGCGACAAGTCCGCCCCCGAACGAACCAGGAGCTTCGCGGTCGCAAAGCTCTGACAGCAAACAGCCAAATGAAGCGGTGTTTGCCCTTCGTTGTCGGCGGGGTTCACTTCAGCCCCGGCATCGATCAGCGCCTTGGCGGTCATCACCGCATCGTTGCCCGTCGTCCAGTGAAGAGGCGTCAGCCCGCTGCTGTCTTTGGCGTTGAGGTCGGCTTTGTGTTCGATCAGGAGTTTTGCGACCTTGTCGGATTTCGGGGGAGCGTTTCTCGCGATCAGGTGCAGCGGTGTTGATCCGTCCCGACTAACTGCGTTGACGTCCGCGCCGGCTTTTAGGAGCACTTCAGCACAGCCTATCTTCCGCAGAGACGACGCCATATGCAGCAGCGTTTCTTTCTTCGCGGTGGTGTAGATGGTGTCGGCGAGCAGACCGTTGTCCAGATAACCCTTCAATTCGGACGCCTTGTCGTCGTTTATGGCCCACATTGCGTCGCTGAGATGTCTCGATCCGTCCGACGATTCAGAGGGTTTCTGATTGTCGTCCCGCGAACTGCACGAGACAAGAAAGACCAGAAAAAGAACCGCCAACAGGAGAAACCTGCTCCCGACCCGGGCCTTGAAGCCCCCGGATTTCGCTTCTGTGATGTTCATGTCTCTCAATCCGCCTGTCGCAAAATATTGACAAAGACCGCGCCCGCCCCGTCCGACACCGCACCGCAACTGTCAAACCGCGGGCCCGATACCCAATCCGGGGCGGATAGAAGAATATGCTGATGCGACGGGGATGTCAAACCCGCCATGAGCCTTTGTTTACGACCGATTGCAGGGTTACATGTAGAGCACAGATGCATCGAATGATTTGAATTGTTATACCGCCAACCGCCTGTACAATACAAACTGCGTAATGAGTGCGTAATAGGCGTAAGAAACCAGAGCGTTCGAGCAAATTAACACATATCCGGAACGTACCCGAGCAAAGGGAGGCAACATGCCCAAGCAGAACATGCGAGATATTGTGGGCGAAAAGATCGAAGCTGAAACGAGACAAGCCGGCGAAATCGCCGATGGTCTGGCGGCAAGCAATACGACACTGACCGACCAGAGCATAAGAGCCTTCTTCCCGCACCACGAACAGAGATGGGGTCGTTCACGATCCAACCTGCCCGCGGGCATTCCCTTCGCCACACAGATTGTTTATGGGCATCCTACAACCTTCGATCTTTACCCCGAGAGCAGACTCGATTTTGAGCAACGCTATGGCATCAGCATGCATGCGGCGATCAGCCTGGCTGAACGAGGTCGAATTCTTCCGAACCTCTATGTACGTAACGAAAAAGAATGGGAGGGCTATAACGATATGCGTAAACTTGTTAGCTTCTCCACAGCCAACGGTGTGCGAGTAGACGCGTATCTTGGAGCCAGATTTCCAAAACACGCCGAAAGCATGCGCCATCGGCGCGAGATCGGACATCGCCTGCTGGATAATCTGAACAAGTCAGATCCGCAATCACACAATCACGTCCTGGATTGTCTGCATGCAAGCGAGGAATCCGCTGCGAGGGTCCTCGGGGCGCGTTGGGCGTATCTTGACTCATTCGCGCCGGATGGGTCGGATGTCTTTCACGAGTTGCTTGACAGGTCCGAATGGGATCTCGCATTTGACTATCTGACGACAGTGCAGAATCTGACCGTCTCTCCCATCAGCGGCGCTCTGGGCGGATACTTCGTTTGGAGCAATGTCCATATTGAAACACTGCGCCGTCTCCTGGCGGGTGAACTCCGCAGCTCAATCGCACCGCGAATGGACGCCAAAGTCGCCTCTTACGCAAGTCCTGAGGTCATGTCCTTCCTGGCGAAACGACTCGGCGGAGTTGGAGCATTGGAATTCCTGAATTCAAGCAGCGCATCGGCTCTTGTGACAATCACGGATGATCAGGACTTCACACAGCTTCGCACCGAACTTCACGAAGCGGCCGATCAGCTGTCCATAATCACAGAGGGCGGAGAAACTCCCCAGGCCGCTGTCAAGCGTTGGGAAAGTGCTGCTAAGGGAATGAAAACCAAATTGAAGTACTACGAACGCGGCGGTGACATAGTACTACCCGGTATTCTCGGTGTACTGGGCTGCTTCCTGGGCGGGTGGATCGGAGCTGGAGCCGGAGGCGTACTTGGCGGTTGGTTGAGCCAGGAGAGTAAATTCGGACGACATCTACACGCACTTATGAGGCCCGAGGAGCATCGCTTTATGACAACGCTCGATAAGATCGAAGAGTTGCGCGACAGATAGACTCCACGTCTGATACCGAGACCGGGGCAATCCAAGAGCAAATCGACCGACAAACAGACGTTTCACAACGAGCGGCCGGGGCTATGACACATCCGTTTGGCCGGAGAATGCAACACGGGCAGCTTGGCGTATACGGGCATCCGTCACATGGATTATCAGCCAACCTTTGAACACAGCTTTCAACTTATCTGCTGACCTCCCCGGCGTGACCCGGAGGCAAACAGGCAGTTATTCCTCTCCGGTCAACTCGGCGGCCATCTTCGTGAATTCTCCGAACAAACCAGTCAATGCGGCAAAGGGTATCTCGGATTTCCCGGCGGTGCGGACCTTCACGTTGGGCCATTTTGGGCTCGACAGTTTCATTTCGGTTTTCCGTCCGTAGCGAATCTTCCGCGTCTGAAAGAAACTCGAACGAACAGCGGTCAGGACATCTCGGTCATTGACATGCAGTTCGACGTCGCTCGTGCCGGGGTCATTGGTGTCGAAGAACGTATATCTCACCACCATCGTATCGCCTTTCCGTATAATCGAAGCAGGCACGTGTCCCAAACGAACGGCCTCGGAGCAGCGGTAGTCCAGAAGGCCCGCCTTCGTCGTTATGTACGGCGAGTTCCAACCCTTCCGGTTGGCTTCGATGCTCTGCTGCAGTGACTTTCCGACCTTGAATCCGATGTCGGTCGTAAACCCCCCGTCGGGCCGCCGGGCTACGCTGAAGGAGAACATCGGAACCATTTGAACGTTCGGGAAACTGACAATTTCGTTCGACGATGATGAGTAGATGCGCATACCGTCCGGAGCGGACCTGTAGGCCACCATCACCGTATCCTTCTTGAATAGAACGATCTCGATGATCTCGTCGGTCATCACAGAGCCAAAGTAGATTCTATACGGCGTCTTGGCTCCACCTGCGGAAGTGACCAGGTCCAGTTCGATAATCTCGGCCTCGGCGCGGAATTTCTTTGACCAGGCCAAGAACATGTCGACGCTAGTGAGCATATTGGCGCCATAGTTCTCAATACACCCCGCCAGCTTGGCCGATGTCTGGGCCCACGGGCTCTTGGGGGCGATCTCCCGGGCCTGTTTCAAAGCCTTGATCGCTTCGGGCCGCTTTCCGGCGGCGAAAAGACACCTGCCTTTCCAATGCAGTATCTGCGGATCAAGTTCCTTACCGCTCAGCGTTTCAATTGTCTTCAGTGCTTCGGCGAAACGCTTGGCGCAGACATCCGTGTGAATGCCGATCCGCACTATCCTGGAATCGCCGCGCTGGGCCTCGGGCAGTTGGCGCAAGAAATGCTCGATGATCATGGCGACCTCCCTCATCGCGATCATCTCGTTAAGCTTGAGTATGCGGTCTAAAGGCGTCAGACCGTCCCGCAAGCAGAGATCGACGAGTTTGTTCTCCTCATCATCGTTGTCTTTCTTGAGCTTGCCGGCGATATCGCGCGCCAGATCGTCGGCGCCGGCTTGTCTCGCTATGAGAATGCACTTCAGTGCGAATCTCCCGGTGAAGTGTTTGTATCCGAATCTCAACAAACCGCGTCTGAAACCGGCGGCCAGACCCTTCGCTGTTTCGTCGGATAGTTTGGCGAACCCGCAGAACATCACCCTGTCCACAAAGTTCTTGTACGCCAGTCCGTCCGGAAAACCGTTCAGTACATGCCGGCTGTATGCGCTGTCGGCGTAGTTCACAAGCAGCAAGGTCTTGCAAGTCGTGGCCGTTTCGCGCTGGCCGCCAAGGGTCGCCAGCATGTAAGCGTCGAACAGAACCCGTGGGGCATGGGGCGACTTGAGGTTCTTTCGAACGAACGTCAGGGCATCGTTGAGAAAGACCGCATGTCCACCGGCGCCGCTGTAATTCTCGATCAGCGGGAAAGGCGCCTTGTCGTCGGCTGGAACGGGCGGGGACAACGTCAGCAACACCAACGCAAACCCAAGCATACCAACAGAATGCTTCATAACGAATCTCCCAACTTAGAAATCGCAGCGGGCGACGTTCCCTTTATAACCGCCTGACCGCTATCGGTCTTCCTGGCGATTCTACCGCCAATCGTGAAACCAGAAAACGCTTTTTCTGGTCGGCGGGGGGAATATCCGGCCGTTTCCGAGCCATGATGCGGTTCAAACTGCCCTGTATGCGATAATCGCTGTGACGGTTGTATCCATCCAACGTGGTCTATATTCTCGTTGGGATTATGGATAATCCGCACTATGGTTCGTCTCGACGCCGGGGCTGGTCCCCGGATTTCTCGATACAGGCGATATCCTCAGCGCTCGGAAGTATTTCCTGGTTTCGTCGCGAAGGTGCTTGTTCAGACTCGTCCCGTCGTAGCGGTAGTACTCGGGTCTGATGCAGTCGGCCGGGCCGCTGACGGGAATCGGCACGACCCCGTCGTCGCTGAGAATGAACAGCCCGGAAGACTGCGGAAAAACAACCACCGCTTCGGGGCGCCACGAGGGCTTGTGGGAATCCAGTTTCTGCAGAGAGACCGGTTGCTCGTCGACATTCCCGGACCATCGATACAGGGCGAAACCGCCCGTATCGTCTTTGGGACCTGCGAGAATAAACGCGGCGCGGTCCCGGGCGGAGTAGACCATGTCGCGAACGCCCAGCCCTCCAAGGTCCCACAGCATCGGACGACCAAACTTCGGAGCCCGGCCCCTGTCGACAATTTCAGCGGGGTTCAAGAGCGGAAGGACTATCGCACGGTCGGAGTCGGACGCCCGGGATGACGACTGAGGATTTCTCAAACCGATATACAGGCGATCTCCGTCTGCGCTGGCGCAGAGGCCTTCGATATTCAACCCGCGATCCTTCGGAGCCAATCGCTGTCTGGCGCTCCCGTTGAGTTCTCCATGGCGATAAGACAAGGGCAACCCCGGACAAACCTCGCGAACACCCGGATCGCCCATCATCCGCTCAGCCAGTTTTGAATATGAACGTCCAACCGGACGTATCGCGACCCGACCGGAATCTTCGCTGATATGGGCGGCGAAGAAACGACACCGATTCGGGCGCCACTTTCCGTTGCGATTACGACCGTGGGAGGTGATCCAGTATACGCGATCGCCTATCCGTGCGGCGGCCTCGATGTCCGCCTCGGGATGCTTGCCCTCCAGGCCCATGAACTTCGTCAGGTCGAATTTGAACGTGGGCGAGCCCCCGTCAATTCGGTAAGCTCGCAGAACGTTGTTCTCATCATCGGCGACAAGCAACGTCCGTTCATCCAGGGCGATCGCAGCCGACGCGTCGCTGGTTCCGCTGAAAACCACCCACGGCGCATTGTCTCCGGGATCAACGTCGACATGCGAACCGGCTGGCTGGGTGGCGGGGTTTGTGTTCACTGTCCGGCGATCGATGCGATTTGTCCGGCAATTCGAGACGGCTAGGCATATCAAACCGGCCATCGCAACGGCCGCGAAAATATAGACTATCTGCCTTATACGGTATTCGTCCATGTGTTGCTTCTCGGACGTCTCGCATCGCCGCTCGCCGGGAGACCGGATACCGCCTGGTGTTTTCCGCATCCTGCGCGGGTCACTTGTTGGCGGCTTTCTTCTTCTTTGCGTCGGCGGCTTGTCGTTCTTTTCGTCGTTTGATCGCTTCGAGTCTTCGCTTGAGAAATTCGCCTTTGTGGTTCGGGTTCATGGGAAGCACGCTGCATCGTTTAGCCCAGGCCCACCACTTGTCGTTCATCTCTTTGACCCGGCGGGGCTGCTCGGCGGCCAGGTCGTTCAATTCCGTGCGGTCGTCGACCATATTATACAAGCTCCATCGCGTTTTCTCACCAGCCGCCACGAGCTTCCAGTCGCCCATGCGAATCGCCCTATTGCCATGATGCTCCCAGCAGATGCTCTCCCGCACGATCGGTTTGTTGTCGACGATCGCCGGCAGCAAGCTCTTGCCCTCCATCGTCGGTATGTCGTTGCCCGCATGCCTGGCGGGATACTTCGCGCCGGCGGCCTGGAGGAACGTGGGCATGAAGTCTATTACGTGACCGACCTGGCGGCGGTATTTACCGTCTGGCTTGGCCCGCGCGGGCCAGTGGACGATCATCGGCGTGGATATCCCGCCCTCGTGGGTGTAGTGCTTGTAGTAGCGGAACGGGGTGTTGCTGGCGCAAGCCCAACCGGACCCGTAACTGTCCCAACTGAGCGGACCGCCGTTTTCCTTGAACGTGTTGTGGTGCTTGGGCTTCATCAGCCCTCCGTAGATGCTCCACTCCGAACACCCGCCGTTATCGGCGAGGAACACAATCATGGTGTTCTCCAGGATACCGTTGTCTTTGAGCGACTTGACGATCCGCCCGACGCCCTGGTCCATGTTGTCTATCATCGCCGCATAAATCTCCATCTTCATCGACATGAAGGCGTGGAGATTGTCCTTGTTGACGACCTTGATCTGCTCGAACTGCTTGGGCAGGTCGCGCTCGGGCAGATCGTCCCACGAACAGTCCGCCGATGATTTCGACATCTTCCACTTCGGGTCGAGCAGACCGAGCTTGTGGATTTTCTTGAGCCTGCTTTCGCGGAGTTTGTCCCATCCGCCGTCATAAACGCCCTTGTATCTCGCGCGATCCTTGTCCAGCGCGTGCAGCGGCCAGTGCGGGGCGGTGTAGGCCACGTACTGGAAGAACGGTTTGGACTTGCTCTTGAGGCAGTGCTCGTTGATGAATTTGACGGTGTTGTCGCTGATGGCGTCAGTGTAGTAGTAGTTCTTGTCGTCTTTGGCTTGTTTGGTTATGTCTTCATTGTCGGTGGTCAGCGTCGCAGGCGCGTAGAAGTCTCCCGCGCCTGCGATAGTTCCGTAGAACCTGTCGAATCCGCGCTGACACGGCCAGTTGTGCTTGTCTTTCAACTCCCTGGCGCGCGTATCTCTGGTCAGATGCCATTTTCCGGTCATGTAGGTTGCATACCCGTTCAGCCTGAGAGCTTCGGCGAGCGTGACGCACTGCTTGTTTATGTTCCCGCGATATCCCGGCGCTTTCCAATCGGGCTCCATACCGCCCATCGAGGCCTGGTGCGCATAAAGCCCCGTCATCAAGGCCGCCCTGGTCGGGCAACATCGCGCTCCGTTGTAGAACTGCGTAAACACAACACCGCCCGCGGCGAGCTTGTCGATATTCGGGGTGTGGATCTCCGAACCGAAGCACCCGATATCCGAGTAACCCATATCGTCAGCCATTATCAAAATGATGTTGGGCCTGTCAGTCGAACCGGTATTCGGTTTCGCCGACATCGTAGTTGCAGCACAACCCGGAACAACCGCAGCGGCGGCTCCGAAGCCCACAGCCTTGAGAAAACCGCGACGATCAAGATCGATACCAGCCATATTCGCTTTCCTTTTCACGATTCAGCACTTGCGCACGAAGAGACCATGATACGAACGCAGAACGGCGTCATATATTCTGGGGCGAATAGTAGTCGGCCCGTCGGCGGGTTACTCTTCGGCGAATGGCCCGCACATGCGGTATATCTCGCTGATGTTCTCAGCGTTGTAGTCTTCGGCTCCCCACAGATTCGCCAGGAAAACTGTGCGCTCGGTGATCCGGTCTATCCCGGATTCCGGAATGCCTGCGTCTTTGAAGCAAGTGTAGCTGCCGACCTTCTCCAGCCACGCCCTGAACTTTTCTATGCCTTCGCCGGCGGCGGCGAGGTCATCGTCGGCTTGGATGTCCAGTACGTTGCGGGCGAACTTTGCGATGCGCGCGTTTCCTTTTTCGCTGGCGTATTTCATCCACGCCAGCATCATTATCGAAAGACCGGCTCCGTGGGCGATGTCGTAAATCGCGCTTAGCGGGTGCTCGAGCATGTGATTGGGAAAACCGAACGGTCCGATGCCCATCCACGCCAGATCGTTGAACGCCATCGTTGCGCCCCACATAAGCGTGGCGCGTCCCTGGAAGTCTTTCGGATCAGCGACAGCTTTGTCGGCGGCCTCCATAATCGACTTGCACAGGCCCTCGACAAATCGATCCTGGATGGGCGACCACTCGTCGGTCTGCGTGAAATATCCCTCCAGCAAATGGCTCATCGAATCGGCCGCCGAGAATGCGGTGTACGATTGCGGAATAGTGTAAGTGACCGTCGGGTCTAGGATCGAGACCTTCGGGTACAGAGGCGGGTAGTTGCAGGTGCCCAGCTTGTCGAGCGTGTCGTCTCGAGTGAGCACCATTCCGCCGTTCATTTCCGAACCGGCGGCGGGGATGGTGACTACAGTCAGCAGAGGAAGCGCCGTCTCCACATTCGAGGTGAACACAAAGAATTCGAGAATGTCGGTGTCGGTGACGGCTCCGGCGCAAATGCTCTTTGACGTGTCGATAACGCTTCCGCCTCCGACGGCGACGACCATATCGACGTGTTCGGCTTTGGCGAGTTCAACGCCTTTGCGAGCGTATGACATAAGCGGGTTGGACTTCACGCCTCCGAACTCTACGATCTCGACGCCCGCTTCAGTCAGCGAGGCGACGGCCTGATCGTACACGCCGTTTTTCTTGACGCTGCCCATACCGTAGACCAGCAGGGCTTTCTTACCGTAAGCTCCGGCCTGTTCGCCGAGTTGAGAAACAGTTCCCTCGCCAAAGATGATCTTCGTGGGGTTGTGAAAAATAAATTCCTGCATGGCAAGCTCCTCTATCGAGTATCGCGTCTTTCTATTCGAGACTGCAGTAATACCACCGCAAGCAGCAGCGTTCCAGTGATCATTTCGTTGTACCATGACGGAAGCGGGATTCCAAAACGCATTCGAAAGTGGTTGATGAGATTCGGAATGAGCCCCAGAATCAATACTCCGCAGAACACCTGTCCGACCTTCCCGAGCCCTCCGGTAAGAGGTATCCCTCCGATCACCACCGCGGCGATAGCGATCAGCTCCAACCCCCTTGCAGCGGTGGGATCAACAGCTTTGAGTTGGGAAGCCAGCAATAGACCGGCGCATCCGGCGCATCCGCCTGATATTATATAGACAAGAGTTTTGCTCTTTTTCACGTTCAGGCCCATCATTCCGGCGGCTTCTTCAGCGCCGCCGACGGCGTATACGCTCCGACCGAAACTCGTGTACTTCGAGACAACAATCGCAACGCCGAACGCCAGCGCAAGGGCGATCGTTGGATACGGAAGCCCAAGAACGTCGCCCCGGTACAGTGCGCGGAACCATTCGGGAACATTTACAGTCTGGCTGGCGGTGTCACCGGCCAGAATAAAAGCCAACCCCCTTACTCCGAGCATCATC
This sequence comes from Phycisphaerae bacterium, assembly GCA_030745875.1. Taxonomy (GTDB): domain Bacteria; phylum Planctomycetota; class Phycisphaerae; order SM23-33; family SM23-33; genus BS750m-G57. The sequence continues at coordinate 33,385 of JASLNT010000110.1, forward strand.
GCAAGAGTGGTGATGAACGGCGGGATTCGGCCCAACGTTATCAGCGCACCGTTAAGGGCGCCAATGGCGAGCCCGACAGCTATTGGAGCTATCACCGCCAGCGGAGGATAAGATTCGCTGACTTGCACCGCGACGATCGACGCGACTGCGGTAATCGATCCGACCGACAGATCGATTCCGCCCGAGAGTATCACAAAAGCCATTCCAATCGCGACCAGACCGGAGATACTGACGCGGCGAAAGATGTTGACGACATTAGTTGCGGTGCCAAAAGCGGGGAAACAGACAGCCGCTATGACACACAAGACCACAAGCATCATCAGCGAAGCGTGCGCCTTTATCAGGTCTCTGACGCCTGTCTTGATTGTAACTTTGTCGGTTCTCATTCTGTCGGTCCGCAGGCTATTTTTCCCTGCGCGCCCATAGCACGCCAATTACGATTACGGCTTTGAAGATCATCGCGTGATGGTCCCGCATGTCATTCATGTTTGCAATAACAGTCACGAGCGGGATGATAACGGCGCCAATGACCGTCCCTAACACCCTTGCCTTACCCCCGGAAAACGACGTTCCTCCGATAGCCACCGCAGCAATCGCATCCAGTTCGATGAGCTGGCCGAGGCCGGCCGCATTCACGCCTCCGGTTCGGGCGACTTTCATAACTCCGGCGACAGCGCAAAGAAGGCTGCAAAGCACATAAACAAAGACGGTGGTCTTCAGAATGTTAATTCCAACCAGTCGCGCCGCGGTGGAATTATCGCCAATCGCCTCGACCTGCTTGGCGATAACGGTCTTCCTGACCAGAAACAGCATCGCCGCGACGACTCCGGCCATGATTACGATCTGAACCGGAAGTCCCAATATCCTGTATTGACCCAGAGCGTTCATGGACGAATGGAATGAAAAGTCCAGCGACGGCTTGTCGAGGATAGTCTGGGCCAGCCCCCTGCCGGCGATCATCACAACCAGGGTCACAATGATCGGTTGGATCTTGAATTTCGAGATCAGGGTCCCGTTGAACAGACCGCAGAACCCGCCGGCAAGCATTCCACCGGCGATGGCGGGAACCAGGCCCGCATCCGCAATGTAGAGCCTGGCCGTAACCGCTCCGGAGATCGCCATCACCGCCCCGACCGATATGTCAATCCCGCCCGAGGACATCACCATTGTCATCCCCAGCGCCACAAGCATTACCGGAAACGCCTGAACCAGGACATTGTCCAGGGTCCCCAGAGAGAAGAAACCGGGAGTGAACCATGCGGTGACGGCAAGCAGCAGCAGAAAGAACATCCAAATAACGCAGTCCTTGAAGTTCCGCCTCCGGGCCGCCGCAGCCCAGAAAGCGACAAGGGAGGATGTAAGTGCGTTATTGGGCATTGACGGCCTCCGGATCGGCGTGGCTTCCGTGAGCGAACATCTGCATGATGCGCTCTTCGGATATTTCCGCGGCGGTCAGTTGTCCCACTTTCCGCCCCTCGGACAGCACGACAATCGTGTCGCATGATCGAATGAGCTCCTCCATCTCAGACGATATCATGAGAACGGCCACACCGTTTCCGGCCAGATCGGCGATGATGTCTTCAATCTCCGATTTCGCTCCGAGATCGATCCCTCTCATCGGTTCGTCGAGGATCATCAGGATCGGTTTCTTGCAAAGCCATCTCGCAAGGAGGACCTTCTGCTGGTTCCCGCCGCTCAGTTCGCTCATCCGCTGCCCCGGTCCGGAAACCTTGATGTTCAGTTTGTCGATATACGTTTGGGCGATTCTCGTTTGGGCCTTCCTGGAAAGGACGCCGCCTGTGGACAACTCGCCCATGACGCCTATGGTCATATTCTCCATAACCGACATGTGCGGGAAGAGGCCTTCGGCTTTTCGGTCCTCCGAGCAGAAGCCCACGCCCAGTTTTATCGCATCTCGCGGACTCTTCAAATGTGCGCGCTTGCCGACAATTTCGATCTCACCGTCCTCCGGGGCGGTGTCGCCGAAAAGGATTCTCGCAAGTTCAGTTCGACCTGACCCCAGCAGCCCGGCGACCCCAAGGACCTGACCGGTTCGTATGTCTATGCTAATCTCTTTGGTCCTTTGAGACCTGGTCAGATCGCTTGCCTTTAAGACGACTCGGCGATCGTCCAACCCCCGGGAGATCTCCTTCTTTTTGTGCAGAACTCCCGTCGCGTCGCGCCCGATCATTAACGAAACCATTTTCAGTTTCGTCAGATCCGCCATCGGATACTCGCCCACCAGACAACCGTCGCGCAGGATCGTCGCGGTGTCGCATATTTCGAACACCTCGCTCATCTTGTGGCTTATGAAGATAACCGATGCACCGCGGGCCTGCACCCGGCGGATAACGTCAAACAGCAGCCCGACTTCGCTCTCGCTGAGCGAGGAAGTCGGTTCGTCCATCACCAGTAGTCTAGCCTCGACCGACAGCGCCCGGGCGATGGCGACCATCTGTTGAATGGCGACACTGTGGGCCTCCAGAGGTTTGGCGACGTCCACTCCGCCGACGCCCATGTCGCTCAATATCGACCGGGCGCGAGACCTGACGGTTTTCCAGTCAATCAGGCCGAACCTCCTGGGCTCTCTGCCGATGAAGATATTCTCGGCGACGCTCAGGTACGGCGCCAGATTGAGTTCCTGATAGATCGTGCTGATCCCCAGATGTTGCGATTGGGCGGCGTCAGACGGAGCAATCGGTTTCCCGTCGAAGATAATTTCCCCGGCGTCCTTATGGTATATCCCGGTCAACACTTTTATCAGCGTCGACTTGCCCGCTCCGTTTTCCCCCATCAGGGCGTGGACCCGCCCGCGCTGGACGGAAAAGTCCACATTGTCCAAGGCCTTCACTCCGGGAAAATTCTTACATATCCCCGTCATCTTCAATAGAAGGTCTTCTGTCATAGCATCTCTGCGGGGCTCAACCGCCACGTGCGTCGGTGTCCAGACTAGAATCCGCGAGCCATATGTTCGTCGACATTGTTCTTGTCTATGACTATGTCCTCTACGCGGATGTAGGGATCAAGTTTCTTACCGCTCTTATGGGCCTCGATCGCGTCGAACACCTTGTCCGCATAGTACGGGCTGACCGAAATGATCTTGTGATACCGCCCGGCCTTGACCGCTTCGAGCCCAACGGTGGTCCCGCCATTGCCCACGATAATAATTTCGCCCTCGGACGGATTGTTGCCCATCTTCCGCCCCTTCCTCATCAGCGCCTGAATAACGCCCATCGCCTCGTCGTCATAATGGCAGATAACGGCGTCGAATTCGACACCGGACTGGATGATGTTCTCCATTGCAGCCATGGCGACATCTCGCTGGAAATTGCCCGGTTGCGAGCGAACCAACTCCATGCGAGGGTCTTTGTCGACCACATTCCTGATGCCTTTGCTCATTCCCGTGGTGTTGGCGCTGCCGAGAGTTCCGTGCAACTCGACAATTCGGATCTTCTTTCTCTCGGCGGGAAACGCCTCGGCAACAGCCTGGGCCATCTTCTCGCCAATCCACTCGAAGTCCGAATATATCTTGGTGATATAGTCATCCGGGTGTTTACCGTCGATGTCCCGATTGACGATGATCACCGTGACGCCGGCCTCTTTGGCGGTGCGGAGAGCGTCCGCGGAGGCTTTGGTGTCTTTCGGGCCGAGGATCAGGAAATCCGGTTTCTGGGCGACAATGTCTTCCACGTCGGCAAGCTGTTTGGCGGTGTTCGACGCGGCGTGGGTGACGCTGAGGCTGTAACCTCGCTTCTCGGCCTCCTTCTTCAACTCGGAGGAAAACGCCAGGAACCAACCGTTCGAATCGCCCGGGGATGAATAAGCAACCGTCTTGCCCGCAGAAGCCGAAGTATCGTTCTTGCAGCCCGCAGCGCCGACAGCAATAACCGCAACGAGCAACAGCATGACTATGTGTGATGTTTTCATAGGGAGTATCTCTTCCGGTCAGGGTGTATCAGGCGAAACATACAATCCCACATAGCATAGGCGCCGCGCCCCGAAGCGTCAAAGGGTTTTCACCGCCGCGGGAGGCGCCGTCATCGCCTCGGCGAGACGGATCGACCGTCCTTTTTGTACTTGTCCAGCAGCTTCGTCAACCGCTCGACAATCCCCGGATGATCCTTGTACACGTTGGTCGTCTCGCCCGGATCGGTCTTCATGTCGTAGAGTTGACCTTTCGGCTCGCCTTGTTTCGGTTTGATCCTCCGAGGAGCCGAAAACCCGCCGCTGCCGCGACCAAGAATGAGTTTCCACTTTCCCTGTCGGATGGTGAAGAATCCGGCCTTGGTGACAGTGGCCTGACGGATCGGCTTGTCGTACTTTTCGCCCAGCATCGCCGGAAGAATATTGTACGAATCTTCGCCCGCGTTTGCGGGAAGCTTGTCGCCCACAATCGCAGCAAAGGTCGCAAGCATATCGGTAAAGCAGATCACTTCATCGCTGCTGGTTGCGGGTTTGATCTTGCCAGGCCACTTTGCGACGAACGGCATGTGGTGCCCGCCCTCCCAGGCGTCGCCTTTCATGCCCCGCAAACGCCCGACGGAGCTGTGCCCGTACTTCTTGACGTCCACAGCGTACCAGACCGGCCCGTTGTCGCTTGTGAATATCACCAGCGTGTTGTCGGTGAGCTTGCAGCGGTCCAGCGCCGCCAGCACCCGCCCCACCGCGTCGTCAACCTGGGACACGAAATCTCCGTACATGCCCGCCTTGCTCGAACCGGCGAATTTACCGGTCGGCATCCAGGGCGTATGGGGAGCGGCGAGCGGGAGGTACAGGAACAACGGTCTATCCTTGTTCTTGGCGTCGGCCTGGTGAGATTCGATGAAACTGACAGCCTTCCTGGCGAATTTGGGCAAGACCTCGTCGTGTTTGAATCCCCTGGCCACTCCCCCGCCGCGCCAGAAGGCGCCCTGGATGCGGCTGACGCCTTTGGTGTAATTGGATTCGATACGCTCGGTCGGCGGGGAAACGCAGCGGTCGTTTTCCACGTAGTAATACGGCGGGATGTCCAGCGACGCGGGTATGCCGAAATAGTAGTCGAACCCGCAGTCGGTCGGTCCGCCGCGCATCGGTTTGGAGTAGTCGACCTTCTTACCGCCTTCAAATCCCAAATGCCACTTGCCCACCGCGCCTGTGTGATATCCGTTCTTCTTCAGCAGCGACGCCAGGGTCATCCGCCCTTTTTCAATAACGCGATCGTTGTTCCATTTGATCGCAGTCCGGAACGGATACCGCCCGGTCATAAGCCCGTACCTTGAAGGCACGCAGACCGACGCCGGAGCATGAGCGTCAAGAAACCGAATCCCCCCCGCGGCCAATCGATCGATGTTGGGAGTGGAGATCTTCGATTCGCCGTTAAAACATTTCGGATCCCCGAACCCCATATCGTCAGCAAAGATGAAAACGATATTGGGCTTCCCGGCGCGGGTTCTGTCAGCGGCGCCAGAGGCTCTCGGCCCCATCGCCAAAGCCGCCGCGCCAACACCAACCGCCCGAAGAAACCCCCGCCGAGTCTGTTTCAATTTATTCATACGAACATCCTACCGCACATCAGAACATTTTTCACGCGTCACCGCCTGGGCTCAGAGGTGGCAGTTTGCCAGAATCTAAATCAATACTGCCAAATCTGTTGCTAAATGCTGATTGTAAATCCATAATCACCTCACCGATTCGACAAAGGATTGTCGGGACCCTGTGGACAAACCAACTGCCACTTGCCGACTACCGCCAAACCGATTGCAGCGAAAGGGTAAGCGGGTGATATCAACCATAGGACAAGTCGAGAACAGTCCATCACGGACCTCAGAAGCCAGAAAAGGGAATACTACCTCCCGGACAGTAAGCCATGTAAGAAGATTGCTAGCGAAAGCGACGCTGAATGTATCATATGATACTCTTGCTTCACAGGCAAATGCGTACACGTTCTAAATAATACAAAAAAGATATTGTATTTTCCATATTTAGTACGATAATAGAGATAGGCTGAGATGAGTAAGAAACCAGCTGATGCAGAAACAGTAAGGATTCTCCGCGAACTTGCCGCCCACCCGGAGAACGTTACGACAACGGCAACGGCCAAGTACGACTTAATGGGTTTGAATCTTACCAACGCCGACATTTGTGACGCCCTGCGTGAGTGGATCGACGAGTCGAAGGAGGTCAAGCAGACGGTCATGCGGGGCAAGGATGCAGGAAGGCCCGCTTACGAGATCAAGCCGCATCTAGGAAGCACGTTGTTGTATTGCAAGTTTATTGTGCGAGACATCGGTGATCGGGATAAGAGACTGTGCATCATCTCGGCACACGTAGATCACTAAGACGAACTGAAAGGAATGCGAGCTATGGCCAAAGAGTGTCCAATCTGCGGCGAACGTACACTTGAACTGCGAACCGGTGAATTCCGCTTCGATCCGCCGGCGAACATTCCGGGCGGGACGATGCTGATTCAAGATACCGCCTGGGAGGAATGCACAGCATGCGGCGAGCAGCTACTACCGCCTGAACTAGACAATGCCCTGGAGGCCGAACAATACAAGCGGATCGGATTGCTCGGACCAGACAAGATTAAGGATGCACGCGAGCGTGCCGGACTTACGCAATCCGAGATGAGCCAGTTCCTGGGCATTGGCGAGAAAACGTATACTCGCTGGGAATCCGGAAGATCAATACACAGTAAGTCGAGCGACAACCTGATCCGCCTGGCCGACAGATATCCCGAGTTGTTTGTGCAGATGGAGGCCCAAAGGGATCCTAATCGAGAGAATCTTATCGTAGAGTATTTCAGGGGCCTGGACAGCCCTCAGGAATCAAACACACATGCTATGGCTGCACATGGCGCCGAGCTAGATCCGGCGCTAGCTGGATTATTGATTGAGCGGCTTCGCCTGATAGCAAAGAGCAGAAAGAAAGGGTAGTCTTGCAAGGTCTCAATGCCAGTTATTTGGAAATCGAGCCGTATGAACTTGTGTGCTTCCTGCTAAAAGAAAGTGGACAGTACGACAAGGAGGCGGTCAATCCATTTGGGATTCTTGACTACTTGAAGCTGAACTATCTGACCTTCAACTTCGACACGGTCCTGCCGCTCGAAGTAAAACCGGAAGGCAGTCAGCCGCGGGCGTTGTTGTCTTATTCAGATCGACTGGTGGCGGTTGATGACAACCTCGCTCCACCCAGGGAAAGATTCAGTACTCTACACGAAATCGCACACTATGTACTCCCCACGCACCAGCATTCAATGTACTTGTGCGATAGCCAGGGAATGAGCCACCGGACCCACTTAACTTTTGAGAAGACAGCAAACGAGTTTGCCGCAGACATGCTCTTCAAAGGCGGCATGTTTTCCATTGATGTGGCCGCTATGGGTATTTCCGTCAAGACCATCACGACGTTAGCCGCGAAATACCAAGCATCATTTGAAGCAACCGCCCGACGCCTGGCCGAAAGAAGCCTTCGACCAGTTATGCTGGCGGTATTCAAGAACACTGCTGGCACACGGCGAATTAACGCCGACACCTCTCCAAACTGGGACGTGCGATATTGCATTGCCTCCCCCATTTTCAAGAGCCGCTTTTTCACCCATGTCAACGGCAGTGCACCCAGCGATATCGCCGCTGAACTTACGAGTTCGTACAGGGACATTGAGGAAAGCATCACCCGCATAATTGAAATTGACACCAGCGCAGGCCAATCGCAGCAATTCACGGGGGAATTCTTCTACAATCAATACAACATCTTCGCCCTGCTCACTCCCGCAAACAGCTGACCGGCTTGAAGCTACAGCTCAGAGAACCACTCTAGGACGCAACAGTAATGATTAACCAAGCTGCGACGGAAGAAGCAGCGCCAACAAAGAAAGCGATAATGGTGCTCTTGTATTTGTACAAGAATGAAGCCTTGTGTATCGCAGCCTCAAGTGCACGTGCGATATTCTCAGCATTCTCCTTCATCGCTTCGTCGTACGCCTTTGTTCGTTTCGGGCCATCCAAATCCTCCATTGAGCGGGGGTCGGGCTTCTTCATGACAGAGATGGCGCCGACATTCTCGTATGCATCAATGGCATCGACAAGATTGCCTTTGCGGGTAAAGAATACAAATGGAGATCTCCTGATTCCCCCTTTGATAACCTGTTCAGCAAGATCTCGTCCACCTTTGAAACTCTGCCCAAGTCGCCCGAGAACTTCCCTCATCGCTCGCTCAGCACTGCGAAACTCGTCCCATTTCTTTCCGAGATCATCAAGTTCGGCGTCTGTGTTGTTCCCGTCGATAGGGAAGTACATATCCAAGACGAACAGATCCGGCTTCCCCGGAGTGCTCTTGTGCAGATCATCCAAAGCGGTGTTGAGTGAGGTCCCAACACCAATGTGAAACCGGCCTTCTAGTGCCTTCTTGAAACGCTCAAGTTCTTGGGGATCATCATCAACGAAGCAGAGTTTGTGTTGCTTGCCCATTTTCACTTGCACCCGCTGTCTGTATAGACCGTTTGGAAATCCACCTTACCCTAACATCCGGTGGGTAGCCAAAAGTATGTCTGTGGTTGGCAAGGCTGTCAAGGTTCTGTGGTCTAGGAATCCTCGCAAAAAAACCGATAGGCCCGGGGCCGCACTGTGCGAGATAGTTGAGATGTAGAGAGTCGACAGTAGACACCCCTCCGTACGAACGGTAGGTTGTGGGTTCGTATGAAATGGTTGGCTTTTAATCGTTGGCCGCTGGTTGGGCGATTCAGGAACAGATATGTCCGGCGGGTGCTGGGCTTGCTGGTCCTGACGGTTATGGTCTGCCTGGTGTGGTTCTTCACTAATCGGGCTTTGTCGCCCCTGAACGCTGTCAGGATCGAAACCGTCCGCGTCGATGGGGCTGAGGCGGGTTCGTTCGACGGGACGCTGCGCGTTGTCACTTTCAATATCGCCCATGGGCGCGGTCTCACCGGGAGCAACTGGCAGCTCGGCCGGAAGGAAGCTCAACTCAGTCGATTGGACCAAATCGCCGCCCTGCTGCGCGACGCCAACGCCGACATCGTTGTGCTGAATGAAGTGGATTTCGACGCCGTCTGGACCAGCGGGGTGAACCAGGCCCGATATATCGCCCGCAAGGCCGGTTTCCCTTTCCTGGCGGAACAACGTAACTTCGACATGGCGATTCCTTTCTTCAGCCTGAGGTGGGGAAACGCGATTCTCAGCAAGCGCCCTATCGCCAACGCGCAATGCGTCAACTTTGCGGCGCATGCAACTTGGGAGCGAATTGTCGCAGGGCACAAGAAAGGTCTGTTGTGCGAGATTGAGTTGGGCGATGGTTCGGTCACCCGCGTTCTGGGCGTGCATCTTGATACGCGGTCTGAGTCAACACGCCTGCCGGCCGCCAAACAGATAGAAAATATCCGGGCCGAATCAAAAACTCCCCTGATCCTGGCCGGAGACATGAACTCCGGCCCGCTGGGGTTTCCGGACGTCAGGCCAACATCAGACGGGCGGACTTGCATGTCTTATCTGCTGGCGACCGGAGCCTACCGCACAGACCCGCTGAGCGAACCGGGACCTGACGATTACACCTTCCCGTCATCGAACCCCACAAGGACAATTGACTGGATTCTCGTCACTCGAGAATGGAAGATAACCTCGCGGACAGTGCTGAACCGACAGCTTTCCGACCACAACGCCGTTCTTATGGAGATTCAGTTCGAATCGGCCGAGCAGCGTTAAGATATCTCAGGCAAAGCACCGCACGGGCGGTGAACATCCGGTGTGGCGATGAATTAAAGGAAAACGAAATGAAAACGATTCTTCAAACGGCTGTTATGATGTCGCTGGGGGCATTGGCGGGATGTTCGGACAATTTGAAGCCCAAAAACGATCTGCCGTCACTGCAAAAAGAAATCGGCGTAATGATTCAGCAGCTTGGCAGCGACAAGAACGAGGATATCAAGAACTTCATCCTGCGATACGCTGCTCCTGGGGACCTGGGCGAAGATCTGGAAGGAGACAGACTCGACAAATTGGTCGCATCGTTCAAGAATCGCAAGAGAGACAAGCTGTTGGAAACGTTGAAATACGTGATCGACAAGGAACCGGTCCGGTCGGACGATAAGGTCACTTACACTTATTCAGTCCCCGAAGGCCTCGCCCCCAGAAACACAATCAGCTTCTACTGGGACACCAAGACTTCAGCCTTCTACATACGTGACAAGTAAGACGGGCGATCAACAGACTGTATAGGTTGAAGCAGCCCCAGAGATTCCGCGCCGCAGGGCAACGACGCAGGATGTGGACATTAACGACTCGCATACCGAAGGGATAGGTTTATGCAGGCGATCTCGCGACGGAGTTTCATGAAGAGCGTTTCGGTTGGTTCGATTGCACTTACGGCCGGTCGACTGACCGCCGCACCCAAGCCGTCGGGCAAGCACATCAACGTGCTGTTCATCGCCGCTGACGATATGAATACGGATATCGGGTGCTACGGCGATAAACAGGTTAAGACGCCCCACATCGACAGGTTGGCGAAGATGGGCGTTCGTTTCGATCGGGCCTACTGTCAGCAACCGCTTTGCGGCCCGAGCCGGGCGAGCGTGATGACCGGTCTGCGCCCCAACACGACGGGCTTCGTGCGCCTGTGGGACAACCTGCGAAAGCTCCGCCCCAATGCTGTCACGCTCGGGCAGTTCTTCCAGAAGCAGGGATACTACTCGGCTCGCGTAGGCAAGATCTATCACTACAACAATCCCGCGGCCATCGGCACGGACGGTCACGACGACGCGCCCACGTGGAACGAACGATTCAACCCCGCCGGTATCGACAAGAAGCAGGAAGACAAGATCATCCGCTACCCCGGCGGGAAGACCGGGCGAAAAGGCGGGCTGGGGATATCCATGGCGTGGTGGGGTCCCGAGAGCAAGGACACCGAGCACACCGACGGTATGGTCGCATCCAAAGCGATTGAACTGATCGACAAGCACAAGGACAAACCGTTCTTCATCGCCGCGGGATTCTTCAATCCGCATTGCCCTTACGTGGCTCCGAAGAAATACATGGACCTCTACCCGCTGAGCGAAATCACAATGCAGAATCTCGACGAGGCGAAGAAGGATCTCGACGATGTTCCGCCGATGGCCGTCCAGCGCGACACGAGAAACTGGCCTTACTTCTTCAAGGGCGTAACGCACGAAGAGGCCAGGAAATGCAAACGCGCCTACTACGCGTGCATCTCGTTCGTAGACGCCCAGGTCGGGCGCCTGCTGGACGCACTGGAGAAACGGGACCTGATGAAGAACACAATGATAGTGTTCTGGTCGGACCACGGATATTTTCTGGGCGAAAAGGGACTGTGGTACAAGCGCAAGAATTTCGAGCGATCTGTCCGGGCTCCGATGATAGTCGCCGGGCCAGGCGTGAAAAACGCGGGGAAAACGTGCGCCCAGCCGGTTGAACTGCTGGACATGTATCCAACCCTGGTTGACTACACGGGACACAAGGTCCCCGGGCGCCTTGACGGACGCTCGCTCCGCCCGCTGCTGAACGATCCGTCAGCCGCGTGGGACAAGCCCGCGATATCGCAGGTATTCCACGGTCCAAAGGCCCAGGGTTACTCGATTCGGACCGCAAAATGGCGCTACACCGAGTGGAACGGCGGAGCGGCGGGGCGAGAACTCTACGACCACCGGAACGATCCGGACGAAGTGACCAATCTGGCGTCCAAGCCCAAATACGCCGACATCGTAAAACGTTTGAGCAAACAACTAGCCCCCTACTGCAAACAACCGCAAAGCAAGACGCGCAGTTAAGGAAACCCACAACAGCTCGAGCGATCAGCTTCACACTGGCGCCGAGCCCGCTCTCCACGCCGATGGGCACGTAAGGCAGGAGACGAATTTACCGCGGTCAGACTTATAGTAAAAGCGGCGTTTGCCGCACTTTGGACACTGGTCACAACGCCTGCGACTTTGGACAATCACACCGCCGACAACACCCCACAGAAGAACGAAAACTCCGCCGACCATCAAGGAATACTCGAATCTGTACTTCGAGTTCACACCGTCGTCGAACAGATGATATCCGATAAAACCGAGGACCACCGCCAACAGGAAACCGCCCATGAGAATCAGCACGGTCCGGGCCATGTTATAGGCCCGGGCCTTTTCATCTACGGACACAAGGTCCGGACGAATAGTCGGGACCCGCTGTGCGGCTTGGCGTTTCCTCTCTTTTGCGGCCTTAACGTAGGGCGTCGCGATCATATATATCACAACGGTTACTATCCCCGCGACAAGCGGTATAACTCTGTTGGCCTGCTCCCACGTCATACAAGACCTCGATTCTTACATCGCCAATGAGTCCATGGGCGATCGGTTTGGCGTGAGACACGCTTCAAACCAGCCTCTATCGGTATGCGCCTTTCTGAACGACCTCCATCAGCTTTTTCAATTCGGCTACTTTTTCGGGGTGTTTGGCGGCGAGGTTTGTTGTCTCGCCGAGATCAGCTTCCAGGTCGTAAAGTTCTTCGACCTGCTTTCGTTTCTTGTCCCGCGCGTATCCGTACATGCAGTGCTTGGCCTTCAGGTACTTCCATTTGCCCTTGCGCATGGCCGTCTGGTAGAAGAAACTGTCGCGGGCGCCTTTCTTGCTCTTGCCCAGCAGCAGATCAGTCTGATCGACCCCGTCCATGACGCGGTCGGTCGGGACCTTGTATCCCGCAAGAGTCGCAAACGTGGGCATGAAGTCGATCGTCGCAAAGATCGCGTCGGATGTCTTGCCCGCAGGGACCTTGCCCGGCCAGCGGGTAATGCACGGAGCCCGCAGACCGCCCTCGTAGGATGAGCCTTTCCCGTTTCGCAACGGACCGGACTCGCCCCAGAAGATCGAACCTTTCGGATGCCCCTTTTTCCTGTCGGTGTAGGCCCGCTGATTCCAGGGCCCGTTGTCGGTGGTGTAGATCACCAGCGTGTCTTTGGCGAGTTTCAGTTCGTCCAGCGTATCGAGCAGACGACCGGTCTCGTAGTCGAACTCCTCGACAACATCGCCGTACAGATCGCCCGCCGACTTGCCCCGGAACTTGGGCGACGCGTCGATAATGGTGTGCATCATCGTATGAGCAACGTACAGCACGAATGGTTTTTTCGGATCGCGTTTGTTCTTGAGATAGTCGATCGCCTTGTCGGTGTAGGTGCGTATCAGGCTGCCCATGTCGCGCGTATCGCCGGCGGAGTCGTTATTCTCGTGGAACTTCACCCTGCCTCCGTCGTTGGCGCCCAGCGTGCCGAAGTAGTAGTCGAACCCTTGCGCGTTGGGCATACGTTCGATAATCGGTTTGCGGTTCGATACGTCCCACTTGCCGATGCACGCGGTCTGGTAACCGGTCTTCTTGATCAGTTCTGCAAACGTGATCTCCGAGGCGGGCATGCTCCAGCCCTTGCTGCGGATGGGATATCGTCCGGTAAGCAGCGCCGACCGCGACGGCCCGCACACATGTTGGGCGTAGAAGCTGGTGTAGCGGGTCCCTTCGGACGCCAGTTTGTCCATGCGAGGCGTCTTGTTCTTCTTGTTCCCGTAGCAGGCCAGGTCGGCGTAGCCCTGGTCGTCGGTGAAAATGATGAGAATATTGGGCCTGGGGGCTTTGCTTTGGGCCGCGGCGCCCTTTTCAGCCAACAATCGGCCGCATCTGATCGCAGGCAACGCTGCAACTCCAAGCCCCAGCTTCTTAATGAAATTACGACGACTCATATCAGCGCGTTTCATCTTCGGTGTCCTTTCAGTCGTTGCCTCAGCCAGTAGAACGCATGCCTCGCGCGGTAATTGCCGACCGCTCGGCGTTTGTTCTGGATCACCGCAAAACCGAACGTTGAGACGGCTCCGGCTGCGATACCGACAATAAACGCCTGGACAAAGAATCCTTTGACGTCGCACGTGGATCCGATCGCCACGCCTCCGGCAAGTGCGGCGTTGGCGATGTCTGCGGGCGAAATCTTCCGCCTCAACACCACGGTGGCGACGTAAGTCGCAAGCGTACTGCCGCATAACGCGAGAATCACGTTGACAGCCGTGTGCGGTATCTGCGCCGCAGGCACCAGCGCGCCGCAGAAACTCGGCCAGAACACCCACAGAACCATGCTGCCCAGCAGCGAATAGCGATCGCTGGTCGCGTCGGCTTCGATCTCAATTTCGAATTGCTTGTGTGTGGTGAGCATCAGCATCGCTCCCAATCCAAACAGTGCGCCAAATGCATGGATCACGACCGACCCGCCGGTGTCCATCAAGGCCCCGGGCGTGACCAGACCCAAACCGCCGTCAACTACGACCCACTCATTGAACTTGTAACAGGGAATAAACAGCAACCCCAATACAATGTACTGCCACATTTTGATTCGCCCCAGCAGCGCACCGGCGCAAATCAGCAAGCTCGCAGCCGCGAACTCGGCCAGGACCATTCGTTCGATATCGCTGGTCTCGGCGTCGTAACCAAACACGCCGGAATTACTAAGCAGGAAGTACAGCGGGATGGCGGTGGCGACCAGCAGATAAGTCGCTGTCAGTGCTGAACGTCCGTACTTCTTCACGAAAACCATCAGAAATCCGAAACCGACCAGCAGCATCGCCATCACGTGTATCGCACGGTTGTACTGTTGAACATGCTCAATTTCGGAGGGGACACCGGGAACCTGCGCCGCACGTGCGGGGGCTGCGACAAGTTCGCTAGCCGGACAACCGCCAGCCAACAGACCAAGCACGGATAGAATCAGACCAACCGCAACAAGACGGCGCGGGGAGATGGACATAGAACGACTCCTTGTTCTGGCGAGGTTTTCCAGGCATACGCTCCAGGCACGTTCTGAGGCGCGGGCCGATAGTATCCCTGTTTAATGCGGATTCGTCAATGACTTTCGCCCAGCCGGAGAGAACCGCGATCAGGCGCTCCGACGTCTGCGAACAACAGGCCAGGCGACCACCGCAAACAACATCAGAGACACCGGTTCAGGAATTGTCAGATTCGCAGGAAGAACTTCCGCATCGGGAGCCGCCCCCAGAAGACCGGGCGAAGAAATCATGCCAAACGTTGACACGAGTATTTCGTAGTCGTCCAGATCAACATCGCCGTCCTCGTCGAAATCGGCCGCAAGCCCCTGCCCGATCTCGCCGAAATCGCCCCTTAGAATCGCAAAGTCGTACAGATCAACTCGCATATCGTCGTTTGCGTCGCCGAAAAACGGGAGAAGATAGTAGAATGCGACCGAACCGAAACTGGCGCCGTAACTACTGGCGTATTGCTCGATATCCACCTTGATCCCGTCGGTAAACGGCACGGGGTCGGGAATAAGCCACCGGTACTGATCGGTATGCGCGTAGGCCGACCCTCCGTTGTCCTTAAGGGGAATGTTAGCGCGCAACAGTCCGTGATATGGGGCAACGCCCGAATACGGATAAGCCTCTTCATCGGGATGCACGCCGACATGATTGTAGTAGTACCCTCCGTTGTATGCGTCCTCCAGCCCCGTGCCAGGCAGCACAACCGGACTGGCGGAGTTCACGTTCACCGTGATTATGTCATCGCCTTCAAGGATGCTCCTGCCGGCGAACCGGCTGCCGCTTCCAACGTTCTGTCGATCGAGCCATAACAGATTCCCCACGTAATGCCCTCGCCCGGCGGTTCTGAGCAACTGATACGACGGATCAGTGGTCGTCGCAACGGAGTTGTATTCGGCGTGAAGGTAGCATGCGTCGTCAGCCACCGAGCCGGATTCATATTCAACTGCGGCTGAATCTATCGAAATCGCATCCCCGGAATCGTTGTACAGTTCGACACTCACACCGCGACGAAACGGCATGGGCCAGTAACTGTAGAATTCGTTGCTGTCGCTGGCGCCCAGGGGCATCGACTGGTACGCAACGCGTCCGTGTCCGGCCCCGAAAAAATGTGAAACCGGAACATCAACGCCTGCCCTTGACAATCCGTCGTATCGCACACGAAGCCTCAGACCGTCCATCTGGCCGTCGGAGGCGGTGTCGGCGAGCTTCAGATTGATCGCGCGGATCTGACCGCTGCCGGAAATATCTCCCAACGCAATCGCCTGCCCGGCCCCGATCGACTGCGACGCTGTGCTGATGGTGTTGCTTGTTGCGCTTGTTCCGGCGGGGTTGGAACCGACGTTGGCGGTCATCGATATCGCACTGTTTCGAGCGGTTGTCTGTTGCGGCGTCAACGTTCCGCTATAGGGCGTTACTGTGCTCCCGGCGGGCAGTTTCAAGTAGTTCCACTGGTAGTAGTGACGCTCGTCGAATTTGTTTTCCGAGACTATCTTCAGCGTCTGGGAATCTGAGTAGACGATCGGTTCATAGCTGACCTGCCCGCCGAGCATCGTGGAGCCCAGGGCTCCGTCGATATACCCGTAACCGCCCCCGAGCAATTCCCTGCTGGTGCTGTCGATGACCACAACGTCGTCGAGCAGGACTTTGACCTTGAATTCGAGGTCGGCGGCCCTGTGGGGCATCCAGAATCGCGTAATGACCCCCGGTCCGTCGAGCGTCACGACAGTAACGGGATCCACGTCGGCGGTCTGTCGGACTGAACCGGTGGACTCGTAGTGATTGTAGTCGTAGTTGCCCCCGTTGCGGTCGTAGCTGGACGCTAAACCCGCCTGCACGCCGAGCCGGGCCTGAGGCAGTAGATTCCAATCCGACAGCAATTCATATCCATTGATATCCGCATCGGCAGCCGAAACAACCGACATGACACCAATCCAGGCGACGATGAAGCAGCAACGTCGCATTCACTTCCTCCTTCGAACACACCGGCGGCGCCAACTGCCCGCCGCAACAACAGATACAATACCTCGAAATAGAGAAAATGTCAAGTCGATCTTGTCCGGAAATCGCGACAAGCGACCTTGTGGTCAGCCGTACCCACAAGTTAACTCCAATGGTAAGACCGTATTGAGAATACGTCGGACTGAGGTGTAATTTGTCTGCTCTAAACCCATCCAAAAACACTATACATCGCCCACCCAAAGACTTCGTAGACCTTCTCAAAGAGACTTATTGCTCGCTGACTCCAGCCCCCGGTCCCGTATCGCCCGCCCGCACGCCAGTCAGGGCTCCGCATACATATGTGTTCATATCCGTAGCGCTTAAAACAAGCCTTCGAGCGAGAAGTATGATAAGGCGAGGTCAGAATGATAAACCGGTCGGTTTTGATGTCCACTTCGCGCAAACGAGCGACCGTGTCCGGGTGGGTGGCGGTGCGGATGGTCTCCGCATCGATCAGGATGTCTTTGGCGGGCACTCCGTAGGCTTCCACTACCTTGGCTAGGGCCTTTGCGCTGTTCTTCCTTGAGGTGACTATCACCTTCGGAGCCCATCGTTCACGATACAATCTGGCGGCTTCAACCGCCCGTTCGTGCTTTCCGCCCAGGACAACTATGTAGTCGGCTTTGGTCAGCGGGTCCACACTGATCAAGGCCTCTCCAAGCCAATCGCCGACGGGAGTAAACACCAGAACGAGGCAGAGAATGACGGTGAGATTGACCATCCACTGCACAATTGAGGCAACGCGACGCAGGAACGATCGTCTCGGGCGATCGTCAGATTTGTCAACCGAGGTTTTCACGATACCAATCGATAGACTTCTTGAGGCCCTCTTCGAAGAAGACCTTGGGTTCATATCCGATAGCCTCCCCGGCCAGCGACACGTCGGCCAGTGAATGCTTGACGTCACCGGCTCGCTCATCCTCATAAACCGCCTCGATGTCACTATCGAGAAGTTGCTTCAGTTGGTCGAGGATTTGGTTAAGACTTGTCCTGGCGTTGCAGGCAATGTTCATGACCTTTCCGCTGCAGGACTCAGCTGGTGCGTGCGCCGCCAGCCAGTTGGCGTCACATACGTTTTCGATATAGCAAAAGTCGCGGGACTGCTCTCCGTCGCCAAACACGACGGGCGCCTGGCCGGACAGAAGGCGGCTCACAAACGCTGGAATGACCGCTGCGTACGCGCCTTCGGGATCCTGATGAGGTCCAAAGACATTGAAGTACCGCAAGCAGACCGTTTCCATCCCGTAACCGAACGCGTAAGCCTGCATATAAGCTTCACAACTGACCTTGTTTGCGGCGTACGGGCTTATGGGGCTGGGCGCCATAGCTTCATGTTTGGGCGATTCGGCTCGCTCGCCGTATGCGCTGGATGATGCGGCGAAAACAACTCTCTTGACACCCGCGGCGCGTGCGGCTTCGAGAACTGTCACTGTCCCATTGACGTTTACATCGTGGCTGGTGGCGGGGTCTTCCATGCTCCGCGGAACAGAACCCAGCGCCGCCTGGTGGAAGATCGCCGAACAACCGTCGATCGCGCGATCCACGGTGTCCCGGTCTCGAATATCCCCTTCAATAAGTTCGATTCTCTCAGCTATTTCCGTGAGATTCTCGCGCTTTCCGGTGGCGAAATTATCGAGTACGACTACATCGCAGCCCTCGTTCAGGATGTAGCGTACGAGGTTGCATCCGATGAATCCCGCTCCGCCTGTTACCAGATACTTAGCCATATGGGCGATGTCCCTTATTGCGTTTGGTTTGCGATCAGGCTTTGACGATTTTCTTTCGTCCGCGTTTAACGTTCTTTGTGGCGTTGCGGGTGTCGATCACCAGCTTCGCATTGGATACGATAAACTGGTAATCGTAGTCGGTGTGATCGGTGCTTATAAGCACCGCGTCGTAGCTCTGAAGCATTCCGGCTGATAGTTTCCTGGACGACATCTTCAGATTATGCTCCCGCATCTTGTGAGTACGCGGGCAGTACGGATCGTTGTAGTCGACCTTCGCGCCTTTTTCCTTCAGCAGTTCGATAAGCTCCAGCGACGGACTTTCCCGTACGTCGTCGATATCCTTCTTGTACGCCAATCCGAGCACCAGGATCTTCGAGCCCCTGACGGACTTCTTGTGATCGTTCAAGGCTTCCATCAACTTGCCTATAACGTACTTGGGCATGGCGACGTTGATCTCTCCGGCCAGTTCAATGAACCGCGTTGTCATACCGAATTGTCTGGCCTTCCACGACAGGTAGAACGGATCGATCGGAATACAGTGACCGCCCAGACCTGGACCGGGGTAGAACGGGGTGAATCCGAACGGTTTGGTTGCAGCCCCGTTGATCACCTCCCAAATGTCGATACCCATTCGATCGAAGAGCACTTTGAGTTCGTTCACCAGAGCGATGTTAACACCGCGATATGTGTTCTCGAGTATCTTGCATGCTTCAGCCGCCTCGCAACTCGATACGGGCACAACTGTGTCGATGGCGATCTCGTAGCAGGCGACAGCGGCGGCGAGCGAAGCCTTGTCATAACCGCCTACAACCTTTGGAGTAGTCTTGGTGCTGTAGTCTTTGCGTCCGGGGTCTTCTCTCTCAGGCGAGAACGCCAGGAAGAAGTCCTTGCCCACTTTCAACCCGGACTCCTCAAGGATCGGGAGCATCACTTCTCGAGTAGTACCCGGATAGGTCGTGGATTCCAGCACAATCAACTGACCCTTGCGGAGATTCTTCTGTATGGACCGAGCGGTGGCGATTACGTATGTCATGTCCGGTTCGCGCATCTTCGTAAGCGGTGTGGGCACGCAAATCAGGATGCAATCAGCCTGTCTGAGTCGCTTGAAATCAGTCGTAGCGTCAAAACGTTTGGTCTTGACGACCTCTTTGACCACTTTGGAGGGGATGTGATCAATGTAGCTCTTGCCCGCCAGCAACAACTTGATCTTCGCAGCGTCCACGTCAAATCCGATGACATTCGCACCACCGGCGGAGAACTCCCTGACCAATGGAAGGCCCACATAACCGAGGCCGACAATGCCTATCACGGCCTTGTGGGATTTGATCTTTTCAACCAGCTTGTCGACCATCTGCATCTCCTGACTCAATGAAATTCCAGTACGGAACTCTACAACAGTACTCTTGTACGGTCGCATCTGGAACAAAGTTCTGCGACATTCCGGCTAGTCAATATAGCGTGCTGTCTCCGCGAGACACAGCAGTTAATCTATCGGTCGAAAAACGCTCTAACATTTGACCTGGTCCCGGGCCCTACAACCCGCAGGCGGAATGAAGACGGAATCCGGAGCGGGATTCAGCCCGAAGCACTTGTCTTGTAAGAGCAGTTTTCATCGACGATCATTCGGGCAGGGTCTTCGCCAGCGCCCTGATAAACGCACGGAGTTCGGCGGCGATGTCGTCCCGCTGGAGGGCAAACTCGATATTCGTCTTCAGGAAACCAAGCTTGTTACCGACATCGTATCGCTTGCCGTTAAGCCTCAAACCATACATCGCCTTTTCGGCCACCAGCGACCGCATGGCGTCGGTAAGCTGAATTTCGTCGCCCTTGCCCGGTTTCGTAGCCGATAGATGCTCGAATATGTCCGGAGTAAGCGCGTATCTGCTGGCGATAACAAGGTTGGACGGCGCGTCGTCGATATCGGGTTTCTCAACAAGATCCTTGATGAGGAACAACCCCTCTTCAATCTCTCTTCCGTCAATAACGCCGTAGCGGCTGACCATGGACCGATCGACTTCTTCGAGCAGGACGGTGGATTCCTGATACCGCTCGAAAACATTCATCAGTTGACTGACGGCTGGGACCTCCGCCCGGATCACGGTGTCCCCCAGCAAAACCACAAACGGTTCGTCTCCAACATGATGCCTGGCGCAGTAAACCGCATCCCCGAGTCCTCGCAGCTCTTTCTGCCATACAAAGTGTATGTTCGCCATATCGGAGATGTGGCGGATCAGTTCGAGTTCCCGACTCTTACCCTGTGCGACAAGCTGGGTCTCCAATTGGAAGCTGCGATCGAAGTGTTCTTCGATTGCGCGCTTACCCTTACCGATGACCATGATGATATCGGTGATGCCCGAGTCAACGGCCTCCTGAACCACGTACTGTATGGTCGGGGTGTCGACGATAGGCAGCATCTCTTTGGGCTGGGACTTGGTAGCCGGAAGAAATCTGGTTCCGAAACCGGCGGCTGGAATTACAGCTTTGCGAATCATTGGGAGTCCTCTGTGGAGCCCGAAGCAATCACGGGTCTGATCACCGTTATACCCGACTCATCAAGCTGCTGCATCAACTTCTCCAACATCTCCTGACTGCGGCAGGTCCCGACGATGGCGCCTCCCGATCCGGTGAATTTGGCGCTGGCTCCGGTCGACCGTGCGGTATTGACCATCTGGACATTACCATCGCTGAGTTTGCACAGTTTCGCACGCATGTCGAAATTGGCGTTTATCAACTCGCCGATCTTGTCGCCCTGCCCGCTAAGAAGACTGTCTTTGGCTTGATCCGCCAGCCCCGCCCAAAAATCGATCGCATCAAATACTTCCTGGTCACCGGTGTTGTATCTGTCTCGCAGTCGATTGTGCACGACGTCGGAGCACTGCGACAGGTCGGTTCGGTAGGCGATGTAGAGTTCGGGAAGAGTCGACGGGTCCAGAGGTTCGTAATACCCGTAGCCCTGGCGGTCCATGATTGTCTTGTCGAAGTCCATGTAGACCAGACCTTCGTACGCCTGGACAACGCGGTCCTGAAGACCCGCGGATATTCCCAGTTCGTCCACTTCAACCGAGAGCACCAGATTCGCCAGCGTCGCCTTGGAGATACTCACTCCGTAAAACGCCATCAACGCCCTGAAACAGGCGGTGATAATGGCGCTGGAACCGGCCAGACCGACACCGTGAGGGATGTCGGTGCTGTAGCGTACGGTGAAATTGCGGTCGTCCAACTGTATTTTCATCCTCCGACAGTAGTCGAAGAATGTTTTCAGCGACGCCTTGAGCAACCTGACCCCGCCGTAGTATCCATATGTACTGATATCCGATACAAGCGATTGAAAGCTGTCGAATCTGGTGTGATCCGTAACGTTGCCGATAATCTCCAATTCCGGGCTGTGGTACATCATCACCTCAGCTCGGAAGTTGGTGAAGGCGAACGAAATCGTCTTACCGAAGTATCCGTCGGAAGGATTTCCAATCAACCCGGCGCGCGGATAAGATGATGCTCTAATTATCATATTCAACAACCGCCTTCCGTACGGGCGGCGACCGGGCGGGATTCCAGGCGATCAGACCTTATCAACCAGTACTTCAGCGATTCTCTTAGCGGCGTTACCGTCCCACAACTCGGGAATGCGAGATTCACTATCGCCGCCGGACATAGTCTTACGATAGGCCGCCAATATCTTCTCAACATCCGTTCCTACAATTGTATTCGATCCGACTTCACAAGTAATCGGGCGTTCGGTGTTTTCGCGGAGTGTTATGCAGGGAACTTTCAGGATAGTCGTCTCTTCCTGAATGCCTCCCGAATCAGTAAGCACGAGCCTAGCCGACGACATAAGTCTGAGGAAATCCAGATATCCGATCGGGTCCAACAGGCGCAGATTGGTCATTTCCTCCACACGCTTGCCCAGCACGGAGGCCTCAAGGTTCTTCCGAGTCCGCGGATGTATCGGGAAAATGAT
Organism: Phycisphaerae bacterium; assembly: GCA_030745875.1. Classification (GTDB taxonomy): domain Bacteria; phylum Planctomycetota; class Phycisphaerae; order SM23-33; family SM23-33; genus BS750m-G57. The sequence continues at coordinate 55,857 of JASLNT010000110.1, forward strand.
CGGCATGTCGTTCTGTATGACCTCCAGCGCATCCAGCAGGCGCCCCAGAACAACCGGATCGTCCACATTCGACGGTCGATGCAGCGTAAGGGCCGCATAATCACCCGTTAGACCAAGCTCGTCCAGAATCGTCGATTCATCGGACTTGGCTTTGTTTCGCAACAGCGTGTCAATCATGACGTTACCGACGAAGAATATCTTCGATTCATCCACACCCTCGGCCAGCAGATTCTCACTGCCTGACTTCTCGGTGACGAACAGGAAGTCGCTGATCGTATCAGTCAACAGACGATTGATCTCCTCGGGCATGTCGCGGTCGCCGCTGCGGAGACCGGCTTCAACGTGAACGAGCTTAACTCCCAATTTCACCGCCACCAGACCGCAGGCGATGGTGCTGTTGACGTCTCCGACAACCAGAACAACATCCGGCTTGTGTTCAATCACAACCTGCTCGAACGACGTCATGATCCGCGCAGTCTGGACCGCATGGCTGCCCGATCCGATCTCAAGATTGATATCCGGCTCGGGGATCCCGAGTTGACGAAAGAACAGGTCGCTCATCTTCTCGTCATAGTGCTGTCCGGTATGCACCAGCAGAGGCTCTACCGACGGATGCTCACGGTAAGCGGCCATGATCGGGGCGATCTTCATGAAATTCGGTCTGGCCCCGACAACATTGATAATTCTCATCTGCGTATCCTTCTGTTCAAGCGACGTTGACTTGAATATCAAGCCGAATCGTTTGCCTGCATAGTGCCCTTATCGGTCAAACAGTCACAATACTTTGCACACACGCCGATAATCAAAAGGTTTCCGGTAGGTTAAGGTCCGGGGATACGGAGCGTCGAGCCCTGACATCGGGCTGGGGTGTGAGAATTTTTTCTGGCGCTTTTAAAATCACTATGTATGCTGGCCTTAGGAACCCTGTGCAGGGTGAAAGTTTTCTACTGGTTTTTTTACGGAGACGAGGCCATGAACAAGGATGTTAAGATTACGGCAGAACAG
>JASLNT010000111.1 GCA_030745875.1 Phycisphaerae bacterium
CCACCGAGGCCCAGATCGCCGACGAGGTCCAGAAGGCCTTGACAGGACGAATATAGAACACAAACAAGAAAGACTTACAGTAGTTGTTTAGAGGACAATAATGCCGACGATCAATCAGTTAGTACGAAGGCCCCGTAAGACGCAAAAGGCCAAGAAAAAGAACATGGCGCTGGATTCATGCCCGCAGAAACGCGGCGTATGCCTCCTGGTCAAAACCGTTACGCCCAAGAAGCCCAACTCCGCACTGCGGAAGGTCGCCAGGATCAGGCTGTCCAACGGTAAAGAGATTACCGCCTACATCCCGGGGATCGACCACAATCTCCAGGAGCACAGCATCGTGCTTGTGCGGGGCGGTCGAGTCAGGGACCTCCCCGGTGTGCGATACCACATCGTCCGGGGCACGCTGGACTGTCTGGGTGTCGACGGTAGAAAGCAAAGTCGCAGCAAGTACGGGGCCAAAAAGCCCAAGTAGTTGCTTGGTTGCCCCCGACCAATCGGGGAGAAGCGCCCGGTAATGCGGGCCTGGAAATGATACTATGGGACGCAAGAGATTCACAGCATCGGCTAAGCAGTTGGCTCCGGACCCCCGATTTGGGAGTATAATGATCGCCAAGTTCATCAACAGCTTCATGACCAACGGGAAGAAGTCGACCGTGCAGCGGTTCTTCTATGATGCGATGGATATCATCGACAAGAAGATATCCGACGCCACTCCGTTGGAGGTGTTTGAGAAAGCTATCGAGAACGTTAAGCCTATGATCGAAGTCCGCTCCAAGCGAGTTGGCGGTTCGAACTACCAGGTTCCCAGGCCCGTTAACCGCAAGCGCCAGACGACGTTGGCTTTCAGGTGGATTCGTGATTCCGTGCGTAAAGGCAAGGGACGCCCCATACGCGAACGAATGACTAAAGAATTGATGGACGCATACAACGGTGAAGGCGCCGCGATGACCACTCGGGAGAATGTACACCGAATGGCCGAAGCGAATAAGGCCTTCGCCCACTTCGCTCGATAACGTTCGAGCGAAAAACAATCCAACCTTCGCCTCTGGGCCCATTCAGGGCTGAGAAAGCGGTGTTGGCTGAATCGCCGGGTTCAGGTTTCCAGTAGATCGGACGTATCCGATTGGAGGAAACTCAAACGCCGGCGACCCCGGTTCTTTTCGGGCCGGGGCTCAGCGATGAGATAGGACAACCGGACCGGTCTGCCGGATCGCAGAATCAACTGCAGATCCGAGTCGAAAAGACCGGCGCCCGTCGCCTCCCGACGGGCCGATGTTCAGCGTAATGACGCGGTTTCACCGCGCGCAATAACTGTATATACGCAGTTGGGACGTAGAACAGCGTCCTGAAAAAACCTGCGATACGCCGCGAGCAATAATGGCAAAAAAGCCCGGAAAACTCCGCAACATTGGTGTGATGGCTCACATCGACGCCGGTAAGACAACCGTCACCGAGCGAATACTTTATTTCGCCGGACGGACCTACAAGATAGGCGAGGTCCATAACGGAACCGCCGTCATGGACTACCTCATCGAGGAGCAACAGCGGGGGATCACCATCACCTCCGCGGCGACAACGTTCATCTGGGACGACACCACCGTCAATCTTATCGACACGCCGGGCCATGTGGATTTCACCGTGGAGGTCGAGCGGTCCTTGAGGGTTCTGGACGGTGCGGTGGCGGTCTTTTGCGCCGTTGGCGGCGTCGAAGCGCAATCCGAAACCGTCTGGCGCCAGGGAGATCGATACGGCGTACCGCGCTTGTGCTTCATAAACAAACTCGATCGCATCGGAGCCGACTTCGAAACGGTGGTCAAGGAAATCCGTGCGCGACTGGATGCGAATCCCGTGGTCGTTCAGCTTCCCATGGGCTCCAGTGAAGATCTTAAGGGGCAGGTTGACCTGGTCAGGCGAAAGGCCTATTTCTACGATCCGGACGACGTGGCGACCATTCTCCGTGTTGAAGACGTGCCCGAGGACATGGTCGACGAGGTGGAGAATGCTCGCGTCGAGATGATCGAGGCCGCCGCCGAATGCGACGACGACCTGATGGCCAAATACATTGGCGACGAAGAGATATCGGAAGATATAATCGTTGCGGCGTTGCGAAAGGGCACGATCGCCGGGAAGATCCAACCGGTCTTGTGCGGATCGGCGTTGAAGCATGTTGGAGTGCGTCCGCTATTGGATGCGATTGTCGACTATCTGCCCGACCCGGCGGACATTCCCGATGTGCAGGGGCATGAATCTCTCGATAAGTCCAGCCGTGAGATTACTCGCAAGAGCGACCCGAGCGAACCGTTCTCGGCGCTGGTGTTCAAGTTGGCTTCCGATCAGCACGGATACCTGAACTACGTTCGAGTTTACAGCGGTACGCTGAAATCCAACACTCGCGTTCTTAACAGCACGCAGAACAAGAAAGAAAACGTCACCCGTATTTGGGAGATGCACGCCAAGCAGCGTATTCGTCGTGAGCAGGCGGTCGCCGGCGACATAGTTGCGTTGGTGGGCATGAACGACTCGGTCACCGGAGACACCCTCTGCGACCCGAAATCTCCGGTGGTTCTGGAGCGTCTGGAGTTTCCAGATCCGGTGATCACCATGTCGATAGAACCGCGAACCAACGCCGACAAGCAGGCGCTGGCCAACGCGTTGAATATCCTGCGGCGGGAGGATCCGTCGTTTCGATACAGCTACAACAAAGAAACCGGGCAGAGCACTATTTCCGGGATGGGCGAGTTGCACCTTGAGATCGTTAAGAACAAGCTTACGCGCGACCTCGGTCTGGATGTGCATGTCGGTCGGCCTAGCGTGGCGTATAAGGAAACTATCCAGACCAGCGCTTCGGCTGAGGGCAGATTCGTGCGGCAGACCGGCGGTAGAGGGCAGTTCGGCGTGGTCGAACTCAGCGTCGAACCGTGGCGTGACGAAGACGACGATCAGGCGATTACTTTCGTGGACTCCTCCAAAGGCGGAGTTGTTCCGAAGGAGTTCATTCCGTCGGTGGTTGAGGGAGTGCGTGATGCGGCAACCTGCGGCGTACTGGCCGGTTACCCGATGCTTAACATCAAGGTTACACTGCTGGATGGAAAGCACCATCCGGTGGACAGCAGCGACGTTGCGTTCCGCCAGGCCGGGGCGATGGCGTTCGAGGCGGCCGTCGAGAAGGCCTCACCAGTGTTCCTCGAGCCGATAATGCGCGTTCAAGTTACTGTGCCTGAGACGTTTGTAGGCGCCGTTACGGGCGACCTTAACGCCAGACGTTCGGAGATCCGCGATATGGTCCAGCGAGGGCAGTATCGCGTGCTGACAGCAGAGATACCTTTGGCTGAGATGTTCGGTTATGCAACGCAGCTTCGTTCGCTGACCCAGGGGCGCGGAAACAGCACTATGGAACCGCTGTCTTATCGCCCCACACCCAGCCAAACCACCAGAGACATCCTTAAGCGGATGGGTCTATAGTAGAAAAAGTGAAAAAAACCAAAGTTCATTGTTGACAGGAACTTTTCGTTGCGTATCCTAGGAAGGCTCTCCACTCTGGCTTACTAGTGATGGGCAGAGACGAGAGTTTCGGAGGCGGATTGCATGGTGCAGGATAAGATAAGAATAAGAATGGAAGCCTATGATCACCGGGCGCTGGACAGTTCGGCTAAGGAAATAGTCGATCACGCCGAGCGCACCGGAGCCAGGGTTCGCGGACCGATCCCGCTGCCCACCCGAATCGAACGGTACACCGTATTGCGGAGCCCGCATGTGGACAAGAAGTCCCGCGAGCAGTTCGAAATGCGGACCCACAAACGGATCATAGATATCTACGAACCGACGGTCCGGACCATCGAAGCGCTTAACCGCCTTGTGGTTCCGGCTGGGGTATTCATCAAGATCAAGGCATAGTAGCGGATCGGAACGTTTAACAGTTTACGGTTCGTCCACACTGCCGACTTGGAACAAGACGATGTTGACAGCACTGCTAGGAAGAAAAATCGGGATGACCCAGGTGTACGACGACAACGGAGTACTCCACCCGGTCACCGTCGTGCAGGCCGGGCCTTGCCCCGTGCTCCAGATCAAGACCGTCGAGACCGACGGATACGACGCTGTGCAGCTTGGTTTTGAAGAGATCAAGGCCCACCGCGCAACGAAACCGTTGATCGGACACGCAAAGAAGGCCGGAGTCAAACCGCAGAAGTTCGCTCGCGAAGTTCGCCTTGACGCAGCCGACGAAGATGTCGCCCAGGGGCAGAGCGTCACCGTCGAGATATTCGACGACGTCCAACACGTTGACGTAATCGCCACCAGCAAAGGCAAAGGGTTCGCCGGTGTTATGAAGCGATATAACTTTGGCGGACAGGGAGCTTCGCACGGTGTCGAGCGAAAGCACCGAAGCATCGGGTCAATCGCGTCTCACGGTACGAACGCGGGAACGGGACCCAAACCGAAAAAAGGCAAACGCATGAGCGGGCACATGGGTATGGACAGAACCACAAGCCGCAATCATCGCCTTATTGCCATCGACAAGGAAAACAACCTCCTGCTCATCAAGGGTTCGGTACCCGGACCCAACGGCGGATTCGTGCAGGTTAGAGTTTCAAAGACAGCCAAGGCCAAGGCCGCACAATAACCATACGGGATATCGGTAATGTTGGAAGTTCCAGTATACAATACGGAAGGCAAGCAGATTGAGACGATGTCAATCAGCGACGAGGCCTTCGGCACGAGGGTTAACACCGCACTGTTAAAGCAGGCGGTTGTGGGCTATCACGCTAATAAGCGACAAGGCACAGTCGGAACGAAGTCTCGCGGAATGGTTCAAGGCTCGACCAAGAAGCTTTTCCGCCAGAAAGGCACGGGCAACGCCCGGCGCGGTTCGGCAAGGACTAACGTACTTCGCGGCGGTGGTGTCGCTTTCGCCAAGCAGCGTCGCGACTTCCGCAAGAAAATGCCCCAGAAAATGAGAATCGCCGCCTGGAAGACTGCAATCCTGGCCAAGATCCTCGGCAACGACCTTTCCGTCGTCGACGGATTGGCGTGCGAGGCTCCCAAGACCAGCCAGATGGCCAAACTGTTGGACAATCTCAGCATCAACCGCAGTTGTCTGCTGGCGCTGCACGAGCGTGATGCGAACATATACCTGTCAAGCCGCAACCTGCAGGACCTCACCGTTCGCACCGCCGAAGAACTCAACGCCTTCGATATCGCCACGCGGCAGAAGATGCTGATCACGCGCGAAGCGATGGAAATGTTGATGGGACAGGAAGACTAGAGCGATGAAGAACGATATATACTCCATCATCATTCGCCCGCTGGTAACTGAAAAAAGCACTCACCTGAGCGAGAAGCGCAACGACTACGCCTTCCAGGTCGCGTGGGGCTCCAACAAGGCTCAGATCAAGCAGGCGATCGAGAAAATATACAAGGTCAAAGTAAAGTCCGTCCGAACCGCCAACCGCAAGGGTAAACCCCGTCGCCAAGGCCGGACCATGGGCAACACTAATAGATGGAAAAAGGCGATCGTGCACCTGCATGACGACTATCGCATCGACCTGTTCTAGCGGATAAAGACCAAGGCGAGAAGCACCATGGCGATCAAAAAATACAAACCGACCTCCGCCGGAAGGCGAAACAGCTCCGTCAACCAGTACTCTGAGGTTACCAAGAAGAAGCCTGAGAAGTCGCTGCTTAAGCCCCTGAAGAAGAAGGGCGGACGCAACCACAGCGGTAAGATCACCGCAAGGCACCGCGGCGGCGGACACAAGCGTATGTACAGGGTTATCGACTTCAAGCGCAACAAAGACGATATGACCGCAGAAATAGTCGGGATCGAGTACGATCCGAATCGCAGCTGCAATATCGCACTTGTCCAGTACGAAGATGGGGAAAAGAGGTACATCCTGGCTCCGATCGGCATCAAGCCCGGACAGAAGATCGTCAGCGGTGAGAAGTGCGAGCCCAGAGTCGGAAACTGCATGCCGCTAAGCAACATTCCGCTGGGGATGGAAGTACACAATATTGAAATGCGACCGGGGCAGGGCGGTAAGATGGTCCGAACCGCCGGAGCCTCGGCCAGATTGGGCGGAAGAGACGGAAAACACGCCCACCTGATCCTGCCTTCGGGCGAAATGAGAATGGTCAACATCGCCTGCCGCGCGACCCTCGGGCAGGTCGGAAACGCCGAACATCAGGGCGTTCGTCTCGGTAAGGCCGGGCGTAAACGCCACCTCGGTCGGCGACCGCACGTTCGCGGGACCGCGATGAACCCGGTGGCGCACCCCATGGGTGGTGGTGAAGGCAGGAGAGCGGGCGGAAGGCAGCCTTGCTCACCGACCGGAAAACTGTCCAAGGGCGGAAAGACCAGACAGAAGAAGAAGGCTTCGAACAAGCTTATCCTGCGACGGCGCAGGAATGTCCGTGACGGGCAGCTTGTGCTGTAAACCCGGCGTCCAGAGTAGCAAAAGATGACCAGAAGCGCAAAAAAAGGCCCATACGTCGACGAGAAACTGTACAAGAAGGTTATGAAAGCCAAGGAGTCCGGCTCCAGGGAAGGCATCAAGACCTGGCGCCGTGCATGCACCATCGTTCCGGAGTTTATCGGAGAGACGTTCCTGGTGCATAATGGGAAAACCTTCCTTAGAGTACAGATCACCGAGGACATGGTTGGGCACAAGCTTGGTGAGTTCAGTCCCACGCGTATGTTCCGCGGACACAGCGGAAGAAAGAGATAGTAAACAGCGAGTATCTAACCCGCAGGCCGCATGCGGCGGGAATAAGGATTACTGAAAGATGGCTTGGCGAGCAGTACATAGATTTGCACGAATAAGTCCGCGAAAAGTTGGGTTGATGGTGAACCTCATCCGCGGAGACGACGTTCAGGAAGCCCTGAATGTCTTGAAATTCATGCCGCAGCGGGCGGCCGTTCTCGTCTCGCAGGTGCTGACAAGTGCAGTTGCCAATGCGAACGAAGCAGAAGCCAACGTCGACGAGCTGTTCGTGGAAACGGCTAAGGTTGACGAGGGACCCACCATGAAAAGGTTCCGACCGAAAGATCGCGGACGGGCGCACCCGATCATGAAACGCACCAGCCACATCACCATTGTGGTTGAGGAAAGATAGGAACTCAGGCGACTATGGGCCAAAAGGTAAACCCAACTGGATTTCGCACCGGCGTAACCATCGGATGGAAAAGCCGCTGGTTCGCCCCGAAGAGCAACTTCGGAGAGTTTCTCGTCGAGGACGAGAGGATCCGAAAATTCGTCGATCAAAGACTCAACCGCCAGCCTCCTTACGCGGCTGTCAGTTCCGTTGAAATCGATCGGACTCGCGAAGAAGTTAAAATATCTCTCCGAACCGCCAGGCCCGGCTTGGTTATTGGGCCCAAGGGCGCGGAGGTCGAAAAGCTCAAGGAAGCCCTCGAAGACCTGACTGACAGACGCGTGAACATTAATATCATCGAGATCAGGAACCCGGATCTCGAGTCCAACCTGGTCGCCGAAGGTATTTCAGAACAGATCAAGCGGCGAGCCAGTTTCCGTCGCGTGATCAAGCAGCGAGCTGACGCTTGCATGCAGGCCGGAGCCAAAGGCGTAAAAATAACCGTCGGCGGACGCCTCGGTGGAGCGGAAATCGCGAGATCGGAAACACAGATTCGCGGATCTATCCCGCTGCACACGCTGGAAGCCGACGTAGACTACGGATTCGCAACAGCCGTCACAACGTACGGATGTATCGGTATTAAGGTTTGGATCTTCCGAGGCATGTTTGGCGAGGAAGAGGAAGCCACCGACAGCCAGCAGGCCGCAATGACCCGCGCCAGACGCCGATACCAGCAGCGTGACGGCGGATCGGGCGGTGGTGGCGGAGGCGGGGGACGCCCCCCAAGACCGCAGCAGACTGCGGCGAGCCCTCCTCCGGCGGCGCCGCCTGAGGAGCCCAAGCCCAAGGACGATGCGAGTGCGGACAAACCGAAAGACTAAAGCCAGTAAGTAAGCAGGTGCAGCCATGGCAATGATGCCAAAGAGAATTAAGCATCGAAAGCAGATGCGTGGAAAGATGAATGGTATGGCCACTCGAGGCCAGACCGTTGATTTCGGTGACTACGGAATACAGAGCCTCGAAGCTCACTGGATTACCGCTCGTCAGCTCGAAGCTGGTCGAGTGGCCGCCACTCACTACCTCCATCGTGAGGGCAAGGTTTACATCAGGATTTTCCCTGACAAGCCCATCAGTTCCAAACCGTTGGAAACTCGAATGGGTAAGGGCAAGGGCGAGACTAAAGACTGGGTTGCGTGTGTAAAGCCAGGCACGGTCTTGTTTGAGATTGGCGGAGTGGACGACGAAACGGCTAAGCAGGCCCTGGTCCGCGTAGCGCACAAGATGCCCGTGCGTTGCCGTCTCCTGGCCCGAAAATTGTGATCTGAAGGTGTTTCGACGATGAAGATAAGCGAAGTAAGAGCATTGAATCCCGAAGAGTTGGCCATCGAACTGGATCGCCTCAAGCGTCACCTGTTCGACCTAAGGGCGCAGGCGGTTACCGAACGTCTGGAAGATCCCACGATGATCGCCAAGGCCAAGACGGATATCGCAAGACTGCTGACGGTCAAGCGCCAGCGTGAGCTGACGCCCGCCGGCGAAGACAAGTAGTGATTGAGCAAGGGTAAATGAGCGATACAGAAACTACAGAAACCCAGAGTGTCCTGACAGGCCAGAAGACCGGTCGAGTCGGAAAGATCAGCGGGAACAAGACCATCCGCGTTGACGTGGACAATCTGACAAAGCACCCGTTGTACCACAAGTACGTTCACAAGCGCACGCGGCTGGCCGTTCACGACCCGGAAAACACCGCGGTCGTAGGCGACCTGGTGGAAATCGTTCCATGCCGCCCGATCAGCAAGAACAAAACCTGGCGCTTGGTGCGAGTAATCAGCCACGACGAAGCGTTGCAGTAAAGGACTCGATCTGTGATCCAGGCAGAAACAAGATGTGAAGTCGCCGACAACAGCGGAGCCCAGATAGTGGGTTGCATTCGCGTGCTTGGAGGCTCAACAAGGCGAAAACGCAGTTACAAGCGCCGTACGGCCTCTATCGGACAGATCATTATCTGCTCGGTCAAAAAGGCCGCTCCAGGCGGTGACGTGAAGAAGGGCGATATCGTCAGGTGCGTAATCGTGAGAACCGCGCATCCTATTCGCAGAACAGACGGCAGCTATGTCAAGTTCGATAAGAACGCCGTAGTCATAGTCGACGCCGATGGAAACCCTCGCGGGACCCGAATATTCGGAGCCGTTGCGAGAGAGCTCAGGGAACTGAATTTCATGAAGATCGTTTCCCTGGCAAATGAGGTAGTGTAATGGCCGCACACATAGTTAAAGGCGACATGGTCAAGGTCCTTGCCGGTGACGATCGCGGTAAGACCGGTGAGGTGATGGCGGTGTATCCCTCCAGGGACAAGGTGATGGTTCAGGGCGTCAATCGCGTCTACCGACACCTGCGTCCTTCGCGGAAGCACCCCCAGGGCGGGCGAATCCAGAAGGAAATGCCCATCCATATCTCCAACGTGCTGCCTGTGGACCCCAAAACCGAACAAGCCACGCGGGTCGGGGTCAAAGTGAATGCGGACGGAAGCAAAGAACGGATCGCCCGGAAGTCCGGCGAGTCGTTGGGAATCTTGAGGAAGGCTAAGTAATCCGGGTTTAAATAGATGCTGCCACGCTTATTAGAAAAATACAGAAGTGATGTCCTTCCGGCGCTGACCGAGCGGTTCGGGTATACCAACCGCCTGTCGATCCCGAAGGTCGAGAAGGTAGTTGTTTCCATGGGAATGGGCAATGCCCATGAAGAAAAGGGCAAGCTTGAAACCGCCCGGAAGCAACTGGCGCTGATCGTTGGGCAAAGACCGGTTATCACCAAAGCCAGAATGAGTGTCAGTAACTTCAAGCTCCGCGAAGGAATGAACGTGGGACTGAAGGTGACGCTCCGAGGCTCAAGGATGTACGAGTTTCTCGATCGGATGATCTCGCTGGCCATCCCGAGAGTCAAGGACTTCCGCGGGTTGAACGCCTCGAGTTTCGACGGAAGAGGCAATTACAATATGGGATTCACCGAGCAGTCGGTTTTCCCCGAAATCGATCCGTCCAGCGTGACTTTCATGCAGGGCATGAACGTGGCGATTCAGACCAGCGCAGATAGCGATGAAGAGGCCCGCGAACTGCTGGCCCTTATGGGCATGCCGTTCCGCAACGATTGATAAGGTTGGATGAGTCTATGGCGACAAGCGCACAAATAGCTAAATCAAAACGACCGCCGAAGTTTTCAACCAGGCGGATTCGACGGTGCCAGCTGTGTGGCCGGCCCCGGAGTATTTACAGGAAGTTTCGAATATGCCGGATCTGTCTGAGAAAGCTCGCACATGCGGGTAAGATTCCCGGATTGAAAAAGGCCAGTTGGTAAACAGGAAGCAGTTCCGATGAGTTTGTCTGATCCTATAGCCGATATGCTGACACGAGTTCGCAACGCACTTGCGGCCAGGCACGATGTAGTTAACATCCGGGCCTCAAAGGTATGCCAGGGCGTGTGTGAGGTCCTCAAGGATGAAGGATACATCCTGGATTTCAAACGCGTCGAGGACAATAAGCAGGGTCTGTTGCGTATTTACTTAAAGTATGGTCCCAGGGGCGAAGATGTGGTCACGGAAGTGACGCGTGCTTCGAGGCCTGGACGACGAGTGTATTCCGGGGTGGATGGTATTCCACGCCCGATGGGCGGACTGGGTATAGCGATTGTTTCGACTTCCAAAGGCGTTCTGAGCGACCGGAAATGTCGCGAACTGAAGGTCGGCGGTGAAGTCCTGTGCACAGTGTGCTGATGAGGTAACAGCGATGTCGCGTATTGGTAAAAAACCGATTAAAATTATAAGTGGCGTTACGGTTACCCTCAGTGGACAAACCGTTTCGGTCGAAGGGCCCAAGGGCAAGCTGTCCTGGACCCACCGTCCGGAAGTCACCGTTGAAATAAACGACTCCGAGAAGGTCATAACCGTTTCGCGCGGTTCCGACGATCGATTCAGTCGGTCGCTGCACGGTCTGACGCGAAGCCTGATCGCCAACATGGTCGAAGGCTGCTCCAAGGGCTTTGTTCGCGGGCTGGAAGTTTACGGTGTCGGATACGGCGTGCAGTTGCAGGGAAACAAGTTGACCGTCAACTGTGGATTCAGCCACCCTGTGGTGTTTGAAGTGCCCGCCGGAGTGACCGTTGAAATACAGACCCCCCAAGCCAGGGGCGACACGGACCCCGCAAAATTCACCGTTTCCGGCGCCGACAAGCAGGCTGTCGGACAACTAGCCGCAAAAATTCGAATGGTCCGCAAGCCCGAGCCTTATAAAGGCAAGGGAATACGCTATGCGGGCGAGTATGTGCGTCGCAAGGTCGGAAAGGCCTTTGCCGGAACAGGCGCATAGTTGCGTAGTTATTGACACTGACCCACAGTGGGATACGAATCATGAAGGCAATCGAGAAGAAAAATCTTCGCCGGAAACGCCGCAAGCAGCACGTTCGCAAGAACGTGACTGGTACGCCGGATCGACCCAGGCTGACGGTTTTCCGAAGCAACAAGAATATTTACGCCCAGATCATCGACGATCTGGCCGGTCACACCCTGGTCGCCGCATCCAGTGCGGAGAAATCTCTTTGTGAAGACGCCGCGACCAAAGGTAATTGCAAGGGCGCCAAACTCGTCGGGCAGAGCCTGGCGGAGAAAGCGACCCAGGCCGGTATCAAGAAGGTGGTTTTTGACCGTAACGGATGTGCGTTTCACGGTCGGGTTAAAGAACTTGCCGAAGCCGCCCGCGAGGGCGGTTTGGAATTCTAAGCAGGAGCGTGCGCAGTGGCGTTTGACAGAAAACGACGAAGAGGCCGCGATGACGATGGTCCCAGCGACGGTCTGGAAGAGAATGTCATCCAGATTTATCGCTGCTCGAAGGTCGTCAAGGGCGGTCGGCGGTTCAGCTTTGCAGCTTTGGTGGTCGTCGGCGACCGTCAAGGGCGAATTGGCATGGGATATGGAAAGGCCAACGAAGTCCCCAACGCTGTCGAGAAAGGCATCACAGAGGCCAAGAAGTCATTGGTGTCTGTGAACCTTAAAGGGCATTCGATACCCCACCAGGTTATCGGACGCGCCGGAGCCTCGAGCGTTGTGCTGGTTCCCGCCTCGGAAGGCACCGGAGTAATCGCAGGCAAGAAGCTCAGGCCCATGCTGGAACTTGCCGGAATTCAGAACCTGTTGACCAAAGCTTATGGGTCGACATCACCGAAGAATCTTCTTAAGGCGGCGATGGCGGCCTTGAAGAAGCTGCGCACCGCAGAAATGGTTAGCGCATTGCGTGGAGTGGACATAGGATGAAGCTCGGCGAAATACTTAAAGAGGCCGGTCGTAACAAACGCCGCAAGCGTGTAGGTCGCGGTAACGGCTCGGGCCACGGTAAAACATGCTGCCGCGGACATAAAGGACGCGGACAACGCAGCGGTATTGGAAAGCGGATGGGCTACGAAGGCGGGCAGAACCCCGCCATCGCGCGGTTGCCCAAACGCGGATTCAGCAACTTCAATTTCCGCAAGGAATACCAGATCGTAAATGTTGGCGATCTCGATTGCTTTGATGCCGACACGCGCGTCGACGCCGATGCCCTGAAAGCGGTCGGAATGATCGACGATGCGGCGAAAATGGTCAAGGTCCTCGGTAACGGGGAGTTGAAGACGAAACTTACTGTCGTCGCTTCGAAGTTCTCAACCGGAGCGGCCGAGAAGATCGCCCAGGCCGGTGGGACGATTGAGGTTGTTTGAATACGCGGACTATCCCGTTGAACTAGAGTTGATGGAAGTTAACTAATGCTTTTTCAAAGGTTCAGACTTCTTGTTGGTGTGGTTGTATCTGCGGCTGCTTTGTGGCTGATAGCCGGAGGTGTGTCTGAAGCCGTTGAAGGATCTTCCGGAGGCGCGGCCGCCAGCGGTCTCGTTCTGAGCGGTATCCTTCAGGCGGTGATGGGCCTGATGATCCTCGGCGCCTACATCTGGGCGCTGTGGGCCGAGTCTCGCGTCAGGACCGTTATGGAGAACATATTCTCCATTCCCGAGCTGCTGAAGAAGATGGCGTTTACCTTGGGCCTGTTGTGCATCTATCGGGTGGGTTTCCACGTACCGCTTGCAGGGCTCGACCAGAGTGCGATGCAGGTATGGGGCGACGACAAGGGAAACGTGTTTTCCCAGGCGCTCGCACAGGCCAGCATGCTTACGGGCGGAAGCTTCCAGAGATCGAGCCTTTTCGGGCTTGGCATCATGCCGTATATCTCGGCGTCAATTATTTTCCAACTGCTGGTTACGGTGGTCCCCGCCCTTGAGAAGCTTCGCAAGGAAGGACCCGCCGGCCAGAAGAAAATACAGGAATACACGCGATACGCCACCGTCTTCCTCTGCATCGTTCAGGCCATCTTCTGGATGTTGACTATGCGGGGAAGCGGGCTGCTGTATCCCAGGTACCAGGATTCCACGCTGGTGTTCATGATGGGCGTGGTGGGCCTGACCGGTGGAACCATTTTCCTGATGTGGCTTGGTGAGCAGATCGACGAGTACGGCATAGGCAATGGAATAAGCCTTATCATCATGGCCGGTATCGTCGTTCGCCTTCCCACCGCTGTTGGAAAACTATACTCGATGAGCGAAGCGAGCCTCACCGGAAGCGGCGGACAGGTCGGTCTGTTGCAGATCGCGTTTGTCGTACTGTCGTTCGTGTTTGTGGTCGCGGGCTCCATCCTGATAACCCAGGGCCAGCGTCGTATTCCCGTGCAACAGGCAAAGCAGGTTCGCGGACGGCGGATGACTGCGGGCGGGCGTCACTTTGTCCCGTTGCGGATCAATCACGGCGGCGTCATGCCGATCATCTTCGCCAGTTCGCTGATGATCTTCCCCAACATGCTGTTCAGTTGGATGGGAAGGGCGTGGGACAACGGATTTACGCGTACGATGTCCGGTGCGTTCCAGATGACCAGCTACACCTACACGGTCTGCTATGTCGGTATGATATTCTTCTTCGCGTTCTTCTGGACCACTGTCCAGTTCCGTCCGAAGGAGATGGCCGATCAGCTTCGAGATCACGGCAGCTTTATCCCCGGATTGCGTCCGGGCAGGCGAACTGCGGAGTATCTCGAAAAGGTAATGGGACGCATTACGTATTGCGGAGCCGCATTCCTGGCCGCTATCGCCGTTATCCCGATGGTAATCGCCACATTGGCGCATATTCCCTATGATGTATCGTCGTTCCTTGGCGGTACGGGACTGCTGATTCTTGTATCGGTCGCCCTGGACCTGGTTCAGCGTATCGAAGCAAACCTGGTGATGAGAAACTACGATGGTTTCCTGGGCGGAAGCTCGCGAATTAAAGGAGCATACGGTTGAGAATTGTGCTGATGGGACCTCCCGGCGCCGGTAAGGGCACGCAGGCCGAACGACTCGTGAAAAAGTTCGGTATGAAGCACCTTTCCAGCGGTGATATTTTCCGTGCGGAGAAAGCCTCCGACTCGGAACTGGGCAGGAAGCTGGCGTCTTATATGGACGCCGGGCAACTTGTGCCTGACGAAGTTGTGGTTGAGATGATGGCCAAAGCCGTCACTCAGGCCGGCGACAACATTATGCTGGACGGTTTTCCCCGAACAGTCGCCCAGGCCGAATCGCTTGACGAGCAGCTCGCAGAAGCGGGCAGCCCGTTGGATGCGGTTGTAGTGATGACCGCCAACGATGACATAATAATTAAACGAATCACCGGCCGACGGACTTGTCCGGCGTGTAATCGTGGTTACCACGTTACTTTCATGCCGCCCAAGACCGAAGGATACTGCGAAGATTGCGACGATGTTGAGTTGACTCAGCGAAGCGATGATTGCGAAGAGACCGTTCGCCAGCGGCTTGAGGCCTACAGGGCTCAGACTGAAGCGGTGATCGGTTATTACCGCGATCGCAATTTGCTGAAGATTATCGACGTTGACGGAAATCTGGACGCCGAGATTGTCTCGGGTGAAGTTATACAGGCTCTTGCGTCTTTTGAGGCGTAAGTGTAGAAGGTCCACTGCGTGGCGATCAGGCTAAAAAGCCCGGATCAGATCGAACGTATGCGGAAGGCCGGACGTATCGTTCGCCTTGTGCTGGACCGCTTGGGCGAAATGATCGCTCCAGGCATTACAACAGAAGAATTGAACGCCGAAGCCGAAAGACTTTGTCACGCCAATGGCGGTAAGTGCCTGTTTAAGGGCGTGCCCGGGCGTGGCCGCGCCGGTCCGTTTCCCGGAGCGATCTGCGTGTCGCTGAACGAAGAAGTTGTTCACGGCATACCGTCGAAAAGGTCTGTTTGCGACGGCGATATTGTCAGTGTCGATTTCGGCGTGGAACTCGACGGGTGGTGCGGCGATGCGGCCGAGACGTTTATTGTCGGGCAGGCGCCCGATGACGTATGCCGCCTTGTCGAAGTCACGAGGAATTCGCTGGCGATGGCCGTTGCCATGTCGGCTCCGGGACTAAAGTGGTCCAGCGTCGCCGAAGCGATGCAGGGCTATATCGAGGGCGAAGGCTTCTCGGTGGTCCGCGAGTTTGTAGGACATGGTATTGGGTCGGAAATGCATGAGGACCCGAAGGTTCCGAATTTTGTCTCGCCGGATCTAAGGCGGCGTGACATTTTTCTGGAAGACGGATTGGTCCTTGCTGTCGAACCGATGGTGAACCTCGGATCGGCCGACGTTAAGTGTCTCCGTGACGGTTGGACGGTCGCAACGTGCGATTCGGCGGCCTCGGCGCACTTTGAACATACGATAGCGATAACGCCCGATGGGGCGACAGTGCTTACAGATGGAAGTTAAATGTTGACGCGAATCGAGGGCCTCGAAAGGCCTGTGATTCGACGGCAACGGGACGGATAGAACGATGAAAGTTCGAGCATCAGTTAAAAGAATTTGCGAAAAATGCAAAATCATCCGGCGCAAAGGCGTCGTGCGCGTGATTTGCGATAACCCGAAACACAAACAACGCCAGGGATAGGCTCCCGGTGCGGTCGTCGGGCGTGTGGACCGTGTGCAGCTTGGTCCCGACCGACGTTGATACTGCGATAAACAGCCAAGGAGATTAACATGCCGCGTGTGGCAGGTGTTGACATACCAAACGATAAAGCAACGATCTACTCTTTGCAGTATATCTTCGGGATCGGTCCGAAGTCTGCGGAGATGATCTGCGAGAAGGCGGGCATTGACCCGACTACGCCGGCTAAGGAGCTTAACGAAGAACAGCTCTCCAAGATCGCCGGTATCCTGGAAGATGACTTCATTATTGAAGGTCAGTTGCGGCGCCAGGTTCAGCAGAACGTAGCAAGGCTCAGAGATATCGCCTGCTACCGCGGACTGAGGCATCGTCGCGGACTGCCCGTTCGCGGACAGCGAACAAAGACTAACGCGAGAACCAGAAAAGGTCCTCGAAAGACCGTCGCAGGCAAGAAGTCGGTCAAGGAGATGCGGTAGGTCATGGCCAAAAGCAAAAGACAACGCAGAGGCGTCACGAAGGGCATCGCCCATATCCGCGCCAGCTACAACAACACCCAGATCACCATTACGGATGTCAATGGCGATGTGCTTTGCTCGGCGTCGGCCGGTACGATCGGCTTCAAAGGAAGCCGCAAGAGCACGCCCTTTGCAGCTCAGCGCGCCGCCGAAACCGCATCGCAGAGCGCAAAAAAAATGGGCATGATGGAAGTCGAAGTGCTCGTCAACGGACCGGGATCCGGACGAGAAAGCGCTATTCGGGCCATCGAGGCCTCCGGGATTAAGATTACGTCGATAGAAGACGTAACTCCGGTCCCGCATAACGGATGCAGACCGAGAAAGAAACGCCGAGTCTAGACTCGACATAAAACAGATAGAAGTTCGACTAGTGGAGCGATAGATAAATGGGACGCCATACAGGTCCGACAGACAAACTCAGCCGCCGGGAAGGCATCAACCTGATGCTGAAAGGCGCCCGCAGTGAAAGCGGCAAGATCGAACGGCGAATGGTTCCGCCGGGCATGCATTCATGGCGTCGTGGAAGGGGCAGCGAGTATCGCCTGCGTCTTCGTGAAACCCAGAAGGTTAAGCGCTACTACGGTATCCGGGACAGACAGTTCATGAATCTGTACCGCCAGGCCAGCGGTTCCAAGGGCGATACCGGCGCGGCGTTGCTGAGCCTGCTGGAACGCCGACTCGACAACGTTATTCACAAGCTCGGTATGGCTCCGTCCAGACCGGCCGCTCGTCAGGTAATCTGCCACGGGCATATTTATATCAATGACAGGCGCGTAAATATCGCCAGTTATAGAGTTCGCGTAGGCGACAAGATCACCGTTAAACCCTCAGACAGGTCGCAGGCGCTTATCCGGGCGAACCTGGATGAACTCGGCGAACCGCGAGTGCAGAACTGGTTGCAGCTCGACCAGGCCAAGCTCTCCGGAGAAATAATCGCCGTACCGTCGAAAGACGACGTAATGATCCCCGTAGAAGCGAACTTGGTAGTAGAATTCTGTAGCCGATAGTTCCCTGAGTCGGGAAGAGTAATCAAAATCAATAATCCTTCTTGCGATCCGAATGGACGGGAGCATAGGTAATGCGAATCAGGTGGCGCGGTCTAGAATTACCCACGCGGGTTGTTAACGATCAGGACGTTTCGACTCCAGCATACGGTCGATTTTCGGTCGAACCGTTTGAACGCGGATTCGGAACGACGGTCGGCAATGCGCTCAGAAGAATCCTGCTCAGCAGCCTCCAGGGCGCGGCCGTTACGAGCACAAAAATCAAAGGCGCCGACCACGAATTCATGTCCTTGCCGGGCGTGATGGAGGATGTCACCGACATCGTCCTGAACATAAAGCAACTCGTGGTCAAGTCGCACGCGGACACACCCAAGA
Source organism: Phycisphaerae bacterium (assembly GCA_030745875.1). GTDB lineage: Bacteria > Planctomycetota > Phycisphaerae > SM23-33 > SM23-33 > BS750m-G57. The sequence continues at coordinate 17,960 of JASLNT010000111.1, forward strand.
CCATGAGGCTTCACAGCGAGGTCAAGGGCGTTGTCACTGCGGAATTGATCGAGGCGGATCCCGCCATCGAAATCATCAATCCCGAACTGGTGATAGCCACCCTCACAGACGATGTGAAGTTCGATATGGAAATGGTTGTGCAGGGCGGTAGGGGATATATCCCCGCCGAGCAAATGTACGATCCCGACGCCGATCAGGAACTCGGGCGAATTTACATCGACGCCTCCTACTCGCCGGTCACGCGAGTGCGGTACCGCACCGAAGACACTCGAGTCGGACAGCGAACGAACTACGATCGCCTGCTCCTGGAAATCTGGACCAACGGTACGATTACTCCGGAAATGGCGCTGGTTGAGGCCGCCAAGATCTTCAGAAAGCACCTCAATCCGTTCGTTCAGTACTTCGAACTTGGCGAGCAGGTTGTCGAAGCCGCGCCGGGCGAAGACCACGAAGAAATCGATTCCGAACTGCTCAGGAAACTTTCGATGAGCGTTCACGAACTGGAACTGGGCGTGCGGAGCAACAATTGCCTCGAGGCCGGAAACATCCAGACAGTTGGGCAGCTGGCGAATTGCCCCGAAACAGAACTATTGCAGATTCGCAGCTTCGGTAAGACTTCGCTGAGAGAAGTCAAACGAAAGCTGCAGGACCTGGGCCTGTCGCTCGGCATGAATGTGCCTCTCCCTGATGTAAAGGGCGACGACGAACAGATGCCCGAGTAAGTCAGCCGCTGGCTGAGAGGATTTTCACCGATGCGTCATCGACAAGCAACCAAGCACTTTAACCGCACGTCCAAGCACCGCACTGCGATGCGACGGAATATGGCGGCTTCCCTGATCCAGCACGGAGCGATTCGCACCACGGAAGCCAAAGCCAAGTACCTCAAGCGGTTCATAGAAAAACTGATCACCGTCGCCAAGAAGGGTACGCTGCACGCACGCCGGCAGGTAATTTCACGCCTGCAGGACCGTGATATGTACGACTACGACGACAAGACCAATGATTACGAGCTTCAGGAGCAGACTGTCGTGCAGAAATTGTTCGACGTTATCGCTCCCAGGTACGCCGACCGACCGGGCGGATACACGCGGATAATCCACCTGGCCGAGCGACGCATCGGAGACGCCGGAAAGCAGGTTATTCTGCAGTTGATCGAAGATGAGCCCTCAAGGGCTGGTTTGGGCGGAGATGGAAGACGCAGCGCACGAGCGGCAAAACGCCTCAAAGCTGCTGAAGGTATCGAATCGCCCGCAGCGCCCGCCGCCGAAGAACCCGCCGAAGAACCCCAGACTGACGAAGCGGCCGAAACTGTCGAAGAGGCCCCCGTCGAAACTCCCGAAGAAGCAACTGAAGAAGCTCCCGCAGAAGAAGCTCCCGCAGAAGAAGCCCCTGCAGAAGAAGCTCCTGCTGAAGAGGCTCCTGCAGAAGAAGCTCCTGCAGAAGAAGCACCCGCTGAAGAGGCTCCTGCAGAAGAAGCACCTGCAGAAGAAGCACCTGCAGAAGAAGCACCCGCCGACGAAGAAGAGAAGGATAAAGACTAGCGATCGCATTGGCGTTCAATCGCAATATACCCCAAGCCCTCGGAAAGCTCTCCGAGGGCTTTTTGTATCGGTTTATTCTCTGAGAGAATACGATCTGCACAATTATGTTGACGAAGCGATCATCCGAGCGGGACAATAGTACAACTGCCTGACACGCGGGGCCCCACGAAACGGCGGGGTTGCGCCTGCGACGTGAATTCACCTGGATGCGGATCGGAGATCAGCGAATGAACCGCACACTTGCCCTTACGAGTACGTTCATTGCAGCACTGCTGATCTGCAGTACGTCCGCGGCCCAGACGACTCAGCCCAAACGCATGCTCGGCAAGTTCGAGGTGTTCTACGTGCCCGGCAAGTCGGGATACATAGATGCCAGCGGTAAGATTGTAATAGCAGACGGTTTTCAGCCATTCATGTCCCGCAGCTTCTCCGGCGGACTGGCCGCGGTATCTGATGTCATTGCAACACCTGACAAAGCCCGGTGGGGTTTCATAGATAAGAAAGGCAAAGTCGTCGCCGCCCAGAACTACTCACGGGCGGAAGATGTTTCCGATAGTCTTGCCGCCATCGCCGCACCCATGACGCCCCGTCAATTTCAACGCTTCGAAATGTATTTGCAGTCAAGAAGCTCGTACTATCTCGCCCGGCCGTTAGACTGGAATCACGCGCCGGATGATGGTTGGTGGAGCCATGAACACGCCTGGTACGGACGAAGTCGTGATAGGTATTTCGGACCTTGGGGTTTCATCGACAAGAAAGGGACTCTAGCCATCCCGTTGCGGTTTTCCTCCGTCAGAAGCTTCCGCGACGGTCTTGCCTATGCGGTCAGAGGCAATCTGTCCGGCTTTATAGACAAGTCCGGCAAGTGGACTATAACAAACGGAGAAGGCGGGGAGTTCACGGGCGATTTCTCCGAAGGACTCGCCAGAGTTCGTAAATCGGAAAAGGAAGGGTGCATAGACAAGAAGGGCAATCTGGTTATCGCGCCTAGATTTTACAGGTTGTTTGATTTCAGCAACGGTCGAGCCGCGTTTATGACAGAGGACGGGGATTACGGTTTCATAGACAAGACAGGCAAGATCGTTATCGAGGCGAAATACGATCAAGTCCGCTCATTCAGCGATGGGCTTGCCAGTGTGCAAAAGGGCTCCTTCTGGGGCTGGGTCGACGTGAGCGGCCGCGTTGTCATACCGCTTAAGTATAAATACATAATGTCGTTTTCCTGTGGACTGGCTGCGGTCAGCATTGACGGGAAGTGGGGTTATATCGACACCAAGGGCAAGATTGCCATCGCCCCGCAATTCAACGGAGCCAGTGTCTTCAGGAACAACCGCGCCCGAGTCAACATTGGCGGCAACTACTACAAAACCTTCAGCGACAGCGAGATTGGAAGCTACGGAACTTACTCGATCACCAACGGAGCCTGGCGGTACATCGACAAGTCAGGTGAGTTCATTTCCGATCTCAAATTCGACAACGCACTGGATTTCCGAGACGGACTGGCCGCATTTAAGATGTTTTCCAAGTGCGGGCTCAAGGACGCCAACGGGCGAATAGTCATTCCCGCCCAACTTGACGGGATCGACAACAGATTTGTCGGCGGAATGGCCAAGGTAATATCGAGAGGAAGATGGGGATTCGTAAATGAATCTGGAAAGCTCACGGTTCCCCCCGTTTTCGCAAAGGTTGGCGACTTCGCCAAAGGTCCGGCCTCCGTGAAGGCCGGCACGCTCTGGGGATATGTCAACCGAGACGGAACGTTTGCCGTCAAACCGCAATTCCCTGACGCTCTGGGCTTCTCCGAACAACTTGCAGCGGTGCAGTTCCCGCCGGCCGACAAACGTAAGGACGCCAAATGGGGGTACATTGACACAAGCGGTAAGGTTGTTCTCAAGCAAGGATTCGAGGCGGCCAGGTCGTTCAGTGAGTCGCTGGCCGCCGCGCGTCTGGGCGGCAGATTTGGCTACATTGACAAGTCTGCGCAGATGGTGATCCAACCGCAGTTCCAGGGCGCTCGGGACTTTGATCGCGGGCTTGCGGTGGTTTGTCGGATGAATCTTGACGGCCTCGATGATGCACTATGGGGAGTGATCGACAAGAAGAGCAACTACGTTATCCCGGCCGTTTTCCCCAGAGAGCCCAAGATAGAAAACGGGATATACGTCTTCGAATCCAGAGACAGGGGAACCGGCCGCGTCACTAAGTGCCTGGTCGACCGCAAGGGTATTGTGCGGGACAGCGGCAAGTCTTTGGGCACAGTCGCTGAGCACTTCCTGCCCGGCCTCCTTGAAACTGTCGCCAAGAATCGCCTCCAACAGGCGAGATCCGCGTTGTGTGCTCTAAGTGCGATCGGCGGCCCGAAAGCTCTTAAGGCCCTGCGAGACAGCATCAAAACTCCGGATGTTTACACGTGCAGATTGGCTGCAGCAGCCCTTGGGCGAGCCACCGGACAAGATGCTCTCGATATCCTGCTGAAGCAACTGGGCGGCGATGAAGCCAAGTTTGCTGACTGGGCAAGTGAAGCTGTCATGCAGATGATCTCGGAGCCGAAGGCGGCAATGGCTTTTCTGAAAAGACAATCAACCGTTCCCGAGAAATATCGCCTGGAACTGATGCGGCGAGCTGTTATGGCCATTGCCGTCGGGCCTCGCGTTCCGAAATCATGGCGCTCGGATGCCAGCCGGCTTACATTTACCGACATGGAAATCTCACAGGTATTCCAGTTCATGCGCGATGTCACCGACTCGTCGATTGTTGTTGACTGGCGTGGATTGGCTGAGTTGTCTTTCGTGCCAGCTACGACAATAAACGTTCAACTTCCCCGCACCGCGATGGCCCGTGTTTGGGATGAGATACTAGACGATCTCGGCGACTCCCGAGTTGACTGCATTGTTGTCAACGGAACTACCGTCGTTACCACTAGAGACCGCCTGGGACTAATTACCAGTGCGATTTCCGCGCAGCCGCCGATTGGTCGAAAAAAGCCTGCGGAAAACAAGGCCGTTGTCAAACTCCTCCAGACCAGAGTATCCAAACTCAACTTTGGGGGCATGCAACTGTCGCAGGTCCAGGAATTCCTTTACGATGTCTCAGGGGCAAAGATCGAAATAGACTGGGAAGCACTTGCTCCCTTGGGCGTAAGACCGGAGACGCCTATCAACGTGCATCTCGGAAAAACAACATTCGACATCGCCCTGAGACTGATACTCGTCGACGCTGCCGGACCGGGGAAGCTTACATACAAGGTCGACGACGGCAAGATACACATAATAAGGGCTCTCAAGGCCGCCGCTCCGCCCACGCGAGACCCCGTTACAGTCCTGGCCGGAGCGCTGAAACACGCCGACAGGAAATTGCGCCTCCGTGCGGTCGAAGCATTGGGAAACATCGGTCCGGCTGCAAAAACTGCACTCCCCGCTCTTACCAAGATGCTAAAGGACCAAGACAAGCAAATCCGAGACGCTGCGGCCGAGGCGATCAAGAGAATCAGCCAAACTCCCGCAACCAAACCGAAGCCCTGAGCCTCACATTTGGCCAAGCTGGCAGCATGTACACAGTTCCCGCACATGTGACACCCGCGCCGGAGACAGATATGCCACAAAGATCAAAAGGAGTGGATATATAAAAGTCGCTCAGACTGTCTGATAGGGGGCGCCGATGTTTTCCGTGCGACGCGAAGATTTCGCAGGCGGGCGGGAGACCAGTCGGAAAACTGTGAACCTTTTGTGACGCTGTCCGGGCGGTTGGCGATTGACGGCGATGGGGTATCTGCGTAGAGTGATGCAGGTAAGGAGAAATGTTATGGCTGACAGCGATTGTCTTTTCTGCAAAATCGTCGCCGGTGAGATCCAGGCTGTGAAAGTTCTCGAAGACGATACCTGCGTTGCGTTTATGGACATTGGCCCGCTGGCCGATGGTCACGTGCTGTTGATTCCCAAGATGCACGCCGAAACGCTCGACGAAATGCCCGCCGATCAAGCCGGTCGTATGCTGAAGCACCTGCCCGCACTGGTCAAAGCAGTGCAATCTGCGACCTCCTGTCAGGGTGTCAACGTGCTGCAGAACAACGGTCGTGTCGCTCATCAGGAGATTATGCACGTCCATTTTCACGTCATACCTCGCAACGAGGGCGATGAATTCAGCTTCAACTGGCCGGCGGGTTCCTACGCTCCAGGGCTTATGGAGGAATTGGCCGAAGGGATCAGAAGCAAACTGTAGACTCCCGATTCACTAGCGAGCGACGCCGACTGCATGATGCGGGCGGCTCAGGCTCACCTAGGGCGCAACGAGGCGCACCGTTGCTACATTCATCTGAACGTCAGTAGCGGGAGATTTGCGCGTGCTGCGGTGGGGCGGGGCGGGATTAATGCCCCAAGAACTTACCGGCCAGATTGCCGCCTGCGAGAGCCTTGAGGAATTCCAGTATTCCTTCGAGGTCGGCCGGGCGGACGGCACCTTCGGTCAGCGCGGTTTTGGGCAGGTCTCGCTCGACCCTCTGGACCCAATCGGGGTATCCGTTCAGCGAAGTCAGCTGCACCTGCCAGTCCTGCGTCCACAGCCCCCAGCTCTTGTTATTGAAGACCTTCGCCTGCGACAGCGTATGGATCGCATTTGAGGGATTGGCGCCCTGGAATTTACGTCCCCAGACCTGTGCGTCTGCGTTGCGTCTGGCCATGCCCAGGTATGCGAAGTATTCTCGCCTGACTCCGGCGTCCACGTCGTTGGTCTCCGGATCGTAGTCGCCTTCCTCGGTGTCTATCAGGAGCGGTGCGGGCAGGTCCTCCAACTCACTCGAACTCCAGTTGCATGGATTCGATACTTCACGTTCTCCACCGATATCGATTCCGCCGAACATGCAGAATTCGACCATGTAGACCGGATGGAATTTCGCGACCATCACCGGATTGCCGTTAGCATCGACCCTGTTGCCGTCCTGGATCTCCTCGCGATGTATCCCAATTTCGGGATACTCGGTGATCTCGTACTCGTCCTTTGATTTCCAGATGTAGTTGCACACCAGCGTTGCGTCCGGGCGGAATCTCGCCGGGTCATGCCATCCCCTGTGGTGTGCCGCCAACGCCAGCGATCCGTTGGTCATATACGTTCCCGGCGTCAGGAAGTCGGGAGAAGTCTCCGGTACGCTCGATGCGATGTCGAAGTAATAGAGGATCGTCTCGGTTATTCTAACTTCGGGCGTTTGGGCCAGAACAAGTGCTTCGGCGTAATCGGTTTTCCACAGCGGGTAGTGGACTAACTGGCCTATCTGGGGCGCCGCCGATGCGGGGAACATATATCCCAGCTTGATCTTCGATACATTTCTCATGTACTCGTAGAAATTGGTGTCGGGCAACTCACCGTGGTTGCGAGTCCTGTTTACGTCATAGTTGTCGTAGGCGTCCCAGCCGCGTGCGTATCGATGGACCCGCCACATTCCCCACCAGTACGGTCCCCTGGTGGAGTACCCGTAAACTTCCCAGGCGGTCGGGACGTAATGCCCGTGCCCGATGCTTCTTCCGCTGCGGCCTCCCCGCCTGGCCGAGTGCCCCCTGCCGGGCAGCTGTCCCCGTCCGCCCCGCGCCTGGATGGGGTTTCGCGACGGAGTGATTCCCGCGACCCATTTCCACGCGGTGGCGCGTTTCTCTTCTACTCGCCAGGGATGTCGGGGCAGCAGTCTGGCCCAGGGTCCCAGGCGGTGGTGGTATGCGTAGTCCGGAATCGCTCCGCCGTTTGAGCCCGTGCGCCTCATAGTTCCCGACGTCGAGCTGCCATTGGTCCGAACGGTGATTCGTCCCTCGAGAGTTGGTTGGAAGTCATCCAGCGTTCCGCGATAGTTGGGTATCTCCGGTATCACCGGGATCAGTATCGCTGTTTCGGCGTCGCTGGCCTTTCCGAAGCGTCCGGCGTTGAATTGCGCCAGAAGTCCCGATGCGTCCATAGTCGCCACCGAGTAGTCGTCCAACGCTGTCGCCGCCTGCCACAACGTTCCGTGAGGCGCCGGTCCGCCCACACCAGGAGCCCGCCAGTTAGTGACGGTTTCCATGTCGAATGATTCATCAACCAGCGCTCGTTTGAACGGAGCGAGGATGCCTCTTTGCGTGGCCATTCGCTCTTGCAGTTCGATCATTCCGGGCAACGTTTTAGCCAGGGCCTGCGTTGGCGCGGTTTGCATGAAGGTCTGCAACGCCGACACCTGGCGGCTTAGGCCTCGCTCCCATTCCGCAATTTCTCCCAGCGCCATTTCACTGGACAGGGGAAATGCATCCATTACAGGAAGTATCCCCAGCAGTCTTGAGATCGCCACGTTGTTCATCGCCGTCGTATTGGCCGATCGGGCCATCCATCCGGCTCCGCTTACGGCGGCGGAATCTGAGGCGTTTTGAAGCGCCAGGCGGTTGTTAACCTGGTCTCCGACGTTGTACACGTAGATAACAAGCGACACCAGCAGTGTCATGCCCAGAAGGGTCATAACCAACACTGCTCCACTACGCTCCGTTCGGTTCGTTTTCTTGCAGTAAAGCATGGTATGCCTCTTTTATCTATTCTATCTGGTCGAACGCCCCAAAATCCATAGAATATCGCTTCATTATTCACGACCCGCCGCACGGCCGTGCGACCACTGCGGAGCATATGGTTTCATATGGTCCGCAGCAACTAATGCCCTATGAATTTTTCGGCCAATTCGGGCGGTAAGGCCTGCATATATTGCAGAATCTCGTGCAGTTCGCCCGCGCCGACGGCGCCGTGAGTCATTGACGTCCGGGGCAAATCGTCTTCGATTCTCTCGGTCCATTGAGCCCATCGGTTTACCGGCGTCAATTGCACCTGCCACTCCTGGGTCCAGAGTCCCCAGCTGGTATTGTTGAACACCTTCGCCTGGGCAAGTGTGGTCGTTGCGTTGGTGGGGTTGGCGCCGCGGAACCGCTGAGGCCAGAATCCCGCATCATTCGGACGTCTCGACAACGCAAGGAAGGCGAAGTTCGACCTGCGAACACCAAGATTAACATCCGGGTTGTCGCTGTCGTAATCTGCGTAATCGTCTGTGTTTATAAGCAGCGGGGCTGGGAGGTCGTCGTATTCTCCGTCGCTCCAATTGAACGGGTTGGACACCTGCACCTCCCCGCCTACATCTATCGCCCCAAACATGGAGTACTCTATTACGTAGACTTTCTGGAACACCGGACTGCTTGGCATACCGGTGTCCGGATCGACCGGTCCGCCCTTGTACTCGATGCCGATCTCAGGGTCTTCGGTGGTCTCGTACGTGTCGGTTGCCTTCCAGATGTAGTTGCAGACGAGTTTGGCTCCGGGGCGATGTCCGTCGAAGGTGGCCGGGTCATGCCAGCCCGGCGCCCGCGACATCAGCGCCAATCCGCCGTTTGTGCGGAAGGTTCCGGGTTTGAGGAAATCCCCCGACGATTCGGGTACGGAAGAGGCGATGTCGAAGTAGTACAGGATTGTTTCAGTGACGCGAGTTTCCGGAACCTGCGCCAGTTCCAACGCCTTGGCGTAGTCGGTCACCCAGTTGGCGTAGTGGATTACCTCCATAGCCTTGGGGCCCTTGCCCGGGAACATGTAACCCACTTTCACGTTCGCGATCCGGTTGGTGTAGTCGTAGAACTTGGTGTCGGGCAGATGCTCTAATGCGTACCTTCGAACACGTTGCATCGCCCAGTACATGGGCCCGTAAGTTGTGTATCCGTCCGTGACCCACTTGTAGGTGGGCACGTTTCGCAGGACTGTCCGGTATTTCCCTCCGGTTGTTATGGTCCTCCAGCCTCCGGAATTGCGTCCGGATCCGCTCCGGCCTCCTCTCCTGGCGGAGCTTCCCACTCCCGGAAGAGAACTTTTACCGCCTCGGGCCAGTACGGCGCGACGTTCTGGGCTGGGGCCTTTCCACACCCGTGTTGTGGTCCCTGTGCCCGGTATCCGCTGGCGCGATGAGACGGCTCTCATTCCGGTGTATACTCTTGCTCTGTGAGCGTGGCGCCATGGGTACATTCTGGCCCAGGGTCCCATGCGGTGGAAATATGCGAAGTCCGGGATTCCCCCTCCGTGCTGTCCGGAACGCTTCATCTCGCCATTCGATTCCCCGTTTTCGCCCCAGACCCTAACGTGCCCGTCGATAGTTGGTTCGAAGTCGTCGTACGTGCCTCTCTTGTGGGGGATCTCCGGGATCACGGGTATCAGAATTGCGGTCTTCGCTTCGTTTTCCTTTCCGAATCGTCCCGCATTGAACTGGGCGAGAAGTCCGGCCGAATCCAGCGTGGCTTGGGAGTATTCTTCAAGCGCCCTGGCGGCCTTCCATATAGTCCCGTGGGGCGGAGGTCCGCTTTCGCCTGGAATACGCCAGTAGGTTGCTTCCTCCATCGAGAACCCCCCGCCGTTGATAGCTTTCTCGAACGGGCGGATGATGTCGCCCTGTGCTCTGAGTCTGTCGCGCAGCTCCCGCATGCCTGGCAGGCTGCTTTCCAGCCCCGGTTCGTGTATTGAGTTGAGCAGGGCTTGCAGGCTGTCGGTCTGCGCGTCGAGTCCGTCTGCGATAGTGTCTATTTCGTGGATGGTGATTTCGCTGGCCAGCGGGAAGGCGTCCAGCACGGGCAGGATACCAAGGACCCTCGCCGAGGCTACGTTGTTCATCGCGGTGGTGTTCATTGAGCGGGCGATCCATCCGGCTCCGCTGACGGCGGCGGAGTCTGCGGCGTTTTGCAGCGACAGGCGATCGTTGACTCGGTCCCCAACGTTGTAGACGTAGAACATCAACGCCACCAGAAGCGACATTCCCAGAAGAGCCATCACCAACACAGCCCCGCTGCGCCGACTGCGATTATGCATATCTATGTAACGCAACCGCCACCTTTCATGCAGGCTTCACCAGCAACCGTACTTAAGTATACGTAGGTAATTAACGAATTGACAAGAACTTCATTGCAAAAGATTCCTTGACGGGCAGTGGGGGGGATGTATACCATACCTACGTCTACAGGCTCCAGGGCCGGTCAGGCTCGCCGGAGCGAACTTACCGGCCTGCAGGGAAATATACAGCCATGAACATCGCGGACGTTTTGCAGACTGCCTTTATGTCGCTCTACACTTTTGTGCTGGTGATGGTGTCCGTTTACGGGCTGCACCGGTATGTCATCGTCTACTTGTTCCTCCGCCATAGACACAAAGCCCCCGCGCCGGCGGGCCAATTCACCGAACTGCCCAGAGTCACCGTCCAACTGCCCATGTATAACGAGGAAGCGGTGGCCAGGAGAATCATCGAAGAGACCGCTCGGATCGATTATCCGCGCGAGAAACTCCAGATACAGGTGCTCGACGACAGCACTGACGGAACCTGTCGGATCGCCCAAGACACGGTTGACCGCCTCAAGGCCCAGGGGGTCGATATACAGTATCTCCACCGCGATGATCGGACAGGCTATAAAGCCGGAGCGCTCGACGCAGCCATGCCTCACGTCACCGGTGAATTCATAACGATCTTCGACGCCGATTTCATACCCCGCGCTGATGTCCTGCAGCGTTCCATTCAGTATTTCAGCGACCCGGATGTCTGCGTAGTGCAGACCAGATGGGAGCATCTGAATCGCGAGGACAGTTGGTTGACCAAAGCCCAGGGAATATTCCTGGACGGGCATTTCGCCATTGAGCACGTCGCCCGTAACCGCAGCGAACGGTTTATGAGTTTCAACGGTACGGCCGGTACGTGGCGAAAAACCGCGATCGCCGCCGCCGGAGGTTGGCATCACGACACCCTTACCGAAGATCTCGATCTTTCGTACAGAGCCCAGCTAAAGGGCTGGAAGTTCGTTTTCCTTCCCGAGGTCACCGCACCGGCCGAACTGCCTCCGGAGATGAACGCCTTCAAGGCCCAGCAGTTCCGCTGGACCAAGGGCGGCGCGCAGGTTGCTCTGAAGCTCCTGCCCAAGATCATGCTTTCCAAGGCCCCTCTGAAGGTGAAGATTGAAAGCTTCTTCCATCTGACGGGCTTCTGCCTGCACATATACATGTTCGCGCTGGTGATAATGCTGTTCCCGGCGATTTTCCTGCGGACGGTAGTCGTCCAGGACGGGTCGATCTGGAGAACCGTAGTTGACATGGGCGTGTTTGTGCTTGCCACGATGTCGGCGTTCGTATTCTATCTGGCCAGTCAGTTGCAGTTGTCGCGCGATTGGAGAACGGTCTTTAAGTTCATGCCTATGCTGATGGCGCTGGGCGTTGGAATTTGCATATCGAACAGCAAGGCCATCATCGAGGCTCTTGCGGGCAAGCAGAGTGAATTCGTACGCACGCCTAAATACGGTCAGGGCGGTCGGGCTGCGGCCAGTTCGACTACCAAACGCAAATCTCGAAAACTCCTGCCTTACATCGAATTTGCGTTCGGGATATACATGACCGTTTGTGCTGTATTCTCCGTGATATACATCCAGGCGGCGCTGACAGCCCCGTTCCTGCTGATCTTTGCGTTCGGTTTCTTCTACGTTTCGATCCTTAGCTTCCAAGCCGAACGAGCGACAAGGCCCGCTAAAGGTCTGGTCGCGCCAGTCGAGGAAACCGCCAGCCGGTAATCCTCCCCGTAAGACCGGGATACATCCAACAGCAACCTGACGCAACGGCCCTTTCGGGCCGTTGCGTTTTTCTATCGACCGACCAAAAACTTTTTCCAATTCGTGCAAATCGTTCGGAACTTTCACATCAACCAGCGCGTCTAATTGAATGAACTTACTGTTCACCGGCGCTTCTGCGCCCCAACCACAAAGGGAGACAATGCCATGGCCGCGCGATTCAGATGTCCCGAATGCAAGCAGGCGCTTTGCAATCGTCACGGTGACGATCCCACAAAAGGCTGTGTGCTCAAATGCCCCGAATGCGGAGCCAGGCTGGTTGTCCCTCCGGCCTTGGCGTCTCTGCCTCATCCGCAGATCGATACTCCGATGCCCACCGTAGCAGACGACGGTCCTCATGCACGCGTCCGTCGTCCGGCCGTGCTGTCAGCTATGGCCGGATACATGCCATGGTTGATGAGTCTGTGCCTCCATGTCGCACTGGCGATAATCTTCATGTTCGTGGCCATGATCGCCGTGCTCGACACTCCCGAAATCCCGAGTCACTTGCCGAATGTATACGACCCGAATCACTCAATAGCGGTACCGACTCCAGACCCTCCTCGCCCCTCGCCGTCGCCGGATACAAGACGCATCCGCCGAGGGCAGTTCGGCAACGAGCACAGGACGAGGAACGTGCGGCTTGAGGACGCACCGTTGCAGGATGTGGTTGGCCCGGCGTCTCTGGCGGGGCTTGATCCCGACAAGAACCCGGCGAAACTCCGAGGCCCGGCCGGAGGCGACGGAAAGTTCTTTGGTATCCCGGATCCAACGCCTCCCATTCCCATTGAGTGCGGTCGTCATCCTGACGTGGTGTATCTTATCGATCGATCCGGGTCGATGGTTGATTCGTTTGATGCGGTTCGGCGGGAGATTTTCATGTCGGTTGCTGAAATGCGTCCCACCAGGCGATTCCACGTTGTTCTGTTCGCCGAGGGGAAACCTCTGGAGAACACGCCTGGTGGAATCACGCCTGCGACCGACGATGCGAAATTGAGACTGGTCAAGTTCCTTCAGCCGATTCGAGCCTGGGGCAAGACCGATCCCGTGCCTGCGATCAATCGTGCGTTTGATGCGATTGAGCGGAGTCCGGCGGCGATTATCCATCTACTTACTGACGGCGTGTTCCCCGACAATGAAGCGGTCCTGAAGGCGATCCGTCTGAGAAACACCGCCGGTCGCGTACGGGTCAACGCGATCCTGTACGGGAATCGCCCTCCGATCGCCGAGAAAATCCTCAGTCAGATAGCCTCCGAAAACAGCGGTAAGTACCGCTTCGTCAGTCGCGATGAATAACCTCTGCAATGTTCAGCGCCGTGGTGTTCTCGGCGCAAACGACGTGCCGGGAGGTTAGTTGCCCGAGACTGGCCTCCCGGCCTAATATTAGTTCGCCCGCCGCGTTGCGTTGCGACGGGCTACTGCGAGGAGCGGGACTCGAACCCGCATGTCCATTGGACACCAGGACCTAAACCTGGCGCGTCTGCCAATTCCGCCACCCTCGCGGTTTGGTGTGCTGCGTTTTGTGCTTCGGACGCTCGGAGCGTTTGAATAGCGTTATGTTTTTATGTTGCTGTATCCGAGGGAACCGACGCCGGTGTACTGCGTCTAAGTTTATAGGCAAGCTTTTGCTCCAATGCCAGCGTTTTCCCGCCCGAGGTGGAGGCCATGAGCGACGGTAGACTGTTGAGTTGTTCCCGCCGACGGGGGTCCGCGGTTGATCGGCCGCGGCTTGGGGAAGCGTGTTTTCCGGTCGAAACCGCGACCGGGGAGTTCGGGAGGCGTGAATCTTTGTTTTTCCCTCGCATTTTGCAAACTTTATTTATTGCTGTCGGTATTTCCAAATGGTATAAATATCTATTCCTTCCTGAACCCGAAGGTAGCTGGCGGACGGTGTTAGCGAAACACCGGTCCCGCTGGTTGGGCCTTCCCTTGAATTACTGGGAGTCCTTACTATGGGCATTGAATTTCAATGTGATGAATGTGGACAACTTCTTAACATCGACACTGAACCGGGCGCCACGGTTACGTGTTCGAGCTGCAACGCGTCGGTAGTCGTCCCTGCGGGGCTGGCTTCGCTTCCGCAACCGCAGGTCGAAGGCGGACCGCCTCCTTCGGCTCAACCTCCGGTTTCCGAATCTCAAGACGATGAGTACTACGAAGAGGAGGAGGAGCTCGAAGAACAGGAAGATGGCGACGCGGTGATGACCATCATGGCTCACTCCATGCCCTGGGTGATCAGTGTCTTCTTCCACGTGGGGCTGGCGCTGATATTCTTCCTGCTGGTGATGATCGCCCAAGCCGAAGATCTCGAGGACAGCGTAGTAATACCAAGCGCCATATTCAGCGAGAATCCCGGCGGATCAGTCAGCGAAGGTAGAACCGACAAGACCCAGGAACAGAAGCAGCAGCACCGCAAAGTGAAGGCCGCAGGCGACTCCAACCGCGACCTGGAAGTTCCCAATGACGGTGAAACGGGCGAGACGGCGGAACTGATCGGCGCCGCAGCCGGTGCGGGCGGCGGGTCGTTGGCGGACTACGGGCTTACGGATGGCGGCGGGTCTGGTCCCCGATCGGGATTCGGCGGACTCGGGGGCAACGCACACCATATCGTGTACCTTATCGACCGATCCGGTTCGATGTTCGACACCTTCGAGGCCGTCAAGAAAGAGATCATTAACTCGGTTAAGGACCTCCATCCTGAACAGGACTTCCACGTGATCATGTTCGCCGAGGGCGACCCCAAGGAGAAGAAGCCAATGGGGCTGTCGCGACCGACCGAATCGAATAAGATCGCCCTTAGCGAATTTCTCGAAACAATCAAAGCCGAGAACACCACCAACCCGGTCAAGGCCATCGAGCGCGCCTTTGACGTACTGGCTAAGGCAAACAGGAAACCGGGCAAGATCATCTACATGCTTACTGACGGCGCCTTCCCCGACAACGAGGCCGTTCTTTCGACCATACGAACCAGGAACAGCGTCAAGAGAGACGTCCTGATCAATACTTTCCTGTATGGTTGGAGACCGCCTATCGCCGAACGCGTCATGACTCAAATTGCCAGTGAAAACGGCGGTCAATACCGCTACGTCAGTCTGGATGAATAGATTCCGGGAGCTTGTGCTTATGCGTACTTGTGTGACAATCCTGTGTGTTTTGGCGGCTCTTGCTTCGATGGGCCTGGGCGATGACGTATCTGTCGGGAGGCTTACCTATCCCGGTGTCACTATCCTTGAAGTCAAAGACGGAGTGGTGGTCTTCAAGACACCCAGAGGGAGCACCCTGTCAAAGAGGTTCAACGATATCACAGGCATAACGCTTACCGGGATGGACAGCTTCAACGAGGCCGAGAAGTTAATCTCGGGTTCCGCCGGAAAGTCCGAGGCCAACAGCATCATCAAGCAGATTGACACTAGAAAAGCTGAGATCGCCAAGATCAAAACCCAGGTCGGCGACGAGGCCGGGGCGGTTACTCGGCTCAAAGATACGGCCAAACGCCTCAGAGCCCAGGGCGAGGCGTATTCGAAAAGCGCCAAAGAACTCGTCAAGCAGACCGCCGAACTTAGGAAACTCGACTCAAGCGCCCAGACCAAAGTCGCCAAACTTTACAGCGAAGCCAAGAAGCTTATAAGCCGAGCGGTCGCTCTGGACCGCAGGAAGAAGAAGGGCGAGGCCAATCAACTCAGGAACCAGGCCAGGCAACTCCTGAAACAGGCCGACGACCTGGACGCCGACAAGATCAAGAAAGAGGCCGTCAAAAAACGAGGAGAAGCCGCAAGACTCCTGCGTGAGGCCGTTAAGCTAAGGAAAGAAAGAAAGAAGGATTTCGAGAAGCACGCCAAGCACAGGATAAACGAGTCCAAGAAGCGGATAAGCGAGGCCGAGGGGCTCGAATTGAAGGCGAAACGATTGGGCGAAATGGTCACCGCTCGAAGAGCCCAGATCGCCAAGCTCTCAAAAGAAGCCGGAAACCTCTCTCGCCAGTCCAAGAAATCCATCACCGAAGCCAAATCGCTGGAAGCCCAGGCTAAAGACTACCCCGCATTCGCCAAACGCCAGAAGGCAAGGAGTGTCGAACTGGCCGCCGAAATCGTCGAACTCCAGGGCAAACTGGACAAACTCGCATCCGGCGCTACGGACAAACCAACCCAGTATCCCGCGGCGATTCGGTTGTATCGAACCGCCGCCGGGCGAAAATCCACCCCCGGGCAGAAGATGATAATCAACTTTCGCCTTCTCAGTGCTCTCGATCGCGCGGGCTGGATCGACGAAGCAACCACGCAATGGTTGCTGCTGGCCGATCGCGAAAAGGGTGCAGCGGGTATTCTCGCCAGTCGCCCGACAACCTTTGCGCCCAAGGGCGATTCGAGAAACACAAAAGCCGTCAATATCCTCCAGTCCAGCGTGACGAGGATAAGCGATGGTCCGTATCACACATCCGCGGTGGAACTGATGGTGCGCCTGATGCTGCGCGAGGGACGCAGCAAGGATGTAATCGTCATCCTGAAGGACGTCAGTGAACCCAAACTGAAAGTGTTGAAGGCGACAGCCCTTCTGGATGCAAAAGATCCCGCCGGCGCCGTCTCGACCGTCACAGGCGCGTTGGACGGGCTTGGGATGGAGTCTTTGCCCGAAGCGCTCGCCATTCGCGGTAAGGGACTGTTGGCTCAATCAGGGGCGGAGACCGACAAGAAGAAGAAACAGAAGCTCATGCTGGACGCAGCGCTTGATTTTATGCGGGTGGCGACCTTCTTCCCGGGCACAGAGCGGGCGGCCGAAGCGCTCTTCAACGCAGGAAAGATAATGGCCTCACTGCCCGAAAAACCCAACCGGGGAGCGGCTGTCAGAGCATACCAGACTGTCGCCGCAAGCTATGCGGGGACCCCCATCGGAAAAGCCGCCACCGATGAGCTTGCGAAACTCGGAGTCAAGAAATAACGCTGACCGCAGTGCGACTCTCCAGGGACGAGAGACGCGTTGTGGCGGATTAACTTAGTTTAGAGTCTAAGGAGTACGTTTATGTTGGCAGCAACAGTGGAAATTAATTACTTCCATGTCCTGATGGTGCAATGCGGGACTATCGGATGGATTCTCTGGGCGATGAGTGTTCTTACACTGGCGATTATCGTGCAGTATTTCATTACGATCCGTCGCGATAACATCCTTCCTCCGGTCGTCCTCGGTCAGATTCGCGAACTGTTTGACGAGAAGCAGTACGGTGAAGCGATCGAAATGTCGGCTGACGAGCCCAGCTTCCTGAGCTATGTTGTGCATGCGGGTCTGTCGGACGCTTCGCACGGATACCCGGCTATGGAGCGGGCGATGGAGGAAGCCGCCGAAGAACGCACCACCAAGCTTCTCCGCCAGATCGAATGGTTGAACCTCATAGGCAATATCAGCCCGATGCTCGGTCTGTTCGGTACTGTCTGGGGCATGATCATGGCGTTCCAGACGCTGGCGGCTTCGGGCGGTACCGCCGATCCGGCTGACCTGGCCGAGTCTATCGGCGTGGCGCTGGTTACAACGCTGTTGGGTCTTGCGATAGCTATTCCCGCCCTGGCGGTTTACGCGGTAATGAGAAACCGGGTCGATGCAGTCACCAGTGAGTCCATGGTCGCCGCACAGGACCTGATCTCGACATTCCGTCCGGCTTAGTTAGTGTGTTCGGGCGTCCTTCCGCGTTTACGCGGTCCGGGGCGTTCGGAGGAGTGTGACAATGGCCAGAACAAAAGTATTCAAGAAAAACTCGAGCGGTGATGTGGAGTTCAACATGACTCCCATGATCGACTGTACGTTCCTGTTGATCATTTTCTTCATCCTGTCTGCCACTGTGCTGAATGACGCTCTTGCCGAGTTGGAACTGCATCGCCCGTACAAGTCCAAGGCTATGGACGATAAGGCCCTGAACGAACTGCCCAATCGCATAATCATCAACGTTGTCTCGGACGCTCAGGACAAGAAAGACGAAGACTCCGTCCAGTCATCCATGGCCAAGGAGTACATGATCAACGGCGAGACGATAAAGACTCGCAATAGAGACGAACTCATCAGGCAGATCAGGCAGGGAGCCCTTTCAGCCAAGGATAAGGATCACAAAGAGTTCTATGTTGAGATACGTGCGGATCGGCGCGTGAATTTCGGGTCCGTGCAGGAGGTCCTCAAAGCCGCCGCGGCCGCGAGTATCCGGGGAGTCGAGATGAAAATGAACATAACGGCGCTGACCCAATAAGGGCCCTAGTCGCTGCGAGGTAATTAGAGTAAATGGCTAGATCAATCAAGAAAATCGAAGGCGACGAGACAGTCCATTATGTTTCACCTCGCGCCAAGCGTGGTCGGGCCAAGGCCAAAATCGGCGTGCCCATGACCGCCATGATCGACGTGACGTTCCAGTTGTTGATCTACTTCATTCTGACCACCACCTTCCGTCAAACTGAAGGGCAGATACCCGGAACGCTTCCCAGCGCAGGGGCATCCGGGGCGTCGACTCCCGAGCAGCTTCAGAGTCCGATCAAAATACTGCTGCATCCTACAGGGATCGCCAACGACGGAGTCTTCTACGAAATCGTCGGTCAGAACCCCAGGATTGAGTCCGCCAGGGAACTCAGGGACGCTCTTGCCGGATGCAAGCAGAGAGGAGGCGTGGAAAGCCCCGTGATCATAAACGCTAGAAGAGATGTGCGATGGAAATACGTGGTTGAGGTATTCAACCAGGTTGTCGCAAATGAATTCAAGAACATTGCATTCCAGAACACGACATGACGGTAGCCGGACCGCCGGATGTCCAACAGGGAGCAGGCAAAATGGCAGGATCGATCGGAAACAGTGATCCCAACGCCGACAGCGGTCGCCAACAGCCGCCTTCAGGCCGGATCAGACGAAAAGCAAGAGTTTCCGTGCCGATGACGGCGATGATAGATGTCACATTCCTGCTGCTGACCTATTTCCTGCTGACCACGACTTTCAGGCAGGACGAAGGGCAACTGCCCGGTTCCTTGCCCGGGCCGATCATTATCGAGCCGATAGAAAACGTATTATTTGTCCCCGTAGAGATCCGTGCGGTCGGGGATGCCTGCCAGAGTGTTGTTTACAAGGTCGGCGACGGGAGCGAGGTCCTGCTGCGGAGCCCGCAGGAACTCGTGGATGCTCTCCGCAAGCGGAGAGGCGATACCAAAGACGCGATAGCGGTGATCGATGCCGGCAGGGCGGTGCGATGGCGATATGTTGTGGAAGCCTGCAACCAGGCTGCTGGAGCAAACTTTCAAACAACGATAAAGATGTAAGACCAGAGATCGGATCGGTGACGAATTCCCTGATTCTCACCGACCGGAAGGAATCAAACGACGTGAAGACGATACGAAGCCTTGCAAGGAGCGTTTGTATGCGGGATGTCTTTCTCAGAGTCATGGTGGTTCTTGCGTTGATGCAGGCTTGTATAGCCTCCGCGCCCGGACAGGCGGCGGCGAAACGCGGAGCTTCCAGCCCGTTCGACCAGTTGGATAACGGCAAACTGGTGGAGAATCTCAACAGGTTCACTATGCTTGAGTTGGTCCCGCTTGTTTCTCCTGACGACAAAACACCCAGCGGGACTCTTTTCCAGGTTAGGCTGCAAATCAAGCTCATGGCGAGCATAAATAATCCGGCGGAGTGTCTGAAAGAAGGCGAGAAACTCATCGCTCGTCTGACGAAAGCGTTGGATCAAGCTGAAAAGGACCTGGAGATCGCCGACGAGGCCGCCGAAAAAGCCACCGGAAAACTCAGGACCAGGAAACTGCTCGACGCCGCAAAGGCCGCACATCTCTACTACGATATATGGTTCTGCCTTGGCAATCTGTCGGGGAACCATGCTGTCAGGCCCTATGTGCGCAGGATTAGAAATCTCCAGGACAATCGCGAAGACCGCAAGGTTGTCCTGAGAATGACCGAAGATGCGGCCCGAGATCTCCGAGATATGCAGGCCGACCTCAAAGATTCGCTGCGGGACTGGCAGGGGAACAGCGCTGTCTGGATGATCATGGGCTCCCGAGGCGAACGCCTGCTCAGGGACGCCAAGTACTGGTCGACCTGGACCTATGTGAATCGTGCGATGGCGCTGGGCGACGCGGAGGCTCACGAGTCCGAACGGGCGGCGCTCAACGGAGCTTTCCAAACGGCGAGCGCTAAAATCGCCAAAGACCAGGCTGCCGAGCGACAGAAGCTCAAAGACAAACTGGCTGCCGATCTCGCCAAACTCTCCGCCGACCAGAAGAGACGAACGGCTCAAAGGCGCGAACTGCTCCAACTGGTGCTGGATAGTCTACCGACGTTTGAGAAGACCAAGCGATTCGGCGTAACGCATAATGCCCGCGGTTTGCTGGCTGTGGCTCATCGTGAGTTGGGGCAGTACGCCGAAGCAATCGATAAACTCGCCCCGCAACGTTACGCAAAGGCTGACGGAGCGACGAAGCTGCAGGTGTATATGGACTTGCCCATAACGCTGGTCAAGCAGGGCAAGTATTCCGATGCGGTGCAGGCTGTCAATAGATTCAAAGTCGATGCAGCCAAACTCTGGGCCGGACCGGGAGCGAAGCTTGATGAGAACCAGCAGGCTCAGGTCGATCTGTATTCAGCGGTTCTGGAGGAGTATCTGGCTCGTCGCTGGGCTGCGACAAGCACAGATCCGACCGAGAAGAAAAGACACCGCGCCGAGGGAGCGGCGGTGCTGGCGAATCTGCTCGACAAACATCAGGACGGTAGTAAATTCGGCCAGTTCTTTATCAATTACTTCGGCAATAGGCTGGTCTATGTCGAGGATATTAACCAGCTTAACTCGGTGCAATTGTACATTATCGCTCGCGGTGCGGCGGTCGGGAAAGACCATGAAAAGCGCAAGGCGCTGCTGGAGACGTTCCTGGGGCGCAAGGACGATCCGGCGGTGAAGAAACTGGCGCCTTTAGCGCACAGGCAGTTGGCGATGACGTTGAATAAACTGGGGCGTCAGATGGACGCCTCGGATCACTTCATAGCCGTAGTCACGTTGCTTGGGAAGGACCATCCGAAATCTCCCACCGCGGCCAAGAACGCCGCGATCTGCATGGACCTGCATTCCAAGTGGTACCAGACCAGCAAGAAGCGGGCTCTCCCGAGGACGGTGCGATCGAAATTCGTTACCGCCATGCGATGGGCCGTCAGCTTTGACACGCCGAAAAACGCCAAACTCAAGCTTTTTGAATGGTACTATGATCTGGGCAGGCACTGCACCGAACTGGCCAAGAGCAGCCCCACCCCCAGAGAGCGGACGCTCTGGATGCAGCGGGCGGGCGACGCCTTCAGCAAAGTGCCCAAAGACCCGCCCGCGATGTATTACAGCGCCCAGGACTTGTGGCTGGATATGCGATATCGGGCTCTGCTTACCGCCGCCAGGGACGCCAAGCTTATAAATGATGCGGTCAAGCTGCGTGAAGACTACGCGGTGTTCGTTCAGCGCCTTGAAAAGTACATCGCTACGTTTACGGACAAGGAGTCTGACGAAGTAAAGAGGTTGACTCGCTCGGCGGGGTGGGCTGATTTCACCCGCGCCAAGCTGCTGTTCGAGCAGTTGCTCAAAGAGACCCCCGCGATGGTTGAGATCGGGGCCCTGCTGAAGAAATGGTCGGCGGTTGACGATGTGGTTGTGGCCGCAACTCAGTGGAAGATTCAGAACCTTCTGAATCTGGGCAAGATTGAAGACGCCAGCGCCGAACTCCAGGCCTTCAAGAAAGCTAATGAGAAGCGCCCGATTCTTTGGATGGGGCTGATCCGGCAGATGGTTGGCGGAATTCGCGAGGCTATCGACAAGGCGCGGGCTGAGGGTGGTAACAAGGCTAAGCTCGCCAGTCTCCGAAAGAGCTTTCTGGAACTGGTGAAGATCCAATACGATCCGATCAAAGGCAAACCTATCGAAGGTTCCGACGGCAAGATCGATTCGGAGCGATTGGCGATTACGAGATTTTGGATCGACGCCCTGGTGCAAAACAACAGCAGCGCTGAAGCCCTTGCTCTCGCGACGGAATGCAGGCGAATATTCCAGAAGAGGCGAGCGGTCAAGACCGGAAAAATCGAGAAGGCGTACGCCTCCGTTATCTCCCAGTGTCAGGAGGCGGGTAATTTGGACACCGTGCTGGAGAAGCTTGCCGCAGCATTCCGGAAGGACCTGAACAAGCACGCCAATAATCCTCCCGGCTCGACGGACTTCCACCCTCAGGACGACGCCAAGGCCGTAGACATAGCGATCAAAGCCATGAAAGACGCAATAGGAAACGCTTCCAGCACCCCCGAAAGACGGGAACGGGCGATGGCTGCGGCGGCTCTGGAGATAGAGACCGGTTATCGGGAGACCATACGGCGCTTGAAGAATCGTATTCCGATCGATCTGACTGTGGAATGGAATGTCGCCAAATGTCTTGCCGCCACAGGAAAATACGGCGAGGCGTTGAAGATATACTCCGATCTGATTAACAAAACTGATCGCCTGCGCGACGATAACTCAAAACGGCGATTCTGGCGCCTGCAATTGGAGTACTGCCAGGTGTTTGTCAAAGGCAGGAGCAAGAACGCAAAGCAGATGGCGATGCTCGCCAATCATATCGAAAAGAACCTGGAGAAGATCGAAGAGGGCGCTCTTGGCGGTTTCCAGCAGCAGTTTTATGCGATTAGAAAAGAGGCCAGACGCAATAGTCAGCAAAAGCCCTGATTCGTGCGGATCCGGCCGGATGGTGATGGTTTTAGACGAGCGGATGTAACTTTCGTGATGAACGCAAAGTTGACGTTTCCGCCGGGATATATATACTGGCGTGACAAACCTCGGCGGCATAGCCAAGCGGACTAAGGCGACGGATTGCAAATCCGTTATTCGTGGGTTCGAATCCCACTGCCGCCTATCGGGTGTTGTAGAATATTGTCAACCCCCGACAGCTGACAGCCGATAGGTGATTGCGGACGGATAGGGATTCCGACCGATAAGTAAGATATGCACAACAGAGGTGCTTGACGATGAAAAAGGCAGTATTATCGCTGGCGGTCATCTCGCTGTTTGTTACAGGAGCGTTTGCCAAAACTCAGGCGTTGATCAGAAAAGACGGGCGCAGGCACGTCGGGCTGGTCACCAAGGCCGAAGGCAAGGATGGCTATAACGTGAAGATGCGGGTCGGTGTGATATTCGTGCCCGCAAATGAAGTAGTTCGCATAGTAGATGCGACCACTGCTCTTGAGGAATTTCGCGGTAAGCTCGCCAAGCTCAAGCCCGCTGACACCAAGGGACGCTACAAACTTGCGCAGTGGGGATTTAAAAAAGGTCTGTTGTCTGAGGCCGAAGAGGTGCTCAACGGTATCCTGAAGGTTGAGGCCAACCACGAGCGGGCCAAACTGTTGCTTGAGGAAATCGAGGCAAAGAAGAAGAGAACCGAAGATCCCGCCAAGCTTCGCCAGGAATTCATAACCAGACGCGCCGCGATCAGGGCCAGGGACAGCAAGGGTTTCCTGCGCCTTGGCAAATGGGCTTACGACAAGAAGCTTCTTAGCGACGCCAAGGGTGTGCTGACTACGGCGTTGCAGTTGGACCCGGAACTCGTCGAAGCGGCGAAACTGCTGAACAAGATCAACACCGAAATTACCGCAGTAGGACCCAGCACCGGGGGTGTTCGGGACAAGTACCTGCTGTCTGCAGGGGACGTATTCAAAGTGCGCTTGGAGGAGTTTCGCCAGGAAGGCGATGTAGTTCGCGTGAAGTACCGCAACCGTGTTCTTCGGCGTTTCGTGGCGGCTATGACGGGGCGAGATGAGTTCGAGAGCGACATGGAGTTCGGTAAGAAGTTCATGGGATACAACGCGATCAAGAAACTCCAGTACATATTGGACCCGAACAGAGATATCGCTCCCGAGACTCTCGAAACCCTCAAGAAAGACATACTGATCGAGACCGACCCTCTATTCATGAAGACTTTCCGTTCGAGAATATGGCCCATAGTGAAGCAGAACTGTGCGACAACGGGTTGTCACGGCGCCCCGGAAGGCGTGGGTGGATTCAAGTTGTTTAACGCTCCGGCTCGCGACGTGAAGATCACTTATACGAACTTCATTATTCTGGCTGGTGCGTACGGAGCAAAGGGCGGTCGTATGCTCGATCGCGATACGATCCAGGATTCACTTCTGTTGGAGTATCTACTGCCTGCCTCGCTGGCGAAGTATCCGCATCCCCGGATGAAGAAGCCTATGCGCAACCTGTTCAAGAATCGCACGCAGCCGGCGTACAAACTCATCAGTGAGTGGATCAGTTCGTTGACTACTCCGGGGTATCCGGACTACCATTTGGAATACAAGCCCCCGTTTGGTATGAAGCTGAAACTAAGCGGCGGTGGGGGCACGCTCCCGCCGCGCAAACGGGACGGCGCCGGACTTAGAGACAGACGTTGACACCGGGGGGAGTGCAGGCGGAGAGAACGTGCCCGATACTTTGACACTGCTGCTGATTGGCGTTCTGATGCTGATAGCTTCGGTTGTCTCTTTTGTCGTGATGGGATTCAGGCAGTTGTGCAGGACCAATTCTCTGGCCCGAAAGGCCCACGAGATGGAGTTGCATTTCTCTCACAGCGATCTTTTTGACGTTCCGCGTCGATACCGTGGTTTTGCCTTGATATCGAATGGGCATGGCGCCCGAGCTTACAATGTGACCCACGGTCATATTCGCAGCGTTCCCGTTCGAGCATTTGATTTTCGTTACGAAGTCGGGCACGCCATTCGCCGAACGACGAGACATTACGCGGTGACTGCTGTCCAGACTCGCCTGGAGTTGGGCAAACTTATCATGTGGCACGTTGACGACGCACAGGCGGCTCCTTTGTTGAGCGATCCGGAGTCTCGGAGAATTGGTAAGTGGTTGTGTACGGGTGACTTGGGCCTGGCCCGCGCATTGATTGGCGCGGGCGGACCGCTGGCCGATGAGTCCGTCAGCATTGAAGTGCGAAACAACACGATAATGTTCTGTCTCCCGATCGAAAAACGGAGGCAGGATTACAGCGAGTCTTTGAGGAGTGTTGACAGTATGCTGGGGCGGATTGAGGAGCATTGTGCCCAGTGAAAGCCAATTAGCGGAAGTCAGCGTTGAAATCGTTTCCGTTTCATGGTACAAAACGTAGTAAATCCGGGCTGGGATAACCGCAGCCCCACAGGGAGACGAACGTGCAAGGCAAGACATCTGTTCTGTTTGGTGCAATAAGCATCGTGGCGGTCGGCGGGATGTTGGCGGCGTTTGCGATGATGCCTCCATCGGATTCGCAGGCCCAGACCGACGAACTGCGAGAGGCTATCAATCTGGCGTTCCGCAAGCATAACAAGGCGTTGGGTCTGCTGGCTGGTCCAAACGTCCTGGTTGACGGAGCGCTTCCGCCGACGTTCGTGAAGGGTAACGAAACGAACATCACGGTGTTGAGCCCAAGGCGGCAGAACACGTCCATCCCCGGAATTCTCGATAAGCTCCAGAGCGAAATCAAGAGCGCTATCGATAAAGCGCCTCTCGCTGCATCCGACACCAAGGCCGCCGCCTACTCGCTTATGGGGCAGGCGCTGTCGGCAAAAGCGCTTTATCACTTGCAGTCCGCCGTAAACGCCGCCGCAGACGCCGACGACGCGCTGGTTGCGATAGACACCGGGATCGTGTCCGTTCAGCAAGGTTTGCGCAACATCAGACAGATTGCACCGTTGACCCAGGAACAGGAAACCGTAGCGGTCAAGATGAAGAGCGCCGCCGAAGCCGAGATGACCAGATTAAAAGGCGAAATCACAAAGCAGGAATCGGCAATCACCAAACTGGAGACCGATCGGGCCGGATTCCTCGCCGCCCAAACGAAACACAGCAATGAAGCCAGTGAACTGTGGACTCTCAGTTCAGCGACCGAAAGACAGAAGCGACGCGATCTCCAAGAGCAATCTTACGTCAAAGCCAAACTCGCCAACAAGGCCGGTCAAGACGCCGAAGACGCCCAGGCGAAGATCGATACGGCCAGATCCGCCGTGGTGAGTATGAACATAGAATTGACCAGCGCCCAGAGCGCCGCCGCATCGGCTGGCGGGGTGCTGACAAAATTCGCCGGTAATCGCGCCCAAGCCAAAGAGAATTTGGATAAAGCGACCCTCGCCATGAACACCACCGGGGGGGAAATCGCCAAGAAAGCCGACGAGTTGATAGCGGCCTGCGATAAGGTTGATGCAGAGCAGGCGACTGCGGCTGCTCAGTACGTCGCGGCGCTTGAAGCAATGAAGCAGTTCCGACAGCACGCGTCGGATTCCAGCGAAGCAATCGGCGGACAGGCCGGGCTTCTGATGGATAAGGCATGGGCTGCGGTGGCGTTTGTTTCGTCACGCGAGACCGTGGGTGCGGCAGGGGTGCGGCTGAAGGCTCTCTGGGAAACTGCGGCGCTGGATGGTGCTGCCCCGAAGGCGGCTGAGATGACCGCATTTGCGGGCAAGGCGGTTGCTGGGAAGAAGGCGGCGGCGGATAGTTTTGCCGAGGCCGCCGCGCTCTACGAAAAGGCGACAACGCAGGCCGAAAAATACAAGTGGAGCTATCAATGTCGTGAGTTACGGGCGCGTCGGGCCAGGCACGGACTTACCGGTGACGCCGCCGACGAAACCCGCGCCGAGCTTCTTGAGCAGCAACTGGAAGGTCTTAAAGGCTTTCCGTACGTTGACAACGCTCTCTAAAGTCCCCAACGGGGCGATTGGTGGTTTGCGGGGATGGGTGCGGTATTGGCTGCGACGGGTCGGTGAGCGTGCGTAAGATTCCGCCCTGACAGGCGTAAGCGGTTTGCGGGGCGGTTGTTGTCCAAAGTATGTGAATACCTTTTGACGGATCGGGTTTCCTAGGGTATACTGTATGGTAGCGATGCACGAGCTGTCGGTGTGCGGATGCCGACAATGCAAAGGACAGCGTGCGGATGCGGAAGTACACGAACACTTGTGTGGAGGAGTTAGCGGGCGAGTTGTGTGCGGGGCTCAAGCGCCTGCGGAGGGGATATGTAGATGCAGCCGAACTCCTGATACGAATGATTGAAACGGGGCGAGACTATCCCTTTGAGTTCATTTTTTTCCGCTTGACCGGTTATCGTCCGCCGCCTGGGCAGGTTTCGGCCGGTATGCTTCAGGGGCACGGACTCCTGGGCGATTTGCAGTCCCTTATGTTCGACGTATGCGACAGTTTTGAACTGCGCACGAGCGATTACCAGGGTGCGGTCTTCGACACCCCGTCTCTGGCCAGACGTTTCAATATTTCGACGAAGACCGTCCAGCGCTGGCGCCGACGCGGAATGCCCTCACGCAGACTCATATTCCCCGATGGTAAGCGGAGAGTTGCGTTCCTCGAAAGCTCCGTGCAGTGGTTCACCGACAACCACCTCAGGGATGTATCGCGATCGGTCAAGTTCACCCAGATGTCAACTTCCGAACGAGCGGATATCATCCGAAGAGCCAAGCGTATGGCCGCCTTCACGAATTGCAGGCTGAGCGATGTGTCCAGAAGAATTGCCCGCAAGACCGGACGCGCCGCTGAAACCGTCCGTTACACGATCAGGAACTACGATCTGCAGCACCCCAACGAGACCATATTCGCCGCGATGCCTAATCCGCTGGGCGATCGGGAGAAAGCCTCAATCTACCGTAGTTTTCTCAGGGGCATACCCGTTCCGATGTTGGCGGAGAAGTACTATCGCAAGCGGGGGAGCATCTATCGCATCGTAAATGAAATGCGGGCCAAACAACTGCTCAATCGCCCGATAAGCTTCGTACCAAGCGAAGAGTTTGAACTTCCCGACGCGGATGAACTTATTCTTCGCATAAAACCACGCGGCAAAGACGGCGCGGCGTCCGAGGCCCGCATGGCGAGAGCCCCAGCCGGTCTTCCGCCTTACCTACAGGCGCTGTACGATGTGCCGTTGCTGGGCGCTGAAAGCGAGCGGGATTTCTTTCGACGCTATAACTACCTGAAATACAAAGCCGACAAACTCCGTTCGCAAATCGACATTGACCGCGTGCGGACCCCGCAGCTAAAGGAGATCGAGACGTTTCTGGTGCGGGCAAATGTGGTCAAGGACCGCATTATACGTTCGAATCTGCGATTGGTGGTCTCTATCGCCAAGAAGCACGTTGGCGGAGCCCAGACCCTGTTTGAGTTGATAAGCGATGGGAATGTGTCGCTGATGCGGGCCGTTGAGAAGTTTGACTACTCAAGGGGTTTTCGTTTCAGTACGTACGCATCCTGGGCGATCATGCGGAACTACGCCCGCTCAGTGCCCAAAGAGCGATATCAACTCGACCACTTCGCCACAGGGCATGATGAAGTGCTCGATATCGCCGCCTCTCTGCGCACGTACGATCCGAACGAACTGAACATGAGCGAGTTGCGTGAGAGTATCGAGGTGGTCTTGGCGCAGCTGTCGTCAGTGGAGCGGATGATTGTGACCGACCATTTCGGTCTCGACGCCCAGACCCCTCCGAAAACACTGGAGGTCCTCGGGCGGGAATTGGGGATATCCAAAGAACGCGTCCGCCAGATCGAGATTCAGGCGATAAGGAAACTGCGAAATATCATGTCGCTTGACGGGAACGAGATGCTAGTTTGACCGCCGGCGGGACGAATAGGAAGAACCCTCCCGCCAACGCCACATAAGCTACGAACGACAGACCGCGTCGGGTCTTTGGTTGGGTGAGTTTGTCAGCGAGTTTCAGGCGCCAGTCGTTCGGCTCGGGCGGATACTCCACCGGCGGGGTGTGAAGCAGATCCTCTCTGACAGTCCCTTTCACTAATCGCTCGTTTACAACTCTGTCGTGAGGAATCGCGTTATTGAGCCTTGCTCCGGCGGCGACCACCTTTTTGCTGTGCTCGATATCGGCGCGTTTAACAGCCAGCTCGTGTTCGGTTCGAATGAGGCTGGCCCAGGCGGGTATGAGGACCAGGGCGGCGATGATCACCATCGCCAGCCCGGCCAGTACGATAAACCCGACTCCGCGCCCGACAATTCCGCTTAATCCGGCGCCGCCAGTGTTGTTTTCAGCCTCTGTTCCAGGTTGTCGAGCCATAGATTGCCCTGCCAGCCAACTGCTCTTCGATTCGCAGCAGTTGGTTGTACTTGCAGACCCGGTCAGTTCGGCTGGACGATCCGGTCTTGATCTGTCCGGTGTTCAGCGCAACTGTAAGATCTGCAATAGTGGTGTCTTCCGTTTCACCGCTACGGTGGCTTACCACCGCAGTCATTCCATTGTCTTGGGCCAGTTTGATCGAGGCCAGGGTCTCGGTAAGCGTACCGATCTGGTTGAGCTTGATCAAGATGCTGTTGGCTGCCTTGAGTTCGATGCCCTTTCTGAGGAAATCGACATTTGTGACGAACAGGTCGTCGCCCACCAGTTGAATCTTATCTCCGAGCTTGGCGTTGAGTTTGACCCAACCGTCCCAGTCGTCCTCGCCAAGTCCGTCTTCGATGCTTCGGATGGGGTATTTCTCACACCACGAGGCCCACAGATCGATCATTTCATCGCTTGTGGCCAGGCGGTCGGGATCGCTCTTGAAGAAGCGATAGCCTTCCTTACCGACCTCGCGGGCCTCGTTGACCAGTTCGCTGGAAGCCGGATCCAGCGCCAACCACATATCTTCACCAGGCTTATATCCGGCGTTTTCGATCGCCTGGCAGATCAGTTCGGGTGCTTCGTCGTTGTTCTCAAGGCTGGGCGCGTATCCGCCTTCGTCGCCTACGGCGGTGTTGTATCCTTTGCTCTTCAGAACGGTCTTCAGGGCGTGGAAGACCTCCGTGCCCATTCGCAGGCCTTGGGAGAACGATTCCGCTCCCCAGGGCTGGACCATGAATTCCTGGAAATCGACCGTCCCGTCGGCGTGCTTCCCGCCGTTGAGAATGTTCATCATGGGTACGGGAAGCGTAACCGCATCGTCGCCGCCGATGAAAGCGTAAAGGGGCAGGTTCTGCGACTTGGCTGCGGCGTGTGCAACCGCCAGCGACACCCCGAGAATCGCGTTGGCGCCCATGTTCGATTTATTGGGCGTACCGTCTGCGGCGATCATCGCATTGTCAACGGCTTCCTGGTCTAGTGCGTCAAGTCCGATAACCGCCTCCGCCAGCGTCGTATTGGCGTTTGCTACGGCCTTCAGAACGCCCTTACCGCAATAGGCTCCGGCGTCTCCGTCGCGGAGTTCAGCCGCTTCGTTTTCGCCCGTGCTCGCCCCGGAGGGCACCGCCGCCCGGGCGAACGCGCCGCCTTCCAGGCGCACATCCACCTCGACAGTGGGATTACCGCGCGAATCGAGTATCTGTCTTGCGATTACTTCTTTGATCTTGGTCGACATCGTGTGTTCCTTTAGTAGTCTATCGGACGGGGCTGGAAGGTTCCCTTAGGGATTTAGCGCAGCGCTGCGCGAAAAAGACATGGTAGAGATTATTTGCGCGTTTTCAAGTATGTCTTTGCATATCTTTTACCGCACGCTCTGTGTAGAGCGGAATGAGCCCGCTGCGGTCCGCCCCCTGCATGCCCATCCGGCCGGATACGTCGCTTTCGGTGCGATCATCCGCCCCAGAGTTTCGAAATATCCTGCCACGTAACGAATACGAAAACCATCAGGATCATCGCCAGACCGATTAGTTGGACGACGTTCATTATGCGGATGCTCAGGGGCTTGCCCCGGATCTTCTCGATGATCAGAAACATGGCGTGTCCGCCGTCGACCACCGGGAAAGGCAGGAAGTTGACCACCGCCAGCGATACCGAGATTATCGCCATGAAGTACGCGAAATCGAGCATGCTCCTTCGCCCGGCCTGGATAGCCATCGAACCAATGCCCACCGGTCCGGAAAGCTCCTTGGTTGAGACTGTTCGGTTGATCAGGCTGCGGAGAGTTGCGTAGCTGGTGGTGACAAAGAACATCGTCTCTCTGGCGCCCCACGCCAGAGCCGCCACCGGGCCTCTGGACACTTTCGGATCCATCAGGCGACGATAGGCCCACGGTTCATGCACCACGCTCCTGGTGTAATCCGATTCGTCGAAGATGACAGTACTGAGCGCACAGATGGTCTTCTCAGAGCGATTCTCGCCGCGTTTCATTGTCAGCGCTACATCCTTGCCCTGGAGCTTGCTCAGGGCGGCAAGGAGATCCCGCCACGAGCCAATGTCCTGTCCGTTGATTCTCTCGACGACGTCCCCTGAAGTAATGTCGAGGTCGAAGGCCGGTGAGTTCTTCCTGACGCCCGCGACCACCAGATGGTCCATGTCCGCGTCCACCACGATTCCGATCACGGCGGTCTTGCGGTGGATTCTTGGTTTGATCTTGAAGGGGGACAGCACCTTACCATCCCGCATGACGGTGATGTCCGCTCCATTGGCGGCGAACCGCTGATTGAGTTCCATGAGCTTCAGGTGGGTCGGAGCCGTGTGGTTGCCGTATCGCACGATGATATCACCGGCCTCCAGTCCGGCATCGTGGGCCAGAGACCCCTCGACGACAGCGGAAACCCGCAGACGCGGTATCATGCCCAGCACATCCAGAAGTTCCTTGGACAGGCCGCGGGTTTCACTGTAATGCGTGTTGGTCAAATTGTCGATCGATACATCTCGCGGGACCAGTTCGCCTTCTACAGTCACCCGCAGTGTGATGATCTTCTTCTTGTCATCGACGTCTATGACCTTACCGCGGAGTATCTCACCGTCCTTGAGATAGAACACCTTGTTGCTGCGGATTGTCGGTTCGACCGACGGGATGTCGACCCGGGCGGTCTTTCCGTCAACCGTTCTTTCCAGAGTCACCTTCACGGGGCGCCAGCCCAGCGTCCGCTGGATTTTCTCTATTTCCCAGTTGTGCTCGGTTTTTCGTCCGTCTATCGCGACGACCTTGTCCCTATTCCTGAACAGATCGCTCTCGTCCGGAACATAACCTTCCCCACGCCCCAGGATAATCGAGCTGGCCGGTACGATCCCGAACGACGGCAGCTTGCTACCGGTTCCGGATGGGCTGGGGCTCATTTTCAGACCCAGATTGATCCTTCCGGTCAGGACCTTGTCGCCGATAGTGCGTTCTATAACCAGCGTGTATCTGTCGGTCACGTCCGACAGCACCGCCTGCATCAACACTCGCCTGAAACGCGTGATGTCCCTGCCCAGAAGACTTATCAGCAGCCCCTCGCCGTCGATCGTCTTCATCCGATCGCCTGGTTGGAGGGTCCTAGGCTGGTCAGCGGGGTATCCGGGAATCCTGGCGTCCATCGGTTGGCCTGAATCGTCCAACCAGGTGATTTCAGCCGTATTGGCTGGCGAGCCCGGAACGGTGGCGCCGATCACCGGCGCGGGGACGGGCATTCCGACCATACCGATAATCACAAACATGATCGCCGCGAAAATCACGTTCATGGTCACCCCGGCTGCGATAACGGCGAATCGCGCGCCTACGGATTTGCTGGAGTACGCACGGGGGTCGGGCTCGGCGTCTTCCTCGAGGGGGGCGAAATCTTCCTGGCCCAGCATCTTGACGTATCCGCCCAGCGGAAGGAGCATGAGCGAGTAATCCGTTTCCTTGCCCCGGTATCCGCAGACTCGCGGTCCGAAACCGATGGCGAACCGTTCTACCTTGATTCCGACAGCCTTTGCGACGAGGAAGTGACCCAGTTCGTGTACGAACACCACTGCGCCGAGACCGAAGATGAACAGGAAGATAGGCCAGACCCATTGCGTGAGAATCGCTACAACGCTTAATGCAATTATTTCCATCAGTACCTCAGTGGTGATCGTCTCTCTCAGACGATCTGTTCGGTGACCTGCCCGCGAGCCCACCGGTCGGCCTGCAAAAGAGCCTCCAATGTTATTTCGTCAGTAGCAGGGGTGTATTTTAATACTGTTTCAACTAGTTCTACGATCTGACCGAAGAGAATGTTCCCGTCAAGGAACGCCTGGACCGCAGCTTCGTTGGCTCCGTTGAGTACGGCTCCGGCCAGACCGCCTCGCGCAATGGCTTCAAAACCCAAATCAACGGCCCGTTGGAACCTTGGCGCCAACGGCGCGAAATTCAACGATCCGACGGAAGCGAGGTCCAGAGGCTGACTTTGGCGCACCGGTCGGTCGGGCCAGTGCAGGGCGTATGCTATCGGCGTGGTCATGTCGGGTTGGCCTAACTGGGCGATCACCGACCCATCGCAGAACTCCACGTACGAATGAACTATCGACTCATCGTGCTGGACGACCTGAATCTCATCGACCGACAGATCGAACAGCCAGTGCGCCTCGACCACCTCAAGCGCCTTGTTCATCATTGTAGCCGAGTCGATCGTAATCTTCTTGCCCATCTCCCATGTTGGGTGCGCCAGGGCCTGTTCGACGCTGGCCGAGGCGGACGCCTGGTCGTCGAGATTTCTCAACGCTCCGCCCGAAGCGGTTATCGTCACGCTGCGGACCTCGGATCGTTTGCCCGACGCCAGGCACTGGAAAATGGCTGAATGTTCGGAATCCACGGGCAGGAGGTCCAGTTTGGCTTCTTGCACCGCGGGCATGATCAACGCACCGGCCATCACGAGCGTTTCCTTGTTGGCGATGGCGAGGGAGGCTCGGTGTTTGATCGCCGCCAGCGTAGGCTCCAGTCCCGCAGCCCCGACCACGCCTGAGAGAAGGATGTCCGGTTTGACCGTCTCGACCAGTTGCGTCATCGCCTCGGGCCCGGTCAGGATGTGCATTTCCTCGCCAAGTGCGTCGCGGAGATTGTGCGCTTCGTCTATGTCGCTAAGCGCTATCGCCTCGGGATCGAATTGTCCGGCCTGTTCGGCCAGCAGTTTCCAATTTCCTCTGGCCGCTAGCGCACAGACCTCCAGGTCGGCTGAATCTTTGATGACATCCAGCGTCTGGCGGCCGATGCTGCCGGTGGAGCCCAGTATGGCGATTCGTTTGATATTCATTGGATCGAGCGCCCACCGGACGGCGGGTAACATCATCATCTTAGTCAAACGGCGGTGTGTAACAAGGCAAAATGAGTTTGTTTGCGTCCCGGTGTTCCGGTCCTGCGTATTGGGCTCCAGGCCGGGGGGGCATTGTCGCGACGAAGTTTGGGGCGTATAATCCCATGAATGCACGAGAGATTCGAACAAAGCGAACTGGTTTTCGACGGCAAAATCGCCAAGTGTTACCGAGTCGACCTTAAGATGGATGACGGGCGTTTGGTCCAGCGGGATTTCTTTACGTATCCCGGCGCGGCGGTAATTTTGCCTGTTCTTGACGATGGATCGATAGTTCTTATCAGGAACTATCGCTTTGCGGTCGATGAACATCTATATGAACTGCCTGCGGGCATGCTCGAACCAGGTGAAACCCCCAGAGACTGCGCCGCCAGGGAACTGACCGAGGAAACGGGCTATACCGCCGGAAGGCTTGAGAAGCTCACCGAGTTCTACTCGGGCCCGGGCACCACCGACGAGAAGATGCTGGTTTACCTGGCCGCCGAATTGACGCCCGGAGCGCAGGCCCTTGAAGGCTACGAGACAATAACCGTGGAAACTCACAGCGACGCAGAGGTTCGCCGCATGGTGAGCGATGGAACGATACACGACGCCAAGACGATCGCGGCGCTCGGGGTGTATTGGCTTGGCAAGGTGATGTGATGGGATTGCACAACCGGACATACTGGAGAGACGATCAGGACGGTGGGGGATACGGCGGGGGCGGTGGGTTCGGGGGCGGTATGATGGCCGGTCAGATGCCTAAACCCGGTCGGGCTGTTGGAACGCTCCTGATCGCCAATATTGCGATGTTCTTCCTTCAACTTGCCCCCGGGGTCACTGAGTATCTCGTTCTGATCCCGAGAGATTGGTGGTATGTCTGGAACTACATTACGTTTCAATTTCTGCATGCCGATCTGATGCACCTGATATTCAATATGATCGGGCTGTACTTCCTGGGAATGGTTCTTGAGCGGAGCTGGGGGCTGAAGCGTTTTATGGTTTTCTACTTCTCGTGCGGCGTTTTCGCGGGAATATGTCATGTTGCAGCGACATTCGCCATGGGCGGTAAGTTGGGGATTCCGTTGCTGGGCGCATCGGGCGGTGTTTACGGTATTGTGGTGGCGTGTGCTATCCTTTACCCGCAGATCCGTCTTATCCTGCTGTTCTTCCTCGTGCCGATACGGTTTGCCGCATTGTTGTTTCTGGGAGTGGCGGTCTATTACATATTGCAGGGAGGTGTGGGCGGCGGAGTTGCTCACGCGGCGCATCTGGGCGGGGCGGCGATGGCGGCGGTTTGGGTCTGGGGTTTGCCCAGACTGAAGGGCGCCGCACAGGACGCGAGCATGAGGCGAAAACAGGGCGCCTGGGATCGCAAAATGAAGCAGCGCGCCTCCGAACAGGCTGAGATCGATCGAATACTTGACAAGATCAAGGCCGAAGGGCTCAACAGCCTCAATCGCCGTGAGAAAGACACTCTCCAGAAGGCCACCCGGCGCCAACAGGCCGAAGAGGACAAGGCCCACAGGCTCTAAGAGGAACCATGATGAAGTACGTTTCCACACGCGGCGGGATCGAACCGCTGGAGTTTCAAGATGCTGTGATGATGGGCCTGGCCGACGACGGCGGGCTGATCGTACCGCGGGACATACCGAACGTCTCCGATTGTCTGGACGATTGGGCGAATATGTCTTATCCCCAGTTGGCGTTCGAAGTGATCCGCTTATTCGCGACCGACATCCCCGACGAGGATCTGCGCGATCTGGTCGACCGCTCGTACATTGGCGTTTTCGATTCGGATCCCGAGGTCGCGCCGATAACGCCCGTGGGCGACAGGTTCGTGATGGAGTTGTGGCACGGTCCGACAATGTCGTTTAAGGATGTTGCGCTGCAACTGCTGGGCAATCTGTTCGAATATATTCTGGCCGCCAGAGGCGGGAAACTCAACATCCTCGCCGCCACCAGCGGAGATACCGGTAGTGCGGCGATTTGCGGCGTTCGCGGGCGGAAGGGGATCAATATCTTCGTCATGCATCCATCCGGGCGAGTTTCGCCGATCCAGGAGCGACAGATGACTTCCGTCCTGGACGACAACGTGCACAACATCGCCATCGACGGGAGCTTCGACGATTGTCAGCGGATCATGAAGACCCTGGCTGGTGATCTGGAGTTTAAGCGAACACACTCGCTCGGGGCTGTCAACTCGGTGAACTGGGCCCGCGTTCTGGCGCAGATGGTTTACTATTTCCGAGGTGTGTTCGAACTACGGAGGTTAACGGGGTGCGATTCGATCCGTGTCAGCGTTCCGACGGGGAATTTCGGCGATATTCTCGCTGGCTGGTACGCGATGCAAATGGGGGCTCCCATTTCGCAACTCGTGCTGGCGACTAACGACAACGACATCCTGTCGCGGTTCTTCAATTCCGGCGGCTACAGCCTGGGCGAGGTGCATCATACGCCGGCTCCCGCGATGGATATCCAGGTGGCCAGCAATTTCGAGCGGTATCTCTACCACAAGGTCGGCGAGGATCCGGATCGATTGCGGACGCTTATGGAGCAATTCGCCCGGACCGGTTCGCTGGAGATCGAATGCGACTCGCCCGGTGCGGTTGATTTGTCAATTGAAGCCGGATCTGCAAGCACAGACGATATCCTGGCGGCGATTCGGACGTGTTGGGAATCCAACGGGTATGTTATCGATCCGCATACGGCGTGCGGGTATTCGGTGGTGGGAGTCATGGCGCCCGTGGGCGCCGCCGGGCCGGATGATTCCGAACCCACGCTCTGTATCGCTACCGCTCATCCGGCGAAATTCCCCGGGGCTATCGAACGGGCCACCGGAGAGGATCTTGCTCACCATCCGGAGATCGACGCACTTGGCGACCTGCCGACGCGATGCGAAGAGATCGGCAATGATCCGCAAGCAGTCGCCGATTTCATCGTTAGAACTATAAGCTGAAGGCATAAGGACTATTTCTGATGAGCATTACGAAGATCGCGATAATCGGAGCCGCAGGCAGGATGGGACGCCGCATCACCGCGCTGGCTGCGGAGAATGAAGCATTCCAGATCGTTTGTGCTACTGAGTATTCCGGCTCGCCGGACATCGGTCGGGACGCGGGCGAACTGGCCGGCGTGGGGGCGCTGGGTGTCGAATTGACCGACCAGCTTTCGGGTGAAAAACCGGATGTTGCGATCGACTTCTCGCTGCCCGACGGTACGATGAAGTTCATCGGTCCCTGTCGCGACGCCGGGATTGCAATGGTCATAGGCACCACCGGACTAACCGCCGACCAGGAGGCCGAGATCGAAGCGGCCGCCAGAGTCATCCCGATTGTCAAGGCGGGCAATTATTCGATGGGCATAACGCTCCTGTGCAAACTGGTTGCGACTGCAGCTCAGGCTTTGGGCGACGAGTATGACATCGAGATCACGGAAACCCACCATCGCTTCAAGAAGGACGCTCCGAGCGGGACGGCTATAATGCTGGCGAAAAGCATCTGCCAGGCCGTCTCGAAGGATTATGATGAAGCTGCAGTATACGGTCGGCAGGGCGAGTGCCCGCGCAATCCAGGCGAGATAGGCATGCATGCGATACGCCTGGGCGATACGATTGGCGAGCACACGATATCGTTCGGTAGTCTTGGCGAGACGGTTACGCTGGGGCACTCGGCCCACACGCGGGACACTTTTGTACGCGGCGCCCTGCATGCGGGACAGTGGCTTGAAGGCAAGGAACCGGGCATGTACGACATGGCGGACGTGCTGGGCTTGAAATGACACGCCTTTACAGGCGTTTGATCGGTCTGGGTTTTTCGCCTGCGGCGCCATATAATCATGCGAGAGGTCGTTTGGATCAAGAGCGTTGGAAACCCCTTCGAATCACGAGAGAATCTCAGTTGCACTTGAATAAGAATAGAATTGTCACCGGAGCTTTACTTGTTGCTGCGGCGTTGGTTGCAGGTCTGAATCTGCACGCCGACGCCCCTTCGAAGCCCCCGTCGGCTGGGGCGGAGAGACCCAAGTACAAATCGCCTGCGTGCATTGCGTTTTCGCCCAAAGGGCGTTTTGCTTACGTTACGAACCACACCGCTGATACGCTCGGAGTGATTGACACCGCAGCAGGCGGGCTGGTTGGTGAAATACCGGTCGGCAGGGGGCCTTGGGGAGTCGTTGCGAGTCCCGACGGCAAGACCGTTTTCGTAGCCAACCAGCAGGATCACACGATAAGCTTCGTAGACGTTGCACGGCGGAAGACCGTTGCGAGCGTCAAGTGCGGCTACGATCCGACGGGTCTGTCGATTTCGCCCGACGGTAAGACGCTGTACTCAGCCAACTACATATCCGACGACGTTTCAGTTGTTGACGTGGTGTCAAGAAAGGAAGTTGCTCGCATAAAGACCGGGCGGTCGCCCACGTACCTGGCGATTACGCCCGACGGGAAGAAGTTGCTGGTCAACAATTCGCTGTCCCCCCAAGCCGCCACCGCCGACAACGTGACTGCGTGGGTCTCGGTAATAGACACCGCCGCTCGAAAAGTAGTCGCCGAAAAACGTTCCCCGGGAACCATGCTGCTGGGACGGGGCATTGTGGTCAGCCCCGACGGTAAGATCGCATTCTGCGTACACTCCAGACCGAACTTCACGATAACAACCGCTCAGATCGGCCAGGGCTGGATACACACAAATGCGCTGTCGGTGATCCCGCTGGAAGGCGACGGAAAGGTTGTCACCGTGCTGCTGGACAACGTTAATTCCGGGGCGGCCAATCCGCACGGTCTTGCGATATCCAAAGACGCAAAACGTTTGTTCGTGGGGCATCGCGGCGTTCACAAGATATCGGTAATCGATCTGAATCGTCTGCGATATCTGATCCGCACCGCGGGCGCCGAGAAACTCAAAACCGCTCACGTGAATCTTGCGATGCTCTGGCGGGACGGCCGGATCATTAAACGTACTCCGGCTGGAGGGCTCGGGCCCACAGGGATGACGATATGCCCGAGCGACCAGAGCATTTACCTGGCCAACTATTACTCCGACAGCATTGCAGTTCTCGATGGAGTCACCGGCAAGCTGCGCAAGACAATCTCGCTGGGCGGACGCGAGAAGATGGATATCGTCAGGCGTGGGGAGTTTCTGTTCCATGATGCGAGCCAGTGCTTCCAGAATTGGCTCAGTTGCGCGAGTTGTCATCCCCGCACCCGCGTTGACGGTGTGAACTGGGACCTGCTGAATGACGGTGTAACCAATCCCAAGAACGCCAAGTCGCTGGTCGGTTCGTGGCGGACGCCTCCGGCGATGGCGCTTGGAGTACGCGCGAGTATGGAAGTTGCGGTCGAAAAGGGCTTCAGGTTCATCGAATTTGTCCAACCCAGCGATGATGTTCTCAAGGCCGTCAGAGCATACCTCCGCGATGTGAAACACATTCCCAGCCCGTATCACCGCAAGCCTGATGGTTCGCTTGATGCTTCGGCTGCGAGAGGCAAGAAGCTGTTCGCCAAGGCCGGTTGCGACTCCTGTCACACGCCTCCCTTATACACCGACCTCAAGATGTACGACGTTGGAACGCGGACAACGAGGAACCTGAAAGGGCGTCAGGAATTTGACACTCCCACGCTTCTGGAACTATACCGCACCGGACCCTATCTTCACGACGGACGAGCCGCTACTTTGATCGACGTGATCACCACCTGCAACCCCGACGACGGACACGGCGAGACATCGCGCCTGACGGCCGCACAGAAAGCGGACCTCGTGGCGTTTCTGATGTCGCTGTGAGATCGGAGAGTACCTACAAATGATCTACAACAGAAGAAACTCCCGGGTAAAAGTCGCTCTCACGTGCGCCGCACTTGCCTGCGTGATGTGTGCGTACGTTATTGCAGCTCCCAAGACACCATCGCGCGCCGCCAAACCCAGACCCAAGCCGCCCGCAACCAGCATAACGGTGGATTCAATGGGTCTGAAACCAGATTCGCCCAGACAGTTTAAAGTGTTCAAGGGCTCGCGTTGCGTGAGCATCCCCCGAATGGGCAGGCCCCAGGGCCTGGCTCCGGGCAAGTACGATGTGAGGGTCGGCTTTCCGTCGGGATCGGTCTCCAGACCGCTTGAGGTCCGCCCCGGACAGCGGACGGTCGTGCCGACGGGCCTGTTTGGTTTTCGCAATGTCGGCTCCGCCGCCAGCGGATCAACGGTTCCCCAGCAGCTCTACCATGGCGATACCTATCTTACCAGCGGATATTGGGGAATGACGGCCAGGCTTTATCCGGGCAAATACAGTGTTCGGTATCATCTGCCCGGCGACGTCAATCCCGCACAATCGCTGAGCAAGTGGCATTTTATTGGGCATTTTCCGTTAAACTGGCAGAAGGATTTGGAGATGAAGAAGGTCTTTCCGCCCGAGCGGCCGGGGAAATTCAAAGCGACTGACACTTTCACGTTTGGAAAGAAAAACTACGCGTGGCGAGCGATTGAGGGACGCAGTCTGGCGCTGAGATATTACGTTCCGAAAACCCAAGGGGTGGTCTATCTGGCGACGGAGGTTTCGGCGGACACCGATCACCAGGCCGAACTGGTGATCTCGCTTCGCGGCGGGATGGTGGTCTGGCTCAACGGGCGAAAGATCAAGAGCATCTCTCAGGACAAACGGTTCAGCCCGCATCGCGTTTCGCTCATCGTTTCGCTCAAGAAGGGGCGCAACGAGCTTATGATCAAGACGTTCGCGGCCCACTGGTTGAAGGCGCCTGTTATGGCGAGTCTGGAGCGATGGCGAACCTACGACGTTAACGTAACCGCCGGAGCCAAGAGCTACGACCGCTCGCCAGTCGCCGGCGCCAAGGCCGCCTCGCCCGGGCCGATCCCGGGCGTCAAGGGCATCGTCTTCTGCAAAATTCCCAACTTGACTGACGGACGCAGCGGTCTGCACTACGAGCAGTTCCGCATAGTCCGCCGCCCCTACAAGGGCGCCATCTGTACGCTGATCCCCGCCTGCCCGGAAGGCAAGGTCACGGATCTTACGGCCGGTAAGTTCGTTGCCGCGATTCAACCCGACCTCTCGTACGACGGCAAGCGGGTCATATTCGCCGCCCACAGGACCAACAACAAGACCGAAAAGTGGAATATTTACGATATGAAGCTCGACGGCACGGACGTCAGGCAGATCACTCGCGGGATCGGCGACTGCTTCGATCCATGCTACCTGCCCGACGGGAAAATACTCTTCAGTTGCGACAAACCCGACTTCCGCGACGAATACGATCGCGACAAGGCCAAACTGCTGCACACGTGCAACCCCGACGGCAGCGATCTGCAGCAGATCACGTTCAACCTCAGCAGCGACATGGCCTCGATTGTCATGAACGACGGGCGGATACTGTTCACCAGTTGGCAGCACCACGCCGAGCATGTCGCCACGAACGGAGTGTTCGCTTTCTGCACCGTTATGCCCGACGGTACTGGGTTCATGCCTTTCTACGGCAACCATAACGGACAGGGCAACAACAGCAAGTCGTACGCTCAGCAACTCACAGACGGGCGGATCGTGTACGTAGATTCAGCCGGGCATCGCCACTACAATTGCGGCGGGCTCAGCACGATCGATCCGCGCAGACCGATGAGCGGGCGGAAGATTCTCACCCCGGGCCAGATCTACAACGGGCATAATCTCGCCGGTCGATACGCCTCGCCCTATCCCCTGCCCGACGGCGGGATGATATGCTCCTACTCGCCCGGGCGCGGAACGTCTCCGCTGAGAGATGACCCTAGCGAAACGATCCACATGGGCGTATATCGCTTCGACTTCGCCTCGGGGCGGCCGGGACGGATCATATACGACGATCCCAAGTCGCAGGACTACGACGCGATAGCGATCCACCCGCGCCCCGTTCCCCCCGCACTCCAGCCGATGACCATACCGGGCAGGAAGACAGGCGCGTTCTTCTGTGTCAACGCGTATCTGTCAGACAGGAAGAAACAATCGAAACGCGTGGTGATCGGGGAACTGCCCCCAGCCGAGCCGGGCGAAATAAAACGAGTTCGTGTTCTGGAGGGATTCGGCGTTGAGGACAAGAATCCCAAGAAACACAGGGGTATCGTGATCGACATGCTCCAGATGAGTTTCGGGTCGTCCAGCAACTCAGGAAACGCGTTTGAGCAGAGGAGCATAATAGGATACGCGCCGGTCGAAAAAGACGGGTCGTTCCATATTGAAGTGCCCGCCGATACGGTCATGTGCCTCCAGACCCTTGACAAGAACGATATGGCGATCGAGACCCAACTGACCTGGGTGTGGGTCCGCCCGGGCGAGACGCGAACGTGTATCGGTTGTCACGAAGACCGGGAGACGGCGTTGGCGAATACCGACTGCCTGGCCATGAGAAAGAAAGCGCATTTCGTAGCTCCGCCCAAAGATAAACGACGCACAGTTGACTTCCGCCGCGACATCATGCCCATAATTGAAAAGAGATGTTCGTCCTGCCACCATGGCGGAAAGGACACTGACGGCGGTTTGGATTTGCGAAAGGGCTTCGATCTGGTGTTCCATCGCAGCGGCTGCCGGGGCAGGGCGATTAATGCGGCGATATTCAATCACGCTTACGAGAGCCTTCTCCAGGCTCCGACCGGCAGGACTCGCGTTGGGACGCTTGTGATATCCGGTGCCGCAAAATACAGCCCGTTGATCTGGAGGCTTTACGGAAAGCAGTTGGGGTTTACTGATGATCGCAATCCGTACAAGAAGAAGATCACCCAGATGCCTC
The DNA here is from genome assembly GCA_030745875.1 of Phycisphaerae bacterium. Taxonomy (GTDB): domain Bacteria; phylum Planctomycetota; class Phycisphaerae; order SM23-33; family SM23-33; genus BS750m-G57. The sequence continues at coordinate 60,834 of JASLNT010000111.1, forward strand.
CCAAGCAGGCCCTGACCGACGCGGAGAAGAAGCTCTTCGTCGAATGGGTGGACCTTGGAGCCCAGTGGGACAATATCCCCGGAGAGGACGACCTGCCCGGATACGACGCCGACCAGAGCAGGGCGATGAGCATTGAAGTCGCCAAACGCGTCGCCAAGCCGATATCTACGGGCAAGGAGGCGTTTGAGACCCGTTGTCTGGAATGTCACGATACGAGCAAGCTGGCGAAATGGAAGAAGGCCAATTACCCCAATCCCGAAGCCATGATCAAACGAATGGACGCCAAACGTAAGGGCTGGATCCACAAATCAGAGGTCTCGCTTATTCTGGGGCATATTCAGAAGGTGTTGTCAGTGAAGAAATAGGAGCAATTTTAGTTTGGAACAGACTTGACAGGTCTGTGGAGTTCTCGGTAAGTTTCGTAATAGAAATAAGTGCTAATGGGTTGGCGGGTTGATTGTGGAAGTGTTTCCCGTCCCGCTAGAAAGGTCTGGGATAATACTTAGACGTTTTTGCTGATGCAAATCCGACGCGCTAGCTTATGAAGGAGCCAGAATATGGCTAATGGTAAAGTAAAGTGGTTTAAGGACGAGAAGGGGTTTGGTTTCATCGAGATGGAAGATGGAACTGACGCGTTTGTACACTTCAGTGACATCTCCGGAGACGGATTCAAGTCACTCGCAGAAGGCGATGAAGTGACTTGCGAAGTGGTCGCGGGCGACAAAGGTCCGCGTGCGACTAACGTACAGAGAGTTTAGTCCGCTCCGGTAGAATCTTAAGGGCTAACCACCTACGCCGCCGAATCGTTTCGGCGGCGTTTGTTTGCGCTTTGTCAAGGCCCTCGAAGATGCTACCATATTGATTAGGTCTTGACGGATTGACTGCGATAGGGAACTTGAGACCGGTTTAGGCGTCAAAGGATAAGGACGCGACGGCCGATATGATTCAAGCGAAGGGTCAGTGCGATGATAAAGCGTAGTGTCACGGGAATCATCTGCAGTTTACTGCTGGTTGCGGCGGCGATGACGACGCCTGACCAGGCCTGCGCTCAGCCGGTGAACCTGACCATTAGCGGGCGTTCGTATCCTCCCCAGCCGGCACGGAGTTCCAACCCTTCGGTCGCCGCGCATATCCCCAGCGGAAACCCCAGCAGCGTACACATCAAGAACAACGGGGCCATAAGCTTCCGCAGCGGATATTACAAAATGAAGGACGGTGGGGGGTACATGTGGGACCTGCAGTATTACGGCAGCGTCTATCGCGGAACGCCCTACGCATACAGCGGAGGTATGTACTGTCACGTGAACGGTTCGAACGTTCAGGCTAACAACAGCTCCGGATGGCGCAACAAAGCTGGCGATGAAATCGAAATCGGGCCGTGCAATCGCAGCGGGCTTAAGGTCTCCAGACGCATCAAGGTTTACAAAGATCGCCCACTGGCCAGGTGGCTGGATATATTTGAGAATCCCGGCTCGGCGCCGATTACCGTGAACGTGCAGATCTACACGCGCACCAACTACTCGATTCGCCAGACCACAACCGACACGGGGCAAACTAAATTCGGATCGAAGGATTGGGCGTTCAGAACAGCCACGTCCAGTTCGAACGGGGTTCCGACGCTCCACATGGTTACTTCAAAAGGCGCCAAGCTCAGGCCCACTGTGCGTGTCCAGAGCAACACCATATCAGTTCAATACAACGGGCTCACCATACCGGCGGGAAAAACCATCATACTCTGCCACTTCGAGTCGCAGCACCGCGACGCGTCGGTCCACTCGAACATGATGAGCAAGTTTCCCATGTACAAGGTCATGAAGGATCTGCCTATGGCGGTCAGGGTGAGAATCCTGAACATGAAGGTTGGCTCATCCTTTGGAGGGGTGGATCTCGAACGCCTGGAAACGTCCGACAATGTGCTGCTCAAGAACGACGATCCGATCGTCGGCGAGATACGCAATGAATCGTTCAAGGTTTCTACGATAATCGGTCCGATCGACCTGAAGCCCGACAATCTGGTTGGAATGGCGATGGGGCCCACGGGCAATCTGAGATTCGCGATGATCGACGGACAGGTCATAAGCGGAACTTCAGCCGGAACGAAGTTGGAAGTGGCGCTGGGCGCTAGCGGGTTGCTCCATATCCCCCTGGACAAGATATCCCAGTGGTCGTACCGCATCTCGCCATCGCGCCCGGGAGAGCCTAAACCGCTCGGGCCGAATCTTACACTCGCCACGGGCGATCATCTGGCGATCGATACGTCGAACGGCTACCCGAAACTGACATTCCGTTGGGCGTGCGGTGCGATCGACCTGGACGGTAAGCATCTGCTGGAAATCGTCACTACATCGCCCGGTAGCGGGAAATTCAATGTGGTGTTCCTCAACGGAACTCGCATAAGCGGTGTGTTTGCTCCTTCAGTTCCGGAGGGGCTCGGGTTTGATGTTAAACTTGGCGGTGCGATTCGCGTGAAAGGCGAGAAAATCGAAGCCGTGCGTTTCGGAACCGACAGTTCTCCGGACGCTACGCTCACCAACGTGGTGTTGAGCGGCGGGGACAAGCTCTTTGGCGAGTTGACCGACGAGATGTTTGTGCTGACCACTTCCTATGGTAAGGTCGATGTCAGCGTTTCGCAGATCAAGGGCGTAAAGTTCAAGGCTGGCTCGCCCGACCAGACCACCGTGCAGATGTGGAACGGTTCAGTGATCAAGGGAAAACTGAATGTCGCCGAAATCGGTTTCGCCGTAACCCAGGGCGACCGCTGGGCTCTGCCCATAGGCAAGATAACTTCGATAACCTGTCCGCAGGCGATTCCCCCCAGGGCCATGCGGCTGAAAATAGAGAAGCTCATCGCCCAACTCGGAGCCGAAGGCTATCAAGATCGCCAGTCGGCCGCAACCGCGCTGGTGGGTATGGGCAAGGGGATCATCCCGCTTATCAAACCTCATCTCAGCAACGACGACCCTGAGATTCGCCAGCGGATTGAGGACGTCCTTGAGCAGTTGGGTTATAAGTCGCCGTCGGCCCCGACGGTGACCGTGCCCCATGTCGACCATTTGCACGGAGGGCGATGGCAGTTGGGCCCGCAGCAGGGGGGCCTTATCATCAACAACGGTGGTGTGATTAACTTAAACAACGCACCGGCGGCGGTCTGGTAAATCGCTCTGGTGCTTGCTTATGTGTTTCAGCGTTCGGATAATAATGGGGCTCCGTCTGCGGGTGTCGTCGGCGGTGTGATGTTTGGTTGCGTATTAACCTTTTCAGGAGAAACGATCATGGTTCGGAGAATCGGGTTTGTACTAGTGGTCGCCGTTGCGATCGGGTTGTTCGGCGGTTTGGCGCAGGCCGAAGATAAGGCTCCGGCTGCGACGGAATGCCCCGCAGGCGGCGACGACGGGTACGTCAGCATCTTCAACGGTAAGGACCTTACCGGATGGGACGGTCTTGAATTCTGGTCGGTTAAGGATGGGATGATTCGCGGCCAGACCACCAGGGAAAAGCCCACCAGGGGCAATACGTTCCTGATCTATCGCGGCGGGAAGGAAAAGGGGCTCCTTAAGAACTTCGCGCTCAAACTGAAGTTCCGTATTCAGAACGGCAACTCCGGGGTGCAGTTCCGCAGCTTTGTCAAGGACCCCAAGCGGAACAAGCATCGCGTTGCGGGTTACCAGGCCGAGGTCCAGAACAAGGCGGGCAAGGTCGGTTTCCTGTACGACGAGGCCCGTCGCGGCTGGCTGGTGAACGTCGGCGACTTCATGGAGGTCAACCCGTCCGAAGACGGCAAGAAGTTCAAGAAGGAGGTCGTCAGCAAGGTTTCCGACGTCAAGAAGCTGATCTCCGACAAATACTACACCGACAAAGAGTGGAACGAATACGAGATCATCTGCCGTGGAAACCATATTGCGATGTACCTTAACGGGCATCCGACGGTCGAACTGATCGACAACGACAAGAAGAACCGCACCATGGAAGGGCATGTTTGCCTGCAGATCCACTCCGGACCTCCGATGATCGTTGATTTCAAGGACATCAAGATCAAGAAGTTCGACGTCGAATACGGACCGGCCGTCCGCCTGTTCAACGGTAAGGACCTTACCGGATGGACGATGAAGGACGATCAAAAGGAAACCTGGGGCGTTAAAGACGGGGTGATGACCGACAAGGGCAAGCCCTTCGGATTTATCGCCACCGAGAAGGACTACACCAACTACGTGCTTCGCCTGCAGGTCAAACACCTGGTCAAGACTAACAGCGGTGTGCTGCTGCGTTCGACCAAACTGGAGGGCAAATGGCCCAAGTCCATCGAGGCACAGGTAATGTCGGGCAAGATGGGCGATATCTACAACTTCGGGAAGTTCTCGCTGAAGACTGATCCGAAGCGAACTCGCGGGGCCTCCACCAGGAAGATCCACGACTCCAACGAGAAACCGACCGGCCAGTGGGACGCATACGAGATCACGCTGAACAAGGGCGATCTCGAACTGAGAGTCAACAATCTGGTCCAGAACACAGCAACCGAATGCCAGGAGATACCGGGCAAGATATGCCTGCAGTCCGAAGGCGGACCGCTTGAATTCCGCAACATTGTACTGATCCCGATAGTTACCAAGAAATAGTGAGAGGATGAATAATGGCTGATCGAAAACTGCTGTCAATGCGAGGTGCGGTTTGTCTTGCGCTTGCGGTAACGTTTATGTTCGTCGCGACGTATGCCATGGCGGCTCCGAAGCTGGTTGCTTCATCCGAAGCCGACTGGCCTCAATGGCGCGGTCCGCAGCGGGATGCGATAAGCAGCGAGACCGGTCTGCTGAATTCCTGGCCTGCGGGCGGTCCGAAATTGCTGTGGAAGACTATCGGAATGGGCAAGGGCTGGTGCTCGCCGATTATCGCCGACGGGAAGATCTTTATCGTCGGCGACGTGGGCTCGGAACTGAAGATATTCGCACTCGGGCTGGACGGTAAGGTCAAGTGGACCGTTACCAACGGTAAAGCCTGGAAGAAGTCTTTCCCCGGCGGGCGGGCGGCGTGCTGTTACAGCGAGGGGAGAATCTACCAGGTAAACGGAACAGGGCGAGTGGTGTGCCTTGACGCCAAAGATGGTAAAGAGCAGTGGGCTGTTGATATTCTAAAACGTTTCGAGGCGAAGCAGCCCACGTTCGGGATATCCGAATGCCTGCTGATCGACGGGAATAACGTGATCGTAACGCCCGGAGGAAAGAAGGCCGCCATCGCCGCACTGGACAAGAAGACCGGAGAGACTGTCTGGTCGACCGCGACGCCTGCGGAATCCACCGAGACCGCCGGATACTCCGCGCCGATACTCGTTAACTGGTCCGATCGAAAGATCATAATCGCCAGCACATCCTTCCGCACATTGGCGGTTGAAGCTGACGGAGGGAAGTTGCTCTGGACCTCCGATTTGGCGCTTACAAAGTATGCGTGCACCACGATCCCCGTCCTCTGTGGTGATTCGGTGTTCGTGACCAACACCAGCGTTAAGGAGCAGTCGTCGTCCATGCTGAATGTCAGCGCGAATCTCAACAAGGCGTCGAAAGCCTGGACCCAGCCGCTGCGCACCACGTGCGGAAGTTCGGTGTATGTCGACGGAAGCGTGTATATGGCTAGTGCTCGCGGGGTGAAGGGCTTCCTCCGCATCGACGCCAAGACAGGCAAGGTCCAAGCCAAACTCCCCGAACCGACAGACGCCTCGATGCTCTTTGCCGACGGTAAGCTGTTCGTTCAGTCCGCCGACGGAAAAGCGCTGCTGCTGAAGCCTACGGACGACGGGCTCAAGACTCTGGGTTCGTTCGAACTGGTGCAGATCAAGAGTAAGCGGAAAGACGCCTGGGCTCACCCCGTACTCCTGGGCGGAAAACTCTATCTGAGATACCACGACACGTTGTTCTGCTACGATGTGAAGGGCAAGTGACCGCACATGGTTCAACGAATACTATATGCGACGGTTGGCGTTCTGGCGGCGTTGGGTGTGATTGCGGCGGGAGTTTCTCCGAAGGCGTCGCCCGTCCGCCCAACGGAATCTAAGTTCACCTGGAGCCGGAACGACACGTCGATCGCGCTGCTGAACGACAAACGCGTTGTCTGGCGGCACGTTCACGACCGGAGAATCGGCAAGCCGTATATACGATTCGGCCTGCTTGACGGGACCGAACTTACGCGTCCCTGGCCGATTCCGAAGGGGTATTCCAGGAGCGATCACGTGTGGCATCGCGCGTTGTGGTGGTCGTGGAAAGCGATTGACGGGGTGAACTTCTGGGAGAAGAACCAGCAGGGGACCGATCCGATCAAGGTGAAGGTTACGACCAACAAAGACGGATCGGCCAGGATACTGATGACCATTTCCTACCACCTGCCCGACAAACCGCCCATTGCGACCGAAGAGCGGTTAATTGAAGTCGGCCCTCCGGACGCCAACGGAAGCTACCTTATCAGATGGCGAGCGAAATTCACGCCGGCAGGAAAGAAGAACGTCGTTTTCAACAGAAACTCATATGGCGGGTTCGCTCTCCGGTTGGCTGCTGAGTTCTGCGGAGATCCCAAGGCGGGCAAGCCCGCCTGGACGTTCAGCCGCAGCGAGGAACCCAAAACAAACAAAGGCCGCCATCGTTGGATGGCCTACAGCGGAGTCGCCCAGAACGGAAAACCCGCGGGCGTTGCGATCTTTGATCACCCCGACAATCCGCGTCACCCGGCGTTGTGGCAGACGCGGTCTCACTATCCATATCTCAATCCGTCTTTTACGTGCAAGAAAGACTACACTCTGCCCCCGGGCAAGAGCCTGATATTGACATACGGTGTGTTGGTCCATGACGGCAAGGTGACATCCGACAAGCTGGAGCGAGCGTGGAAGAAGTTCGCCACACCCGCCAACTAGCCGTCTCCAGGAGACCACCACGATGAGAAACCGATTCGTAGCGATTCTGATAATCGCGATGGCGACGTTGCCTGCGACGGGCGCCGAGAAGAAACCGACGACCCAACCGTCTGAACCGTTGAAGATAGTCTGGGGCCCGTACCTGCAGAATCTCACGCCGAAGAGCGTGACTGTGGTCTGGACGGCTGGCGAGCCCAGCGAAGGTGCGGTCGAATTCGAAGCCGGCGCGCCCAAATCCGGCAGGACGCCGCCCGGCAAACCGTTCATACCGCTGCCCAAAGAGAAATACGCTCAGCGAAAGATCTCTCCATTGTCAAAAGATCATGAGGTGACGCTGACCGGTCTGACGCCCGGACAAGTGTATTCCTACCGGGTGGTGAGTAAGAAACCGGGCGATGGTCAGGCCGCCGCCTGCACAACCGAATCGTTCAGAACGCCCACCGAGAATCCAAAGAGCTTCTGTTTCGCCATTCTCGGCGACACGCATACTTACAAGAGGTCAGAGGAACTGGCCGAGCGTCTCATCGACGAGTCTCCCCGCTTCATCCTGCACGTTGGGGACTACGGTTCGCGAGTCGTATCGGGTCTGCTGAAGCCCTACAAGAAGGTTATGCGCCGGTTCCCGATGTACATGGCGCGGGGCAATCACGACTCTGTGAAGAAGCACAAGCAGTTTGTCGCTATGCCCGGTCCAGGTAAGGACTTGTACTATTCGTTTCGCTGGGGGAACGCGCGTTTCATCTCCGTAGACACCAACGATCGCAAGGGCATGCAGGCCGGCGGAGAGCAGTACAAGTGGCTGGAAAATGAGTTGAAGACAACCAAAGAAAAGTGGAAGTTCGTTTTTCAGCACCATCCGCTTTACTCGGCATGGGGCGGTAAGATGGACTCCAGGCTCGATGACGAACGCAAACTCTTGGAGAAGTATCAAGTGCACGTGGTCTTTCAGGGACACATGCACAACTACGACCGATCGTTTCCCCTGCGCGACAACAAGGTCGTTGAGACCGGCGGAGTGACCTACATAACCGCCTCGGGAGGGTGCGGCGCACAGGAATGTTTCCCCCATGCGCATCGACCTTGGTTTGTCGCGAGGCAATGGCGGGGCGAACCGTTCATCGGCATGTGCAACGTTAACGGTTCGAAAGCCATTATCCAGTTCATGACATCCAAAGGTCTGCTGTTCGACACGCTAACCCTGCGATTGACCGAAAAGGAAGTTCCCGCCGCCAAGTCCTCCGGAAAGTAATCGCCCGTTTATTCCAAATCACTTAACGTGAACCGCCCGAAGTTGGAACGGATAGAACGACAATTTCATCCGGCCGTTTGAGGCGGGCAGGGGTTTTCCCGTGGTTGCGTCGGTTACGTGCCCCGAAGCGGGCAGGGTTATCGTCACGTTCTTATTGCCCGTCAAGGCGGTGTTGACTATCGCAATATACGTTCCGTGCGATGGTGTTCTGATTACGCGAACGATTACGTTCTTGTCTGATGAGGCGTTCTTCGCGACCTTGCTCGGAAGGGCGGGCAAGGCGAGGTACGCCGCGTTGAAATCCCGGACGTATCGCGGGAACCCTCTCGCGAAATTACCGCCGGACAGATATCCGATCATCGTCGGGTCTCCATTTGCGACGGCCATGCTCTCTGCCATCATGCAGTACGGCCCGGTCCGTTCCATATCTGCGATGAAGTATCCGAGCTTTGGTTTGTCGCCGGCGTCGAACATCATGCTTTCGTTCAGTGCGTAATGTCGCACTGCGGCTAGACCGCTCGGCGTGCGGTAGGCGTCGAACGTCCGCGGTGAGGCGACTGTGTAAGAGCGATTGAATGCGTGAGTCAGCATTACTCCCTCGGTCTTGCGGTAGTGCTCTGGATCGTCGGCGGGGCGGGCGTGGCGGACTTCATAACCGCCCCAATCCTTGCCCGTAGCCAGCAGACCCTTCAGATAGCGATCTTCCCTGACGACCGTTGTGACGGTGATCGGTTTGATCGTCTGGTTCTTGCCCGTCTGGTTTCTCTTGAGTTTGAGCAGGTCGGCCCAGAGTTCCGGGTTGTCGGTGACCATCACCGGGTCCCATGAGGCGAAACTTACGCCCGGTTCGGCTGGGCATCCGGTGAACAGCACCACCGCGTCGTCTACTCCGTTGTTGCGCAGATAATCTCGCATGGCGGTAAGGAAGCTGCGGCGTTTCAAGCCCCACCAATCGATGTAACGTCCGTACAAGACCTTATCTTTCGCGATTTGGTCGCGAGTGACGCTGCGCCCGCCGTTGGCCTCCGTTGAAAAACGCTTCAATGTCGCGTCTGCGAAACTCACGGGCAACTGCGAACGCGGCCGCATCCACACGCCCGCGAACCTAGCCTTGTTCCGCATGCGAACCACCGTAAGATCGAGCATCTTCTTGAAATCTTCGTATGTGTCCGGATCGGTAATGTCGGCGTTTGCGCTTTCAATCCACTTGATGTGCGTGTAATGACCGTCGCTGCGGGCGAGCGGTTTGCAGCGGCGTTGGTAGCCCAGGCCCTTGTAACCCTTCGACCCGCTGTATTCGTAGTACGGCATGATGTCGAATCCGTAGTTTCCCATTAGTGCGACAATTTCACCCCAGTAATCCTTCATGGCTGAGTTGAAGTGAACCCAGTTGTTTCCCCCGTGCGGTGTTGGGTCCCAGCCCTGATTGGCGCCGAATTCCAGCAGATCCTTGCTGAACGTGTTCATGCCCAGGAAACGCATCCGCCGGGCCTTGAACCTGTACCAGTCCAGATAGTTCTTCACTCCGCGCGTCTCGGGCGTTTTCCCTGCGATCACGCCGTCGGCCATCTCCTCGCGCCAGAACAGGCGGCGGGGGGGCAGTCCTTTGGGGGGAAGTCGGAGTTTGCGAACTAGCCTGTCCGGTTCGACCACCGCAAAAAGTCTGATTCGCCCAACTGCGGCGCCCTTGGACATCGGGATGTTCCTGGCCGAGAACTGCGCTATGGTCACGTTGAATCCGTCTTCCGGAGTCAGAGTTCGAGGTTTGGCGCCTCGGGGAAGTTGGTTGTGTTCGGTGAAACGATCGTGGAGACAGAACAGCTGCGTCCAGGTCTCCCATTTCTTAGACAGGGGAATGTCGAGCGATTCATTCAGGTTGTTCACGTATTTGGGATGGAAGGCGTCGCCCACGGTTCGACCGGTGTGGAAGCCTCGTATAGTCTCGTTGCCGGTGTTGCTGACGATTATCGTGCGTGGAGCGTCTTCGGGGTAGTCCACCGTCAGCACGTAAGCCGGGATTTCCCAGATGTCATTGCGCCCGCGACCATCGCGGGGCTTTCGCAATGATTGTATCCGATGCGTCGGCTTGAGCAAGCAGAATATGGGGTATGGGCATCGGACCATAGGCGTTGAACCGCGCCAGCGGTGAGG
>JASLNT010000112.1 GCA_030745875.1 Phycisphaerae bacterium
CTCGCACCACGCTCCCCGCACGCTCTATTGCGCCGCCCAGCGTGTACTCAAGTCGGCAAACCGCGGCGACTCGTGGACTGCGATCAGCCCGGATCTGGACAGATCATCCATATTGAGTCTCTCGGAATCCCCATCGACGCCCGACCTTCTCTATGCCGGCGGCTACGGGCGGATCCACGTGACTAGAAACGGCGGTAAGAATTGGGCTGATGCGTCGAGGGGTCTGCCCCGGATGGAAATCACTCGCGTCGCGGCCTCGCGACACGACGAGAAGGTAGTCTACGCATCCCTGAACGCCGCTCGCCGAGACCATTTCGACGCCTACGTATATCGATCGCAAGACTACGGCAAGACCTGGCGTTCGATATCGGCCAATCTTCCGGCCGAACCGGTGTACGTAGTCGCCGAGGATCCGCACCACGCCCACGTACTCTACGTGGGCACGCAACTCGGAGTCTACGTGTCCCTCGACGCCGGCGGGACCTGGATCTCGCTGTGCACCAAACTCCCGCCTGTCCCGGTGTTCGACCTTGCGGTGCATCCGCGCGACCATGAACTCGTCATCGCCACCCACGGCCGCAGCATGTTCGTACTCGATGTGAGCAAGATCCAATCGGCGGCGAAAGTCCGGAAACAACGCTAGCCCCATTAATCCCCTGATATCAACAGACCATTTGCTTTGGGCTTTCTCGGCGGAGACCGGTGATGAAACATGACTTCAGACTTGGCGGAGACAAACCTATGACAATCCCCACCGATAGGAAAGTCGGTTTCGCGTGACAGCCGAGGAGCTGGAGAAAGAGGATATGGAGCATTCTGGTGCAATGCCCATGGCGTTGAACTAATTGGGGTCTTGAAATGAACAGAACGAGTAGACGCAGTTTTCTTAAGGTCACAGGGCTGGGAGTCGCAGCGATGACGACCAGTCGGATCGCCAACGCTGCACCGAAGGCCAAACGCCCGCCGAACGTTATCCTGATCAATATCGATAATCACGACAAGTGGTCGCTTGGGTATTTCGGGAATAAGTTCATTGAAACTCCCAACATCGACAAACTGTTTGAAGGCGGCATTCGTTTCAGTAATTTCCATACGGCCAGCCGCTGCACCTGTTCGCGCACCGCGCTGATGACCGGCCGCTACCACGCCCGGAACGGGGCCATGGGTACAGGCGGCGCATGGGGTCAGTCCCGGGAGGATCTCACCACGATCGCCCATGTCTTCGCCAAGGGAGGTTACCTGACAGCCATGTTCGGGAAGTGGCATATTGGCGACACCTACCCTCTCAGGCCGGAAGATCGCGGATTCCAGGAAGTTGTCTCCTGCGAGAACGGCTCCACGCTAAGCCATATGGTTGCGAAGAAGGGATACACCGACTCCCCCAGGACCGCCGCAGCATTTCGCCTAAACCACAACGGCGCCTACGAAGTCTATGAGGGATTCAGGACGGATATCTGGTTTCGCGAACTGAACAACTACCTGGCCGGGAAACGCGACCAATCCAAGCCCTTCTTCGTATACCTGGCGACCGTCACCGCCCACGGACCCCATTACGGTCCCGAAGATCTCAGAGACAAATTCAAGGCCAAGTACGAGAAGGATGAGTGGAGTTCTCTTCGACGCAAATTCGCCGCTGCTGTCGAGAAGAAACGCAAGACGGGAAAGGCGGCGAAAGTTGGGGCCTACCCCTATGACCACGCTGCTGATATCGCGTCTCTTGACCGCAATATCGGTCGCTTGATGGATCAACTCAGGAAGCTGGATCTCCTTGAAAACACCATTGTCGTCTACATGTCCGACGGCTCGGGTTCGGGTCCGGCTTCTGTTGAGAGATCAAACCGGTTCGGGCGGTCGAGTAATCCCGCGGCCTTCTACTTTCCGGCGTGGGGCAAGGACAAGGTGGTTAAAGAGCTGACGGCCAACATTGATATCCTGCCGACCCTATCAGAGATTTGCGGAATCAAGTTGTCCGATGACTACAAGGCGTCCATCGACGGACAGAGCTTTGCCTCATTGGTTGGAGTGGATTGCGCCGCCCCCTGGAGGGATAGGGTATACATCGCCGACCATCAATCTTCCGGCGGTAAGAAGGACATTGGCAAACAGATGGTCTTCCGGCCCTACGATGTTTCGACTGTCTATCTTCCAGGCGGTAAGACCGTCAAGTTCGCAGCGCAGAAATGTACGTCGAAGGAGCCTCCGGAAGTGATCGCCAAAGCGCGCAAGGCTTATGACCAGTGGCTCAAGAGAGTGCTCGCCGATCTCCCCCTCGGCGCGTTTGCGCGCGTCCACCCCAGTCGCCCGGTCTTTCTCGAGGGTTACCCCATTACTGACGGGCCGGCCGGTTCCGGTGTAATGAGCTACTTCCTGTTGGACATCGACGCTGACGGACGCTTTGAATTCGATACGAACACGAGCGATCAGTACGGAAAGAGGAAGGAGCGATCGGACAAGAAGACAACCGGCACGCTGACGCTCTGCCGCAAGACAGTCAAAGGGCGTCTGCCTGTCGCTTTTGACAAGACACTCAAGGGATACCGCGTCTTGCCGAGAACCCTAGCCGCAAGTTTTTCGAAGGAAACGCAGGACATTACACTGCCATCTACTCTCTCTTTGAAGAAGGGTCGTTACATGTTCAACATCAAGCCCAAGAAAGGCCGAGCACTACAGGCGATCCGTGTGGAAATGAAGCATTAGTCAGCCTGACTGTTAGGCAGCCGGCAAGCATTACGAGAGCACTACGGATATGAAAAACAGATTCCATCTTATGTTATGTGTATTAACGGTCCTGGCGATATTCTCGCCTTCACCTGCTATGGGCGGCAAGGCGGCGCCGGACAAGGTTGCTCCTCGCACCCACAAAAGCAAGAGGGGCAGGCAGATTCTTCCAGTCAATGCCAAGATTCTGCAGGTTGCAGGGCATGCCGGCTTTTTGGCTCTGCCCAAGGACGTCAAGCCCGGGCGGAAGACGCCCTGGCTTTGGTATCTTCCTACCGCCAACAACCTGCCTGGAAAACTCGAGCAGTGGATGATTGATAAGTGCCTGGCCAATGGCATAGCTGTCGCCGGGATCGATCTTGGGGGCGATTTTGGAACGCCGGCGGGGCGTGTGATTCTCACAGCGTTTCATAAGGAAGTAACCCGGAATCGAGGGCTGACAAAGAAGGCGTGTATGTTGGCTCGCAGCTATGGCGGACTGCAGATGTACAACTGGGCCGCCGAACATCCCGAATCGGTCGCCTGCCTGGCTGGTATTTATCCGGTCTGCAATATGGCCAGTTATCCAGGGCTGAAGTCCGCCTCTCGCAAATATGGTATGACAGAAGAGAAGTTCGTCAAGGAACTCAGAGACCATAATCCTGTCGACCGCCTGGCCCCGCTGGCCAAGGCGAAAGTGCCGATCTATCACAATACCGGGGACGTCGACACACTGGTGCCGGCGAAAGACAATTCCTTCCTCGTGGCCAAACGCTACAAGGCGCTCGGAGGAGATATTGCTATCACTGTATTCAAAGGGCAGGGGCACAACTACTGGCCCGGGTTCTTTGAAGATAAAGCGATGGCCGCCTTTATCATCAAACATGCCAAGAGAGTCGCCAGCATCCCAAGGGTATTGATCGTTGGCGATTCGATATCCGGCGGGTATGGCAAACCCCTGATAAAGCTCCTGGAGGGTAAGGTGGAGATTGTCAAACTTGGCGCTGTGGCGGGGTATAGGATTCAGAAAGAGACTTTTTGGCATTCGCGCGGGCCCGCAAAGAATCTGGACTTTGGCAGCGCCAAGGCATGCATTGCGGATTTCGAGCGTTTTGAGAGGCATCTCTCAGAAACCAAATACGATGTGATTCATTTCAATTTTGGACTGAACGACATCTTTCGCGGCAGGAAGGGGGCGTGGCACAACCCTGTAGATCAATACGCCAGAGATCTGGCAAAGATCGTGACATTGCTGAAAAAGAACGGAGCTAAGATCATTTGGGCCAATACCACCCCGATTCCAGCGAATGATGCGCACCGCCCCGAGGGTGATGATCTAATATACAATGCAGCGGCCGAGAAAGTGATGAAGAAGAACAATATCCCAATCAATGACTTGCACGGTGTTGTCACCAAGTGGGATGGATACGCCGAATGGAAGAAAGGTGATAATGTCCATTTCCCCGGGGCAGTCTACTCGAAACTGGCCAGGCGGGTGGCCGAGAAGATATCTGCACAACTTGAGGCAAACAAAACGAGGGGCAAACCCCTTTAGTTCTCTAACCCCCTCGCCGGCGGGCAATGTCTACTTCTTGCCCTTTACGCTATCGCGGTAGGCTTTGCGGGCGTCGATTACCCATTGCTCACCACCGCCCTGGATCAGCGAAGGACGCCATCCGGCAATGTTCTCGTTCTCTACCGGGGCAATGCACCGCCTGACCATTGTTAGCATCTTCAGGTATCCGGAGTCCGTCCTGGTCTTCCATTGCGGTTTCATCTGCCCCCATCCGCCGGCGCTTCGGGCCAGCGGCGCCATCAGGATTCGGCTTTCGTCGACCTGGGCGACGTTAATGAGCGCCCGAGCGGGTTGGTTGGCGATCTTCTCGCCGAATACGCTCGTAATGTATCCGCGCAGGGCCTTGAGACCGGCCGGGTCGATCAGCCGCTTATCGACCTTATTGGGGAACAGATCACCGTAGACCTGGGCGTTTACGTCCATCCAGTCGAAAATGCGCTGCCTACTTTGGCGGTCCATATTTGTCTTACCGTGGTTCTTCAGCAGCATGTGCGCAACCGGATTAGCGTGTGCGAAGTAGTCGTAAGGCCGGGAGTTGTTCGACGCCTCACTGCGGGTGTACTTCAGGTATCCGATATAGTGCTTGCCCCGGGAAATCAACGCGTTAGGGACCGTCGCACGCCACCCCTTGGGCGGCTGATGGATCAGGTTGACTTTCTTTTCGGTCTTGTCCAGGCCGTGGCAGGAGATGCAGTAGCGGTCCAGCACAGGCTGGACGGTGCGAGCGTAACTCAGCCCGCCTGGATAGTTCGGACCGGCCGGCGGGGTCAGCGTTAGCGGTTGGCGTTTTCTGGTTGCGGCGACCGATGACGAGACCGCCCCGGGTTCCTCGTGACAGCCGGTGCAGCTTCTAAATTCACCGGGCTGCATGTAGAAAAACGATCGCTCGGTCATGATCGCCATACCGTTGGCGTCGAGTGTTTGCAGTTGCAGGCTGATGCCGGCGGGAACCTTGAAGAACGCCGAGCCGTCTGCATTCACAGGAACCGTGCCCAGAACCTTCTTTGGGATCTCGACGCCGACCAGCGGGTGCAACGCCGATCTCTTCGCTCGCGGCTGGACGCCGATTGCGTTAACGCGGATCGCCTTGATCGAACCGGGCTTGATCAGACCCTTGGGATCGTTGCGTGTGAGGTATACGTTCTGGACAAACACGGTGGCCTCGTTTCCCTTGGACGTCTCGGGCAGCATCGACGGAAGAACCGGCGGACGCTTCCGCTTGCACACCGGGATTGGTGAGAACGAAGCGACGGAGGCGTCCTCGTAGATCCGTTCTAGTCCGCCGAAGGTGTCGATCAGGTAGATGGCCCGTTTGTTCGGCGGAGACAGCGTGCCCTGGAAGTCAGATACAGGGTACTCGGCGCGGGAGGCCAGAAACAGTTTGTCGGTAATCGGGTAGGGATGGCTGAAGGTTATGCGGGGTCGTCCTTGGCTTTCGGGGTAGGGAATTTCCGGGGTCAGGTGCGTCAGCGGCGCCTCCCCGTTCTCTCCCTTGGCTGGATCGATAACAAGAAGCGTTCCGGTAGTGAATGAGTGATGCGCTGTGGCCGTCGCGACGCTCTTGTTGGTACCGGGGATCGCGGCGGCCTCGCTGATCATGAACGGGCTGACCGTGTCGGCTCCGTAGTACGCAGCCACCCCCGTACCGTCGGGGCGGGTAGTCCACAGCATGTGGTAGTAGATCTCGCTCCGGTTGGTGTATTCCCAGCGGCAGAAAACGATCCGACCGTCATTGAGCACCGACGGTTCGTATTCATTCTCGTTGTTGTAGGACAGTTGTCGGATATTGTCGCCGTTGGCGTCGGCGCGATACAGGACCCACGCTGGTGAGTATCGCCCGGCGTGGCAGCGGCCGAAGGACTGGCAGCGTGTGGACACAAACGCGACACCGCCGTCCGGCAGGTAGCAGGGATCGTTGTCTTCGATGATCACCGTCGCGCGACGCCCGGATGTCTCAAGCTTGTCTCGCCCCGTACCGGTAAGTTGGCGAACCCACGAACCGTCAATCGCCGCCTCGTACAGGAAATACCGCTGCTTGAGCGGATCGGCCAGCTTGGGCGCAAAGGCGAAGACGACCTTCTTACCGTCGAAATGCACGTCGGGGTTGCGGGTGGCGCCGGCAGGCAGTTTTCCCGAAAGGATCGAGACGGGCCTGGGGTTCTTGGTCTTCCAGTCGGTCAAGACAGTCAGGCCCGGACCGAATCGCGCGTGACGCCCCAGGTGCTGATCGCTGTTGTGGCTGAACGATGTGGGCGGGTTGCGGTTAATCAGTATCTTCTCGAACGCCAGCGCCGGATGAGTGAACAGGATCCGCCGCCGGATCGACTTGAGCTTTTCAAAAACCTGCAAGACCTTGTCACCGTCGCTGCGTTCGGCTGCGATGGTTCCGCTCAACGCGGTGACCGCTTTCTTGTCGGCTTGTGATACCGGTGCGACCTTGTCGACATATGCTACAGTCTCAGCCGCTCCGACAACGAACGCCTTTGCAAGTTTGATGTCGAAGAACCGCTTGTCCCAGGCGTCGGCCTCTTTGTCGAGATACGTGTAATACGCCTTGAAAGCAGCTCCGTCGGCAGGGTCGATTTTCGACACCCCCAGCGTCCTTCCCGCCCGCAGGCGACGGTAGAACTTGTCGGCGAAGGGGCGAGGGTCGAAGCCCTTGATGGCGTAGCGCCCCTGGGCGATCGCGCCGGAGTACCTTCCGTACAGGTCGCTGACTCTTCGGGCTCGCTCGCTCATGAGAATCGCGGTCATCACAACGCGGTGGTATTGATCCAGGTTCGTAATTCGCGTCGCAGCCAGGCGTTTCAGGTCCGCCAGCGCCAAGGCTTCGCCTTTCATGATGCTGCGACTTGCCAGCATGGCCCGCAGCTTCCCTGCCGACCGTTGCAGGACCTCCGGGCCCAAACCGGTGAACCCCGTCGGAAGGCAGTTAATCGTATCCTGCGTGATCCGCCCGTAATACCTGCGTTCCTTACCGACCATTTCCGCCGGTTTACCGCCGCAATAGCGCCTCAGAGCGTATCGCCGCCGCTGCATCGTGGCGAACTTCGCTGCTTCGGCAGCCGTCCGGGTAAAGCAGATAAACGAGGTGTCCCCCACCTGCCTTATCATCGTGACGGTTAACTTCACGTACTTACCGTCAGGGACGATCTTGAATGCCTGGTCGCACTTGACCCCGCCGTCGCCGGCGATATGGAAATTGTACCTGGGCTTGACGTTCTTGTATTCGTCCGTCACGACGCATGTCTTCGATGTCAACTTGAGAGTATCCCCGTTGGCCTTGACCAGAACCAGATCCTTAAGAAGCGCTCTGGTAAACACGCTGACGTGGAATTCCTTCACGCCGGTGATGTTGATGCTCAGCTTCACGTCGGCGTTGACATTATTGACCTCCGAGTATGAATACACCGGGAGCTTTCCGCTGGTCGCTGGTGGCGGGAGGATGGCGCCCGCGGCCCGTTCGGATTTGACTGTTGCTTCCAGGCTGGCCAGATAAGAGCCCAGCCATGTCTGCCTCTCAATAATCCAGGACAAGTCATCTCTTGCCGCCTGAGCGGGCCCTGCAGCGGCCGCTATCGACAAAGCAACAACGATGGCCAGCACGACACACCTGGCCGCGTAACTGGTGGTATACATCATATAGTCAGCACCTCACAAACGCCCTGAAACCGGACGAATCAATGATTTTATCACGCAAGATGGGCGATTGCTAATTTCTCTGAGTTCCGGAAACGCAGAAAGCAGAAAACCAAACGTGAACAGCAGCAGGACACCACAGCAGGAGTATCATCTCCGCCATAGGGCCGCGGCATGGAGCCCGTTCGGCCCGGCCAGGTGGAAGGACCAGTTGTCAGGTCGATGTACGATGCGTCGCACCGCCACGCCGAAACAAGCCGATTTCCTCGGCAACGCGAGTTGACCCGCCGTAACTTCCATTGAATGAGCGGACAACAAGCCGCATCCTCATAAACCCCGAGAAGAACGAACAGGCCCGCCGTAATTGGCTGGCCTGTAATCGCATTACGAACACGCCAGACAGGACTCGAACCTGTGACCTGCGGTTTAGAAGACCGCTGCTCTATCCAACTGAGCTACTGGCGCAAAGTTTGTGTCTGCAGTGCGTTGTCAGCTTTGTGATTGTTTGGGTCGGTTTGATTGCCTTGTCGTCTGGACGTTTTTTCCACCGGCCCGAGCCTGCTCCACACAGCAAGCATAGCGTGTTGGGGCTCAATCATCAATATACTCTTGGTAACTGCCTGAAGCGGTTTTGGGAGTGGTTTCGCTTTGGTGAGATATGAGCGGGCAAGCGATCCGGATTGGGCCGCGGAGGTTTCCGGTTCGCGCTGAGCGCCGGCGGGGAAAGAGGTGGCAAGTCCAGGGTTCTGGGAGTCTGGACTTGCCGTTATACCGAACGGTTTTGATCCCCGGGTCCGAGCAGACCGCAGTGGATTACAGATCAAGCCGCAAGGTACTCCTCATTGAGCATATCTTTGAGTTTCGACAACGCTCTTTTCTGTATCTGTCTGACTCGCTCGGTCGTCAACCCCACGTGTCGGCCGACCTCGCTGAGCGTCTTCTTCTTACCGCCGGATTTCAGCGCGAATCGCTGGTCGACCACCGTCTGTTCTATATCAGTCAGCTTGGCGCGATTCGTAGCCAGTATCTCTCTGAGGTCATCGACCGCATTGTCCCGCTGCATCTCGTGTTTCAAAACGTCGTAGTCGCTTCGCTCCAAATTCGGATCGAATCCCGTGGGAAACCGCCGCACGTATCGCCCTGACGTGGTGGCCAGACGATTGAAGCCTTTCAGAATCGCACGGCAGGCGTAAGTTGAGAACTTGAAGCCTCGGGAAACGTCGAATTTTTCAATGGCTCGCAGGAGCGCCATGCTGCCCTCGGAAATGAGTTCCGGAAAATCCACGTGCGGGATTCGGGTGCGTCTGGCCATCGCCATGACCAGCGCCATGTTCGCCTCCACGATGCTCGTTTGCGTCGCCTGGGCGTACTGATACCATTTGACCATTTCTTTTGACCGCCGAGGTGAGAATCGCCTGGTCTGCTTGCTTGTCAGTTCGCCGAGACGATATCTGGCGTAGTTGAATCGCAGAAACAGTTGTGCTTCATCTTCCTTGCTCAGAGCTTTGCGAGCTTTGCGCTGACGGGGAGTGTCCTCGGGGACTTCCGGGCAATGGTTCCACGGGGGTACGTCGATCTCGACAGAGTCGGCTCCGAACAGTTCATGCTCTGTGGCTGGGAATTTGAATGACTCGTGCGGGATGTAGCTGACCGATTCGGGGATACGCTTGTAGGCGTTTTGCATTTCCGGAGTGAGTTCTTTTGAGAATCCGGACACGTAAGCATTTTTGATGAATGAGTATGTCATGATAATACTCCTTAATTCGCCCACCGGTCTGGTCGTCCCGCGTGAGTTGTCACAGACCTCCGACGGGCAACTGGAAACAGATCGCGTCCAGCGGATTTCATCGGCCCGTCAGGCTGCCGTTGCGGCGAGACGCTTTCGCTCGAGTTCTCCGGGCAGGATATCGCTGATGCGATTCAGGTATCCTTTTACGGCTAGTGCGATCTTGCGACGCACTTCCTGACCGGATCTCCCGTAGACGACACATCCCGGCAAGGCCGGGCACGCCGCCCGGTACGCTCCGTCGGAACGCCTTGCGATATGAACTCTGGTATCCATGGTGTCAACTCCCTTCTCTGACAACGCGAACGCTTTGGTCATCCAGAACCAAATGAAATGTAACTATGTTATTGTACGCAGATTGAAGGACTCTGTCATTCGGGGCTAATCGGATTTGTTGATGGGTTTACCCCTCATTGCGCATGGGGGATTCCCCTAGCTCCGCATCGAGCAAATCGGAGAGTGTCGCTGCAACTGACGGCCTATTCTCCCTTTATGGACTGGACCCACTGTACGGCGCGCTGAAGCAGTTCGTTGGCGTTATTCAGGCCGAGTTTCGCCTTGATGTGTTCGCGATGCGATTCGATGGTTTTTATGCTTCGGTGGAGCTTGTCGGCGATGTCTCGAGTGGTCAGTCCTCCGCCGATCAATTCGAAGATTTCCAACTCGCGGTCGGTGAGGGTGTGTTCGAGAGGCGCTCCTGTTTCGGGCATTCCGACTACGTAGGCTCCGATCATTTTCGAGGCCATGTTTTCGCTCAGGTACACGCGCCCGTCAATGACCGCTCGTATGCCCTCGATGATCCGATCGGGGCCTTCCTCCTTGGTGATGTACCCGCGCGCTCCGGCCTTAAGAACGCGATGCGCGTAGAATGCTTCATCGCGCATCGACAGTACAAGCACAATCAATTTCGGACAGTGCGCTTTGGCGTCCTTTATCAATTCAAGTCCGCTGCCGTCCTTAAGCGTCAAATCGACAATTGCGACGTCCGGAGCACTCTTGCGTATTAACGCCATGGCATCGGCGGCCGATTCAGCCTCGCCGCAGACGACTATGTCGGGCTCCTGGGTTATAATCATCTTGACGCCCTGGCGGACGATGGGGTGGTCGTCCACCAGCAGAACGCGGATGGTCTTGCCCCGGTCGTCGCTCGATTGCGTATCATTCATGTTTGTTCTCCCCATCTGCGGGCTTTGTCGCCGGTAGAGTGCATGTAACCCGCACGCCGCCCGAATCGCTGCTGTCAACTTGCAGCAATGCGCCGATCACGCCAGCGCGGTAACGCATGGTGTGCATGCCCATTCCACCCGAGCCGCCAGAGTTGTCAGGCAGCCCCACTCCGTCGTCAGAGACAACGAGTCTCGCGCCCCGGTCGTCGCCGGTGAGCATTATGGCGATGTTTTGGGCCCGGGCGTGTTTTGTGGCGTTGTTCACTGCTTCCAGGGCGATGTGATACAGTTGCGTGCTCACCGATTCATCATGGAACGCGACCGGTTTCTCGCAATGGAAGATGCAGGAGATACCGAAAAGCGATTCCGTGTCGCCCGCCAATTCCCCCAACGCTGCAGCCAGACCGTCCTCTCCAAGCCCCACCGGCGTGAGACCCTTCGCCAGGAATCGAACCTGGGTGATCGACTCCTTCACCTGGTGGACGATCTTGTCGGCGATTTCCGCCTGGTCGGGGAGTTTGTCTGAGACCCGCTGGGCCAGACCCTGGATCAAGAACGAAAGACCGGTGAGATTCTGGCCCAACGTATCGTGCAGGTCGCGACCGATACTGCGGCGCTGGGTGTCGCCGGCTTCGAGAACGAGTTTCTCCAGCGCCTTGCGCTCGGTAATGTCGCTGCCGTAAATGTAGTACGAATCCGTCGGCGCGTCGTGCCGCAGTGTAAACAGAAACGATCTGTCGCCGACGACGTCTTCAATCTGCAACGGACCTGACAGGTAGCGTAAGGCGGGTGCGAAATTGGTCAGTGCGCTCAGGCGCTCACCAATTGCTCCACCGGTCAGGTCCGACCCCAGCAGCTCTGTCGCTGCAGGATTTGCGTCCAGTATTACTCCGTTCCGATCCACGCGAAGCACAGGGGCGGGGTTGTTGACCACAAACGCAGCCTGCTTGGCAAGGCGACTTTCGGCGCCCTTGCGTTCGGTGATGTCGCTGCCGTAGATATAGTAAGACTCCGTCGGCGCATCATGGCGAACGGTGAACAGGAACGATCTGTCCCCGACAACGTCCTCGATCTGCAGTGTTCCGGGCCGGTAACTTGTGGCCGGTACGAGATCGGTAAGCGCGCCCAGGCACTCGCTGACCGGTCGACCCGCCAGGTCGGATCCCAGCAAGGACCGAGCCGCGGGATTCGCATCCATTATGATTCCGTCGCGATCCACACGAAGCACCGGCGCGGGGTTGTTGATAACAAACGCGGCCTGTTCGGCAAGGCGACTCTCCGCTCGCTCGCGTTCGATGTTCTCCAGCATGGCTCGGTCTCTGCTGGTCTTCAACGCCAACGCCACGAATTCACTCAGTTCGGTCGCCATGCGGGCGTCGTTGTCGGTGAACCCTCCGGGTTTATTCGCCAGCCCCATAAGACCCACGACCTGATTGTCAAGCGCAAGCGGAGCGAACAGGACGCTGTCGAGAGTTACGTGTCCGTCCGGCATGAGGTCCATCCAGTGGCTCTGGGCGAACTTGTTATCGTATGCGGGAAGTCCCGTGCGGTAGACCTCGGCGCGCAGTCCGCGAATGGGCATAGGCAGCAACGGATCAACGGTGCAGGGCCTGCCTCCGGAATCCAGGAAAAGCACTTCGTTTTCCTGACCGTCGGGGCTGAGCATTGCGATATATCCGCCCGTGGCGCCGAGCAGCTTCTTGACCAGATCGAATATCGCGCGTGCCGCATCCTCAAAGCGATCGTTGGCGAGTATCGCTCTGGCTGCGGCCAGGAATGCATCGGCCTCCATATGCCTTGCTGATATGTCGCCCTGGTTTGTCGGCGGCGTTCGGCCCATAGCGTATACCTTTCTGCTCACGTGCGACCTTGTCCCTTGCCCGACTGAATTGAGGGAACTGCAATGGACGCGCGTAATCGGTCCTTCGGGGACTCAACCGTCCTCGCCCGGCCGCAGATAGCAATAATAGCATAAATATCGGTCAGAGAGGCGAGATTCTCCACAAGGGTCCAATACCCTCGGGTGTGAGAAGTTTTTCTGGCATCATGCTGCGAGGGCGTTTTGCAGGAGCCAGTAGGCATTCCACTGGCCAGTTTGGTCAAGAGCGGCCAACGCCATCATCCCTTCGGCGTTGGGTGAGTCCCATCGCATCCCGCT
>JASLNT010000113.1 GCA_030745875.1 Phycisphaerae bacterium
CGTCAACGCCGACTTTGTCCAACCGACGGTCGACGCGATCATCAAAGGCGCACGAACGGGAAATATCGGCGATGGAAAAATTCTCGTACTACCGCTGGAACGCTGCGTGCGCATCCGCACCGGTGAAGAAGGCAATGACGCTATCGGATAGAAATCGATGACTCAGGCTTTGGCTGGCCAGATCCCCGGGGGGGGGCTGGCCAACCGGATAAAGCAACGTTTTTCCGGTCAAAATACTGGCGAGCCGTTGATGGATACTCCGAAATACCGGATAGACCAGAAAAGCCAGTCCGCAACGACGCCGCAAAATTGAAAGGAAAGTATAATGAGTACAATCAACCGCATGACCGTTTTATTACTGATCGCCCTGGTCGGAGCAGTTGGACTAAGCTCGGTAGCCCGAGGTGAAGACGCCGATGGCCGGAAGGAAACTACCTGGCTGGCGGCGTTGGACGAAAAGATCGGCGAACCAGCCCCCGGTCCAGCCCCCGAGGCCGCGGCCGCGGGATGGAAGAAGCCGATTCCCATTGGTTTCTACCTTGACTACACAGTAGCCACCGACTACATCTGGCGCGGAATCAACCTTAGCGAGTTCCGGGGAGAAGGGCGCGAGAAGCTCAACCACCAGTTGACCGCCGGAGTCAACTACGATACCGGCGACTTTGGAACGATCGATTTTTCGGTCTGGTTCGAGTGGTATGGGGCCAACGACCAGGTCAGCGGGGTCAACAGCGACGGGAATCTCCAGGAAGTAGACTACACGATCTCCTGGACGTACGATCTGTCGAAACTCTGCCCGGATGTCCCGGTCGAGTTGACGCTCGGGTGGATCGGCTATGATTTCCCCCAGCTCAGCGACGACGGCGGTTTCACTAATGAGTATTTCATCGGTTTGGCGCTGAACGACCAGAAGCTCCTGGGCGATGGTTGGTTCGCGCTGAATCCGACCCTGACATACTACCAAGATCTTGACGACGTGGGCGCTATGGGACAGGGCTCATGGTTGGAGTTCGGAATCAGTCACGAGTTTAAACTGGCTGATTGCCCCACAGTCGGAAGCATGCCTGTCCTTCAGGACCTAACGGTGACCCCATCGTTCACGCTAATGATGGACATCGGATACATCGATTCGGGCACACGCGTAGCCACCACACAGTATGGCCTGGAGGTCGGATACGATCTCGGAAAGGCCCTCAAACTGCCCGAGCAGTACGGTAGCCTTAGCATGAAGGGTTTCCTGAACTTCTCAGACGCGGTAGCCGACAATTCGTCAGGACTCGCCAACCTTAACGACGAGTTCTGGGGCGGTGTCAGCGTCGGATGGGAATGGTAAAACGATAGATATTGCAGAATAGGCCTTTGGGGCCGGGCTCCGCTGAGGCGGTGATAGAACCTGTTAGGAAAGAGACTCCTTTCCAATCCAGGCACGACCAGGTTTGTCCCGGCCCTTCGGGCCCTCTTTTTGCGACGCAAATGCCCCGCCGGGACAATTCGCAACAGTCTTGTAGCACTCCTCGCTCTTTCAAGAGTTTCTCGATCAGCCCACATCTATTGCTCCCGCAAACCTTTAGCTGGCTTGAAGTCATTATGGCCCGCGTTGTGCCCGGCCAGCACTGTCTATTCGTGTCTGGATCGCGAAGGACGTTTGAAGCGCACCGTCCGATGTCTTGAACGACAAGGAGTCTCGTTACATGGTTAATGCATCCCCCCCCATCGGTGAGAACCCATCCCTGCATCCCCGCTGCAGGAACACCGCCCTTGGAATAAACAGCGGCCTGTGCATCATCGCCGTTGGGGCGGTCTGCCTGATCTCCACTGCACAAGCCTCCGAAGATACAGGAAAACAATATGAAACTCGTTACAGCAATAATCCAACCCGATCGCCTCGACGCAGTGCGGGAGGCTCTTCTGGCGGCCGAAATCACACGCATCACAGTCAGCCGCTGCACCGGACACGGGCAGCATCAGACTGAAAGCGAAATCTACCGCGGCCAGACGGTAATACCAAATCTGATACCGAAGATCCGTCTGGACATCGCCTGCAACGACGAATTTGTCAGAATAGCGTGCGATGCAATTCTCAGTTCCGCCAGGCACTCGGAAGGATACATCGGCGATGGGAAGATATTCATCACCGAACTCCTGGAGTGCATACGGATACGCACGGAAGAAGCCGGTTCGGGCGCTATCTGAACCCGCCGCACGCCCGGGGCGCCGTGTCGCTATTCGACATCGTCGGCCTTTTCAACCAGCGCGACAATTTCGTCTTGCGTGCAGCAGGCCCGCAGATCGTTGCAGAACGCCTGACGCTGAACGTGCCGGAATATAGTCTCCATCGCCTGGAGATGTTCGTCGGCGTCGTCAGCGTTGGACAGCAGAAGCAGCACCACGTTAACGGGCTGACCGTCCAGAGAATCGAAGTTGATCCCTTCCGAACTGCATCCGATCACGCCGACGGCCTTTTTGACGCCTTTGATTCTGGCGTGCGGAAAAGCCACTCCATTGCCGATTCCCGTTGTCGCCTGGGCCTCTCTGGCCAGGATGGCTCCGGTGATGTCCTCAACTCGGTCATCAGCAATCGCACCGGCCCGGGCCATGGCTCCGATCAATTCGGAGACGGCGTCATCACGCGTCGTAGACGCCAACTGCGAGATAACGGCTTGGGGGACAATAATGTCCGAAAGCTTCATCGTGTCGCTCCTGTATAGTATTTCATGCATGCGTGGACCTCAGTTAGAGTTATCCTCAGCCCGATCCGCCTGGGCCGGGGTTCGAGTTAGTATTGACCACAGTTCCTGATCACTCCCAGCCGAGAGCACCGATCGACGTCCGGCGTCGTCGAGAGTCGCCATAACCGAGGCCACCAGCTGCAGATACGGCTCGGCTCGGTCTTCCGGCGTGAGCACCATCACAATGATCGTTACGGGCTGACCGTCGATGGCGCCAAAATCAATTCCTTCACGCGCAACTCCAATAGCACAGAGCAGTTTATCGACACCGTCGGTTCGACCGTGAGGGATCGCGATGCCGTTCCCCACACCGGTTGACAACTGCGTTTCGCGATCCAGGACAGCCTTTCCGGCGGCGCGCGAGTCCCGGATCAGGCCGTTGGCTTCAAGCAGATCGAGCAATTCGCCGATCGCATCTTCTTTCGTGGACGCATGGAGAGCGACCGTGAGCAGTTCGGGCTTGATGTAGTCTCCAGGGCTGAACTCAGATATCGCAGCCTGAAGCGTCGCCGGCCGCGCCGCCTGAACGGGCGTCTGGGCGACGGGCTCCTCCGGAGCAGCCGTAAACGCCGCGTACAACTGCTCAACGCCCCTGCACGACAGGATTCGCTCCCGCCCGTCGCGGTTAAGGACCTGGCTTATCGTCGACATGAATTGAATGTGCGGCGCCGGTTTGCTCTTGGGAGAAATCGTCATGACCACTATCGTAGTCGGATCACCGTCCATGGAGTCGAAGTCCACACCTTCGGACTTGATCCCCACCGCGCAGACCAGGCGGTCGACCGCATCGGTTTTTCCGTGCGGGATCGCCACGCCAAACTGCAATCCGGTCGACATGCTGTCTTCCCGCTCCCAAACCGCCTCATGAGCGGATTGGAGGTCTCCGATCAGTCCGTTCGTGGCGAGGATATCCAGCAGTTCATCGATGATCTCGGACTTACTGGTCCCTTTGAGTTCCGGGACGATCAGTTGCGGAGTGAGGAATTTTTTCATGTTCAGGGTCGCCGGACCCAGCGGGCCTGCGTCCTGAAGCTTGGCCCGCATCGGAGCGACATCCAGCGGTTCGGTCAGTTCCTTGATCGCCTTTTCGAGTTCGGCCAGGGCTTCGTGAACCGCGGTGTTGATCAGGGGCGTATCGGTCTTCTGGCAGGTGAAGGTCAGGGTCTTGCCCGAATACTGGAAGTCGATCACCGTCTTGTCCTTGCGCAACTGATACAACCGTCGCCTGAGACTGATTCTGTGGACGAAGAACCCCTCGCTCTCGAAGACTCCCCTTAGCTTTCCAGCGAAGAAATCGACCATCTCAAGCGAAGGGAAGTCAAGCGATACGTCCGTCACCACGCCATCGCCGCGCGCGGGCTTGCGAGTGCCCTCGGCTGGCGAGCAAAACAGGGACACCATCGCAGGAGGCGCAATAACCGTGTTGACCACAACCATGATGATCACACCGGCGAGTATCACCGGGCTCAGCAGGCCCGCAGCCACGCCGACACCGGCGATAATCAGCGCCACTTCGCAACGAGGCACCATCCCGAATCCAATCCTGGCCGCTCCACGGAGGTTAAAATTCGCCAGAAGCGCCGGGATCCCGCAGCCGACCACTTTCGCCAGGAGCGCCGCAAAAGCGTACACGAACCCGAACAGCAGGACTTCCGGAGAAGCCAGCACGCCCAGATTAATCTGCATTCCAGTAGTGCAGAAGAACACCGGAACCAGCAAAGCGTAGATCGGGCGCAACCTCTCTCGAACAACATGGCTGATATCCGCCTGAGACAGCGATAGTCCCATGACGTAGGCGCCGATGATCATCGCCAGACCGGCTTCTTCGAACATGCCGGCCATAATCAGCGCCAACCCCAACGCCATGATCGCAATCGACGTGCGCTCGCCAAACCACTTCAAGAGAAAACTGATCTTACGCGCCGCAGCCAGGGCGACAATCGTCGCAACCAGCCAGACGCCGACGGCTTTGGAGGCTATGACCCCGATGCGCCCCCAGTCGACACCGCCGGGCGCCTTCGAAGCGGTCACTACGCTCATGACAACGGCAAGGAGAATGATGCCCATGACGTCGTCGATAACCGCCGCCGACAGAATCGTCACTCCTTCGGGCGAATCGAGCTTCCGCCTCTCAGACAGGATCCGCGCAGTAATGCCCACCGAGGTGGCGGTGGTGATCGTGCCAAGAAACAGACACTGCGGAGCAAACAGACCCAGCGATCGACCGAAAATCATCTCCGAAAAGAGCATCACGCATGACGCCCCGAGAAAGAAGGACGCGATCATCCCGCCAAGCCCCACCAGCCCGCCGGCCAGCGAGTACCGCAGCATGAGCTTCAAGTCCGTCTCAAGCCCGACGTTAAACAGCAACACGACCGCCGCTATGGAACTCAAACCGTAAAGCTCGGGCGAAATCGCAAACTCACCGTTAATCGGCGGGGGGAACAACCCATGCTGGAAACCGAGGAATCCCATCCGCCCAAGCGCATACGGGCCTATGATTATCCCAACCGCCAATTCCCCCAAGGCTCCGGGCAATCGCATTCTTTCGAACAGAATATTCCCGAGCTTGGCTGCGAAGAGGATCAGTCCGAGTTGTATCACCAGCAACATCATGCGGTGGGTCATCGCCCCCCCCGCCGCCGTCAGCGCCCGAAGCAGACGCCGTCACCGGCCAGAGCAAGCAGCAAAAGATCATCAAATAAAGTGTATTCGAACGCTTCATAATGCTCAGCTTCTACGCCTCTTGACCTCCCACAACCGCAGAAAAGCCAGTATAAGGGTGTTTTAGGCCATCGTCAAGCTGTATCTGCAGCTAAATTACTTTATAGTCCCTTATAGTTCATTGCTGACAGAATGGTAGTGAAACGCGATTATTTGGGGTTTCCTTCTTGGAAGTTGCCCCCGGACGCCCGCTCACAGGGCGTATCAGGCCGAATCACGCCCCTGCGACAGAAGGAAAACGGCATTCGAACCAGAGCTTTGCCATGACAAGACCCTGAAGAACGGTTAGAATTTCTCAAAGGCCCGTGTTGACGGCAAATTCCGGGGCATCCAAAACCGCAGTCCAATACAGGCGGGCGACCAAGCGGTGGAATCGAAACGCACGGGACGGCATGTAAGCGCAATGCATGGAAAGGGAGACACGCGATGACGCAAACAAGGACTGACCCGACCAGCCCCAAAGACACCCTCACACCGTTCCGTTTGCGAGCCCTGAGTTGGGGTTTGGGCTTCTGGACAGCGCTATTCGCTATCGCCATGACAGCGACGATAGTCTCGCTGCTGATGGCCGAGAGATCGGGGCCGGTGGAACTGGTGGTCTATTGTGCGGGCGCAGTGTTGGATATGGAGTTCGAAAGTGCGGCCTCAGCCAAGACCGCGGGCACGGTGATCCTGCTGATCTTCGGCGCTGCGATCTTCCTTACGAGCTATCTGGGCGCTCGGGCTGCAGCCGAGAATACCGCTGGCTGGAAACCGGCGGTGATCATACTGGGCGTACTCTGGGCGACTCACCTGACATTCATAAGCCTGGCCATATGCGAAGCTGCTCCGTGGCTCCGGGTCGCGCCGGCGCTTCTTATCGGCTTGCTCGTCGCAGGCATGGTCGTATATACAACCGCGGTGGTGCGGTGCTGGTCAGCCGATTCACCTCCGGAAACTCAACGCCCCGAGCATAGGAACGCAGGCAAGGCTCGTGCAGCGGGCGTAGGGACGGCTGTTTTCATCCTGCTGCTGTGGGTCGCTGGAACTCTGGGGCTTACCTTCGGCGTAAGGGAATACACTCAATCCCTCGTCTGTCAACAACGCCTGAACAGCATACACAGAGCGATAATAAACCATACCAATGAGAACTTCGATCGCTATCCCAACACTCTGACCGTCCTTGAACAGAGGGAGTATCTTCCGCAACTACCCTGCTGTTCAAAGACCACGGCCGACGAACCATACGTCTACGTGTGTGATTTTCTCCGTTCACGCCAACTCCTGGGCGAATATTGGGACTGCATTTCCTCCAGCTTGAACGATCTGCCGGACCTGTACGATTCTCCCTCAACTGCTACACAACCTGGCGCAAGAAAGAAAGAAGCGATCGCCGCACATCTCCAGCGTCTCGTCTACCAGTTTACAACGGAGGATCTCATCGTATCGCGATCCGTACCAATCGTATGGGACTCGCGAGCCAACCATGGTCCGAAGAATTTGATGAACGTGCTGTTTGCCGACGGGAGTGTCGCAATGATGACCAAAGAGGCGTTCACCGCGCTTCTAAGGAAACGAGGGGAGAAGGATGAGCATCCGCTGGCGAGTCTGATCCGGAGAGGCAAACTGCGACAGAACTGACGCTTCGGGGGAAGACGGGCGGAGTTCCGAGATCACTTGTCGCGCTCGGAGACCAGTGCGACGACCTGCTCGGCTGAGGTGCAATTTCGCAGACTGGCGACCATGTCTTCACGCCGGGTGAGCAACGAAAGATTGGCCATCAGGCGCAGGTGAATCTCCTCGCGCGTTGCACAACTGAGAAAGAAGATATGCACCAACTGATCGTCTATCGCCCCGAAATCGGTCCCTTTGGGGCATATCCCAAGCGCAACAGCCGGCTCGGGAAACATCCCGGGCATGAGCCTTCGCGGGTGAGGAATCGCAATACCATGCCCCACCGCCGTCGTCATCATACGCTCGCGATCGAGCAGCCCGCTTAGAAGAAGATTCGTGTCCTTGGCGAAACCGGTCTTCAACAGCGGAGCCAACAGTTGCCGCAATATGCTCTCTTTGGGTCCGGGCTCCAGATCGAAAGTCATCAACTCAGGGTGGAGAATCTCACGCAACGGAAGGAGCGGGTCCTTCAGATCTCCGGTCGGCGTGATCGCCCGGGCGGGAAAAGCCTGCATCTGTCCGACAAGCCATTCTCGGATCAGAGATCGCATAAACCGCCACTGGCTGGCGACTTTCGCCGCTGGGATATCGCCCCGCTGAGCCATCCGCAGCACCGTTCGCTCAGCCAACTGCAGGTACTCGGCCACTTCAGCCAGCGTCATTATTTCGCCATTGGCGCCGTCGGGCTCCATAAACACGACCCTTCGCTTTCGGACATCAAAGTACGCGCGTGCTATTACGTGAAGATGCGCTGAACGCCATCATATTGCCGCCGCCCCATCCGTGCAATGCCTAATCGCACTGTATCGCGAAGATGACCGGGGGCTCGCCGGTCGAAATTACCGTCGTCCCGGCGAAAGTACCCCTCTGCAAAAATGGAGTATTGTGGTATACTTAATTGTCACGCTCACAACTGTGCAACGGACTTTGGATTAAGGATGGAGGACGCCCGAATCGCCGAGGCGCCGAGGCTTTTCGACAGTTGTGTTGCAGACTCTGCAGGAGGCCGTAATGTCAGACAGCGACAGAAGCGTATCTCTGGGCCATCCGGTCTTTGAAGCGCTTGAACCGCGCCTGCTCCTGAGCGGTTCGGTCGTGATCACCGAGTTCATGGCCGACAATGTCTCGACCCATCCCGACGGGGACGGTCTTTTCTCAGATTGGATCGAACTTCACAATCCCGGCGGTGTGTCTGTCGATCTTGACGGCTGGTTTCTCAGCGATGATGAGTCCGTGAGGAACAAGTGGAGCTTTCCATCCGTTACGCTCGACTCGGGCGAATACCTTGTCGTATTCGCATCCAATCAGGCGGTGGTGGACTACGTCGACGGCGGCGGGAATCTGCACACTAACTTCGCTCTCAACGCTGACGGCGAATCGGTGGTGCTGACCAGATCCGACGGCGTGACGACCGCCCACTCGTTCGTTGACTATCCGGAACAGTTGCCCGATGTATCCTACGGACTGACCGGTGTCGCTATCGGGCAGGAAACGCTTGTAGCCTCCGACCACGCCGTTACATATCACGTTCCGACACCGGGCGATGCGTCCGACCTGCCGAATCCGGGAGTAAGCGAGGGCTGGACCGCCGTCGCATTCGACGATTCTTCATGGACAAGCACGATCAGGCTGGACGCAGCCGGTATGGTCATCACCGAAATCGATTCAGGCGACGTTGACTTTGTCGAGATTCAGAATGCCTCGGACGCCGCGGTTTCCACCGCCGGCTGGTCCGTACTGGTGAACGATCCGGCCGGAGGGATAAACGGAGTAAACTCTGTCGAGTGGGCCTTGCCTGCTTCGATGGCGCCGGGCGAACTGCTGCACCGCTCAGACGATCCGGGCGAGACGGGCGCTTACTGGGGCTCGGACATCAACTGGACCGCCGGTGAAGACGGATGGGCG
Organism: Phycisphaerae bacterium; assembly: GCA_030745875.1. Taxonomy (GTDB): domain Bacteria; phylum Planctomycetota; class Phycisphaerae; order SM23-33; family SM23-33; genus BS750m-G57. The sequence goes on from JASLNT010000113.1 coordinate 9,012, forward strand.
ATGATCGTCGACGCAGGCGGGCAGGTGGTCGATTTTGCTGTCTGGGGATACGATGCGACTGAAATCGCAACGCTGAGTTTCACCCGCGGACCGCACACCATCGATGTTTCCACGCAGTGGTCGGGAGACGGAGCCATCGTCGGAGACGGGACAGGCCCGGGAATTCCCGAACCAGAGGAAGACAAGCTGGTCTTCACGTCCGAGTGGTCATGGATGCATCCGCTGAACGGGGTCGACCCTGCAATTGCCGACACGGATTTCAACACGACCTGGACCCAACCGGGCGGTTACGACGGACCGGGGTTTGCAGCGACCGGAGCGGGAGTGCTGGGATACGGCACGATCAGCTACAGCTCCGTCGTCACCAACATAGGAAAGCCATCCAGCGGGAGTCGCTACAGCGCGTATTTCCGACGCGAACTGTCGCTCGACAAGAACCTCGTCAACGCCGGGATCGAAATCCTCTGCGATGACGGCACCATAGTGTACGTAGACGGCGTTGAGGTGACGCGTCATAACGTCACCGGAGCCGACACCTACAAGACAATGGCCGACGACTCCAGCGGGACCGAATCAAACACCTACACGCTCTCGATCCCGGACATGACCGTCGGATCTCACTGGATCGCAGTTTCGCTCCACCAGGCCGCAACAAACAGCAGCGACCTTGGTTTTGCGATGCGATTGTTCGGTCAGCCGTCGCTTCCCCCGGGCAGCGCGCTGCAGCGGAAAGGCGACAGCGACGGCGACACGGCCGGAGATTTCCAGGCCACCGACGCGCCGGACAAGGGCGTTCAGAACGCAGGCCTGACCATGCCTTTTGGCTATCTGATTCCCACACAACTGGGGATCGGCTTCAGCGACAACCAGCAAAGCTTCGATGACATAATCGTCACCGACATCGAAGGCGATATGGAAGGTGTGAACGCTTCGGCGTGGACACGAATCGAGTTCCAGGCCGGCGACGTTTCGCACCTCGGGACGCTGACGCTGAACATCAAGTACGACGACGGATTCATCGCCTACCTCAACGGCGTGGAAGTCGCTCGCAGGAACGCTGACAATCCTCTGGATTACGACACATCGGCGTCGGCGACTCGGGACAACGCCCAGGCCGTCGTCTTCGAGCCGATCAACATCTCGGGGTATCTCGACGAACTCGTCACGGGAACAAACGTGTTGGCGATACACGGGCTGAACGTCCTGGCTGGTGATGCGGACTTCCTGATCTCCGCCGAACTGGCCGCCAGCAACACAGTCTACGACGCCGAGGCCAGTTGGTTCACAACGCCCTCGCCGGGAGTCGTCAATTTCGCCGGAAGCGGATTCCCGGGAATCGTTATCAACGAGATACACTACGACCCGGACGTTCGCACCGAGTTGGTCGAGTTCATTGAGCTTTACAACGGATCGGCCGGCCCGATCGACCTGTCGGGATGGTATTTCTCCGACGGCGTGGACTATACGTTCGCCCCGGGGACCTCCATCGCCGCAGGCGAATATCTCGTGATCGGACAGGATCCGGCTCAGATAGAAAGCAAGTTCGGTATCTCGGGCGTGCTTGGTCCGTACGTCGGCAGCCTGAACGGCGATGGCGAACAAGTGGTCCTCCGCAACGCCGCCGGAGTCAGGGCCGACCGCGTCGAGTACAGGCGGGGCTTCCCCTGGCCGATCGTTGGCGACGCTCCGGGCAACTCGATCGAACTGGTGAACCCCTCGATCGACAACGATCTGGGAGGCAGTTGGCGAGCGAGCCTGTCCGGGCCGACGCCGGGCCAGCAAAACTCCGTATACGCCTCCGACCGCAACACCGCCCCGCACATGCGCCAGGTCAACCACGGCCCGAACCAGCCGATCAGCGGGCAGGACGTCACCATCACCGCCAAGATCACCGACGTTCACGGAATCGCCAGCGCAACGCTCCATTACCAGTTGGTTGATCCGGGAGCCTACATCGCTTACGGAGACTCCGAGTACGATACAACCTGGAGCGACCTGCAGATGGTTGACGACGGCACGGGCGGCGACGTGACGGCCGGTGACGACATCTACACTGTGGTGATGCCCGGGACCTTTCAAACTAACCGCCGCCTGGTGCGATATCGCATCACCGCCGCCGACGCATCGGCCGCAAACCTGTCGCGCACCGGTCCGTACGCCGACGACGCGGCGGGCAACTTCGCATACTACGTGTACGACGGCGTTCCGGATTGGACTGGTTCGGATCAGCCCGGCGTCGATCCGGACGTGATCTACAGCTCCGAAATACTCACGAGCGTTCCGGTCTACACTCTGATCACCAAGCGACAGGACCATCTTAACGCCCAGCATGTTCCTTACCGCGTCGGTCAGCTCGACCAGGAGCTGCCCACTTCGGGCAGTTACGGCGGCAGTAATTACCAATGGGAAGGAACGCTGATTTACGACGGCGTGGTGTACGACAACATTCACTATCGGGCCCGGGGCGGCGTGTGGCGATACGCGATGGGCAAGAACATGTGGAAGTTCGACTTCAACCGCGGACACTCCTTCCAGGCCCGAGACGACTACGGAAACCTGTACGACACCACGTGGGACAAACTGAACTTCTCGGCGATCATCCAGCAGGGCAACTATCTGCACCGCGGCGAGCAGGGCATGTTCGAAGCCGCCGGTTTCAAGATGTTCAATCTCACCGGTGTCGAGGCGCCCAACACCAATTGGCTGCATTTCCGAATCGTCGAAGGAGCCGATGAAAACGGTCCGGACCAGTACAGCGGAGATTTCCAGGGGCTGTACATGGCTATAGAACAAATGGACGGGCGATTCCTCGACGAACACGACCTGCCCGACGGAAACCTGTACAAGATCGAAGGGGGCAACGCGCAACTGCCCAAGAATAATCAAGGTCAGACCGCGGTGGCCGACAGATCGGACCATACCGCATTCAAGAACGTCCTTTACGGCGCGACCGACCCCGACGAGCAGTGGTGGCGAGACAATGTGGAACTCGAGAAGTACTATTCCTACCGGGCGATTGTCGAGGGCATCCATCACGGCGACATCGCCTACGGGAAAAATTACTTCTACTATCTCGACCCGGAAACGAATCTCTGGTCAATGCTGCCCTGGGACCTGGACCTGACCTGGGCGAACAACATGTACGGAAACGGGGAGGACCCATTCCGAAACCAGGGCGCAATCCTGAGCAATCCGGCGCTCGATATCGAGTTTGAGAATCGACTCCGCGAAATAGACGACCTGCTCTACAACACCGACCAGATGTTCGCGCTCCTGGACGAGCTGACGAGGGTGGTTGACGACCCGGCCGGCGGGCTTTCCATTCTGGACGCCGACCGGGCAATGTGGGACTACAACCCGATTATGGGTTCGTCCTACGTAAACTCGGGAAAGTCCGGATACGGGCGATTCTATCAGAAAGCCCCGTCCCGGGACTTCCCCGGAATGGTCCAACTCATGAAGGATTACGTTTCCGGGACCAGCCGCTCGTTCGACACCGACACCACCGACCCGGACCTGCCCCAGACGCCAACAATCACTCACGTCGGAATGGCGGGCTTCCCTATAAACCGCCTTACGTTCCAGTCTTCAGCATTCGGCAGCCCATCCGGGGCAACGTTCACTGCAATGGAGTGGCGCGTCGGCGAAGTCACCGATCCGACGGCTCCGACGTACGATCCGAACGCTCCGATCTACTACGAAATCGAAGACATCTGGAATAGCGGCGAGTTGGCGGTGTTCGACGACCAGGCCACCGTCCCGCCGGCGAACCTCGAGGTCGGTCACGCCTACCGAGCGCGGGTTCGCATGAAAGACTCGACCGGGCGATGGAGCCACTGGTCCGACCCAGTTCAGTTTGTCTGTGGAGAATCCAACGAGACTGAACTAACCCGCTCGCTTCGGGTGACCGAGATCATGTACAATCCCGCCGACCCACCGCCCGGAGGCGACTACCCCAACGGCGAGTTCGAGTTTGTCGAGCTTCGCAATGTCGGCGACCAGACGCTGGACATCTCGGGCGTCAGCTTCACCAAGGGAATCACGTTCTCGTTCGCCCCCAGCGGCGTGACCAGCCTGGGCCCGGGCGAGTTCGTAATCGTCGCCAAGAACGTAACAGCGTTCGAGTCTCGATACGACACGAGCGTTATGAATCTGGTCGGCGGATATCCCGACAAACTGTCCGACAGCGGCGAGAGGATCACGCTGTCCGACACGGTCGACGGGATCATACAGAGCTTCAAATACAACGACAGTTGGTACGCAACCACCGACGGAGACGGATTCTCGCTGACCGTAGTCTACGAACTGGCCGACCGAGACGAGTGGAACAACAAGTCCAACTGGGGCGTAAGCGGACCGGTCGGGGGCAGTCCGGGCACGGAGAACGGCGGCGTTCCGCCCGGCTCGGTGATCATAAACGAGGCCCTGGCGCACTCCGACGGGTATCCAAACGATATTGTCGAACTGCACAATCCGACCAACACGGACATAGACATCGGCGGATGGTTCCTCAGCGACTCAAACGACACCAGCGCCGACCTGATGAAGTACCGAATCGCGGCGGGAACAATGATACTCGCCGGCGAATATCTCCTGCTGACCGAGGACGACAACTTCGGCGTCGGCAGCGTCGATCCGGGCTCGGCTGAGGGGTTCGCGTTGAGTGAATTCGGCGACGATATCTGGTTGTCCTCCTATGCGGACGTCGAAATCGAGGGGATTCCGACCGTTGTGCCGGGCGGATACCGCGAGCACGTCGACTTCGGCGCCTCGCCAAACGGGGTAACGATCGGGCTGTATGTAAAAACCACCGGTGGAACTGACTTTACGCTTCTGAGCGCAGCTACGTTCGGGCCCCTCCAGGCCGATCACATCAACGCCTCGCCCTTCATGGACGATGTTGTAATCAACGAGATCATGTATCACCCGCCGGTCCCTACTCCAGATGAAATCCTGGCCGGTTTCGCCAGCCCGGACGATTTCGAATTCATAGAATTGTACAATCGCGGCGCCGCTGCGGTTGACCTGACGCAATACTACCTGAGCCCGGGAGTCGGATTCAGCTTCGGATGGTATAACGCCGACGACTTTGGCGATGAAACGTGGACACTCCAGGCGGGCTCAACCGCCCAGTGGCAGGCCGCGCTCGATCCGGGCGAGTACCAGGTATACGCACGGTGGAACATCAACGACGGTGAGTTGAACTCGCGATCGCTCGATTCAGCCGCCAGCTACGATATCGCCCATGCGGGAGGATCCGACCTGGTCATACTGGACCAGAACGTAAACCCCGCCCCGGACGGATGGGTGCTTCTGAACACCTACAACTTCGACGGCGCGTCGACCGTAGAACTGACTCGCGGGACCAACGATCCGAGCCAGTGGACCATCGCCGATCAGATCAAATTCGTCAGCACCTCCGGGGGACAGACGGTAACGGTGGACAATGATTCCGGCGATTTCACGACCAGTACGTGCGATGTCACATCGCTGGCTCCGGGGCAGTATGTCCTGCTGGTCAGCAACGAAGCAGCGTTCCAGGAGCGATACGGGATCTTGAACGTAGCCGGAGCATACAGCGGACTATTGGCCAATGATGGCGAGAAAGTGAAGCTCCTCAAAGCCGGAGCTCCCGAAGCAACGAGCGGGTACATGCCTTACTACCGGGCCGATTACGTCAACTACGGCGACAATCTCCCCTGGCCGGCGGAGGCTGACGGCCTGGGAGCATCGCTCAGCCGCATGTCCGTAGACGCCTACGGGAACGATCCGGGCAACTGGGCGACTGGCGCGGCGCGCGGGACTCCGGGCGTAGAAAACATATACCTCGACACGACTCCCCCCACCATACCGACCAATCTGACTTCCGCCAACGTCAACGGAATCCGCATAGACCTGGACTGGGACGACTCGTCCGATCTGCAAAGCCACGTAGACCACTACGTAGTCTATCGCGACGGGGGGCAGATCGATACGACCGCGACATCCGACTACAGCGACTCGAACGTTGAACCGACCGCCCCCTATTCTTACCGCGTTTCTTCAGTCAATCGCGACGGATACGAGAGTGAATTGTCCGGCCAGGAATTCATCGTTATTCCCGGTATCGTTCTGATAGAAACCATCAGCGCCAACGAACTGCGGATCACCTTCAGCGAACCGGTCGAAGCAGTCTCCGCCCAGGACGAAGCGAATTACGTTCTGGATTCGGCGACGATCCTGTCGGCCGTGCTGGCTCCGGACAACGTCACCGTTACGCTGGGGACCTCCGAACTGCAGAGCGCCCAGAGCTACCTGTTGACAGTGAACAACGTTGATACGCTTTTCGGGGGCGTAATGCCCGCCGACCTCCAGGAGTCATTCACCTTCCATCTCGAAGGCTCCGGTACGATCCTGAGGGAATGGTGGACCGGTATCGGCGGTAATGAGATATCGCTCCTGACCGGAAACGCCAACTACCCCGACAACCCCACCGGGTCGGAAGAACTTACGATCTTTGAAGGTCCGACACAATTCGCCGACAGCTATGGAACCCGTATGCGAGGATACGTACACCCTCCGACCACCGGGAACTACGTGTTCTGGATCGCTACAGACGACAATGGAGAACTGTGGTTGTCCACAGACGACGATCCGGCCAATAAGCAGCTTATCGCGTCGGTCTCCGGCTGGGCCGGCGTGCGGGATTGGTACAAGTTTGCGTCGCAGGAATCCACGGAAATCCACCTGGTGGCTGGACAAAGGTACTATGTCGAGGCCCTTCAGAAGGAAGGCAATGGCGGCGACAATATGGCCGTAGCGTGGCGGCTGCCCGACGCGACGTTCGAAGCCCCGATCCCCGGAAACCGCCTCAGCCCATGGTCCAACAACACACCGCCTTACGTTCTCGGAAGTATCGACGACGTAAACGTCGACCAGGACGCACCCGACAGCGTGCTGAATCTGTCCGGCGCGTTTGGAGATGCGGACCCCGGGGACTCGCTGGGGCTGTCGGTCACCGGGAACACTAACACAAACCTGGTCACGGCGGGCATTGTCGGAACGCAGTTGACCCTGTCGTACGCGCCCGGAGCCTTCGGAGCCGCCGATATCACCATCCGCGCGACGGACACGGGGTGGGCCTGGGTTGAAGACACATTCACCGTAACAGTGGATCAGCTCGTGCAGGTCGCAGGGCGACACGTGTTCTACAACAATTCCGCATGGGACATCGGCGGCGATGACGGCGCCATAGCACCCGACAAGACAGTGGTGCTTCCGGGCGGGATCGTATCGCCAGCCAATTACTCCAATTTCACCGGCGGGATTAACGGGATCATGGTGGACATCAGCGCCCTGCCAGGAACCCCCGGACCGAGCGATTTCAGCGTCCGAATGAATGAAGCCTCGACTCCCGATTCATGGTCGGCGGGCCCGGCGCCCAGCGTTAGCGTACGATCGGGCGAAGGCGTCGGCGGTTCCGATCGGGTAACGTTGACCTGGGCCGACGGGGCTATCGTCAATCGATGGGTGGAGGTCACGGTGCTCGCAACTGCAAATACCGGTCTGGGAACCGGCGATGTGTTCTACTTCGGCAACGCAGTCGGCGAGACCGGCGGCGACGGAACGATTGACGACAACGATTACACCGCATTAAAGGGCCAGTTCGGACAACGCGGGGGGATTGGAACTCTCGGCGCGGACTTCAACGCTGACGGTCGCGTCGGCCTGAGGGATTTCGCGATAATGCGAGCAGGATTCGGCGATACCGTTTTGGCTCCGACAATTCCCGCTCCGGCGCCCCAATCTCCCCAGGCGGCTATGGCGCCGGCGCCGGAAACCGAATCAGAGTTGGGTAGTCCAGCTCCAACCGCTTCAACAGACTCGGCGCTCGCGATTCAAACATCCGACACGTCGATTCTTAGTTGGGCTTCGGTTGAAGTCGGCCGGATCGCCTTGCCCGCCGAACCCGATCAACCGTCTGAGGAGCCCGTGATCGAACTGGAATTGTCCGACGCGTTACTGGATAACAACCCGGACGATGGGCTGGAAGATTCTCTCGACACTGACGGCGTACTGGTCGACATCCTTGCCGAATCGGCGCTCGTTATTCCGCTCTAGCCGCCGTCGACGCCGCAGGCAGAAGTTCGAACGGTATAGCAGGCAACGCCCCCAGCGATATGCGACGTTTGGATATCTTCTTCTTGCCCTTGGTCTTGCGATTGCTTGAGGACCAAGACGACGAGATCACTTCAACAGAGCCAATGGCGATCAAATTGCCTTTCTCGCCGGGCTTGGCCAATTTCTCATCGACGTTGAATTCAACACGCAATCCGCGTTGATCGGGCAGGACCTTCTTGATTTTCACGCCTTTGGGCGGCTGGTTCAATACGAGCTTCAGCCCCTTTTCCACCAGACCGTGCGGACAGGCGATTCGCACGTGCGCCGGCTGGCCGGGAATCAGCTTGACCGGCTCGTCGGCAAGGACTGCGAAGTTGATCTTATTTCGGCGCTCGCCGGTAATCGTCACGACCCAGTCCTGCGCTGGCACGAGGTGGCGATAGAGAAACGCCTGCATCATGTCTTCGGCCGGCTTTGCCTGGCGGGATATCTCCTTGCCGCCGATTATCGCCTTTCCTATCAGACGCATATTCAACGGTTCGGACCGCGGAATTCGCGAGACCGTCAGCGTGAGTCGGATCTTGTCCTGCCCGGCCGGGATGTCGCCCCCACCGAGAACGAAACTCTGCGGAACGCCCTTGAGGCTCAGTGCGATCGGACCGGCGTAGTCGTCCCTCCGCAGGGCGAAGACCGTAATCGGCACGGTCATTCCGCTCTTGGCGTTGATCCCTGACGGTACGACCCGCAAATCGAAGTCCGGTCGCCGCAGACTCACTCGCAGTCGATACCCGTAAGCCGGGCCGCCCTTGTGCTGCGTATCGCCCAGGTGCACCTGGTACTTACCGTCGGACGGCAGCTTGAAGCTGACCCGCGAGTCGGCGTGATGAGTTACCAGACCGGCGCCCTTGTCCACGTAATCGTCGTTGACCGCCAGCATCTTCCCCGACACATCAGTTATTTTCAGCAGCGAATCCAGCGGCGATTCCAGCCGCCGGGCGAGCACCTCGGCGACAACTTCGTCGCCCTTCTTGCCGGTAAAGTTGAACACGTCCCAATCGCCCGGGCGATCGATACGCCCGTTGATTATCAACGGAAGCCGGATCGCCTGGGGGAAAGATTTATCGTTCGGCTCGGATTCCGGACGTTCGGTCAGCGTATCGACGGCGAACGGCATGGGGTTTGACGTGCACTTGTCCTTGCTCAGCGTAATCGGAATCGTCCGCTCCAGGCCCTGGGGCGCGTCGACGAGCATGTACTTCCTCGGCAGGTTCCACCCGGTGATCTTGACCGGCGTTTTGGAGCCCGCCCGTCCGCCCAGCGGAAACACGCCGGTGATGAACGGAAGCTGACCTACCGTAATTCGATAGACGAAATCCTCCCGTCCGCGATAGATCGAGTCCTTGATCTCCAGAACGTACTTACCGTCGGCGGGCACTTCGTATTGGATAATAGGATCGGGGTGGAAGCGGAAATCGTCGGTGTAGGCGACCTCCTTTCCGTTTGCGTCCGAGAGCTTCAGCGAAGCCTGGAACCAGCCCGGGACGGCGTCGGCGAGATATGGTATCAGCTCGCGAGCGCTGACAATCGCCACCAGCCGCATGCCTTTGCGCGCAGTGAATTCGAATCGATCGATATCGCCGGGCATGATCTGACCGTTTATGACGACAGGGAGCGTCTTGTCGGCTCCGAGGCCGGGAGTCTTATTGTTCGGCTCGGTTTCAACGTATTCGCTGTGTTGTCCGATGTGCAGCACAAGCGGATTGGTCACGCCCGAGGAGGTATTCAGGCGTATCTCTCGGCGCCCGGGCTTTGCATCGGCGGCGATTTCTATGTTAAGCGAGACAGTCTCGGCGATCTGCGCGTTGGGCTGGCGTTTGGGATCGCTTAACCGCTCCCTCAGCGCCAGGAACTGATTCGGCGTCATACGTGCGGCGCCTTGTTTTTTCGCGTAGTTCTTGAACCGCTCGATCACCAGCGATTCGTAGGTATTGCCGCCGGTCCGCAGGTGTTTGGGAATGCGTTTGTACTGTGATTCGAGTTGCCTGATCCGGCTGGTCAGGGCTCCAATCTGATCACTGCTAAGAGGGTTGGCGTGGCTGACGAGTTTCACTTTGACGCCTTGGCCGGAAACGTTGGCGCCCGTTACGCCGCTGAGACGCTGTCCCCCCACCGACGCTTCCACTACCGTTCCCTGACGCCCTCCAGCCGGATAGACATACCCAATATGCGGACCGTCCTGAGCCCATGCGCTGGGCGAGACCACCAGAAGAGCGATCAGAAACATCGCTACGCACGACAGGCGTGGGACCATAATTGAAGGCTCCAGTGTTATTCTTGCGACTTGTCGGGAGCGCCGGGGACGATTTCAAACGGCATGGCGGGCAGTACACCCAGCGATATGCGCCTTGCGGGCCTTTTCTTCCCGTCCTTGCCCTTCCACGATCGCATGACGGAGGCGTTGACGATCAGATTGCCTTTAACGCCCGGTTTGGCTTTGGCGGGGTCGGCGGTAACTTCGAATGTAAATCCGCCCCGGGCTTCGGTCGTAATCTTCCCGATGGCGACGCCCTCGGGCGGGCTGCTCAACTCCAGGCTCGGTTTGGCGAATCCGGGCCCCTTGACTCCGCTAACTCGAATCCGTGTGGTTTCACCGGGCGCAAGTCTGATCGGTCTGAAATTCATCACCTTCCACGGTGGGCTCCAACGTCCTTTCTTGCTGACGACGACCATCCAGTTCTCGGCGGTCACCAGATGCCTGTAGAGGAACGCCTGCATCATGTCTTCGGCGGGAACGGCCTGTCGGGTGACCTTCCGCCTGCCTATCACCGAACGTCCGGTCAGCTTCAGATTGACCGGGGCCTCCGGCGCCCTGAACGGTACTGTCAGCGTCAATCGCACCTTATCCTGACCGGCGGGTATCCGGGCTCCGCTCAACAGGAACCCGCTGGGTGCGTCTACAAGCTCCAGCGAGATGCTATCGGAGAAACCGTCTTTTCGCAGGGCGTATACGGTGATTGGAACGACAGTTCCCATACGGGCGGAGATGCCTGACGGTACGACCCGCAGTGCGAAATCCGGCTGCCTCGATCCGATTCTCAGGCGGTATCCGCAGTCTGATCCGCCCTTGCTCTGCGTGTCGCCCAGATGCAGCATGTACGTCCCGTCGGCGGGCAATTTGATACTCACCATGGAGTCAGCGTGGTGGGTTATCAATCCGGCGCCTTTGTCCTCGTAGTCGTCGTTAGCGGCCAGCACTTTGCCCGCCGCATCAGTGAGTTTCAGCATGGAATCCATCGGAGAGCCCAGCGATCGGGCCTGGACGCGGGCTACTATCTCATCGCCTGCGCGTCCTTTGAAGCTGAACACATCCCAGTCGCCCGGACGGTCCATTCGCCCGTTTACTATCACGGGCAGTTTGATCTTCTGGGCGGCTGACTTGTTGTTATTCGGTTCGGCATCGCGGCACTCGGGCAGGTCGTCCAGCGCGAAGGGTATGCGGTTCGAGGCGCGCCGTCCCTTGCCGATTGAGATTGAACGGACCCCGGACTCCTTGCTCTTGTTATTGAGCGCTATCCGGTCGGTCGGGAGATTCCAGCCTGAGGCCTGAATGTCGGCTTTTGCTCCGGTCCTCCCGCCGAGGGGGAATATGCTGGTCACGAACGGCGTTGCTCCCAGCGTGATTCGATAGACGAAATCCTCGCGGCCGCGGTAGATCGCGTCCTTGATCTCCAGCACGTATTTGCCCGTCTCGGGCACGAGGTAGCGGAGAACCGGATCGGGATGGAAGCGGTAGTCATCGGCGTAAGCGACGCGGTTTCCTTTATCGTCGTAGAGCGCCAGGGTCGCCTGGAACCATCCGGGGACTGCGTCTGCGAGATAGGGGATAAGTTCGCGAGCCTCGGCCGACGCGACCAGTCGCATACCCTTGGTCGCCTGGAACTCAAAGCGGTCGACATCCCCGGGCATGATCTGTCCGTTTATTATCGCCGGCAGCGATCCGGTTATCGCACTGTCGGCGTCTTTGTTGTTCGGCTCGGTCTCGCGATACTCCCTGAATCCGGCTACCTGGAAAAGGCGCGGATTCGACAGCCCCCAGGATGTTTTGAATCGCAGTTCGTGCTGACCCGGTTCGGCGTCGGAGGATATTTTGATCCGGAGCGTAACAAGTTCGGCAATCTGTGCGTTAGGTTGCCTCTTGGGATCCTTGAGTTTTTTCATCAACTCGAAATAGGTCTTCAGATCCATGTCTTTCAGACCCATCTCCTTGGCAAACGCGTTGAACTTGGGTGCGATGCTCACGAATCTGAGCCTGTAGGGTTTCCGCCTGGCTGAAGCGGGCAGGGCTTTCTGAAGCATCGCAAGTTTCTTTCGCAACTCGTTAATCTGCTTCCTCGAAAGCGGTTTGACATACTTGACGACCTCGGCTTTGACGCCCCGACCGGAAACGTACACGTCGGTCACGCCCTGGAGATGCTGCCCGCCGACAGTAACTTCAAAGGAGGACCCCACCCGTCCGCCGGCGGGATATATGTATCCCACATTCGGAATCCGGTCCTGAGCCCACGCGCCGGAAACCGCCGCAGACAACACCGCCGCCAACATCACCGCCCGCGATCGCAATAGACTGCTCATAGCATACTCCGACAAACCGCTTACATGATTTCCGTCAGACGCCCGCCAATCTTGTATCCATCCTTCGCCGTCGCGGTGGCCAGAACGGTCTTGCCCTGCGGGTGCGGCAGTTTGGCCTGCGGATCGATGCCAAGCAACTCGTACATGCTTCCGATGAGGTCCCACGGGTAGACCGGGCGGTCCTTGACGGTCTCGGCCTTGGCGTCGGTCGATCCGACAACATGTCCGCCCTTGAATCCGCCGCCTGCTACGACAGTGGAAAACACGCGTCCGTAGTGGCTTCGTCCGCCGTTCCACGGCGGGTCCCACTGGATCTTCGGGGTCCTGCCGAACTCGCCGCCCCACCAGACGATTGTGCTGTCCAGCAGCCCACGTTGCGACAGGTCGGTCAGCAGCGTGCTCATTCCGTTGTCCAGTTCCGGCAGCTTGCGACGCATGGTCTGGAAGTGTCCCTTGTGCGTGTCCCATCCGTTGTAGTTGATCGTGATGTAGGGAACGCCTTTTTCGACGAGTCGGCGAGCCATCAGACACGACTGGCCGAACGTGTTCATTCCGTAAGCCTCGCGAAGCTCTTCCTTCTCCGTCGACAGGTCGAACACCTTGCCCGCGTCGCCGAGGATCAGGTCGTAAGCCTCGTCTTCGCTCTTGCCGAGGGCTCGGATCCGCGGATCATCCTTCATCGCTCCACCGAGTTTATCGAGCTTGTGCAGCAGTTCGCGTCGGGCCTTCTGGCGTGCTCGCGTGATCCCGGGCGCGGCGATGCCTTCCACCAGGAACTCCTTCTTTCCGGGATCGCCGCCAGTGGCGAACGGTTTGTACTTCGAGCCGAGGAAGCCGGCTTCTGAGAATCGTCCCTGCGGCCGGGTCAGCACGATATACGGCGGGATCAGGCCCTTGTATCCGGCGTTGCGTCCCTTGAACAGGGAGACCACGCCGCCTACGCACGGGAACACGTCTCGCCCGCCGGCTTTGCGGCCGGTCTGGGTGATGTAGGAGGCGGTTTCGTGTCCGTTATTGCCGTGGTTCATGCTGCGGATGATCGAATACTTGTCGGCCAGCTTGGCCAGCCCCGGCAGCGATTGACCGATCCTTATCCCGTCAACGTTCGTCGCGATCGGCTTGTTCAGCGGACCGGTGTAGTCGTTGCCGGCGTCGGGTTTGGGGTCAAACGTGTCGATATGCGACGGGCCGCCCCACATCCATATCTGGATGACGGACTTTGCTTTGGCCTTCAGCGGCGCAGGGGCGGTAATCGCCGAGGCCTGGGCGCATCGACCGGCCATGGCGAGCCCGGCGGCGGTGTAGAGGCTGCCTTTGAGAATTTCTCGTCGAGACAGTCGCACGTTTGCGCCCGGCTTGGGCGAGCTGGAACTTTTCTTATCACTCATTGCATCACCTCGTTGACGTAGTCTGGTTGCTATTCTTAATGTCGGTATAGAAACTCTGAGCTGTTAATAAGAGCCCATGTCAGATCGATCAATCCGGTCCGCAGACCCGCTCCGCTGGCCGCGGGCCTACCTGTGCCTTTGTACCTTCCCTTGGTCTTGGGCCCGGTTTTGCCCCTGGCGCCGGTTTTGGCCTTGGGCTTAGCGACGGCGCCTTGAGACTGTGCGTATTCCCTGATGATCTCAAATTCATCGGCCGTCGGGTATCGCGACAGGATCGTCAGGTAGAGCGTGGAGATCGCTTGTGAGGGCTTGCCCTTAGTGTATCGCATCGCCGCCTGGAGCTTCTTGCTGCGTTCGATCTTGTTGCGAATGTGGCTGGAGTTCAACAGGTGCAATCGCTGGGCGCCCGTGGGCTTGTTGTTCCGCTCGGACTCCAGTCCGGTGTCGCGAGGAGGCCGGCCGAACATTTCCAGGAACGGGCTGGTTATGCTGCCGTCAGGCAGAGCGATCGAGCGGCAGTCTTCGGGTATGAAAGTAAACGGTTCGGGGATCAGGCTCGAATAGGTCTCGGTAGTCCCGGTAATCTGGCACAGTGCGTCGATCAGCACTTCGGCGTCGAGGCGCCTGATCGGATAGTGCGCAAACAACGCTTCGGCCTTGGGATGCTTCGAGGCCGGAATCGCCGAACGCTGGTAGGTTTTGGAGTTCAGGATAATCCTGAACAAATGCTTCATGTCGTACTTCGAAGCGATCAACTCCCGCTGCAGCAGAACCAGCAGCTTGGGGTTGCTGGCCGGATTAGTCGCTCGGATATCGTCGGGCTCGTGAACTATTCCGCGTCCCTGCAGCCAGTACCACGCGCGGTTGACGATGTTCCGCGTGAACCACGGATTCGTGGGCTTTGTCAGCCAATTGGCGAATACCACTCGCGGGTCTTTGGATTCGGTAAGCCCGGCCGGGGTCCCGTCGGGGAAAACAGCCTTCTTCAGCGCGCCGGAAGCGGCATTCTTGGCGGCCTTGAGCGAATCGAAGTAAACGACTTCCTCTTTCCACTCGGCGGTCTTCTTGAATCCGATCTGCGAGAACATCACGGCCATTCCGGCCAGGCGATCCTTCTTCCACTTGTCGGCGCGGGCTCCCATGAACGTAAGGGCCACGGTCTGTGCGAACGCCTCGGGCTCCTTGCTCTGCAGGGCGCGATAGAAGTTGACCTGCGGCACGCGGAAATTGCTGCCGCTGGATGTGAGTATCTCGCGAACGAACTTGTCGTACGGTTTGTTCTCTTTAATGCCGGTGCGAATCCAGTGATGATACGCCTGCGCAGCGTTGGGCCACAAGTTGATCGGGAACTCGGCTTTGACTCTCAGCAGGTCGGACCACTTGTTGGCCCAGTAGTCCGAAAACTCCGAGCGTTTGAAAAGTTGCTCGATAAGTGCGCTGCGTTTGTCGGAGCTCTTGTCGGCCAGGAACGCCCTGGCTTCGGCGGCCGTCGGAATCGTGCCGATCATGTCCAGATAGACCCGGCGCACAAAGACCGCGTCGGTGCAGACCTTCGACGTCGGTATCTTCAACTCGCCAAGCCCGGATAGCACCACCCGATCGATCCTGGCGCTTGCAGACGGAACGGCGCCGCCGGCAAGACTCGCCGTCAGCAGAATCGCGGAAATAATCGCCGTCTTCATATTCACCCTCGACATAAATCTTACAGTAAACGGCGTTCTTCGACGCACGCCGGTAATCTCAATCTTCTTACAGCCTGCTAGTAACCGTTTTGCAGAAATGGTAACGGTTCTTCATTATATTGTCCGGCGCGAGCGAAGTCTTCACTTTTCGCCCTCGACAAACCCATAAAGTACAGAACGCACGCACGCACGGCTTTATGGCCGAATATCGGCTTTTTAACGCGAAACCGAACAGGTCATTCTAGCATATTTACCGCACACCAGATGGGTCTATTTTTCGGCGGCCTTTCCGAAGCAGATCAATTTGCCGTCGTTAGTGACCAGGTAGAGTTTTCCGCCGGCGGCCGACAGTCCGTCGAATGCAGGCTCGGACTTCAGTTTATACGACTTGATTCTCGACCCGTCCCTGGCCGAGAAGACCTGGAGCGAGGCGCCAGCACGTCCCTCGAACGCCGCAAGCGGGTCCTTGGGGTCCAGCACATCGGGTGTTCCCGCGGCGAAAATGCGATCGCCCGCAAGCACCATCGCACGTATGCGCAGCGGAATCAGCGTCTGCCACTTTTCGGGTTTGCGGCGTATGAAACCCGTTCCTTTATCAGTGCCCCGCCCGCCTCTGCGGTACCTGTCGGTGGAGGCGCCCTTCGGCAACCAATCCAGAGTCTTCTTGCCCCTCTCGATGAACTCGGGCTCATTATCGTTGTCGTCTGCGAACAGAAGATAGCCCTGCCCGCCCGGTATAAACATCGGGCTCCACTCGTGGCGGCGATAGAAGTACTTCACTGCGTAGGTCGTGGTGTCGTCGAAGACGACGAGTTGCCCGGCCTTGGGGGAATGCTGGGCCATGTTAAACCCGGGCCATCGCTTGCTGTACATCCAGTAGATACGATCGTAACCGCTGTCGTCGAGGAATCCGCCGGTTGCAGCAAGATGGTTTACGCCCATCCCCAGTTCGCCGAGCGGGCTTTCGCGCGTGACGGGGATGCGATTGAGCTTCGCATCAAACTTGATCCGCTGCATGTACAGATCCTTTCCGTCGCTAACGAGCAGATCGGGGAGGGCTCCCTCCATGGCGAACGGTCGCCCAACGTCTTTCCTGATGTCCGGGTGCGGACCGTCCAGATGGTGCGTATAGAGCACTTTTCCACTCTTAGCGTCCAATCCGTAGACCAGCATACCGCCATCGAGGAACGATGATCGCCCTGCAGCGAAGTAGACCACATTATTCCGCACCAGCACGCTGCCCTGCACCGGCCAGACCGATTCGAGTCGCCCGAACGACTGTATCTTCTGATCGCCGGGCGCCGCACGGAACCGCCAAACCAACTCGCCGTCAGTCGCCCGCAGACAATAAACCGAACCGTCGCGGCAGCCGAACAACACCAGACCCTTGCTTACCGTCGGAGTCGAGTCGATCCGCCCGCCTGCTATGAAGCTCCACAGGCTCTTGCCGCCCGACGTGCTCAGGCAGCGAATGCGATGGATGTCTTTCTCTGCGGTGAAAACCTGATCGCCAACGATCACCGGAGGCGATCCTTTGGAGGCCAGCTTGATCTCCCATTGCCTGTTCAATCTGTCGGAGACCGCCATCCCGGTCGACCCGCTTCGCTGGTTGTTCTTGCGATACATCGCCCAGTCATTTTCCGAAGCCTTCTTCCCGCCGGCGACCTTACCGAACGCCGGTCCGCGATGCAGGTTTGCGTCGGTGCTGGGCTTCAGCTTGTCGATCGTGTCGGACGACATCGCCAGAAAACCCGTGACCAGCACACCGGGGTAGCAGAAGCACTGGCTGGTGGGCGTGTAGAACAGTCCGTTGGCGGGCGTAGCTCCGGTGAAGCACGGCGAGCGGAGCCAGTCGTTTCGCATGTGATTGTCGCCCAGAGTATCGAAAAACTCGGCTCCGCGTTTCGGGCCGATCAGGTAGCGCTCGGTGGCCTTGGCGCGAAAACAACGCGCATGGTGCCCCGGAGAAACCAACTTGTCGACCACCAGCTTTTTCTTGACCTTTCCGGTCTTGATATCGAGACCAGCCAGCGAACTTCCGCACCAGACTGTTCCGCCTTGGGTGACGAAGAGATCAGTCGGTTGAGTGCATCCGCCCGACAAGCCTCGTTTACCGGGCTGAGCCCACAGAAACTCACCCTTGTCCAGAGAAAAGGCGGTCAGGTGAATCGCGTCGCCCCTGCCCCTCCTCCTGGGGGCTGGCTTCTTTGTCACCTTCTTTGGCTCACCGCCGTCGACAGGCGTCTTACCGCTTCCGTGGAACAGCACAACTCCGTCGTTAATGACCAGCGTACTGCCTGCTCCAACGCCCGACGCCATGATATTAGGCGCCCTCCATGCCTCCTTACCGGTCTTCAGATCTAGACAGACCAGTTCATCCATATTGTGGTACACCACTCGCCCGTCGGCGGCCGACAGAGCGTAGGGAACCACGCGAACGTTCTCTTTTCTCCAGACTTGCTTGCCCGTCCTGGCGTCCACACCGACCAATACGTCGTCCAGCGCATCCTTTCCGAAACGCTTTGTGGCGACGACCAACCCTTTCCTGGCGACCTTCACGACCAGAATGCCATCGCAAAGGATCATCTCGTCAGCGCCCTTGGCGCCTTCCAACGTCTCGATTAGAGTTTTTCCGGTCGCGGCGTCCAACACAGAGACGTTCGCATCAGGGAAACGCAACGTAACATACACGCGATCACCCGTAGCCACCAAACGCCGTGGTATAGTATGGTGGATATTCCAGCGATTGCCCTTGCCCGTACCAAACTCGGGCTGCCATTTCTGCATCGGCACTTTCCATAGCAACACACCGCTGGCCGCGTCGCGAGCGATCAGTTTGCACTTCTGGGGCACCTTCGTGGTCACGCCGACAACTGATTCGTCGTAAATGGTGAAAATACGCCCGCCTGCGGTGACTACGGCGTTGACGCTGCTGGGCACTTCGTGAGAGCGACACCATTTGGGGCCCGCGACCCAGCGCAAGCGCTTCGGCGGACCGATCTGCTTGTCATTAGCCACCGCATTGCCGCTGGCGTCGTGCAGGAAGTGCGACCACTCGTCAATATCATCGGGGCGGGGTTTGACGGTCTTGACCCATTTGCCGCCCTGGAGGATGTACGCCACACCGTCGGGAGCCAGCACGCGGCGCACCTCGTCCATCGTGACATCGCCAAGGTTCTCAGCCACCACCAGCCTCACCATATCCTTGACGTAGGGCAAATGACTCCCGTCGAACTGACCTATCGTCACCTGCCCGTAAACGCCCGCGGCGTGGAGAGACTCTCGTGTTTTGGCGATGCGGGCCGAATCGGTGTCGAGGCCCTCGACCAGATAACTGTCATTGGCCCGCAACGCAGCGGTGAGTTTACCGTCGCCGCAACCGATGTGAACGACCAGACCGCCCTGAACGCCCGTGGCGTCGTATACGGCTTTGGCGGTGATCGCCTCGCCCGAAGCCACACCTGCAAGCATCGCAAGAACCATTCCTGAAGTAAGCACATTACGCAAACGGCGGGCGGGCGGACTCATCATCTAACAACTCCCTTCAATCCTGTGAATACGGTGAACAGTTGCCCTGCCCCTGGAGGCATAGCAGTCCGGGGCAGTTCGCCTGAGGGTTCCAACGGGACTATCATACACGCATTGCTTGCAGTTCCAAAATAACTTCTTCTCCCTGCGCCCTGGAATCCACCGCATACCTTGCCAAAGACCAGCCCCAGATACACCAACGCGACAATATTGTTACCCACGTACCCGTCTCGCTACATTTACGTCATAACAACTCCACCCCTCATTTCGCCACATCCTTTTTTACAAGCGTGTGTTACGAAGATACCGGCAATTCTGGCACGGAATGTGCTCTAAGTCATAACGTAGATCCGTGCCTGGATCTCCCGCCGGTTGCCCACCAAGAAGTTGTTCGGGATATCTGGATGAACCCTAACTGGCACGGATCGTCATAGCTGACACGGCGCCGAACAGAACAACCGCAAGAAAGGACGCATCGGCGACAGAGCAAACCACGAAAGCGTCTCACGATTCAGTGTAAGTTACGTTTATGTTGCACAGTCCTCTTGGGCTCGGGTAGATACAATGAGCGTAAAGATTTTTTTAAAAGCCACTTGCAGGATTATCTGCTTCTGGCCCGTGAAATGCTAATAATGACTGAAAAGCTGCGTCGCTGTGTAGGCGGCGAACCAGGTCCGCTTAAGCGACGGACCATATACTGTAGAGTTCGATTGTTGACAGAAGGATTTGAAAATGGCACAGGGAAATGTAAGACAAGACGCAATTGCAGCAATCTGCAAGGCCAAGACCGTTGGCGGTGTGGTTGACTACGAGGCGCGTGACCTCAGCGATGTTTTCGGTGAGCACGTGTTCAATGACGCTGCACAGCGTGCGAGGCTCCCGGTGAAGGCTTACAAAAAGCTGCAGGAAACCATCAGGGCCGGTAAGGAATTGGATCCCGCGATCGCTGATTCGGTAGCGCTTGCGATGCGCGACTGGGCTTTGGAGCATGGCGCTTCGCACTTTACGCACTGGTTCCAGCCGATGACCGGAAGCACTGCTGAGAAGCACGACAGCTTCGTAACGCCCACCGACACCGGCGAGGTTATGACAAAGTTCTCCGGCAGCGACCTTGTTCGCGGCGAGCCGGACGCCTCGAGTTTCCCCTCGGGCGGTCTGCGAGCCACTTTCGAGGCCCGCGGGTACACTGCGTGGGATCCTTCGAGCCCGGCTTTCATCCTGGACAATCCCAACGGAGCAACGCTGGTTATCCCTACGATGTTCCTCAGTTGGACAGGCGAGGCCCTCGGTAAGAAGACTCCCCTGCTGAGATCCATGGACATTCTGAGCAAGCAGGCCATTCGCGTTCTGCGCGTGTTCGGAAACACAACCGCCAAGCGCGTTCTGACCACCGTTGGAGCCGAACAGGAGTACTTCCTGGTCGACAAGCGGTTCTACGTCAACCGGCCGGACCTGGTCGCCACAGGCCGCACGCTCTTTGGAGCCAAACCGCCCAAGGGACAGGAACTCGACGATAACTACTTCGGTGCTATCAACGAGCGAGCCCTGAGCTACATGGCCGAGGTCGAATACGAACTGCTGCGGCTGGGCGTACCGATCAAGACGCGGCATAACGAAGTTGCGCCTGGGCAGTACGAACTGGCGCCTACGTTCGAGACGTCCAACCTGGCCACCGACCACCAGATGATGTCGATGGAAGTTCTAACTCGCGTTGCCGGAAAGCACGGGTTTGCGTGCCTGATGCACGAAAAACCGTTTGCGGGCATAAACGGTTCGGGCAAGCATAACAACTGGTCGATATCTACTGACGATGGTGAGAACCTGCTTAACCCGGGCGACACGCCCCACGCCAACGCACAGTTCCTGCTGTTCTGTGCGGCCACTGTTCGCGCGGTCCACAAGTACGCCGGATTGCTGCGAGTCAGCGTTTGCGGAGCCGGAAACGATCACCGCCTTGGAGCCAACGAGGCGCCCCCGGCGATTATAAGCGTGTTTCTGGGCGAGCAGCTCTCTGACGTGTTCAGACAGCTTGAAGGCGGAGCCGCCGAGTCCAGCAAGACCGCCGAAAGCATTGAAGTGGGCGTGTCGATGCTGCCCAAGCTGCCCCGCGACGCGGGCGACAGGAACCGGACCAGCCCGTTCGCATTCACGGGCAATAAGTTTGAGTTCCGTGCGGTCGGGTCGAGCCAGAACGTCTCCGGAGCCAACACCGTGCTGAACGCCGCCATCGCCGAATCGCTCGACTTCGCGGCCACCAGGCTCGAAGCGGATATCGCCGCGGGCAAAGACCTCAATGTTGCCGTGCAGGAACTCCTGACGGAAATGATCGCCGAGTTCAAGCCCGTCCTGTTCGATGGCGACAACTACTCGTCCGAGTGGCACGATGAAGCTGAAGCACGCGGTCTGCCCAACCTTCGCAGCACGGTCGACTGCGTACCGCTGGTCACCAGCCCCGAGTCAATCGAACTGTTCGGCAAGTACAAAGTGTACTCCGAGCGTGAACTTCACAGCCGCCAGGAAATACTCCTGGAAAACTACGCCACGAAGATTTCGATCGAGGCTGAGACCGCTTCAATGATGGCCCACACAATGATCCTGCCGGCGGCCCTGAAGTACCAGGCCGAGGTCGCCAACGCTGTCAACAGCGCCAAGACCGCTGGCGTGGAAGACGCGGCGCTGCTGGGCTTGTTAGAAGAAGTCGTATCCACCGCCGGAGCATTCCGCAAAGCCGCAGTCGAACTGGATGCGGCAAAAGAAGCCGACGCGCCGGAAGATGCTTTGGCTTTCGCGGAGTATCAGCATGGGACGATTATCCCGGCAATGAACAAACTGCGCGAATTGGGCGACAAGCTCGAAACGCTGGTCGATTCAAGCTACTGGACGCTTCCGACGTATGGCGAGATGCTGTTCATCCGCTAATAAGCGCGTGAGTTTTGCGACGCTTAACAAACTCATCAGTCCCCACGCATCGCTGCAGACGTTAGGGGGCCGATGGGACTTTCCCTGTATCCAGGCCCATTGACATCACGTCGATGGGCCTGGTGCTTGCGCCGACAGACGAGCCCCCGACATCCTACAACTCGATCCAGTACCGCTGCATCATCTTGCCCGTTTCTTCGGACGTCACCTCGCCAGCCAGGCGACCGCCGTTCTTGGCGATAACGCGTGCTGACGCCGAGTTGTCGCGTTCGCAAACCACCAGCACCCGCTGAATTCCACGCCGGCCTGCTTCGGCGACCGCCAGCGCCAACTGACGCGTAGCCAAACCGCGACCGCGTAACGACGGGCGAATCGAATAACCGATATGCCCGCCCTCAAGCAGGAGATTTTCGTTGAGTTCGTGGCGGATATTGGCGACTCCGATAATCTGCCCGGAGGCGTCAATAGTCCAGAATGTCGTGTGCGGTACGAAGGTTTTGGGGATTCCCCTGCCCTCGGAGGCTTCATGAAGTCTGGCGATCAAAGCGGGGAACTCATCAGCGTTGAAACCAAGCACCCACGGCACGAACAGAGCGTCGGCCTCCCGGACCTCAGCCACATAACTCCGGTAGCTTTCCTCAAGCTCAACCGTAGGGGCTATAAGTTTCAGTTCATCAGACATATTTGTAACCCTGGACCATTGAAACCTATCCTTCCCGCTGACCATGAATACCAATCAGGGGCGGCTGGGGACGCCCTGTCGGGCCGGGCCCAAGTCAAAGGACTCTCACCAAGACAGGAACGCAGCTGTCGAGATCATTATTTCTTCTTCTTGTTTCCGCCCTTCTTACGCGTCTTTGGCTTACTCTTTACATTCTTTTTTGGCAGGTGGGCGGCCAGATCGTTCTTTGTTTTTGCCAGCGCAGGATCGCCAGCGAGGTTTTTGTGTTCGTAGGGGTCCTTGTCGTGGTCGTAGAGTTCCTCGCCGCCGTCGGCGTAGCGGATGTACCGCCATCGCTCCGTGCGCACCGCATGGTTCATGTATCCGTGCGTGCAAACCGCCGCACCGTCCCACGACGCATCGGGGTCAGCCAGCAGCGAGCGCAGGGATTTCCCTTCGACGTGCTTGGGGATATCGACACCGGCGGCTTCGCAGAGCGTCGGATAGATGCTCATGAAGTCGACCGGGCGCTTGCAGATCGCTCCAGCCTTGGAGACCCCGGGAACAACCCAGATCAGCGGAGCCCGGGTTGCTTCCTCCCAGAGCGTGAATTTTCGCCAACGCTCCTTCTCGCCGAGATGCCATCCGTGATCTCCCCACAGGACGATAACGGTCTTGCCCGCATGCCGACTCTTCTCCAGTGCGTCCAGAAGGCGTCCGACATTCATGTCGGTGTAGGCTATCGTCGCCAGGTACGACTGCACGGCGTCCTTCCACCGCCCGGACTTGAGGAATCTGGGATGATCGGTCCTTACGCCGATTCTCTTGCCGGCGGGCGGGACGTCATCGAGGTCTCCCTTGATGTGCGGAGGCAGTTTGATCTTGTCGCGCGGGAACATCTTGTAGTACTTCCGCGGGACCGCCCAGGGGAGGTGCGGCTTGGTGAGTCCGCACGCCAGGAACAGCGGTTTGTCGCGTTTCTTCTTGAGCTGTTCGATGCAGAAATCCGTCGTGTGCCAATCGCCCAGGTCCTGGTCCTTCATATCCAGCGGAAGGGGCGTATGGTAGCCCTGATACTTCTGCGCCCCGCCGGTGGACGGTTTGGGCAGCGGAGGATACTCGTCCCAGCCCGAGGCGTAGACCGCGGGCATGCCCCGAGCGGCGCTGCTGTGGTAGGTCTTGCCCATGCCGGCGACGTAGTATCCGGCCTTGCGGAACGTCGCGTTCAGCGATACGCCTTCGGGCACGTGCTTCTTCCACGAATGCCCGTTGAGATAGCACCCGGTGGTGCTCGGGCGCATCCCCGAAAACAGCGCCGCCCGCGTTGGCTCGCACGCCGGAGCCGCACAGTGCGCGTTGGAGAACGATACGCCCATCTTCGACAGCCGGTCGATGTTAGGAGTGCGGGTCTGCGGATTCCGACCAGTATATCCGACCCAGTGGTTAAGGTCGTCAATCGCGATGAACAGCACCGTGGGTTTGCTCACTTTGGCAGCGGCGCGGATCCGCCCCGGCCAGAACGACACAGCGCCCAGACCCACAACCGCCTGCATGAACTGTCGTCTTTTCATCGTATCTCCTTGGGTGCATCCGAATACCACACACGCACCGGCAGTTTATCCAAGTTAGAGTCTCGCGTCGAGGAGGCCTCAGCAACCGGCCTCGGACTAACGGTATCGCCGACGGCGTCGGCGAACACCGCTTGCTCTGATGTACTAGTGATCGTGGCCGCCCGGACCGTGATCGTGACCGGAGTGGTCGTCTTTGGGCTGCTCTTTGACGTCCTGGTCGCCTCCGGTCGTCTCGTCTTCGCTGTGATCGTGGCCGCCCGGACCATGATCGTGGTCGGCGTGGTCGTCTTTGGGCTGCTCTTTAGCGTCCCGGGCGCCTCCGGTTGTCTCGTCTTCGCCGTGATCGTGGCCGCCCGGACCGTGATCGTGACCGGCGTGGTCATCTTTGGGCTGCTCTTTAGCGTTCTGGTCGCCTCCGGTTGCCTCGTCTTTGCTGTGATCGTGACCGCCCGGACCATGATCGTGCCCGTCGCCTCCGTCGGCGGAGTCGGACTGTTTCAGTGTTTTGGGCTCCCACGCTCCTGCGGGGTTGGCGCCTTTTTCCGGTTGTTGCTTCACACCCTCGGACGCAGACGTATCGCCCTTCTCACAGCCGACGCATAAAACACCAATCATCACAAATATCGCCAACATACTAACTGCTTTTTTCATCCTACTGTCCTCTGCTATGCCATGCTGTTTCCAGCGTTTGTGAATCAGGTTCATCCGAATCGAACCTGCGTTTCCATGTGTTTTCAATCCATATATAAGCGGCCGGGATGATGAACAAGGTCACCAATGTGGAGGTCGCCAAACCAAACACCACCACAATCGCCAACGGGCGCTGCACCTCCGAACCGGTGCCCGAGGCTATGATTAGCGGCAGCAGTCCCAAGGCGGTCGTCACGGTGGTCATGAGCACGGGCCTGAATTTGGAGCGGCATCCGGAGATGACGGCATCTCTGAGCTCCGAACCATATTTTCGCAACCGCTCAAACCGCGACACCAGCACGACCCCGTCGGTCAGTACGATCCCGAACAGCGCGATAAACCCAATTGACGATGGGATACTGATATTCTCGCCGAATAGAACCAGCGCCATCACCCCGCCGACCAGCGCCAGCGGAACGTTAAGCATGATCAGGAACGCCAAACGCAAGGACCCAAACAACCCGTACAGCATGCTCAACACCAGCGCCAGCGTGATCGGAATTACGATCATCAGCCTGTGATTGGCCGCTTCCTTCAGTTCGAACTTCCCGCCCCAGGACAGCCTGTGCCCCGAGGGAAGCTTGACAGCTTTGGCGACAGCGGCCTGGGCGTCTTTGACAAACGTGCCCACATCGCGTCCGCTCACATTGCACTGGACGGATATGTAGCGCTGCGTATTCTCTCTGCTGATCTGCCGCAGGCCGGTCACGGTCCTTGTTTTCGCCAGAGTCTTCAGCGGTACGTGCGACCCCGACGGCGTGTGAATCAACAGATTGCGAATATCCTCACGGTCCTCCTGGTATCGCTTATCGAGCCGCACCAGGATTCTCGAAGTCATTTCACCCTCGAAAACGTCGCCTGCGACCTGGCCGGTAATGGTCTGACGGACAATCTTCTGGACCTCGCTCTGGTCCAGGTCGTAGCGGGCAAGCTGCACCGGATCGAGAATTATCTGCTGCTGGCTCTGCCCGGAAGTCTGCTCGACGCGCAGATGACGGACACCGTCGATCTCCGCCATTACGTGTTCGACTTCAGCGGCGATATTCTTCAGACGTTTCATGTCGTCGCCGAATATTTTAAGGACGACCTCGGCGCCCGAACCGGCGATCAGACCGTCGACCTCGTGAGCTATCGGTTGCGAGAATCCAAAAGCGACGCCCAGCATCTTCCCAATCTTCTTTTCGATCAGTGTCACGATCTCCTCCTGTGAAGAGGCGTTTTTCCACTGGGATCTCGGTTTCAACGTGATTGTAATGCACCCGTAATTCGTGTGGTGCATGTGAGGTCCGATTTCACCGTATCCAATATCCGCGATAACGTTCTTGACCTCCTGCACCTCGGCGGCTCTCCTGGATATGTCGTTGCAGACTTCCTTGACCTCATCCAGAGACACGTTCGGGTTCATGTAGGCGTAACACTGCAATGTGCCTTCCTGCAGGGTCGGAACGAACTCGTCTCCCAGCCGCATATACCCCAAAACGCCTCCGGAGATCAGAATCAGCGGCAGGACTATTATCAGCAGCAACGGGTGCTTCAGCGTGCGACGCACCGAACGCTCATAACTGTCCAGAAAGACCGGAAGAACTTTCCCCGGAGCGTATTCCGTGCGTTTGTGATCCACACGGTGCAAGATCCGGTAGAAGATAGGGGCGATCAACAGCGCGTAGATCAGCGATCCGCCCATAGTCGCCGCCACAGCAAACGCCAGCGGACGGAACATCTTGCCCTCTATCGCGCCCAGCGTGAAGATCGGGAGGAACACAACCACAATCACCCCGACAGCAAAAACAATCGGACGCCCCACCTCCTGGGCTCCGACCAGGAGAATCTCCCTATCGTGGAGCTTCCCGTCGGAGGCGCCTACAGCGGTCTGTATCTTCTCGACCATGATAATCGTCGCGTCGATGATCATGCCCAGCGCAATCGCCATCCCGCCGAATGAAATCAGATCGCCCGGAAAACCGGTCCAGTACATGCAAATGAATCCAAACAACATCGCAAACGGGAGCGAACAGACCATGATAATCGCGTTCTTTAGATTGCCCAGAAACGCAAACGCCACCAACGACACGAGAACCAAACCGAGAATCAGCGCATTGCGCACCGTAAGAATGCTGCCGACGACAAGGTCGGACTGGTCATAGTACGATACGATCTTCACGTCGTCCGGCAGAGATGCGTTGATCTGGTCTATTCTCGCCCGGAGCTTGCGGATCACGGCAAACGAGTTGGCCCGATGCGTTTTATAGACTCCGCCCAGGACAACCTCTCGCTGTCCGTTGAGAGTCGCCACACCGCGACGGAACGCCTTGCCGAGGGCGACTTTTCCAACGTCCTTGACCAGGATCGGCTTACCGTTGACGCTCTTGACGATTGTACCAGCCAGTTCCTCGATAGTCCCGACGCGACCGAGAACTCTGACGATAAGCTCCTCCCGACCTCTGGTTATTATTCCGGCTCCGACGTTCGCGTTGTTCAACTTGATGGCCTTGCTGACATCGTCTATGACCAGACCATGCGACAACAGCGCCTCTGGAGACAAAGTGACCTCGTACTGGCGTATGAATCCGCCCTGGCTGACAACCTTCGCCACACCGGACACCGTCTCAATACCGCGTTTGACGGTCCATTCGTGGAGCGTGCGCAACTCTGTGATATCGAGGTGTTCGGCCTGCAGGTGGTAAGCCAATATCTTGCCCATACCGCTAGCCGGAGGCCCCATTTCAAGCCCGTGGGGCATGTCCACACCGTCCGGAATCCCCTCTTCGGCCAGTTTCAACCGCTCGGAGACCAGTTGCCTTGCCCGATAAATATCCACTCCGTCCTCGAAGTAGATGTTCACCGTAGACAGCCCCAGCGAAGACAGCGAACGAATTTTGTCGACTCCCGAAATGCTGCGCATCGCAGTTTCTATCGGACGAGTTACGAGTTGTTCGACTTCCTCCGGGGCCATACCGTCGACCTCGGCGAACACCTGAACCAGATTCGGACTGATGTCCGGAAAGGCGTCGATCGAAAGCCGAGATAACGAGAAGACGCCCAACGCACAGACGCCGACGGTCGTCATGAAGGCCAGCAACTTGTGCTTCAAGCCTATGTGAATAATTCTCTCAATCATGATGAAAACTTCCCTGGATCAGTGCGTGTGGCCGTGACCGCTGACGTCGCCGGCTCTGGACTTGACGTACTCGGCCTTCAGGTGAAAAGCGTTCTTGGAGGCGACAGCATCTCCGACCTTCAGGCCGCGGAGTATCTCTATCCGTCGTCCGTCAGTAGCGCCCGTAACCACCTCACGCAGCGTAAACTCAGAATCGCCCCATACAAATACGCAGGGATGATCGTTGACCAGTTGCACGGCGGCCTTGGGAATAATGAGCGCATCTTCCTGCGACGGAACTCCGATAGCCGCGTCCACAAACGTGCCCGGGCGGAATCGCCCGGTGGAATTGTCCAGCACGACGCGCGCCATGGCGGTACGCGAATCCGAAGCAACAATCGGGGAGACAAACTCTATTTTCCCTTCAGATTTCGCCCCGTCAGGAAGACGCACGGTCACACCGTATCCCTCCTGCACGGAGGCAATGTTGTCCTGGCTGATCGCCAAGTCCACCCAGATCGTGGATAGATTAGCGACAGTGAACACCTCGACTGTCTCATCAATCGATTCTCCGATGACGATGTGCTTTGCGATCACCGTCCCGTCAAATGGGGCCCGCAGCGCGTACCAGGTGAAACGTCCGTCTTTGCTCAGAGTCTGCGCCACCGACGGCAGCTTACCGTCCTGGCAGTTCGGATCGTCACACAGGCACGGTTTCAGGCTCGCGGTCTTGGGAACCAGTTTGCGTAATTCGGCGACGATCCGGTCGTCGGCTCCCTTCAGTCGCAATCTCTTCTCCGCCGCAACCGCATTAAAAACCGCCACCTGTCGCTCCTGGACGGCCTCGGTGTAGGCGATCAGCGTTTCATAGCGCGCGGTGTCCAGAATCGCATGGAACTTTGTTCGGGCCTGTTTGAGGGCGGTCTCGGAGTCGAGCAGCTCTCGCCCGCTGCTGATCTTCTTGGCGTGCAGGGCGGACTCTCGCTTGTGATTGGTTCGCGCCGCCAGATAAGCCGAATAACTCGTCAGCAGCAGCCCGCGATACTTGCCCATCTCAAGGCTGTCCTGTTTCCGAATCTCAGTCTCGGGAGCTTCTTTTCGGAGCAGAACAGCTAGTTTCGCGACGTTCTCGAATATCGCCTTGGCTCGGGGCAGCTTGATCTCGCAGCATCCAACTTCCGACTCTTTGGCGTAGAAGTCCAGTTTGGCCTCAGCCAGCTTGTCGCTTTCGATCCAAGCCAGCGGTTCGCCAGCCTTAACGCTGTCGCCCAAGACCTTCAGTACGTCGCGCACTACTCCCGCAGCTCGCGGAGCGACGTGCGCCATCCGGTCGGAATTCACTTTAATCTCGCCCGGTACGCGAATCTCTCGCTTAATCGCACCTCGTTCGGCGCGGCTTATTCTGATATCGAGCCTCTGGACCTGTTCTTGGGTGACTGGAACGCTCTGCGAATGGTCGTGCCCCTTGTGTGCCGAGTCCTTTGGGGTTCCATCCTGACCTTCCTGCCCCGAACCGTTCTTACCCTCGCACCCGATCAGACACGAGACAAACGCCGTTGCCGTGATACTCATCACAGCGCAGACCAGCAGAGCCCGAATCGTCCTTCTATTTGTTAACATTGTTGTTTCCTTTAGCTTGCTTCTTCTCGCCGGAAGTCGAATCGACCGACTTCAACTCTCTGGCGATGATCTCCTCAACACCGGCGACGGCACTGTGGTACGCCTCCAGCGCTTCGAGGTACTGCTCTCTGACTTTGACGAATGTCCTCTGACCGTCCAGTACATCGATGTATCCGGCCTTACCGTGCTCGAAGGAGTTGGCGGACGCTTCGTACGAACTTCTCGCAGCAGGCAGCACCTCATCCCTTAGCGCCGCAGCCTCGGAGCGTGCGGCCGCCAGAGTCTGATAGGCCTTCTCAAATCTCGTATGCAGTCTCACTTCGGCGGCCCGCCGCTGCGCCTTGGCGCTGCGCAGGCTGTAGCGTGCTTTGCGTATCTCGCCCTGGTTTCTGTCAAACACCGGAAGCGGAATCGACACGCCAGCCACTAATGCGTGGTCATTGCCTCCGGTGTCCCGGATGTGCCTGTATCCTACGCCCGCGGTAACATCCGGTACGGCTTGGGCGCGGGCGAGATCCAACGCGGCTTGGCGTTTCTGAATCTCGGCGGCCCAACTGGCTAGTTCAGGGTTGTGATCCAGATTGGGGGTAAGCTTCCCAACCGGTGGAATCGACGCGATGTCGCCCAGATCGCCGATCAGAGCGGTGAATCCAGGCGCGGTGGATCCCCATGTCGCAGCCAGTTGGCTTTTTGCGATCTTCAAGGCGCGTTTGATCCGAGCCAAACGAATCTTGCTCATGGCGACCTCAACAGTGGCCTTGGTCTTCTCAGCCAGTGTGACTTTTCCGGCGGCCAGTTCCTTGGTTACTGCATCGAGTCCGGACCCGGCCAGCTTGAGATCTTCATCCGCCAACTCCAGCTTCTTCTGTATCGCCAACGCAGCTATGAATCGCCGGGTCACATCGGTAAGGACGCTGAGGCGCTTGGCTTCATAGCGCCATCCGGCTAGCTTGCTGTCGGCGCGAGCGAGTTCGATACGCTTGGTTCGCTTTCCGCCCAACTCGATCAATTGGCTGAGGACGACAGTTGTCTCCAGCGATCGGGTTCCGCGAAACCCTCCCGATCCGCCGAAATTCTCAAACTCGGTCTCCAATCCGGGGTTCGGAAGGAGCGAAGCCTGCAGTTGCTCAGCCTCGGTTTGTCGAACGCTCCAGGCGAAACTCGCCAACTCCGGGCTTTTCGCCAACGCCAGCGACAAAGCTCGCCGGAGGCTCAATTCGCCAGTCGGTTCGCTCATATCCACTTTGCCTTTACCGGCTGGCGGAACCTCGTCAAACAGCGAATCGGTTTGAGAATCCGATGGTTTGTATACGTCGAACTCGGCTCCGAGCGGGCGGCGGGCCGGAAGGGATCCGCCCCATTGGGGCAGTTGACATCCGCAGATCGCCAACGCAACGCCCAGGGCTGCTGACGGTATAAACTTGGACAACATCATTGGAGAAACTCCTTGTTGATTACACCAAGTGAATCGATCGGATATACATCTCCGCCGCCAACACAGGACGAACTCGTGAGGGACGACAGAGATCGGATACGTAAAGGGAGTTACAAACAGATGTACGCAGAAGTGATCAAATCAGCAGGACGATTGTCCGCAAGGATGCAATTGCCCCCCCGCCTGCATCGGGAGGTCGACGTATGAAAAACGCACAGGCATCTTGAGACTCAGTAACGATCGCCCGGGTCTGGGGCGCCGCGTATAGCGTTACGATTCGCGACGCAGTCGGACCGCCCGAACGAACCGAACGCGGGATCGCCCCGCCCGACGGTAGAGGAATGTCTATGCAGGCGCCGCATTCATCATTGTCTTGACAGGCGGCGTAGTCTGAATGCTCGTCGTGCTCCGGCGAAGATGACGGTGATTCGCAATGATGAGGTTCGCAGGATTCGGTCTCAATACCCAAATGACCGTCAGAGCCCAGACACAGGAATGCTTCCTGAGCAAATCCCGTCATACCCAGCAAGGGCGCCGAGATAATCAGCCAGCAACATATTAATCCGCGAATGCACCGCATGGTGTCCCATGGTAGTGTTCGCCAAGGGAAAAATCAAGGGCAATAAGACCTGCGACGCCGCAGCGCCAGCATCGCACCGCCCATCACAAGCAGGCTCACCGTCGCCGGCTCGGGCACCAGATCGTAGCCGATGGCGTCGAAGGCCTGCAAATCCAGGTCGGAAATAAGCATGAGTTCACCAGGCGCCACCGTCGGGTCCAGCATGCCCAGCCCCAGGTGGTCCTTCCAGTGACTAGCTTGACGACCGTCACCGTTAAACGCGCCTGTAGCGAATCTCCCCAGATTAGTGTCCCCTGCGTCGATGGAGAAAAACGGTGTGTCTCCGTAAGCCAGGTCAAGAACCGCTCCGGTCGCCGGCTGCAAATCAGCGTCCAGGCTCTCGCTGGAGTAGCGGAGCATATCCAGAACGCTGAACACCCGGTAGGGATCAATGCCTATCGGGGCTGAGGGGCCTGAACCGCCGACCAGATCGACTATGTCGACACCGCTGATATAGCCCATCAGGTGACCTATTTCGTGGGCTGCGACTCCCACGAAATCGAACTTCCCAACGCTGATTCCGTTGGAGCGATCGAAATCCCACCAGAATGAATCGGAAAACGTAATCGCCCCGTCCGGGCCTGGATCGTGGGGCGCGATAACGCCCAGAGCCTTGAGATTCCCTCGCGGCACGTCGAGGGCGTAATTGTTGGCCGAACCGTCGTTGTCGCGAATCCTGGGAGACGGGATGACGCTTGTGTCGTTCGTGATCATATCCAGAGCAGCGCCCGGCTGGAGATGCGCCGTCACCACGGCATCGGTTGCGGTGGTTGCGTCGGCGATCAGCGCGGTTCTCGTCGGACCGAAGTCCGACTGCTCGGTGACATTAGTCGTTGAACCGAGGACTCCCAGAGGCAGCGAACCGTAATCAATACCTACGTTGATCGTGACCGAATCGCTGAACCACATTGACCAGAGATCGCCCGCCGACATGAATCCATTTACAACTTCATCAGCCAGCGCCTGCTCGGACGGAGTTCCGGCCTCCAGGGCGAGAATACCCGGGCCTTTGGTGAAGTTGAAGGTCAAAAAACCGCCCGAGACGATCGACACGCCGTTCGGAACGATAACCGGCGTGGGCGGCGAGTATGTCACCCCGGTGGTGTCCACAGTCACATTCGCTCTGGCTGGCAGCGCTGCAACAGAGACCACAAGCACCGCCAACCACACCGCAACCGCACAACGTCTGCGGGGAATCGGCGCATAATTGACCTCGGACCCTCTGATTCGCCTCATTACACAATCTCCGTCTTCACACAGCGAACAGGACCCTTGGCTCATATAACGGGCCATGCCGCCAAACTGTCATTTACGTTGCTCGCGGCGCGCACGCGCTTCGAACAATGCGACAGAGCAATACGTCAAGAGAGGAGCAGTCCCTCTACGACCACTACCGGCCTTACGGCCAATCCTCACAACAGGCTCTTTTGTCTTTTCCTCTAATTGATGCTACACAAATATAGTACCACGAACTGGTGATCCGGGCAATTAGAAAGTCAGATTATCGCTATATCGCACGCCTAATCTGATCTGCCGGCGCACTAGTTCACACCCGACAGAATGCGGAGTATGTGCGTGACCGGAGCGCATTGGAGCAGGACCCAGGGAAGATTGGAATCACCAACAGGCGCCGAACCTTCAGTTGACCAGCGCTTCTTCTTCGGGCTGGTCGATCTGGTCGGACGGCGGTTCGGGCGAAACACGGGAACTTACGCTACGGGCAAGGTCCACATCGGTTCCGTCGAACGCCTTGGCCTGGAGGTTCTTCTCGTACCAGGTCTCAGGCTCCCAGGTCCAACCGGCCGCGACGCGCTTCTCCTCCTTGCGGATCTTGTGCAAGAGGTATCGTCCGCCGACTGCACTGTAAAAACGCGATATGAGCCCGTATTCGGCGTGGAGGTCGTCCAGAATGGACCCCATCTTCGCACGCATCTCAGGGTTCTTCCGATAATACGCCTTTATGGCTCCCAGCAACGCCGAGTAAGTCGTAGACTGTTCCCTGGACTCCCAGGTGAAACGGCGTCTGATTCGTTCGTCGGGATGGTTCTTGTAGCGTTTCCAACCGGCTAGAGTGGTCCGCACAATGCGGGCGACGCTGGGGCCGTTCACTTCGAAATCGCGCACAAACGCCTGGCGGAGCATTTCGGTTTCATCCCCTGGGGGAATGTGTGAATGGTGGTAATTGAAGATGTACTGCCCGTGAATATCAATGTTGTCGTACTCGCTGGAATCCTTCATTCGCCCGGCAACCGACAGTTCGGAATGCAGGGGAGTGCCCGGAATCGGCGTGTAGAGCATGAACTGGTGAAAATCGGTGTTGTACTCAACAGCGTAATCGATCGCCTCGTCCATATTCTCGGGAGTATGCTCCTCCAGCCCGATTATCGACGAGCCGAGAATGCGAATACCGTGCGACTGAAGCTCGCCGATCAGTTCGTGAGCATTCATCTGGTGCAGCTTTGTGTACTGGCTGTCTTCGCCCTCAAGACCCATCCATATCCACGATATCCCCAGCCGCACAAGCTGATCGATGGTGTAATTCCTAAGCGCGTTGGCGGAACTGAATACAAACAGAGCCCACGCCTTGTCGTTTTCTTCGATCAATTCAAGCAGGCGCAGCGCCCGCTTGCGATGGAGCAGGAAGTTCTCGTCCATCACGAAGAAGGAGCTTACGCCCAGGGCTTCTTCAAGTTGGAGCATCACATCGAACAGTTCGTCGCCGGTCTCGTAAAAGTTAACGAAGTTGCCCTTCCCGCCAAACATCGCCGACGTCGAGCAGAAGTTGCACCCAAGCGGGCAACCGACCGACGGGATCAGCGTGGCCGCCACATCTCCGCGAACCTCCTTGACCATCACGCCGACATTCCGCGTACCGAAGCCCGAGGTGATCAGAGGATGATTAATCGGCTGATCGACATCCTCTCCCAGATAGCTTCTGAACCATCGCACGCCCTCGCCCTTTACGATAATGTCCGCATCGATCAGGTCAGAGAGGTTGGGCATATTTGCAATGTGACCGCCCACAACTATAGTCGCATTCGGGCGGTGCTCGCGCACAAGTTCGCACATCTTGCGGATCTTGGCGACGTTCGGCGTAATGCCGGTGATTCCGACGATATCGTATTCATTGTCGCATATCTCGCTGACAAAACGATCGTACACGGGGAAATCAAGCAGCGTGCAGGGAGCCTGGATATTGGCCTGGATGAGCATTATCCCCCAACTGCGGTGAAACATCCGCAGCGAGAAAGGGCCCTGCTCGCGAGTGACCTGGTTGTGGTACAGTTCCATCGGATTGATGGCGCGGCTGTATTCGTTGTCTTCAGCATACGGGCCGAATACGCTTGTCAGCAGGACTTTCGCCTTGGAGCCAAGAGGGTGAACGCACGGGGCGCCGGACTGGGCGTCCTGGGTGCGGTTGGTTACGTCAGCATGGCGTATCATGTAATGCAGTTCTCCTCGACAGCCAATCTCATGGCACGTCTTCCGGGATAACCCTCCCTTTCCGGGGCGCGCCCGACCCGGTTGTCGAGCCGAGGCATTGTACGGGTCAACTGGGCAAGTGCAAACAGAAATCTGAGATTCCTGAGGCCCGCGGGCATGCTCCCGATCAGGTTACGTCACTAATTCAGATGTAAAGCACAGCAACTACACCGATTCCGTGGGGTTTGTATATAGATCGGCGTAAGCCCGTGGTTTACAGGAGATAATCCTCCACCGCCCAGGCGTCCTGTCGCAAAACAGGCTCCCGATATCCGCCGGAATCGGGTTTCTTGCATTGACTCAACGTCGCCTGCGTTATAGGGTTAGTAGCTCCTCCCGCAATAAAACACCACGACGTGAATG
Organism: Phycisphaerae bacterium; assembly: GCA_030745875.1. Taxonomy (GTDB): domain Bacteria; phylum Planctomycetota; class Phycisphaerae; order SM23-33; family SM23-33; genus BS750m-G57. The sequence continues at coordinate 44,800 of JASLNT010000113.1, forward strand.
GAGATTCAGAATCATGGCGCAAAATAAACTTCTCACCCTTGTCCTTTCTGTGCTGCTTGCCGCAACGCTGACATGCCCGGCGGGCGCTGAGGAAATCAAACTCAAGATCACTCCTAACGAAGCGGGCGTGAACGTACCGGTCAACACACCGATCAAACTCTCGGGCGACCTGGCCAAAACCGACCCGCAGAATATCATCGTCACACTCAAACAGGCCGACGGAAAGACAGCGCCCGGCCAGATCGTCGACGGTGAAAGCGGCAGGGAGTTGTGGTGGATAGTCCCTTCAGCCCAGGCGGGCAAGACAACCTCCTGGACCGCCAGCCTGACCGCCGGAAAGGCCAAAACAGAGGAAACATTCTCATTTCGCGATACGCCGGGCAAGCACTTCGACGTGCTCCTGGGCTCCAAACCGGTCACCCGATACATGTGCGCACGCGACACAACTGACGACAAGACCAAGCACAACACCTACAAGGTCTACAACCACGTATTCGACGAGAACGGCGAGAAGTTCCTGACCAAGGGCCCGGGCGGACAGTTCACTCACCATCGCGGCATCTTCATCGGCTTTTCGAAGACCAGCGCCAACGGGCGGCGGTATGACACGTGGCACATGAAGGGCGTCATACAGAAGCACCGCAAGATCGCCAAAAAGACCGCAGGACCCGTACTGGCGAGATACACCGCACTGATCAACTGGAACGAAGGTGAAGACAAGCCCATCATCTCCGAGCAGCGGGAGATCACGGTATACAACCAGGGCGCCTCGGCGATCCTGCTGCTGGACTTCCGCACAAAACTCACCGCTGTCAGCAGCGACGTCATCCTCGACGGCGATCCGGAGCACGCGGGCTGTCAGTACCGCCCGCACAACGATGTTTCCAAGAACAAGTCAGCGAAGTATCTGTTCCACAAAGACGGACTCAACCTCAAGAAGGACAAGGACCTTCCCTGGGCGGCGCTTACATACAAGCTGAACGACAAGCAGTATCACGTTCAACACCTCTCACACCCGTCGATACCCATAGGCAACACGTATTCGGCTTACCGCAACTACGGACGCTTCGGAGCATACTTCAAGACGCCCCTCGACAAAGGCGAAACACTCGAACTGAGATACCGTTTCTACGTAGCCAAAGGCGACATGCCCGACCGCAAAGAGATGGCCCAGCGATACACAGCCTTCACCGCCCCGCCGAAAGTGGAAGTAGTCTCAAAGTAACGATCCGAGCATCGGCGGCACACATTCCACACGGTAACGGCGACGCCTGTTATCCGGCGCGTTTCCACGTGCGGATGTAGTCCGTACTGAAGATCGACGGGAGGTTCTCCTTCTTCGGAAGACCGAACCATTTGGGCATGGTCTCGCTGTCGAAGTTCATGTAAAGCGGCTGATGCCAATGCGTGTTCTTCACCGTTCGCCTGAGAACTCCGTCTACGTAGAACTTGATCGACTCCTTGCTCCAGTCCAGACCGTATATATGGTAAGCATCCGCCAGGCGCGACGGGGCGGTCCAGGTGGACGCCTTGGACCAGTGCTTCTTCTCTGTCGGCGTGTGGAAAACGTGGACGTTCATATGCACCGCCCGTTCGTGCTTGGGAGCCTTCCCCCCTATCTCGAACACGTCGATCTCGGTCCAAATCTCTTTGGTGTTGTCGTAGAACCAAAACGCACTCGATCCGCGTGAATCCATAGCGCGACATCTGGCTTCGAAGAATCCGTAAAGGACCTTCGTTTTGCTCTTGACCGCGCCGCAGGTGAATGTGTGATAGCCCTTAGGCAGATCAGGCAGGGATTCGGTCTTCATCGCGATGTTCAGGTTCCCGTCGGATACTGTAACGTTCTTCTTGCTGAAGAATCCGGGCAGACGCCCTTTCCACTTGGGATTGCAGTCGTGCCATTTTGCATCGTCGAGTTTCTTCCCTTCAAACTCGTCGGTCATAGCGGGATAAGGGATCCATTTGACGTCCTTCGGGGCGTCTTTTATCGTCGGCTGGGGAGCCCCTCTCAGGGCTTTGATGATGCTCGCCGCCACCCGGGTCGCCAGCGCCTTGGAGCCTTCGGGAAGGAAGTGGACGTTCGCTGGCCGTTGGATCTTCCCGAGTTGCGGCAGCGCAAATGAGTACAGATCGTTCACCGGAACCAAGCGGGCGTGCATAACCTTGAGAGCGGCGGCGTTGTATATTCTGGCGTCCCCAGCCGCTCGTCCGCCGCAGCCTTTGGGCACGGGCGTTGTGGTCGCAAATATCAACTTGGCGCCGCTCTTCCGCATCCGCTTGACCAACGCGTCAAGATTCGCGACGTATTTCTCGACCGCGGCCACTCGTTTGCCTTCCGGCGGAGCCGCGAGTTTGCCCGTTCCGGGAACAACGTACTTCAGATCGTGCAGGCCCCAGTTGAAGTGGATCACGTCCCACTTGCCCTCGCCCAGCCATTTGTCCATCTCCGCCAGCCCCTTGGCGGTGTGCCCGCCGTTGGTCGGAATGCGGTGAAGGTTGACTTTTCCCTTGAGCAGGGCGCGGGTGTGAAGCGTGTATCCAATGGAGATCGAATCGCCGATGAGCAACACGCGCGGGAGTCCCGGCGTGTCGGTGATCGGTTTCATCGCTGGGTTCGCCCGCCGAACTCGACGCTTGGGGGCCGCTTCAGCGGTGAAGGCCGTCGCAACGATAAGACAGACCAACCCGCTGATCGTCAACGCAAAAGTACGTGTTCTCGTCATCTGCAAACTCCTTTTGTTCGACGATTGTATCGCCGCAGCGAACAATCACAAGAAAGCCTTTGTCTATGCGTGTCGGTAATGTTCTATTGTACCGGAACACGAGAGTTGAAATCAGGAGTTCTCATGGGCGTAAAACCGTTTATCTACAAACAAGCAGCCGCGTGGTTGATTGCGGCGGCGACGCTTTGGACCGCCGCTGCTTCGGCCGATGATCGCGTACTCTACAGTACGAGTTTTGAGGAGACCCAGCCGAAGCCCAATATCAAAGACTACACGCTTACAGACAGACGCAGTCGAACGGGCAAGCGATCGCTGACCGGAGCCGTCGACAAACCGAATACCGGATGCATTCTGAGAGTCCCATTCGAAGCGTCCAAGGGCAAGTTGCTGGTGGTGTCGTATTGGATACTCGGTCAGCGTGGTACGGCGGCGACTATGTTCGTCCGCACGGGCAAAGGCCTGAAGAATCGCACGCGGATCGGTAAGACTGAATCTCCGGCGATGAACAAATGGCGCCAGGTCACCGGAATGTATCGCGTGGGCGACAATACTCGCGGCGTGGTTGAGATCGTAGCTCCGGCGGGCTGGAGCGGAAAGCCCGGGCGTATTTGGATAGACGATCTGGCGATCACCGAAACCAAAGCCCCGCCGGCGCCGCCTGAGATTGTCGAGGACTTTCCCTCTATCGCCTGCGACGCACAAGGCGTGGTGTGGTTGGCGATTCTGGAACGCCCCCTGCCCGGCAGGCGAATATCCGTCTACCGCGTGGAAGGCGATAAGCGCGTGAAGGTCTGCTCGATCGCGCCTCCGGGCCTAACCGGTCTGGGAGCCCCGAGCGTTGCAGCCCTCAGAAGCGGATGCGTGGTGACTTTCCCCGTCGAGCAGAACGACCGCTGGCGGATCGCTGCAGCCCGGGTCGGCCTGAAAACCGCCAAACCCTCCATTCGCCGCCTAGACGGCGGGGGCAACGCGAACATCTCACCAGCCGCGGTCACCGTCGGCGACCGGGTCTGGGTGCTTTGGGTCTCCAACGGAGGGAAGACCCGCTCCATCAACGCCTGCTGGATGAGTCACGACGCAATGGGAAAACCCCATCAAATCAGCAACACGAAATCCAACAGCTACAATCCCGCAGTAGTCGCCCAGGCCGACGGGACGCTTTTTGCGGCGTGGGATTCGATCCGCAACAGCAGCGCCGACATCTACGGCGCCGAATATCGCAACGGCCGGTGGTCGACAGAACGACGACTCACCAGCGGAGCCCGAATCGAACGTCATCCCGCGCTGGCGGCATTCAAAGGCCAGGTTTGGATGGCGTGGCAGGCCCAGAGCTACAAAGCCATCAAGCTCAACGCCCCGCAGGATCAGCGGGTTATCGTCGCCCGCATAGACGGTAAGAAGCTCCTTGCGCCGTTGGGGTTGTTTAAGAAAGTCTCTACGCCCCGGGTCAAGTTGCTGCGGCCGGAGATATGCTTCGACGGTAAGGGGCGGTTGTGGCTTCTGGCAAGACGCTCGGGCGGTCAGCACGCCGGTTGGCTGCCGACAGCGTGGTGCTATTCGGACAAGCAGTGGACCGGACCGCTGTCATTAATGCGTCAACAGGGCCGATGGCGACCGATAGCGGCCGTCGATACGCCGCGGGGGCCCGTGGCGGCTGTTCAATTCGATAATATCAACGCGCGACAAGGTGTTGGCGAGGACTGGCGCAGCGGTGTAGTTGCGATCGCCCTGCCGACAAAATCACCGTCGGCTGGAGGACCCTTGCAGACCGAACCGCTCAAGACGCCCGAAACAGACTTCTCCCTCGCCGAGAGAGTCGCCCTGATCAACGCCGACTTTCCCCGCCAGACATGGAAACACAACTCGGACGAACTGAAGCTCTACTGGGGCGATTTCCACGACCACACCGACCTGTCGAGTTGCGCGCGTGCGGTCAACCCGCCCGGGCACGATCTCTTCGCCAATGTCCGCGACATCGAGAGGCTGGACTTCGCGGCCCTTACCGATCACGGATACAACCTCGATCGCCCGCAATGGGCCTACAACGGCGAGCAGACGCGGGCCAATCACGATCCCGGGCGATTCGTCGCCTTCCTAGGACAGGAGTGGACCAGCAAGAAGAACCCCCCCGCCGACGGCGCGACGGTCGGTCCGAAAACGCCGCTGCGCTACGGTCACCGCAACTTGATCTTCCTGGACCCCCACCACAAACGGTTCTACGACGCGATGGACGGCGATATCAATCCGCGCCAACTCTGGGACCAACTACAAGCCAGCGGCGCCGAGTTCATCACAATCCCCCACCAGCTCGCCGATTGGCAACACAAGGGCAGGGGCAATCCGCCGACTGACTGGAGCTTCACTCACGAGCATCTCCAACCGGTGGCTGAGATATTCCAGGCCCGTCAGAGTTACGAATACCTCGGCTGCCCCAGACAATCGCCCAGCGGAGCCCCATTCGCCCGATACTACCTCCACGACGCCTGGGCCAAAGGAATCATCATCGGCGTAATCGCCAGCCCCGACCACGGAGGAGGTTCAGGGAAAGTCGGCGTCTGGGCGAAGGATCTTACGCGCAAGGCGATTCTCCAAGCCGTTCGCGATCGCCACTGCTACGGAACCAGCGGAGCGAAGATGGCGATGCAGTTCAGCAGCGGATCGGCAATGATGGGCGACAAGGTCAAACGCCCCGAAGGACAGATCGCATTTCACGTAAAGGCGTTGGCGGCTAGAGAGATCAGGGAACTTGTGATCTTCCGCAACAACCGCATCGTTCGCACCGTCAAACCAAATAAGAAACAGATCGAACTGGACTGGACCGACAAGAACCCGCCCGATGAAAAGTTGCTGTGGTACTACGCTCGCATCCAAGCCGTAGATGAAGAACTCGCATGGACCAGCCCAATATGGTTCGTAAAACACCCTCCGAAAAAGACAAGAGGGACTGATTGACTCGGTTCGACCGTGGAGGATATAGTCACTGACATGAACAGAAACACACATCAATATCGTCGTCGCGACCTCCTTCGTGCGGCGGGAACTTCCGCAATCGCTTTGCTGGTCGCCAGGTCCGCGCCGGCGGCCAAACGGGTCATGCGGCCGAACATCCTCTGGATCACCGTTGAAGATATGAGCCCTAATCTCGGGTGTTACGGAGACAAATATGCAACCACGCCGAACATCGATCGCCTTGCGGCCGAGTCGGTCCGATACACGAACGTATTCGCCACTGCTCCGGTGTGTTCGCCCGTGCGATCCTGCCTGGTCACGGGCGTTATCGCTACATCGATGGGTACTTCAAACCTGCGCTCGCAGTTCCCGATCCCCGAAGAGTTCAAGGGAACCGCATCGTACCTGCGGGACAAAGGATACTACTGCACCAATAATGTGAAGACCGACTACAACACTTCCAACGCTTCGAAACTCGTGAAAGCCTGTTGGAACCAATGCAGCAGCAAGGCCCACTGGCGCGGCAAGAAAGCAGGCCAACCGTTCTTTGCAATCTTTAACGATATGGTCACCCACCAGTCGCGGTCGATGGTCATGCCCTACGCGCAGTTCGCCAGGAATGTCCAGAGCAAGCTAAGCGACTCCGAACGACACGATCCGTCCAAAGCCCCCCTGCCCCCCTACTATCCCGACACGCCAATTACGCGCCGCACAGTGGCGAGGTATTACGATTGCATCTCGGTAATGGACAAGAACACAGCGCTGATTCTCCGGCAGCTCGAAGCCGACGGGCTGGCTGACGACACTATCGTGTTCTTCTACTCCGACCACGGGGCGGGCCTGCCGCGACACAAACGTCTGGTGCTCGACTCGGGCCTGCGCGTACCGCTGCTGATCCGCTTCCCCAAGAAATACGAACATCTCGCCCCGGCCAAAGCGGGAGAAACGATCGACCGCATGCTCAGCTTCGTCGACTTCCCGCCGACCCTGCTGAGCCTCGTAGGGATCACTCCTCCGAAATACATGCAGGGACAGATATTCCTCGGGCGATCGGCCGCCAAACCGCAAACGCACATATACGCCGCCAGAGACCGCGTCGACGAGGCGTACGACCTGGCTAGATGCGTGCGCGACAGCAACTGGCTCTATGTGCGGAACTACATGCCCCACCTGTCGTACAACCAGCCCAGCTTCTACTCCGACCAGGGCGAAATCCGCAACGATATCACCGCCCTGGCCGCAGCGGGCAAACTCAAGACAACCGCCCAAAAACATTACGCGGGGCCGACACGAGCTCGAGAAGAACTCTACGACACAGCTAACGATCCGCATCAGATCAACAACCTGGCTGGCGATCCGAAACAGGCCCAGCGCATCGAGAAGATGCGGAAGCTTCTCCGAGGGTGGATGGCGGACGTGAAAGACATGGGCTTCATTCCCGAATGCGATCTGGCTGGGCGGATAAAGGGGACTACCGCGTATCAACTCGCCAGGAGCGACACCCCCCCGCCAATTGAACGGATCATAGACGCCGCCGAACTCGTGGGCTCGGGCCCGAAGGCCATAAACGAGCAGATCAAGCTGCTGCAAGACACAGACAGCGCCGTGCGATACTGGGCGGCGGTCGGTCTGCGGGCGATAGGTCCCAAGGCTGTCCTGGCCGCCGGACCGCTGGCGAAGGCGATGGGCGATTCGTCGCCCGCGGTGCGCGTTGAGGCGGCATGGGCGCTGGTCGATCTGGGCGGGAATAAGAAGGCCCTGACGTTGCTGGCGACGGAACTGGAAGGCTCAAACCAGCGAGCCGCCGTCCGCGCCGCAAGAGCACTGCAGATGCTCGGTGAGAAAGCCCGCCCGGTGCTGCCTGCGATGCAGAGAGCCCTGAAAGCGTCCGCTCGCAGGGGCGACGGTCCGATGTTCGTTCGATTCGCTTTGACACCGGCGGTGAAGGCGCTGACCAAACGCAGTTAGAACGGGCAATAGCGACCAATACCGAGCCGTTCTGCTAAGAAGATCACAACACATACTCGTCGCAGGAGATTATAACGATGGCAAGATCCGGAAATATGAATCGCAGAACGTTCCTCAAGGGCGGCGCGGTCGCCGCCGGAACCGCTATCGCTCTACCCCAGATCGTACCGTCAACGGTCTTCGGCGCAAATGCTCCCAGCAACCGCATAGTCATGGGCGCTGTCGGCGTCGGCAGACAGGGAACGGGTAATCTCAGGGGCTTTCTGGGCGTCAAGAACGTTCAGATGGTTGCGGTCTGCGATGTTGAGAAGACCCATCGCGACCGAGCAAAGGAATATGTCGATAAGAAATACAAATCCAAGGACTGCAAGGCGTACAACGACTTCCGCAAAATCACGCGCGACAGCGATATCCAGGCGGTCTCCATCGCCACGCCTGACCACTGGCACACGCTTCCGGCGATAGACGCAGCCAAGAACGGTAAGGACATGTACGTCGAGAAGCCGCTGACGCTGACGATTAAGGAGGGCCGCGTGCTTTCCGACACCGTAAAACGATACGGGCGGGTCCTGCAGACAGGCAGCCAGCAACGGTCCGACAGCAAATTCCGCCTGGCGTGCGAGTTGGTGCGAAACGGGCGGATCGGCGACCTGAAGAGCGTTCTGGTCAGGATCCCGGGAAATAACAAGTCGTGCAAGAGCTGGAAGCCCGAGCCCGTACCCGAAGGCTTCGACTACAACTTCTGGTTGGGACAGGCGCCCGAAGCCCCCTACTGCAAGGCCCGCTGCCACTACCAGTTCCGCTTCATACTCGACTATTCCGGCGGGCAGGTGACAAACTGGGGCGCACACTACCTCGATATCGCCCAGTGGGGAATCGGCGCAGACGGTTCCGGACCCGTCGAGGTTTCCGATGCCGGCGGAGTGTTCCCAACCGAAGGTCTGTTCACCACCGCTACGAAAGTGAACTTCAAAGCCAAATACGCAAATGGCGTTACGCTGCAGTGCAGGACCGGAGGCGGCAGCACGCGATTCGAGGGAACGAAAGGATGGATCGACGTTACGCGAGGCAGGATCAAAACCGAACCGGAATCGCTGGCCAGAGAGACTTTCGGCGCAGACGAGATCCATCTCTACAAGAGTTCAAACCACCGTGGAAACTTCCTGGAGTGCGTTCGCACGCGCAAGCAGCCCATCTGCAACGCGGAAATCGGACACCGTTCGGCATCGCTGTGTCACCTGGGCAACATCGCCATGCTGCGCAAGAAAACGCTCAAATGGGACCCGAAGACCGAAACGTTCCCCGACGACAAACAGGCCAACAACATGGTCTCAAGAGTAATGCGGCCGCCCTGGAGCCTTTGAGCAACTAATACGCTCAATGGGCTTGACCAATGGGCTTTCGATCTGTATATTACTTCGCTCTCGACCCCGAGAAGAAAGACGGTGGCTGTAGCTCAGTTGGTTAGAGCACCTGGTTGTGGTCCAGGGGGTCGGGGGTTCGAATCCCCTCAGCCACCCTTTAAAAAAGGCCCTTGAAAACAAGGGCCTTTTCTATGCGCTGAGTTATTCGGTCTGTTGGAATCCCCTATTTCCCGGCTTGAGGGCTCCTGCGACGGCGGCGCCGACGGTTCTTACCGCCGGACGCTGCAGCGCCTCGGGATTCCTGGGTTTTGGCGCCGCTCTGGGGGCGTCGACGACGGCGGGCCGGGCGGGCTGTGCCTTCTTTCAGTTCCTTGCGCCTACGGGCCTGTCCGGCCCGAGCCTTGGACTGCTTCTGCGCCGGGCTCAAAGCCGGAGCGCCGTTTTCCATACCGCGTGAGGCCTGCTCGGAATGGAACGAGTGATCGCGATCCAGCGGAATCTGTCGCTTGATAAGCTTCTGTATCTCTCGCAGGTAGCCCATCTCGTCGCCTGCACAGAATGATATCGCCTTGCCCGCTTTGCCCGCACGGGCGGTGCGCCCGATGCGGTGAACGTAGCTCTCGGATTCATTGGGCAGGTCAAAGTTGATAACGTGACTCACGCCGTCAACATCGATTCCGCGCGCGGCGATGTCGGTGGCGACCAGTACGCGGAACTTGCCGTTCTTAAACGCCGCCAGCGCTCGCGTGCGGGCGTTTTGGCTTTTATTACCGTGAATAGCTCCTGCTGCGATATCCGCACGCACGAGGTCGCGACAGATGCGGTCCGCTCCGTGTTTGGTGCGCGAAAAGACCAGCGCGCGTCGGATAGCGGTGTCATGCAGGAGCATCTCCAGGAGCTTGCGCTTGTCGCCCTTATCAACGAACATCAGCGTCTGATCGATGCGATCGGCGGTCATGGTTTTGGGCGCCACGTCCACCCGCACCGGATCGGTAAGCATGCGGTCGGCCAGTTTCGCAACCGCCGGCGGCATGGTCGCCGAGAAGAACAGACTCTGACGCTTCTCCGGCAGCGCGTCCAGAACGCGCCGCACATCGTGGATGAAGCCCATATCGAGCATGCGGTCGGCCTCGTCGAGAATGAAGTACTCCACGTGCTTGAGATTGATGAACTTCTGACTCATCAGGTCGAGCAGCCGCCCGGGAGTGGCCACCAGAATATCCGGACCGCGCCTCAGCGCCCGTTCCTGGGCCTTCTGGCTGACGCCTCCGAATATCACCGTGCTGGTCAGGCGAAGCCCGCGTCCGTAAGTTTGAAAACTCTCGTGAATCTGTGCGGCCAGTTCGCGAGTCGGGGTCATAACCAGTGTGCGGATGCGGCGTTTCCGGGCTCCGGATTTCTGCATGTTCTGCAGCACGGGCAATGCGAAGGCTGCGGTCTTGCCCGTTCCCGTTTGAGCGCAACCCAGCAGGTCGCGCCCTTTCAGCAATTGGGGAATACACTGGGCCTGGATAGGCGTGGGTATCTTGTAACCTTCTTTTCCCACAGCAATTGCGATGGGCTTTATCAGGTGAAGATCACTGAACATTTTGACATTAGACATTTGCAACATTTCCTTACAACTAAAGTAATACCACCTGTAAAGGAGGCGGCGGGGAGCGATTCGGTGAGTGGGAGACACAGCGAAAGAGGCCAGGGCTCGTTCAACCGGCGGCGCATCACAAGCGCCAACGCGTTGACTGGAGCCCGATCCCGGGGAAACCAGTGGGGTTTTCTTTTCTTCGTCGCGAGCCACTCTCCCAAGGCGGGAGTCAGGATCCAGCTACCGCAACGAGACTGCATTCTAGCGTAAATCCAGATAATTGCAAGAGAAAAGCAAAGACATCTCCCAATCGCACACTTTGAAACTCAAATCCTTCGGCGGTAAATCAACAGGGCAGACCGATGATTTCAGGATTGCCCGACAAAGCGAACTCTTGTACCCTGCCCTCCAGCCGACCCTTGCCGCCAACCACATTCAACTTGCAGACACGGAGTGAGATTATGCACCGAATGGGCGTTCTGGCGATCGTGTTGACAGGCGTAATGCTCCCGGCAACAGACCGGCTTGACGCTAAGAAACCGGTCGACCTGACCGACAAGATCCATATCCCCATCGGAATCCCCAATACGCTGGACAGCCTCAAGACCTTCGTCCAAGCCGAGGGATGCTTCTCTCCGGGGATAGGCTCCTACGGAATCTACTACCGGGTGTACGATCGCAAGGAAGGCAAGCTGACCGCCCCCGCGGCGAAGGACGCACAGCTAACCTGGGGACTAGCCGATGACAAATACCTGATCCCATGGACCCAGTGGTCGGCCGGACCGATCAAGGTTCGTACGGAGTTGTGTCAGATCGTGCGGCGCGCCGACGGGAGAGAAACGCCCCTGGTCGGCTCGCGTGCGCGCATCACAAACACGAGCGATCAGGCGCGCAGAATCTCTGTGTATGCGATGCTGCGCCCTATGGGACCGGCCGGTTTCAACGTCCGAAAACTCGCGGTAAGCCCCGCGGGCGATGCGCTGCTGGCCGACGGGTTTACAGCAATCGTCGCTCGCCCGAAACCATCGGCCGCCGGCGTGCTGGACACCGACACGATTGAAAAACTCCTAGCCGAAGGCAAGACGCCCAAGGCAAGATCGGCAGTCTCCAAGACGGGCGACTGCTCGGGAGCACTGCGTTTTGACATGACTCTCGAACCGGGAAAGACCCAGACAGTCGAACTGGTTTGCCCGGTCCTGCCCGGGCGACGGGCCGTGCGACACCAGTGGACTCCGCGCAGATCAAACTACATCGACACCGCCGTCCCGCAATCCGACGCCGACGGTATCGACATAGCCGACGCAGGCTTGGACTACTACCGCAAACTCGCCGCAAGCGACCTGTTCGCAGAAGCAGTCGCCTACTGGAAGAAGTTCTACGGCAAGATGAGCCTGCGGCTGCCCGACGCCCGCTGGACCAACGGTTACCTGGTTATGCTCGCCCATGCGGGATTGTGCATGAACGAGGGCGCCGCCGACGTAGCCGTGCTGAACTACCCCGTGTACAATCGCGACGGAATGTACATCGCCAACATGATGCAGAAGTCCGGGCGACCCAAACTTTCCGAAGCCGTGATCGATTATTTCCTGGCTCATCCGTTCAACGGCAGACCGTTTCCCGAAGCCGACAATCCCGGACAGATACTCTGGAGCATCGGGCAGCACTGGAAGTTCACCCGCGACAGGCGATGGCTGGCGCGAATCTACCCGTCAGCCGAGAAGATCGCCCGGATGATCCGCTACTACCGCACGACCAAGGGACCTCACTGGGTGAGCATGACCAGCCTGGACTGCGGCGAGAACCTGCCCAAAGACTCCCGCGTCGTCCTAAGGCCCGGGCGCTGCGACGGAAACCATCCGGAATACACCGAAGCCTTCGACCTGACCGGCCTGCGCGTCGTCGCCGAATTGGGCGAGATTCTGGGCAAGAAGCCCGAGGCGCAACGATGGGCGCAACTGGCCGACCAACTCGCCAAATCGTACGATCGTTTCGCAGGGAATCTGGGCAAAGGATACGGGGGCTATGCCGTGCTCTGGCCGTGTCGTCTGTATCCGCTGGGCAAGGGCAAGGCCCACGATCAGTTCCGCCGTATCGGCAAGAAGAACATCTCACACTGGCGGTACTTCGCGCCGGCAACGGCGCATCAGGGTCTGCTGGCCGGAAACCGCCAAGCCGGGCACGGTACGGTCAACATACATCTGGACCATCCGCACATGCAGAGGTGGTTCGCATTTGACGAAGGCGGAAGCAGCGGTTCGGGCGGTTGGTATCATCTGCGAACCAAATGGAGACACAGCAAGACCCAGCCCGACGGGAACCGCGCCTCAGCCATGCCGCACGGATGGGCCATCGCGGAAGTCTGGCTGCTGATGCGCGACAGTCTGCTGTTTGAAGATGGAGATCGGCTGGTGCTGTTTGGCGGGATCGATCCTCGCTGGTTCACCGAACCAACTGGTATGGAGCTTACCGGCCTGCCGACGCATTTCGGACTACTTTCACTGAAATGGAAACCGACGGGCAATGGCGCGCTGCTGCAACTTACCGGGACAACCGCCCCGCCGGGCGGTTTCCTGCTCCGCCTGCCCAAATCGCTTGCGACAGAGGTCGTCGCGGATGGTAAGACCGTAACACCCCAAATCAACGGAGATTACGCGCTGCCCAAAACGGCTTCCAAAGTGCAGGTGACGTTCGATTCGCAAGAACCGTGATTCCGTGGAGGAAGCACTCGCACTGGAAGTGTGAACCAAATGTGAACCTCTGGATGATTGGCGCCGAGGGGCTCGTCGCATCCGATGGGGATTGCTGGTATGATGTGCGGTTTGTCGGACAGCGAAAAGACCATGAAAGTATACATTGAAACACTCGGCTGCCAGATGAATCGCCTGGACAGCGAACTTGTAACCGGCCAGTTGCTCGGCGCCGGATACGAAATCGTCGAAGACCTCGACACCGCCGATGTGTTCCTGATCAACACGTGCTCTGTGCGCCAACAGGCCGAAAACAAGGTCTATTCGCGTCTTGGAAGGGAGGCTGGGAGCGATCGGCGGCGGATAGTCGGCGTGTTGGGCTGCATGGCGCAGCGAAGGGGCTCGGGTCTGCTGAAGCGGTATCCGTTTGTGGACATCATCTGCGGGCCGGGGCAGTTGCACGCACTGGGCGAAATGATCCGCCGTGCCGCCGACGGGGAGCAGACCGTAGCATGCGATCCGGACCGGAAAGACGGTCGGGCCGCGTTCGAAGGCAATTCGTCGATAGATTCACTGGATCACGATCGCGACACTGCAGTCGGATCGCCGGCCCAGGCGTACGTGCGCGTAATGCGCGGCTGTGATAAGTTCTGCACGTACTGCATTGTACCATTCGTCCGCGGTCCGGAGATCAGCCGCAGCCCTGATGCAATATACGAGGAGGTCAAGCAACTCGCCAACGCCGGACGCAGCGAGATAACCCTCCTCGGCCAGACGGTTAACAGCTATCGCTACTCCGCGGGCGACAGGGCTGTCGGTTTCAGCGATCTGCTGGAGCGTCTTTCAGGCGTACCGGGCGTAAGGCGGCTGCGGTTCGTCACGAGCTACCCAACGGACTTCGGCGACGATATCCTCCATGCGATGCGCGACCTGCCCAACGTCTGCCGCTACATCCACTGCCCGCCGCAGAGCGGGTCCGACCGGATACTGAAGACGATGAACCGCAAGTACACGCGAACCCAGTATGACAGCTTCATCGATCGGGCCTACGAGATCATGCCCGATGTGACGATTGCGGGCGATTTCATAGTGGGTTTCCCCAGCGAGGAGGAAGTCGACCACGAGGCGTCGGCGGATCTGATAAGACGATCCCGCTTCAAGAACAGCTTCATCTTCAAGTACTCCGCGCGGGCCGGTACTGTCGGCGCCAAGACGCTGGAAGACAACGTACCCTTCGAGGTAAAAAGACGTCGGAACAGGGAATTGCTGGCCGTTCAGGCTGAAGTATCGCTCGAACATTTCCAGAGCTTCGTCGGGCGGGAGGTCGAATTGCTGGTCGAAGGACCAAGCCCGCTGGCGGACAAGCCGATAAACGTGAGCGACGATCCGAACCGCCTGCAGATGCTCGGGCGAACGAGCGGGGACCACATTACGGTCTTTCAGGGCCCTGTGAGCCTGGCTGGTCAGTACGTAACCGCCAGAATAACCGACGCCACAGCGTTTACGCTTTTCGCCGAATTGGTGGAATAACCGCTGCTTTGGCGCAAGTACCGTACTACTCAGACCGCCAAGGATTTCCGACGACGACGGCGGCTGGCGATGACCATCCCCCCAACAGTCAGCAGCACCAGCGTTCCGGGCTCGGGCGTAACTTCGGCCCTTGCGTTCATCACCATCACGCCTCCGCCCAGCGAGATATCTTCGTGAGCGTACAGAGTCCCGCTTATCGTACCGTAACTGTCAACGCTCAGGTCGTCGTAGGCGCGGAACTGAGCGACGACATTAGCGTTCTTTCCGATACTGAGATCGTCGGCGCTTGAGATAATCACATTACCGCTGCCGAAGCGGGCTATTACGCCTTCCTTGCCCATCTTGAAATCTTCGGCGCTATTGATAATCACATCGCCGGAGCTGGTGTCGGCGGTTATTCGGACCGACGAATCCAACGAGATGTTGGCGAAATTATACGTTCCGGCGGTCAGAGTAAGCGTCGCTCCGCGCCCCACCGAGAGCTTGCGGTAGTTCCCGGCGGTAAGCGTCGAATCGCTGTTCTTGGCGATCGACACGTCCGAATCGCCCGAAACAAACGTCGGAACGTCCAGTCGCGACGCCTGCCAATCACGTGGGGCGGTCAATGTCGTGTTCGGATCTGTCGGACCGACCGGCGTTCCCTCTGCGATGGTTCCCGTAACAACAGCGGAACTGTCCTTCTTAATCTTGTGCCCATAGGTCACGTCGCCATTGACTCGGGAGTCTTTCTTGAGTTCGGCGTCGTTGCTCGCGTTAACCGAACCGTTGACAACTGCGCTGCCCTCAAGCTTGGCATTGTGGGAGGCAAACAGTGAACCGACTGTCGAACCGCCGTCAATCGTCACATCACGGCCGTGCAGTTGGCCTGAAGTTGATCGCTTGCCCAGCGTAATCTTGTCGGCTCCGTAGATATTACCGCTAACGGCCGAATCAGCGCCGATCTTCACATCATCGCCCGAGTGGATACTTCCGGTAAACACCGCGCCGAGGCCCAGGGTCACATCGTCGGCCGAGGTTATGTCTCCGGTGTAGCTAAGATTTGAACCGGCGGCGAATTTCTTCCTTGCGCTGGTGTTTCCGACAACACGTACTCCCGAGCCCAGACTGACACCCGTGGAACTGTACATGGCGCCAACCACGCTGTTGGCTCCGACAGTAATCCCGTTGTTGGATTCGGATGACCTGGTGCCGGCGTCAATACGTCCGATAGTCACACCGGAGCCCAGAGTGGTGTCATCGCCCGAAATCGCATCGCCTCGTACGACAGAATTCGCCAGAACGTGAATATCGTCGCCGGCGAAGATATTGGCTTGCACCCCGAAATTTGATCCAGGTGTTATGAGAGTTTCGAGTAGACTTTTAATCGAAAGGAATTCTCATGAAACGCAAGCGTCACACGCCACAGCAAGTGGTTCGAAAGTTACAGGAAGCTCAGGCCGCACTGG
>JASLNT010000114.1 GCA_030745875.1 Phycisphaerae bacterium
CCTACGAAGCCCTGGTCAAGACGCCGAAAGAAAGAGGCGCCAAGGGCCGTCTTATTGGCCTGCATATCGATGAACTTGGCACGGATGCGAAATACCGAGAGGCCCACACGCTCTTTGGCAACCAGAGCGTATTACTGAAAATGCTGGGCATGAAGGTCTGGAATTTGAGACCCGCCCAAAAGACACGCGCAGCCAAACTTGCGGCCAGTTGTTCGCCCAAGCTCACCGCCGCGGAAAAAGCCAAGGTGGCCCGCTGGGTGGACACCAACTGCCAGTATTATGGTTCTTATTGGGGCCGCAGGAACATTAGATACAAGAAGCATCCGAATTACCGAATTGACGTGACCTTCGATCAGGTCCTCGCCCCGAACAGCCCCACCCCCGAGAAAGAAAGATGATCTCCGCCTGAAGCGGAGCAGCGAATCCCACGTACACGGTCTTGTCGCAGGGGATGGTCAATGGCGGAAATGCGCCAACAACGTTATGCTTGGCGCTTCCAACACTCACGAGGCAATGACATGAATATCCTGAAACGAAACGCCGCTGGTCTGAGTTTCTTCCTTTCCCTTCTGGTCTTGAGTAGTGGTTTGGCGGTGGGCGCCGAGACCGGCGAGATTACGGCCGGAGGGCTCAAGTGCGAGTACGCCGTCAATCCGCTCGGGGTCGATGCAGCGGCCCCTCGGTTCAGTTGGGTCTTGGGGTCGACCAAACGCGGGGGGATGCAGTCGGCCTACCGCGTATTGGTCGCCTCCAGCAAGGCCAGCCTTGCAGCCGACACCGGCGACAAATGGGATAGCGGGAAGACCGCCTCCCCGCAGTCGGTGAATGTCGCATACAAGGGCAAGGCTCCGGCCAGCAGGGAAATCTACTGGTGGAAAGTTCGCGTGTGGGACGCGTCCGGGAAGGCTTCGCCCTGGAGCAAGCCGGCGACGTTCGAGATGGGGCTGTTGAAGAAGACTGACTGGAAGGCCCGGTGGATCGGGTCTGCGCCCCCCAAACCGCCTGCTGAGCATCTCGATGCCGCCAAGCCCGGCCGCGTCAACCTCGCACTCGCCGCCAAGGCGTCAACATCATATGTGTCGGGGCACGAAACGCTTGATGCGATTAATGACGGCTTCAAACTGACCAATTCCAACGACAAACGTTATGGAGCCTACGGCAACTGGCCTCGGAAAGGGACCCAATGGGTTCAATACGAATGGCCCAGGCCGGTCAACGTCGACAGTATCGATGTGTACTGGTTCGACGACCGCGCCGGTGTGCGGCTGCCCAAGGCGGTGCGAATTCTCTACTGGGACGGCGGGGCTTTCAAGGCGGTCAAGAACCCGGTCGGCCTGGGCGTTGAAGGCAATAAGCACAACACGACAACCTTCAAAGCGATCACCACGTCGAGACTCAAACTGGAATTCGACTCAAACAAAGGCGCTTCAACCGGCATCCTCGAATTCAGGGTTTACGACGCCGGGGGCTCCCCGAAGTTCCCTCCGGTTGTCAAAGTCCATCGCGTGTTGGCGGTGCGCGCTTCCACTGTCGACCCCTCGCCGCTGCTGCGGAAGGAGTTCGCTTTGACCAAAGGCGTTCGGCGAGCACGGGTGCGTTTGTCCGGGCTGGGTTGGAGCGAGTTGTACATCAACGGAAAGAAGGTCTCCGACGATGTGCTTTCGCCCGGCCTGACGGATTATTCCAAGGAAGTCTTGTATTGCACGTACGACGTCACGAGTTTCCTCAAATCGGGCGCCAACGCGATCGGAATCATGCTGGGCAACGGCTGGTACAGCGCCGCGCGCATCTTGCCATGGGAAAAGGGCGGGCCCTGGGGATATCCGCCGCGAGCCCTCCTGCAGATGACCGTTACCCATGATGACGGGACCGAGACGCGCCTGCTGACGGACAAGACCTGGAAGACCACCCGCGGTCCGGTCGGAGCCAACCAGCTCGTCGCCGGCGAAACGTATGACGCCAGGTGCGAAAAACCGAACTGGAGCAAGGCGGGTTTCGACGACGGCAAGTGGAGCGACGTAGCGATTCTCCCGGCTCCCGCAGGCCGCTTAAGAAGTCAAACCATCCCGCAAATGAAGGTCCAGGACACTTTCAAGCCGATCAAGATAACCAAGCACAAGAGCGGCGGTTGGCTGTTTGAATTCGACCGGTATTTCAGCGGCTGGGTGCGTGTGAAAACCAAGGGCAAACCCGGCGCCAGGA
The DNA here is from genome assembly GCA_030745875.1 of Phycisphaerae bacterium. Lineage (GTDB taxonomy): Bacteria > Planctomycetota > Phycisphaerae > SM23-33 > SM23-33 > BS750m-G57. The sequence continues at coordinate 2,203 of JASLNT010000114.1, forward strand.
TTACGATCCACTACGAGTTGGGCGAGAAGGACACTTACATCCTCAAGGGCGCACCGGAAGGCGAGACGTATGAACCGCGTTTCACGATTCACCCTGTCCGGTACGTGCGCGTCGAGGGGCTCGAAGGGAAACCGACACCCGAGACCGTGATGGGGCGGGAAGTCTACAGCGACGTCGACATGCATGGACGGTTTGCCTGTTCAAACAAGCTTCTCAACCGGATTCACGGGAACATCCAGCGTACTATGAGAGTCGCGTTGAAAGGGTTCGTTCTCGACTGTCTGCATCGCGAGCCGATCTTCTACAACGAGCCGGCGAGCTATTTCGGCAGCCTGTCGTCGCGCAAGTTCATGCCCAGCCTCTGGACCGACGTGGCGCGCAGTATTCCGCTGGCCGGTTCCGAAGACGGCGACCTGTCCGATATAGTGCCCAGGCTGCCGGGGATGAATCGCCAAAGCGACGTTTCCCAGAACGCCGCCTATCCCATGCTCGTGTGGTATCTGCACCAATGCTACGGCGACAAACGTCTGCTGGAACATCATTACGATAAGGTGAAGGCCTGGGTGGATTTCATCGGCCGCAAGATGGCCGGCGACACTCACATCGTCACCAAGGGCTGGCTTGGCGAGCACATGCTGCCCGGCCGAAAAACCGGTCACTGGGAGTTTATCAGCAAGGAGACTCCCAAGGATTACATATGGACCTGTTTCTACTACCACAACACGCGGACGCTGGCGAATATCTGCGGCGTGATCGGAAAGAAGACCGACCAGGCCCGTTACGCCAAACTCGCCGCGGATATCCGGGCGGTGATCAACAAGAAGTGGCTCGATCCGAAGACCGGTCACTATGCGACCAAATCGCAAACGTCCGAGATCATCGCGCTTGCCCTGGAGATTGTGCCCGAAAAGAACAAGCAGCAGCTCATCGCGAACATCGCCAAGACAATCACGAACGCCGATAGCGGTAGATTGCGGGTCGGGCACGTGGGCCTGCCCGGTTTCATGGAGTCGCTGGTCGACAACGGTCTCGGCGAGGTCGTGTACGACGCGGTCAATCACACCGAGTTTCCCGGGTGGGGTTACATGATTGACCAGGGCGCGACCACCGTGTGGGAATCCTGGGGCATGCTCAAAGGCGGGTATCACGCCGAAGAGAGCATGACCATGCTGGCCGGCGTCGGAAGGCTCTTTTACGAGAGTATCGGCGGCATTCAGGAACCGCCGTTCTACGGTACCCGTAAATTCGGGCCCGGGTACGCCCATTTCCGTATCAGGCCCCATGCACTGGGAGACCTGACCAGCGCCGAGGCCTCGATCAAGACCGTCAGGGGCGTAATCTCGTCGAGTTGGAAGCGAACTAAGGATTCGTTCGTGCTGGCCGTTGAGATCCCCGTCAATTCGACGGCTAGAGTGAGCGTGCCCACGCTGGGCCTGAAAAAAGTTGCAGTTACCGAGGGCGGTCAGGCCGTTTGGAAAAACGATTCCCATATCGGCCGCCGCGACGGGATCGCCAGCGCCCGCCGAGACGCCGACTGGATCACCTTCGACGTCGGCTCGGGAAGCTACCGTTTTGAACTCAAGGGAAAATGATGGGACGCGATGAGTCGACGCTGTCAGCCCCGGGCAAATACGGAAGCCTGAACTGATGTGGATGGAGATTCTCTCCACGCCGATCGTTTCGCGTCATCGGAGTTGCAGGTCCGCTCCGCCTTCGGCGGATTGCACGCCGGTTATCAGGAAGTTCAATGCACTTCCATTGCCCCGACATTCGCCGCTCGGATCAGATACTCCTTCCTCCCCGCGTCGCGAAGCCTGACGATCACGTCGATTTTCGCACTTACGGTCCAGGCCGGTGCGTTTCGGGCGACGATCTCAACCATTGACGAGGCCCGGCCGCGAGGTCCGTCGAACTTTTTCGTTTCCCACTTCTTCTTGCCTTGGACGCCGTAGACGGCGTCAATCGTGACGCCCTTGGGTATCGCCGAGCGATCCGTTGTTTTTAAACGGATTATGAAATAGATTCCCGTGCTTGTCCGAGGGCCGATCGTCGGCATGCGGTTGTTGATTCCCTCGACATGCAGCGTCAACTTCCTACCGTCTATGGTGATCGCTGTGGGAGCTTTGGCCAACTTCCCGGTGTCTGTGGATGGCTTTGCGGTATTCTTTGTCGCATCGGCGGTTGCCCGTTGCGGATAGGTCAAAATCATTAGCAGGGCGTCGGCGAGTTGTTCGGACGAACGAATCTTCGTGTGGAAGTTCATGCCTTTCTCAGGAAACGAGACGAGCAATGTGTCGTCCTTGGACAGCGCCAGATGAACGGGCTGGCCGCTGACCGTCTGCTCACGATACCAACGGACCTTCGCCTTGGGCAGCAGTTTGGGGCGATCGCGAAAACCGCCGCCGATCATCGGTTGCCCCGGCTTGGAGACGCGACCAATCTCATACGATATTTTCCAACCGTCGTCCTTGACGATCTGACCGACAATGCTGTCTATGCCCTGCAGCGGTTTGTGCGCGTAGCCGGGCAATAACCGCATGCCGCCCGGAGCCGCAACGCCCGCCGGTGATGCGTTCGTTGGTTGATTTGCGGATACTGCGGCGATTAGGCCCTTAACTTCAGCGAGCTTGTTTGGATTCTCGAATTTGTCGCCTCTGAGCCAGTATCGACCATTGTGCTTGCCCTTGAGTATGGCGACCCCGCGCGTCCCTTCGCGGACATCATAGACGTGCAGGCGGCCGAGCTTGATCCGCCAGGTGACTTTTATCTTCTCGTCCTTTTCGGCGTTTCGCAGAGGTTCTTCTACGACAAGCTCGGCGCTGGCCCAGTCCCCTGTCGTCACTTTGTTGACGACCTTTCCGAGAAAGACCGTATCGGCGGCGCTGACACGATCCTTGAGAGGTTTTGTCGGAGCTCTGATTCCCAGCGAGGCTGTCGTCATCGTTAGTAGTGCGCACGGTATTAGTGTGAGGTATAGCGCCTTCTTTCCGTTGGTCATAGGTGTCTCCAGTGCGGCGGGTGTTGTCTTGTCGGCTGGCGGTCTTTCCAGGACGTCAATCGATCGCAAGTCTCGGCTTGTTCTTGTCGACTGCAAAGTGGGGCTTGTTGCACGCCGGGCAATGCTTCAGCTCGTCGAACTCCTTGATCTCCAGGAACGGGCCTTTGCACTTTGGGCAGGCGTGGATGGTCAGGATCTTCCCGGTCCGGGCGTCCCAGACCTCGCCAAGCGGTATGGGGTGAGGTTTGACCTTTATCCGGGTCTTCATCTGGGGCGGGAGATTCTTCGCTGTCCAATGGAGGTGGACGAATTTCTTGCAGGCCCGACAGTATCCGGTCATCTGCTCGCTGAACATACCGCCCCCGATGGTCACCATCGCTTCATACCCGCAGGGCTTAGCTGTTTTCCCGGTGGTTGGGTTCTTCTCCGGTTTGGCTTGGCACTTCATGCTCATGCCTCTTCCGGCGTAGACTGCTATTGTGGTTAGGAGGCAGGCGACCAGCGTAATTAGGATCATTTTTCGTGTCATGCTACGTTTCCTTTTGTGGGTATTCCTCGAACGAATATGGACGAAATGCAACTCGGCGTCTTTATTGGACGTACAATTGCCCCGATGGTTTCAGGAAATCGCGGATTTTCGGCAATGTGATTCTACGAAGTGTGAAAACGCAGGGGGTTTTGCGTATTCCGGCACGCCGAGAAACCGCCCCCGATTCCTGAAACAGCGATCAACTCGTCGGGCGTCTTATGGGTCCGGCGGGGGAGGGGAGCCCACGGTGACGCTGACGTTACCCGATTCGCCCGCGGTGAACACTTTCGATCGTGCGCGCCACTGTCCAACCGTCGGTCCGGCGCAGACTTTCCATTGGCCCGGGGGAATTGCGGGGCTGCCCAGGCCTCTCTGGAACCGGAACGTTGTCTCGGTGACATTTCCAAATGAGTCCTTCTTCTCGCTCAGTATCCGGGCGGCGGTGCGGAGCACGATCTTCTCTTTGGCGTCCACGATGAAGAGCATCATCCCCTCCCTGCGCGTGTTGGTCTTGAGTTGCCCGTAGAAAACACCATTGACGACAACGCCCGGAGACGTGTTAACCTTTCTTTCGGGGGGCGTGTTGTCGTCGGTCTTGGCGACCCGTGTTATGTTGATCCACTTGAAGTCGACATATTCGCCCGAGACGACCTTCTTGTTCTCAAATTTGTGTTTTCCCGTGACGTAGAATCCAATGAGCTGCTTGTCCCCAACTTTCTTGAAGTGAGTAGTAATCGCTGCGCAGTACGTCGAGGTCCATGCATTATTCTTGCGCACGCTGAAACCCAGGTTCTTTTTGGATTTTATCGTTATCTTCAGGGCCTCTCCGGTGATTTCCATTCCATCAACCAGTTCCGCTTCCTTGTCGCTTTTCGAGGAACAGAGCAATTTATATTTCGGAAATCGGTCATTCCCAACAGTACCCTTCTCTAATTCAGCCCATCGTTCGCCGATCTTCTTCCACGGGACCAGGGCGGTCCGTGCGTTAAAAAGAATGCTCTCATATGAGGTCGTGTTTCCCTTTTGGATTTCGGCGTAGTTGGCCCCGGAATTGTAGGGAACGAACTTGCCGTTGAGAAAGAATATCCCTCTGGCGCGGTCTCCCTTATAGTTCGGGTCCGCCACTCGCAAGACGCCCTTGTCTACGTCGGCGGCGTAGACCATCAACGCATGACCGCCGCCTTTATCCGTGTCGTACACTCCCACCTCCTGCGGTTCGCCCGTGACGTACATGCTGTATAGGAAGACTTTCCACGTGAGGGCGGCCGAAGTATCGGAATACGCCTCGAAGACCTTGTGGATGAGACTCTTGAAGTTGAGATCTTTCTGGACGGTGGAGACAAACCGACACGCCAGGCTGTCGTCGTACCAAAACTTGGGAGTTGCGTCCCCGCCGTTATTGTCGTAGCGCCCGTTCAGCTTTGCTTCGCCCTTCCGTTTCTTCTCGAAGTAATACCAGCCCGCGGCGGTGGTCATCCCCGCGCAGTGCCCCCCGGGCTCGATATACGAACCGTAGTTATCAAACTGCCAGTCGTCGTATCCCGGGCGGAACTTCGTGTCGATCTTCCCGGCAAGCAGCATCTCCGAAATGGCGCTGACGAAGAACTCCGAAAAATGACGCGTAGCCACCGTGACGGACTTGGGAGTCAGGTCGATAAGGGGCATTGGTTCGAGCTCGCCTTCCTTGTCGACGAAAAAGCCCATGGCGAACATGCCTTTGGGAACATCCACGGGGATCGTAACGGTCATGATCTCGTCGGCGAAATCTCCTCCGTTGTCAACGCGGATCAAGGGCGTCAGCGGAGTGATCTTCTCGGATTTCTTCCCGGGATACGGGCGATGGGTTACGGTGAAGGACTTCTCGGTTCCGTAGGCTCCCTTGGGAATCTTGATGGTCATTCCATGAATCGCGCTTCCGGGTTCATCGATTGTGATCGTCCCTCCGCCCGGGCCCACCGTGTGGGCCGGGGTCTCGACATCAGGCGTCTGGCCGCCGCGGTCGCATGAGACAGTCGCCGACAGGCAAACCAGTATGATTGAAAGAGATAGGAAAACAAATACTCCGGACGACTTCACCATTTATCAGTCTCCTTCACGTATTGCCCATTGAGATATTCGGTTCGTACGCCAATGCTACCGGCGGATACGACCGCATGTCAAAGAACTGTTGCGCCGACGTGCATGAAGTGTCTTCCGCCTCGGGCCTCGGTGCAGTCAATCATGGCTGTCGGGCGCCTGACTGGTTAGGATAACCGGCGGGCTCCGGGTCAACACTCGACACCTGGGCTCTTTTGCTTAGGAGTGCGATAGTGATGCGTTGGCGAAAAGTGCTGGTGTTGCTGTTTGTTTCGATTTCCTGTCTGCAGGTTTCGGCGGGGCGGGCCGACGAGCGTCCGTGGTATGTGCGGGACAAGAGTTTCGTTGCGCCCCAGCCGGGCGAGCATCCGCGGCTGCTGTTTCGCCGCAGCGATCTGCCCGCACTCAGGAAGAAAGCCCAAACGCCCGAGGGCAAGGCGATTCTCAAACGTTTGCGTCTCCTGCTGGACGGTAAAAGCGGTGAGACTATGACCGCGCTGTTCCGGTCGAAAGACAAGACTCCCCAAGGACCGGGCGTTTACACGATCGGCCACGCCGCGGGCTACGGACTGCTGTATCAGCTAACCGGTGAAAAGAAATACGCCCGTTTCGGAGCCGAGTGTTTTGAACGAGCCCTTGCCGGCGCGCCCGACCGCGACGGGCGCTACGGTTTCCGCAAACCGGGCGGACCGCTGCGCGCCGGTCCGTCGGTCGGATGGTATGCGGTGGGATACGATCTGTGCTACGACGGATGGGATGCGGCGGACCGCGAAAAGTACGGCCGGGCGATCGCCGAATACTCCGAACCCAGCTCCAGCAAACGAGAGAACCTGACATCCGACCTGGAGGTGCTGGCGCGCGGGACGAGATTCCTCGGTCCTTACTTCCGCCGCAAGCGCCGGACACCTCCCGGCAGCAATCATTTCGGCATGCAGATCGGCGGGGCGTCGCTGGCGTTGCTGGCGGTCTCGGGCGAGAAATGGGTCGACCGGAAGCGGATCGCCAAGCTGCTGGGCGTCGCTGAGCGGAGCATGATCCGCAACGTGACTGAGGGGTTCGGGGACGGGGGATTCTTCGCCGAGGGCGACGGTACGGGATCGATGTCGTCGCAGATCGCGTATTTGTCGGCCGTCCGGGCCTGGAAAAACGCAGCGGGCAAGGACTTTGTCAACGTGGCGCGCCCCAACGTGCGAATGCTGACGCTGAAGTGGATCTACCAGACGGATGTCCGGGAAGGCAAACCGGACTTTTGGCCCGTGCGCGGACGCTACCGGCAGAACGTCTGGTCGCGGAAGGGTCTGAGCGGAGCGGGCTACTTTGCTATCGGCATGGGCGCGGTCTCCACCGAGCATCAGTCGGCGATGAAGTGGTTTTACGATGAGTTCCTGTCTGAATCCGACGCGGCGGCCGGTCAACCGTATGACACCGCAAGTTGGTATCCGCATCTGGCGGTCTGCGCGTTTGTGAACTGGCCGGCGGGGATGAAAGCGAAGAACCCCGTCGAATCCCTTCCGCTGTGCTATCGCGATTCGAAGTATGGTTTCTACGTGTGGCGCAATCGATGGAAGGACGCCGACGACACGGTCATCTCCGTGCTCCTGAACCGGACCGAGGGTTACGGGGGGTATCTGCAGTCGGCCCCGGACAAATCGCTGCACCTGAACGCCATGGGCAAGCACATTCAATGGGGAAAGGTCGTCGCCGGAGCGCCGAAACACTGGCGGACCTGGTCGCAAGGGCGGCGCAGTTCGCTTACGCTGTCGGACGGAACGTGCATAGCGGTGGACTTCACCGGCGCCAGCGGCGCCGACGTGATGCTCGCGACCACCGCCCCGGCCGACGGGCAAACAGTGGATATCGGCGGAAGGAAGCTGACGTTTTACTTTCCGACAACCAGGAAGGCGCCGAAAGTAAAGGTCGAAGATTCCACCGCCCTCGTCGGCAAGCAGCGCATCACGATCGAAGAGGGCAACCTGGTGTTGATGCGTTAGGGTCGAATCCGCGCGGAGGCCTTTTACAGCCCGTAGGAGTTCGTTACACTAGGGCGTGTCGTTCCGATAGGGCGACAACTATGCGAACACTGAAGGAGTCAGGAATGCTGCGGTGTGCCCTTACGACGATTACAGTTGGGTGCGTGCTGGCGGTTTGTCTTCCGGTCAGCGCCGAGACCAAAACCAAGCCCGGGAAACCTTACTGGCCGGAATTCCGCGGGCCCAATCGCGACAGCATCTCTTTGGAAACCGGTCTGCTGAAGAAGTGGCCCGAGGGCGGTCCGCGCCTGATCTGGAAATACTCCGACTGCGGAAAAGGTTTCTCGGGCGTTTCCATCGCCGACGGGAGAATCTACTGCGCGGGCGACTTCGGGAAGCAGGAGATGCTGTTTGCCCTGTCGCTGGACGGAAAACTGCTCTGGAAGTCGCCCAACGGAGCAAGCTGGCGGGGGTCTTGTCCGGGCTCGCGCACCACACCGACTTACGCAAACGGCGCGGTGTATCACATGAACCCGACCGGGCGGGTCGCCGCTTTCGGTGCGAAGGACGGCAAGGAGATCTGGGCCGTCGATTTGAAGGAGCGATTTGAGGCGCGGTTCGGAGTTTGGGCGCTTGCGGAGAATCTTATCGTAGACGGAGACAAAGTGCTCTGCCTGCCGGGTGGGGGTAAGGCGCTGGCGGCGGCGTTGGACAGGAAGACGGGCAAGACTATATGGACCGCTGTCGGCCTGCGCGACAGGGCGGCGTACTGCACGCCCGTGATCGCAACGCACAAGGGCGTGCGACAGATGATCACGATGACCTCAAAATCGGTCATCAGCGTCGAGGTGAAGACGGGTAAACTTCTGTGGACGCATCCGTATCCGATGGGCTACCCGCAACACGCCACCCCCCCGGTCTACCACGACGGGCATGTGTTCGTCGCCTGCGGGCACTCCACCGGCGGGACGATGCTCAAGATAAACCCCGACTCATCGAGCGTGAAGAAGGTCTGGTACATGCGCCAGTTCGACAATTGTCACGGCGGGGTGATGCTCATAGGCGACCGCCTTTACGGATCCGGCTGCCGCGTGGGCGGAAAGGGCTTCTACTGTGTCGATTTCAAGACGGGCAAGCTGATCGGACGCAACAGCGAAGTGGGGAAGCTGTCGATCCTGTATGCCGACGGAATGCTCTACGGGCTTAACCACACAGGCCCGATGTACCTGATGAAAATCACCGCAGGGGGGATCGAAATAGTCAGCCGCTTCAACATGCCCGGAAAGCGAAAGACGAACATCTACCTGGCCCATCCGGTAGTCTGCGCCGGGCGCCTCTATCTGCGCGAAGGCTCCAACCTCTACGTGCACGATATCCGGGCGAAAGCGAAGGACCAGAAGACCCGCTGACCCCTGTTTCATAGACTGCACGGTCCCCGGTCAAGCGTTTATTCGTCCGGATCGATATAGCGGTACCGACCGCCGCTTTCCCTGGCGATCTTAGTCATGACCTTCACCGCCAGGTCCGGCTTCCAGCCGTACAGAAAGGTATTGACCGTAACATCCCTCCTCTTGTTCCGCATGCGCATGACCGCCATGACCGCTTCGTTGTCGGGGAACGCCCCGTCGGTAAGGAAGTACATTACCTTGCCCGGACGTTTGTTCGCCCTGGCCAGCACGTCAAAGGCGCGCTGGATTGCCTTGACCGGATTGGTGGTCCCTTCGGCTTTGACTTTATTGAGGAATCCGATAAGGGCGAGTTCATTCTCAATATTAGCCGGCGTCAGGGCCATTGGCCTCTTCTCGAGCGGCTGGCCGTTGGAGAACATGAGGACGTGAAAATCCTGGTCCGGTTTGAGGTCTTTGACCGAGGCGATGATCTTCCGTTTGACCGCCGGCAGTGTGTCGAACATCGACCCGGACCTGTCGATCAGGTACACGATATGGTGTCCGTTTCCCCGCACCCCGCCGAACTCCGCCCGGCGTGTTTTACCGTTATCCGTGCTGTCGGGCTTGTCGCCGTCCGGATCGATCTTCTTTGTCTGCGGGGTTGCGCAGGGTTCGTGTCGGACGGCGCGGAACCCGTAGCTCCTGTCCCTTTGCCTGCGCAGGCAGGATGACAGAAAGCGGTCGGAAACGCGAAGCCTGGCTGGGTCCAGGTACCAGGGCCCTCCGCTGAAGCCCGCTCCGGCGGTTGACGAATCAGGCCAGCTCGTCGTCGGTCCGGGCCATCCGGGGACATCGGCAAGACCGTTCTTCCCCAGGGCTCCATCGCCGCAGAGACCAGTGAAGGCGCGCCCCTCGATGTGCCCGGCGGTGACGGTGCGCTCGCGCAGATGCCCGCTCATCGCCGCGATTCCCCAATAGGTGCAGCCGGCCTTGATGCGCCCGCCCTTTCCGCATATTCCCTGTGGGTGTGGGATTGGCGGGGCGGTGTCCGGTTCGAAAATCCACGACGCTTCGCTCAGTGTTCCGTTGCCCCAGGCATATTCGTTTTCGGTCGATTTGAGCGGGCCGCGGCAGGCTTTTTCGAATTCCAGCTCGGTCATCGGTCTGAGTCCGGCCCAGTCAAGATACGCTGCGCAATCGTCCCAGGAAACCCAGTTGCAAGCTCTTTCAGGTTTGGTTGCGCTGTAGCCCGACGAGGTTTTCTTGACCGTGTGAACGCCCTTGTTGGCGAAGCGCGCCGGGATAGTGGGCAGCGGATAGCGCTTGGCGGCCTGCGCGGCGGTCAGTTGACTCAGAAACGCCGCATACTCCCGCTGGTTGATCTCGTATTTCATGCAGTAGAACGCGCCGTAGCCTTTGGGGAACTTGGCGGGCAGCTTGCCGATCGGACCGATCTGGTGAGCGGCGCCCTTGCCGCCCGTTCCGTAGAGGCATCCGGCTTTCGGAGCGATTTTGAGTTCGGATTCACTGATTATCTTGAAGGGGATAACGTCATCGCCTTTCTTCCAGGCTCCGTCTGTGAAGCTGCCGGCCAGTTTTCCCGCACCGCCGACGTAGAAACCGCCCTTGGGTACGTAGACCATCTCCAGCGCGTGGACGAAGAGTTCAACCTTGTCGGTGTCGGAGACTCTGTCGATCTTGTTCAGCCACTTGAGCTTGACGCCCTTGTTGGTCCATGTCCCCTTGCCCTCATCAGAGCGGTGCAGGAATACGCCCACGCCCCTGTTTCCGGTCAATCCGACATTGATCTCGGCGCCTTTCGGAGCGGTGTGATCGGCGTCTTTGGGGCTCAAAGTCGCATGACTCCAGGCGGTGCGGGCTTTCCTGCGGTATTTCACGAACACCCACGCCGCATCCCAATTGGTCAAATCGGCGCCCGCTTCTTTCCACGAAGCGCGCCAGGAATTGGTCCATGTGATGTCGAACTGTACGAAACCGTCTCCGACCGCCGCGACATTCGTAACGCGCAACTGTGCGGCTTGCGCGGTTTGTCCGCACACTGCAACAATACTCACAACCGCCGTCACCGCCCCGATAAGGCGTTTCCTTGTAGACATCGTCGCCTGCTTCATACTCACCGCCTTTGATTCGAACTGCGATTAATTCCCGACTGCGCCCAAGCGACAATTGTACCGTTTCCAGACTTCCGGAACCACGCTCATTGTCGCTGTCGAACGAGGAATATGCGTGCGGGAGCTTGCGGATGTCGGCTGGCGACCATAGGATTATTCCCAGAGCCCGCTGTGGTTGCGGGCCCAAAGCCCTCCGGGCGTCTCCCCGTCAGTCACGCCATGAAAACAGGACGACAAAATGAGAACACAAGTAACCGCACCGATTGTATTAATGATACTCACAGCGATGCTGGGGTGCTCTGCAGTGTCTAGAGCTCAGGGACCCAAAGACAAGCTGGAGACCATAAAGCCCGTACCCTTCACCGCGGTTCATCTGGACGATGAATTCTGGGCTCCGCGCATCGAAACCAATCGGTCGGCGACTATTCCATACGCGTTCGGGAAATGCGAGGAAACCGGGCGGGTCGAGAACTTTGTCCGGGCGGGCAAGAGGCTCCGCGGTGAGGAACTCAAAGACGACAAAATCCGCGGATACAGCTTCGACGACACCGACATCTACAAGATCCTGGAAGGGGCCTCATTCGGGCTTTCGGTCAAGAAAGACCCGAAGATGGAGAAGTATCTCGACGAACTCATCGCCAAGATATCAGCCGCCCAGGAGCCCGACGGATACCTGTTTACCGCACGAACGATCAACCCGGACAAACCGCACCACTGGGCCGGAAAGAACCGCTGGGAAAAGGTCCGCGACTTGAGTCACGAACTCTACAACATGGGGCATTTCTACGAGGCGGCTGTGGCGCACTATCTGGCGACCGGTAAGAAATCGATGCTGAATATCGCCACGAAAAACGCCGACCTGCTCTGCAAGGTTTTCGGTCCCGGTAAGAACGAGCACTGGCCCGGACACCAGATCATCGAGATGGGATTGTGCAAATTGTATCGTGCGACCGGAGAGAAGAGATATCTCGACCTGGCGAAATTCTATCTCGACACGCGCGGTCCGAACTACAAGACCTACGCCCAGGCCCACAAGAAGGTCCTCCAGCAGGAAAAGGCCGTCGGCCACGCTGTGCGAGCGACTTACATGTATTCGGGTATGGCGGACGTGGCTACGCTTACGGGCGACAAGAGCTACATCACCGCCATCGATCGGATTTGGGAAAACGTTGTGGGCACGAAGCTGTACATAACCGGCGGGCTCGGCCAGCCGGGCGGCCCCGAAGGTTTCGCCGGAGAGTACAACCTGGGCAACAACGCATACTGCGAGACGTGTGCGGGAATCGGAAACGTATACTGGAACCACCGGTTGTTCATGCTGCACGGTGACGCCAAGTACATCGACGTGCTTGAACGCACGCTTTACAACAACGTGATCGACGGGGTGTCGCTTGACGGTAAGAAGTTCTTCTATCCCAACACGCTTTCATCGAGCGGAACCGGTCGCAGGCCCGCCAGGAGCGAATGGTTCGGGTGCGCCTGCTGTCCGGGCAATATCGCCCGATTCATCGCCTCGGTTCCCGGTTACGTCTACGCCGCCGTCGGCGACGCGGTGTACGTCAATCTGTTTGCGGGTGGCAAGGCGGAGCTGAAGGTTCGCGATACTCCCGTCACGATCACGCAAAAGACGCGCTATCCGTGGACCGGCGAGATCAAAATAACCATCGAACCGAAGAGTCCGCTTCGCTTCGCGCTGGAGGTTCGCATTCCCGGCTGGGCGCAGAATACGCCCGTACCTTCGGATCTCTACAGGTACATGACCAAAAGCCCCGCCAAAGCGAAGTTGAAACTAAACGGCCGCACCGAACCGCTGACGCTCCACAAGGGATACGTCACCCTTGATCGCACGTGGAAAGCAGGCGACACGATCGAACTGAGCCTGCCCATGCCCATCCGCCGAGTACTCGCCAACGACAAGGTTGAACCGGACCGAGGCCGGGTCGCCATTGAGCGCGGGCCCATGGTCTTCACCGCCGAATGGCCCGACAACAACGGCAAGACACACGGACTGATCCTGCCCGACAACGCAAAGCTGACCTCCGAGTTCCGAAAGGACATGCTGGGCGGTATCGAAGTGATCCAGGCCAAAGCGTTCATGGCCAGTATGGAGTCCGACCAGAAACCGCTGACCAAAGCCCCGCACAACCTGGTCATGATCCCGTACTACGCCTGGGCCCATCGCGGTACGGGCGAGATGGACGTCTGGCTGGGCAGGACCGAAGAACCGGTCAAGGCGGTGCTCGCCGAGGCCGCAAAAAAGGCTCGGGAACAGAGAGAGCGCGAGGCCAAACGGGCCAGACAGCAGAAGGAAAGGGAGGAAAGGGAAAGGCTGAAGAAGGAGAAACAGAAGAACAAGAAGTAGTAGAGGTGGGATACGCGATTTCAAGAACGGGCCGGGCAAGAACGCCCGGCCCGTTCTCTTGTCACAATGCGGGATAGACTCCATCTGGAGGCTTGTGAATAGACAAGAAAAGGATTGACACAATCACATCGATCATGTTATCGTAATACCATAACCTTATCGATGGAGAATATGGTATGCAAACTGTAACAGTATCGCCAAAGTTTCAGGTGGTGATCCCTAGGCCCGTTCGCGATTCCATGCATCTTCGTGCGGGGCAGAAGATGCAGGTCATAGAATATGACGGGAGAATTGAGATGATCCCTGAGCGAGACATCACCGAACTTCGCGGATTCCTCAAGGGAATCAATGCGGACTTTGCCAGGGAGGACGACAGGGTATGAATATTGTGGATTCTTCCGGTTGGCTGGAATACTTCACCGGCGGGGCCAACGCAAAGCGTTTCGCCGAACCGCTAAAGAATGCGGGATCACTTCTGGTGCCTGTCATAACCATTTACGAAGTGTTCAAAGTCGTGCTGCGGGAATGCGGTGAAAACGAAGCGCTGCATGCTGTTGCGGCGATGCAAAAGGGCGAGGTATGCGACCTGACGGCGAGCATAGCTCTTTCGGCGTCACGAATCAGTCTGCAACTCAAGCTCCCAATGGCCGACAGCATCATTCTTGCCACCGCGCAAGCCCGCGATGCAATGATCTGGACGCAGGACAGCGATTTCAAAGGCCTGCCGAAAGTGAAGCACTTTTCGAAGAAGAAGTAAACAGACGCGGGGATAACCACTTCAGATTCGTTGAAATTCTCATCTGGGCCTTCGTCCGTCCGGATAGTGTGTCCGTCGACGTGGGGGCTCAGACTGGCGCGCCGCCGACTAACGGAGTTGAGTTACCGTTCGCCTGGTCTTTCGCGTTGGCGGGGCTTTCAGCTTCTTGATGTTCACCACCGCCTTCATCGCTTTGAGCAGGTCGATGGCTTGTCGGTTCCGGGGATTGAGTTTGAAGATCGCTCGGATTTCCCTGATGAACGTGTTGTAGGGTCGCACCCATGCCGTGGATTTTGGCCGGTAAACGAGGGCGGTTTGTTTGGCGTATATTCTGGCGCGCAGCGTGCGGACATTATCGTCGAATTCCTCGCTCACGTCGCCCTTGCCCTGTTTGCGAAGCAACGCGATGGACAAATCTCGCAACGCCAGCGACCCTGCGGTCCTGCTCCAGGAACCGAAATTGCGTTTTGACGCGTTGAACGGTTCGAGTAGGTCGGGCGCGTAGGTGAAGGCTCTCAGGCGGTACAGGTCTGCGCGGCCGGGGTGCTTGCGCATAAGCGCCAGCAACTCCTTGCGTACGGTGACGGATTGACCCTTGCCGATGCGGGCGATCATATCGCTTTGGTCGAACATCTGCATCGCGGGGCTTGGGGGCTTGGGCGCCGTCGTCGCCTGAGGTCGGCGAACGGTGAGCACCGACTTGTCGCGCTCGGCCTGCCAGACCAGGAACATCCACACCGTCGCCCAGGCGTCTCCGTACATAGGGTCCGGCCAGGTTTTTGATTCTCCGCGCGAGATTGTTTTCGCATTCTTTGAATCGCTGAAGCTGGTTTCGGTCCATCGCTGCACGCGGAAGAACGCTCCCGGCGCGTGGGTCCGGAGTATTGTCTTGCGATGTACCGCCCAAAACGCCTGGCGCGTCTTTTCGCCCGCCGCCGCCGCCCCAAGCGCCGACCAGCCCATGTTCATCATCCACGAGGCGTGCCCCTTGGGAGCAGCCTCGACGTGGTCGATCAGGAACCGTCTCGCT
The DNA here is from genome assembly GCA_030745875.1 of Phycisphaerae bacterium. Lineage (GTDB taxonomy): Bacteria > Planctomycetota > Phycisphaerae > SM23-33 > SM23-33 > BS750m-G57. The sequence goes on from JASLNT010000114.1 coordinate 17,445, forward strand.
GCGGTCAGTTTGTCCGGGTCGGTCTGTCCGTAACGCCCCAGCACCCACGCGATCCCGCCGGTGCGCCCGGGTTTAACGTCAGTGCGCTTGGAGACGTAATAAAACGCTCCCCCGCTGCGTCCGAGTGCCTTTTCCAGCCCGGCCAGTGTCGCCGCCAGCCCATCCTTGTCGACTGCGACGCCCTGCTCGCGGGCCGAGCCCAGAGCAGCCGCACACCAAATCGTTACGCCCACGAACGGTCCGTAGCCGGCGTTCTTGAGGCTGTGATGCCATCCCTTTTCGCCCTGCCTGCCGGATTCGAGGCGCTTGACCAGTTTGCTGATCCGACCGTGCAGCGCCGCCGACGGTTGGACGCGATGGACCTCCGACAGGAACAGGATCGAAAACGCCAGAGGCCAGCTCTCGTGCGACGGGCGCAGGTTGCCTGAAGCGACCGCGACGTACTTGTACAGCTTGTCGAGCGCCCTCGCCTGCGGGCCTTTCGTGCGCGTGTTGCCTTCGCCCAGCAGCACCAGGCCCATCACGCTGGACGAAGGAACCTGCAGCGCCGGCCAACCGCCCAACTTCACGGGTATCGGCGCGTTTGACGGAGACGAGGAGATAACGCGACAGTATCTGGTCAGCAGTTTCTGAAAAAGCGCCTCCCGCTGCGATGCGGACATGTTAAGATCGACTGTCGGCGCCGGTGCGGTGGTTGTGGTCCGGGCGGTCGAACGGGTCTTGGTCGCCGGGCGGAACTTCCAGTCCGCCGCGTCGGAGTCCGCAGCGTACGCCAACAAGACCGCCGCCCCCAATCCCAAGCACAGCGTTATCTTCCGCCTTGAGCCCGTAGAGAACCTACTCGAGTTTTCACACACCTCCCGCATTGACAGCAATTCTATCGGACCCCCGACGGCTGTCAATGGCCGCTTCAATTGACCCGCAGCTATTGCCTGTTACGTTTGCGTTTGAGTAGAAAGGGGAGACCTGCTGCAGAAAGGATCAGTGTAGCAGGTTCGGGCGTCAGAGAGACCGAGTCGAAAAACACGTTGACGTAGGATCCCTCCTGCATCGTACCGGTCAGGTTGACATCCCAATGGTCCGCGTTTTGCGGGACGTCGAGGACAACCTGGAACGGAACCCATTGGAGATTCCGTGTGCGAATGATTGGGGTGGACGCCATGGCGATCGGCGAGTCCTCGAAATCGAGAATCGTCAGGAGTATCTCGGCGTACTCTCCGATGCCGTCGCCATATTTAAGATCCTCGGTTTGGACCATGCCGGTCAGGATCAGTTGGTCGGCGCTCATGCCCGTCGTTCCGCCCTGAGACATCGCACCGCCGCCGCCGACGTTGGTATGGATGCTGAAGAACCAATTGCCTTCGTATGGGGCAACATGGCCCATGGTTTGATTGATGCCTGTGGAGGCAATGGCGCCGGTATGTGTCCAGCTGCTGAGATTGCCTGCTTCGGCTCCACCGTTGGTCAGCAGGTTTCCGTGGGCCAGCGCCGTGGTGCTCAGGACAGTCAGCGCAAATAGCAACGTCCGAGTTGTTGGACTCATTATTATCATCCTCTTGTTATTGTGAGGCGGCTAACCTCGTGACCTCGGATTAATCACCCGATAACGTACCATAGAATCGGGAGTTTCTCAAGAGGAAAATAACAACGAAACGCGAAATCCAGCATCGCAATTCGCCGGTGTTGGGGAACTAGTTTTGTTCGTTTCTATTCTTGGTCAATTCGTCCAGCAGGACTGTCGCGTAGCAGCCCGACGGAGCGGTGAACTTCAGGAGCAGGTGGGAGCTTGTGTCGTCGACTTCTGTGGAGATCTCCAGGTCGGCGATCTTGAATCGCAGCGCGCGGCGGGCTCCTTTTACTTTCATCCGGTCGACATGGCGGAAGTCTTCGGTTTCGACGCCCCAGGCGGCCAGTGCATCAACTTCCATCTTTCCGGGCTCGCCTTCGGCTAGCGAGCTTCGGTAGCCCGGTATGGGTCCGGTGGGGCTGATCTCGAAGGCGGCGGCTCGAGCCTGCTCCGCTTCGAGTTGCTCGGGAGCGGCTTCAACGGTGAATACGGACTTCGAGCCTGTTCTCGCCGCCAGGTCGCCGGGGGCGACGCTGTCGAACGTCCCAATCCGTCTGGCCAGCACGTCGTTGAATATCGCCGACTGCAACGCCGAAACGTACAGCCGCTTCATGCGCTTGTCGACGGTGTAGACTGCACGCTCGTTTTTTCGCGACGCTTTTGCGTTCTTGTACGCCGACAGCGCCCGGCGGGGGTGTGCGTAGTGTCTCGGCCAGGCGGTCAGTGCGGCCTTGATGTCGCCCTGGTCGAACGCGGCGCGGGCTGCGCGACAGTCTTTGGGGTCTGAGTCCGCCGGCCGGCCGAACAGTATCGCGACGAACTCGCCCAAGTCGCCGGTCACCAGCGCCCTGCCCAGCATCGCCGTATCGTTGCGCAGCCCGAACCGCTGAGGACCAAAGTAGTTAGGCACGCCGCGTCGGGCCAGAACCTCGAGAATCGCCTCGGCTCGCGCCAGTGCGTCGGACGCTGTATTGCGGACCTTTATGGTGAAACGATTCGCTTCGAGATGGCCTGGGCGGAGCTTGTTGGTGTGTCGCGCGGTCGAGAGGATGTCGATCTGCCTGTCCCTGAACGCCGCCAGCTTCCTCGGGTCGGCGTGTTCGAGGCTCATCTGCTGGATTGTGACCGCCTGGGCGTCTTTCAGTCCTGCGACCCCGATCTCCGAGGGGCGAACCTGCATGTACTTTGCGATTCTCGCCACCGCGGCCGGCGTGGGTATCCCGCGTTTGCGGACGGTGAAGTAAACGTGCGTGCCCTCACCGCAGACCGGGTACAGCGGAATCTCTTCGACGCAGAAGTCGCCGATGTGCTGTTTGATCAGTCCGCCCGCTCCGGGCAGGTCGGCGGTGAGGTACGGAAGGTTTGAGGCGTCAGGCTGCATGGTTTCTCCACAGAGTTCAGTTTGGGATCGGCGCATTGTACACGATTTGGGAGTCGATGTGGATCGGTCAATCGGCGGACCCTTTTTTGACGTTGGTGCGCCCGGCCGCTACAATGGCGCGTCATGAGCGATCGAATAGAGACAATCAAGGCGATGCTCGCCGATAGCCCGGGCGATGTGTTCCTGCTTTACAGCCTGGGAATGGAGCAGGCCTCAGCAGGGCGTCCGGAGCTTGCGGCGGCGGCTCTCATAGAATGCATCACCGCCGACGAGAACTACCTGCCGGCGCGGATCGAGTTGGGCAAGGTGCTGCGGTCCGGCGGTGAGTTGGGTCACGCTCGAGCGGCGTTTGAGGGTGCTCTTGATCTGGCGATCAGACAGGACGATACGCACTCGGCCGACGCGATCCGAGCGCAGTTGGAGGCGCTGGGTCAGTAGGTTTAGCAGCGGTGACGCCAATTGGCTCGAACGTCACATATTTAGCGATTTTCCCGGTGTTTTTGCGATTTTACGCCCTCTTTACGCTGGTGTGCGCCACGACAATATGCGATAATAAGCGATTAGAATCAGCCGCCTCGAAAGCGGAGTAACGGCGGCTGGAGAATCAGCGAGATCTGTACGGAAAGGACGATGACAATATGGCCAAGGACAAGGCCTCCAAAAAATATGATGAAGCTCAGATTAAGGTCCTTCGCGGTATGGAAGCCGTTAGAAAGCGACCGGGCATGTACATCGGAGACACCACCACTCGCGGACTGCACCACCTGGTCTGGGAGATCGTAGACAACGCCATCGACGAAGCGATGGCCGGTCGTTGCAGCAATATTTCCGTAACGGTTCATCCCGACGAATCGTGCTCGGTTACTGACGATGGCGTGGGTATTCCCGTTGGAAAGCATCCGACCGAAGGAATCTCGACGCTCGAAGTCGTGTTCTGCCAACTGCACGCGGGCGGCAAGTTCGACCACGGTGTTTACAAGGTTTCCGGCGGATTGCACGGTGTGGGAGCCTCGGTGGTTAACGCGCTGAGCGAATGGACCGAAGTGGAAGTCTCCAGAGACGGTAACGTTTACCATATCGAGTTCGAACGCGGGAAGAAGAAATCCAATATTCGTACGATCGGAAAGCGCAAGCGCACCGGTACGAAGGTTACGTTCAAACCGGACGGAGATATCTTCCCCGACACGCATCTGAAGTACGAGGTGATGGTCAAGCGCCTTCGCGAGTTGGCGTACCTGAACGAGGGCATCACGATCAAGCTCAAGGACGAGCGGACCGACAAGTCCGAGACCTTTAACTACAAGAAGGGTCTGCTGGCGTTTCTGGCGCACGTTACCGAGGGCAAAACGTCGGTCCATCGCCCGATTATCCTGCACAAGGAAGACGCCGAATCCATGCTCGTTTTGGATATCGTGCTGCAGTACACCGACGGATACTCCGAAACGATCTTCAGCTTCGCAAACAACATCAACACGCTCGAAGGCGGTACGCACCTGTCGGGCTTCAAGAGCGCGCTGACCCGAACCGTAAACTACTACGCCAAGACGTCGAAACTGCTCAAAGCCGGCGTGAAAGCGCCTTCCGGAGACGACCTGCGCGAGGGGATTTCGGCGATTATCTCGGTGAAAGTGCCCGAACCGCAGTTCGAAGGACAAACGAAAACGAAGCTCGGAAACTCTGAAGTCGAAACGTTCGTCACCCAGGCGGTCAACGAGCAACTCGGATCCTGGTTGGAGGAACACCCCTCCGAAGCCAAGAAGATCGCCAACAAAGCCGTCGCCGCCATGCAGGCGCGCGAAGCGGCGCGCAAAGCCCGCGACCTTACGCGACGCAAGGGCGCCCTGACCAGCGGATCGCTGCCGGGGAAACTCGCCGACTGCCGATCGAAAGATGTCGCGACGACAGAGATATACCTGGTCGAGGGCGACTCGGCCGGCGGACCGGCTAAACAGGGACGAGACTCAGCCACCCAGGCGATCCTGCCGCTCAAGGGCAAGATCATCAACGTCGAAAAGGCCCGACTCGACAAGATCCTCAACTTCGCCGAAATTCAAAAGATCATCTCGGCGCTGGGATGCGGGATCGGAAACGACGAGTTCGACCTGTCAAAGCTCCGCTACGGAAAAGTCATCATCATGACCGACGCCGATGTCGACGGCAGCCACATCAGAACGCTGCTGCTGACGTTCTTCTACCGCTACATGAAACCGCTGGTCCAGGCCGGGAGAATCTTCATCGCACAACCGCCCCTGTACCTCCTGGGCAAGGGTAAGTCGAAAGTGTACGTACTCGACGACAACGAACTGCGGACAAGGCTCACCCAGATGGGCCTGAAAGACACCAGGCTCGAACTGCGCGATGTGGGCGGAAAGCGAAAGAAACCCAAAGTCATCGCCGACTTCTCAGGCGCCGCGCTCAAGGAGTTGATGGAACTGCTTAACGAACTGGCCGACAAAGTGCACATCGTCACGCGACGCGGACTGAGCTTCGAAAAACTCATCGCCAACGAAAAACAGGGCAAGCTGCCGACGCACTGGATTCAACTCGGTGACGAGGATCTGTTCTACCACTCGTCGGCTACGTACGAGAAGTTCCTCAGCCAGCACGAGAACCTGCTCGACACTGAAGATGAAGACGGCAACGGGAATGGAAACGGCAACGGAAAAGCCAAAGCCGCCCAGAACACCGACCCGAAGATGCGAATCAACCGGCGCGCCGAGCTGCACGAAACCAAGGCAATCGAAGCGCTGATCAAGAAGTTGAAGACGCGGAAACTGCCCATTGAAGACTACTTCACCACGCGCGTTGAAGCGGTCACCGGCGAGCTTCCTCCGGCGAAGTACATCCTGGTTAACGGCGAGGATGAAACCGAGTTGGACAATATCGCCGGAATCTCCCCCGGTATACGCAGCCTGGGCGCCAAGGGCGTTGAAATCAAACGCTTCAAGGGTCTCGGTGAGATGAACGACATCGAACTGTGGGACACTACAATGAATCCCGACACCCGCACGCTGCTGCGGGTGCGGTCCGAAGAGTCCGAAGACGTCGAGAGAATGTTCTCGCTCCTGATGGGCGACGACGTACAGAAACGCCGAGCCTTCATCGAAGACAACGCACTGGACGTAAGGAACCTGGATATATAAGACGGATCGATATCCAATCCGCCTCAGACGAGGCAAGAAACGCCTGATTTCCAAGCAACAACAACGCCCGCACATTACAATGTGCGGGCGTTTGCACAGCCGGTCGCAAATCTCCTATTACCCCATTCTCGGCGAGCGATAGATTGCGAAAACAGTCGAAAAACGGTATAAATGAAATATGGACAGGACTGTAACCAGGACCGGTCGCATCTCAGACCAGAAGCACGACGACTTCGTACCGGGCACTCCCGCCAGCCGCTTGAGCCTCGTCTGGCGCCTCACACAGGAAGCGGCGGCTCTGAGTAGGCATCATGATGCTGAACGAAGATTACAAAGAGATGTTACAGTTCTTAGCCGACGAGAAGGTTAAGTTCCTGCTGGTCGGCGCCTATGCATTGGCCGTCCATGGCTATCCCCGTGCGACGATGGATATCGACATCTGGGTCATGCCTTCACCAGAGAACGCCGAAGCCGTATTGCGAGCACTGGATCGATTCGGCGCCCCCCTTCATGGACTTACCAGCGCGGATCTTCAGAAAGATGACACGATTTTTCAAATCGGCGTGGCGCCCAGACGCATTGACATTATCACCGGGGCGTCGGGTCTCGATTTCACCGAAGTGTTTGCGAACGCCATCGCGATCGATATCGAAGGGCTCGATATCCCGCTAAAAACGCCATCATTGGACGACCTCATCCGGAACAAGAAAGCATCCGGACGAACAAGAGATCTCGCTGACGTTGAAGCTCTCGAGAGACTCAAGAACTCACAAAACAATTCCGGATAATTACGCCTTGCGATAGCATAGCGCCCCTGTTCCAAAGGAATGTTATCGCTGCGGGACTTTCAACTAACGTGTTCGCCGTTTTCGCTTGGGCAGCATTGCGATGCCCGCGATCGCCATCAGCGACATCGTCGCCGGCTCCGGGATTATCTCGACGTGGTGTCCGTCCTCAGCGTCCCAGGTCGCCAGCATTCAGCCGCCAGCGGCTGCATGATGGGGTGAGGGCGGGCGGGGAAGAAATTTTCGGAATTTCTGTTGGGTTTTGCCGTGTTGCGAGGATTATAGGTGAGAGTGAGTTATGGCAGAGCTAGATCATCGCATGTTCATGAAGGATTTCCTGGCCGCCGAGGCGGTGCTGAAAGGGTATCTGCTTTCGGCGTGCGGTGATCTGAACGCGGCTGACGAACTGCTGGGCGAAGTCTCAAGCGTGCTGTGGGAGAAGTTCGACAAGTACGATCCGGAGCGCCCTTTCCAGGCCTGGGCGCTGGGTGTCGCGAGGCTCGAACTGCTCAAGTGGCGCCAGTCTTTGGCTCGTGGGCGGGAAGTGCTGTCGCCCGAAGCGATCGATGCTCTGGCTGACACGGCGGGACAATGCTCGGTGGAAATCGACGAGCGACTCGCTCATCTCCGCAACTGTCTCCAATCGGTGGGAGCCTCCACCCGCCGCGTGCTGCGCTTGCGCTACTGGCGCCGCCTGAAGGTAGGTCAGATCGCTCGGCAGGTCGGTAAGAGCACCGCCGCAATCGAGATGACGCTGGTCCGGGCTCGACGCGGACTGAGAGATTGCGTTGAGGGCAAACTGGCCCGCGCGACGGGGGGCGGATCATGAACGATACGCACGAAAGCCTTATTGCCCGCTACCTGAACGGAACATCCGCCGCCGCCGACATGCGACGCCTTGACGAGCTGGTGCGCACCGATGAGGCGGTGCGGCGCGAGTTGGTGCTGGCTTCGGCGCTGGATGCGAATTTGCGCGATTGCCTGGCGGAAGAGACGGACGCTGTCGGCGCCGATGACTCCGCCCGGAAACTGCAGTGGAGCCCGATGCGGGTATGGTCCGTAGCGGCCGCCGCCGCGGTGCTGCTTATCTCGGCGGGGCTCGTGTTGCTGGTCGGGCACTACCCCGATCCGGAAGTCACCGGGGCCTTCCGTATTGTCGGAGGCGGTCCGGTCCAGCGGGGGTCGGTGGTGGTGGCTGAAGGCGGAACGGCGCGGGTCGTGCTGGGCGGATACTGCAAAGTCAGTCTCGAATCCGGAAGCTCGCTTCAAATCGCCGGAACGAAACGCGCCGAAGAAGTTGTGCTGCACCAGGGACGCGCCACCTGCCAGGCCGATCGCGATGTCGGTACGTTCGCGGTGCGCTCCGACGTGGGTTCCGTCTCGGTGACGGGAACGCAATTTGCGGTGAAAATGATCGAAGACAAGGGAGACCATGACATGTTTGGAAAACGAATGGCAGTGAGCGTATTAACCGGGGCTGTGCTGATCAGCGGAACCTGGGGCGAAATGACCCTGCAGGCCGGACAGACCGCAACAACCCCCCCGCCCGAAGCGGTCTTGCGAAAGATAGTTTCCGACCTCAGCGTGACTGCGGTCGATCAGAAGAAACTCAACCAGCTTCTCTCGACCCAACGCGTGCGAGCCTTCCGGAGCAAATTCCACAAGACCCTGCGAAGCGAACTGTTCGATGCGGCGCAGAAAACGCTGAGCACGACCATGCCGAAGATCATGCCCAAGAAAGTCTCGCCCAAGATACGGGCTATCCGCATGAAGCTTCGCGCCGGTCCCCCAAAAGCCGCCGACATCGCGCGCATCCGCGTGGCGATGCAGCAGCGGACACGCGTTGTCATGATGCAGGTAATCCACAAGACCGCCGACGAGCTGGCGGACAAAGGCGCCGCGGACGATCATCTTATCGCCTCAGTGCTGGCGAAAGAAGTCCGCGCCAAACTGCCCGGTGAGAAGATCGTAGCGTTCGATGCAGCCGTCAAGGCCGCAAAGATACCCGACTCCAAACCGGAATACCTCGCCCAGGCAAGGCGGCGGGTCGAGGAGGCGATGAATAATTATGACCCGGACATCACAGGCATTATCGACACGAAGACCGGTAAGGTGATTGTCTCTGACGGTCAACTCGGGGCGGCGCTGCGGAACCCGGCGGCCGACAAACGCATCGCCGGACAATTGGGCGGTGTTGTCGCGGGCCTGGACCTGCCGCAGACCACGCGAAAGAAGATCGCCCCGCTGCTGAGCCCGGGGAAGATCGAAGCGCACCGGGCGACGTACTACACGGCGATTCGGGGGCGGTTGTTTGACGCGGCCAGAAAGAGGCTACAGACCGAGATGCCGAAAAAGATGCCCGACAAAGTGCAGAAGAAGGTGATGGCGATTCGCACCCGCCTCAAAGCCGGCGGACCGCCCAGCGCAGATGAGCTCGCCCAAATCCAAAACGCGGTAATGGACAAGACTCGCATGGGAATGATGCACCTTCTGCACCAGACTGCGGACAATGCTGCGGCCGATGCGATCAAGGACGAGAATCTCATCGCCGCTGTTGCGGCCGGGCCGATCCGAGGGAAGCTGAACCCGACCCAGACCAAGACCTTCAACGCCGCGCTGATCAAAGCGGGCGTTACGGGCGATGAGTCCAAATGTGTCGCGAAGATCGCCAAGAAGATCGACGCGATAATCGATGCTCACGATCCGGATCTCAGCGGGATTGTGGATTCCAAGACCGGCGGGATCATCACGCCGGACGATCGTAAATAGGCAGGCCGCCCATGAGCACAGACCGGACATCGCCCGATAAAGACGCGCCGCGATCGCTGATGGGAAAGATCGGTCGCGGTGTGGTCAAGGTCCTGACGCTCTTTGTCATACTCGAGCCGATCTGGATGCTCCTTCCGTTTGCGGGCTTCCTGTACGGTTCAGTGCTCCAGATCCAGACGCTGAACCGCAATCCGCAGACCTCGTGGTTGACGCATTTCGTCTTTCCGGTGCTTACGTTGGGCTGGCTGGGACCGGTGCTTGTTGTCGGCGGGTTGCTGGTGTTTCTGATCGGGGCCGGTCAGATCTACTGGGCCAAAATCCGCCGATCGGGGATCGTCACCGGCGGTTTGTACCGTCTTGTGCGACATCCTCAGTACATCGCCCTGACTATGTTCGGATTGGGTTTGCTGCTGGCTTGGGGACGGGCGATCATGTTCATCGCGTTCTTCATGATGATGTTCCTGTATTACTACCTGACCAAGAGCGAGGAGCGCACGTGTATTCGCCTGTTCGGAGACGACTACAGGGAGTATCGCAAGCGTACTTCGTTCATCTTCCCGGGCGACCGATTCTTACGGTCGATGCGCGACAAACTGCCCGGTGTGAAGCTGCCCGCGCCCGCGCGCATAACCGGGGCCTTTGTGCTTACGATGGTGTTGTGCTTTGCGCTGATGTGGGTGATTCAAACGATCAAGATCGCCTACCGCACGGTTCCCTATCTGACTGAAGTGGTGGATTTAGGTCCGGTGCGCGATGCGTCTCTAAACGTAGAGATGACCTCCGGGCGGGGCGGCGGGATACCGTTCGTCCAAGCCGGTCGCATCGCCGTGGTCCGCGGACCGTACCGCAACGCATCAGCCAGCGGATTGGCTGAGCATGTCCTCCAGCGCGCACGGCAATCGGCTAGGCTCGATGAGTTTCTGGATTTCCTCGATACGCCCGGAGCCGACGTTGCGATAGTTTTTTGCGGCCCGTACGATCCGCCAAGAGGCGTTGACGATCCCGGACCGGGCATGTACGCCGGTGGGGCTCCAGGCGGTCGCGGACCCGGCCCGGATCCGCACGGAGCCGATCGTGTCAGACTAATCCTGATGCGCTGCACGCTTGCCCCCCAAGCCACAATCGCCGATGCGCTCGACGACAAGTCAAAACGCACAATCGTCGGCGGATGCGTCGCCCGGGTGGATCTCGCACGCCCCGAAGATCAGGATATCGTAGTTGGGCAAGCCAATATCGCAGGCCCGGGCTTCCCCGGTGAGGACCGTTGGGATTACTTCTTCAAACAGTTTTCCCGCCTGCCCCGCGCCGCTGAAAGACCGCCCGCCCTGGCGCTGCCCGGACGCTACGGGAAGGGGCGGCTGGTGCTGGTCAAGGCTCCGATACTGCGCACGCGAATCGATCCCGGTTTTGCGGCGGAGATTCGCGACCGGCTGGTCGCATCCGCCACATTTCGCAGCCGTCTGCGAAAAGCAGGCCTCGGAGGGCCCGTGGTCGCCGTCGCGTTCCCCAGACCGGGACCAAATTGGTATCGAGAGCACCACGGTACCCCGCAACTCAGCCTGTTTGTGATGATGGTCCGCCTCGAAAGCGGCGCCAATACCGACGATCTATTCCATCCCAGCCGTCGTGAACTGCTCAGTGCGTTCATTATCTCGATGGACTTTGCGATCGACCCTCCCGCCGACAGTGTTGGCGAGGCTACCATGATCGGTCTGTGGCGGGACCTGGAGGAGCGGTGGCGGTTCTTCCTCAGCGGCTTGGGGGCCGAGAGTATGCAACACAGCCATCCGTAATTGCCAAAAAAACGCCGAAATACGATTGAAATCGGTGAAAAACGAACGAAAACAGTCCAAAACACGTCAAAACGGGTCAAAAATCGCAAATCGCCAACGTATTACCTTCCTCGGGCTTCTTGCAGGAAGGTTTCTAAAGAATTGGGCTGTCGGTTCGTGTTTTCAGAAATCGTCAAAAAATGAGTAAAGTGGCTCATAATTGACAAAAAACGGGCGAGAATACTCTAAAAACGATCAAAAACAGCGAATACGGCGTACTTTGCTTCTTGGGTGATTGATGGGTTGGCAATAGATGGCGGGCGGTAGCGTTTACTGCTGCGAGGTGAACGCAATGCGACTCGAAGAGATCTCGAAATACGCCATTCTGCTGGTTCTGGGGGCTGTCGTGTCGTCGGCTTGCGGCGAGGCGGCGCCCAAGACCCCGCCAGCCAAACCGCTGTTCGAGAAGATTGATGTCTTTCCAATGAAGGGCAAGGACGTGCACCGCATTCCTTCACTTGCGGTGTCCAGAAGCGGGGTTGTGCTCGCCTTTGCCGACTTGCGCAAAGGCAGCCGGGCCGATTGGGCGCACGATATCGACATTGTTCTGCGCCGCAGTCTCGACGGAGGCAGGACATGGGGCCCGAAGCAGGTGCTGGCGTCGAAGAAGGGCGTTAGCATGCACGGCGGACCGGCGGTGGTTGACGACAGGACCGGGCGCATATTCAAGTTCTATCGATATCGCCCCAACGCGATAAGAGGCTCCGGCGACATGGTCAAGCATTTCGACAAGTGGGTCGCCATGGGATACGCAAACCTGATTATCCACAGCGATGATGACGGCGCCACCTGGTCGAAACCGCGCAAGATGAAACTCAAGCATCCGGAAAAGCATCGCGTGGGCAACGGGGGGCATGGAGTGCAATTGCCCAGCGGACGCCTGCTGATCAACGGCGGCGGGCATCGTGACGCTAAAGGCGCCCTGCGGTCGTTCCTGTTTTACAGCGACGACGGAGGCGACACCTGGCGCGCAAGCCCCGCAGGGCAGGCCAAGGGGGTGGTGGTCGAAGCGGCTACGGTGGCGCTCGACAACGGCGACATCATGACCAACCACCGCACCGAAGGTCCGCACAGGCGCGTTTCGATTTACTGTGACGGCGGGACGAAGCTGCTGCGGACGTACGTTGACAAGAATCTGCCCGAACCGTTCTGCCACGCATCTCTGGCGCGTTATTCGCGGGCCGGGTGCGGCCGGTCCAGCCGACTGCTCTTCGTGAATCCGCCGAACAATGGTTCGGGCAAGTTCTCTCGCGGCAAGCGGGTGAACCTCACGGTGCGCCTGAGCGATGACGAGGGCTCCAGTTGGGGTCCTTCAAAGTCGATCTGCGCCGGTCCGTCGGGCTACAGCGACACGGTGGTGCTGAAAGACAAGACAATTCTCTGTCTGTTCGAGAACGGGAAGAAGGCCTACAACGACGATATCTCGATAGCACGCTTCAATTTGGAGTGGCTTACCGCCAAGTGACGATTGCCAATCGGCTCGCCGGGCGTGTAGAATCTCAATCCGGGAGTATCGATATGGCCAGGTCAACTACTATCGGCGGATATCTCGTAACGCGGTTGGAGCAGATGGGACTGCGTCACATTTTCGGCGTACCGGGCGACTACGTCCTGAGTTTCTACGATCAGCTCGAAGCCAGCAAGCTCAAGGTTATCGGTACGTGTACTGAAATCGGAGCCGGTTACGCCGCCGACGCTTACGCGCGCGTAAACGGGCTTGGTGCGGTATGCGTCACGTATTGCGTAGGCGGGCTGAACGTGCTGAACGCCATCGCCGGAGCCTGCGCCGAGAAGTCGCCTCTGATTGTGATCTCCGGATCGCCCGGTCTGAGCGAAAGAGACCGCACTCCGCTGCTGCACCACTGCGTGAGGGACTTCGACACGCAGCAGAAGATATACAAACACGTAACGGTCGCTTCGATCGAATTGAACGATCCGGAAACCGCCGGAGACCTCATCGACGATGCGATCAGACAGTGTGTGTGGAACAAGCAACCGGTTTATATCGAACTGCCGCGCGACATGGCTACCTGCAAGTGCGATGCGCCGGGTCCGCTGCGGATAAAGAAGCCCTCCAGCGAGGCCGAACCGTTGGCTGAGGCGGTGGCTGAGGCGTCGCACATGCTCTGGACCGCGAAGAAACCAGTGATTCTTGCGGGCGTCGAGATGCACCGATTCGGGCTGCAGGAATCGCTTGTGGAACTGGTCGACCGCACCGGTTTTCCGGTGGCTGCTACGCTCCTAGGCAAGTCGGTGATATCCGAGCGACACGGGCGGTACCTGGGCGTATACGAAGGAGCGATAGGCCACGAAAATGTCCGTCGCCAGGTCGAACAGGCCGATTGCGTGCTGATACTCGGAGCTTTCATGACCGACATTAATCTGGGCATCCACACCGCCCGCCTCGATACGCATCGCACGATCTACGCTCATTCGCGGCGAGTGGCGATCAAGCATCACCACTACGACGACGTATTCCTGGGCGATTTCGTCGAAGCGTTGACAGCCTCGCCCGTCGGACGCAAACACCCGAAACCCGCGGAACTGACCGACGCGCCCAAACCGTTCCGTCCGCAGCGGAACAAGACTATAAGCGTGCGCCGATTCTTCGCGCGAATGGACGACTATCTGAAGGACAATACGATAGTGGTTTGCGACGTCGGCGACTGTTTGTTCGCGGCCGCTGACCTTACGATCCACCGCAGCACGGAGTTCTTGTGCCCTGCGTATTACACGTCGATGGGTTTTGCGATTCCCGCAGCCGTTGGATCTCAGATTCGCAACCGGCGCCTCCGACCGATCGTGTTTGTCGGCGACGGGGCGTTCCAAATGACCGGTCAGGAGTTGTCGACGATCGCCAAGTACGGGCTGAACCCGATTATCTTCGTGTTGAACAACAAGGGTTACACAACCGAGCGGTTCATTCACGAGGGCCCGTACAATAACATCCACAACTGGGCGTATCATCGCTGCCCGGAAGTAATGAACGCCGGCTGGGGCGCCGAGGTGCGCACCGAAGGCGAGTTAGAGGAGGCGCTGATCACCGCCGAAGCCAACGCAAAGAGCTTCTCGATCATCAACGTTCATCTCGACGCGATGGACTGTTCGGCGGCGCTGCTGCGACTGGGAAAAAGACTCGGAAAGAAAGTCCGCTAAGAAAGGAAGACCGGTATCCGCATGACCACTGCCAAAAACCTCGCCATAGCTGTGCTCGTTTCAATGTTGATAACCGCCCCCGGTTGTTCAGGTGTTGAAAGCACCGAATACTCCCAGCCCGGTTGGCGCATCAAGAGCGATAAGATAGATCTGTTCGTAACCGCCAATGGAGGGCACCTGGCCCCGGTGCGTTTCGACATTGGCGCAGATTCGCCCGTCCAGCCGTATTACATAAGCCCGTGGCAAGACGAGGGTTTGACGGGTTTCGGCGATCCGATCCTGGTCCCGCTGCGGGGCAACTGGTTCGGCATGCCGTTCGGGGGCAATGGCGACGACGTCAACGGCGAGAATCATCCGGTCCACGGTGAAACCGCCTCGTCGAAATGGCGGTTTGTGGACGCGGCTTCTGGCGGCGGGGTGACTACGCTAACGCTCGACCTCGAAACAAAAGTTCGCGCCGGGCGAGTGACCAAGACACTCAGCCTTGTCGACGGGCAAAGCGTCATATACACCTCGCACAAGATCGAAGGTAATGCGGGCAAAATGTCGGTGGGGTATCACTGCACGCTGAATTCGCCCGAGGAGGAAGGCGGTCTGCGGATCTCCGCCAGCGCCTTTGAGTTCGCCATGACGTGCCCCACAGTGTTCAGCGACCCAGCCGACGGGGCGTATCAGGCCCTGGCGCTGGGCGAGAAGTTCACGGACCTCACCAAGGCCCCGACCCGATTCAAAGACGCACCCCTGGCCGATGTCAGCGCGTTTCCGCTGCGGAAGGGATACGCGGATCTCGTCCAACTGGTCAAGAAACCCTCACCGAGCCCCGCCTGGACCGCCGCGACCTGCCAGTCGAAGGGATATCTGTGGTTCTCGCTGAAGGACGCTTCGGTCATGCCCTCGACTCTGTTATGGATCGCCAACCAGGGCAGGCACGACTCGCCTTGGAACGGGCGCAACCGCTGCCTGGGCCTGGAGGAACTCTGTGGATTCTTCGCCGAAGGTCTGGGCGGATCGTCCAAGCCCAACGCGATAAACCAGGCCGGTTTCCCCACAACCGTCAATCTGCACGCGAGCAAACCGACAACGATTAATTTCATCGAAGGCCTTGTAGGCGTACCCGAAGGATTTGAGAACGTCAAGACAGTCAAATTTGGCGATGGGAAAGTTACGTTTGTATCGATAACCGGGAAGGCAATCGCCATAGACGTGAACTACGGATTCCTCCAGACGGGCAAGCTGTAAGTCCGTCAGGTCCGTCCAACCGTTGGTCCGGGATTATTGAACGCGAACGCCCTGGACCTTCGATTCGTATGAGGAGTCCGGCGGCGGTATGATAAACTGGTGGCCGCATCGCTTGCATTGGGCTTTCTTGCCCGTGGCGGCGACAGGAACGAGCACTTTCATACCACACTTGCACTTGAGCTTGAATGTATCAGCCATTGCGTTTCTCCCGTAATCCGCGCATAGGAATGACGGATATACGCACTTACCTCCTAAACGCATTCGATACGCATATATTGCCCGCAACATCGCGTCGCCCGCCGGAGTAATTCTGCTTGAACCGCGCCTTGTGATGGACGACACTGCGTATTGGGACCGATCCGCCGCGCCGCGGGCGATCCCAGGGAGCTGACATTGGAATTAAATGCGATTGAACTTACCGTGACCGACGGCGATCTGCGATCGATGATCGACAAGTACGTTCCCGGCGACGACCTGCCCGTGAGCGATCTTGAGGCCAGGGTCGGCGACGACGGTGTTGTCGTCAGCGGCAAGTACCGGGCGTCAATTCTTAAAGGTTCGTTCGAGGCGATTGTCTCACTGCGCGCCGAAGGTCAAGTGGTGCTGGCGACGCTTACCAAACTCAAAGCGCTCGGGCCGGTGGGCGCCATGTTCAAGGGTGTGTTGATGTCCGCCCTGCAGAAGAAGCTCGCGGATATCCCCGGAATCTGCGGCCAGGACGATGCGATAAAGTTCGACCTGGCGGTGTTGTTGGCCCGGCGTGGCGTGGCTGTGACTTTGAGCACGCTGGAGATACGCTGCGCCCCGGGCGCGCTGGCGGTGAAACTGTCCGGATCGTGTGCGGTGTAACCTTTCGGGGTTCCCGTGCGTAGACTTAATTGAAGCGGCGATTCAGCCCGTCAATGAAAATCACTTACGAGGGTCGAGCAATGAAAACCAGAATTAGTGTATCGACGTTTGCGCCGGTGTTGTTATTGAGCGTGTTTATCGCAGCGATTCCCACGCAGGGGCGCACCCGGGCTCTGGCCAATCGGAACGGTTCGTCAGCGCGGTCGTCCAAAGTGCTCATCCGGTCGAAGTTTGTTCCCGGTCGGGTCATGCGGTACAACCTGAAGCTGTCCGGAACCGCAGCCTGGACGCCGCACGACAAGAAATTAGGCTGGGGAAAGATGGATACGGATTTCACATTCGATCTGGCTACGAAGGTTATCCGCGACAGCGGCGCGTGCACGTTCAACCTGGCGGGACAAGCGCTGGAGAGTTCCGCTTCCGGTCCTAAAGGGCGCCTGAAGATCATCGCCGACCGGAAGAAAGCCAAACTCAAAATCGGCGACTCATGGCTGACGCCGTCCAACAAGTCGCCCCTAGCTAAACCGATGACTCTTACGCAGGGACCGCTGGGCGGGGTCCGTTTCACCACGGGGACTGCTCCGATCGTCATATACCTGCTTCCTCACGTGGATTTGCGATTCTGGAATCTGCTCACCATAGCGCCTCTGGGTAAGGTCGCCGTGGGCGACGAATGGGCCGAGAAGTTCAACCTTCACGTGCCCGGTTCCAAGGGCAAGCCCCTGGAATTGACCGGCCGGTGGAAGGTCCTGGGCTACCAGACCCATCGCGGCCGGAAGGTTCTGGCGCTCGGGTTGGCGGTTACGATGGATCTGAAGAACTCCAAAGTGATGCTGAAGAACGGCGACCTTATCTACGTCCATTCAGGCAGTTACCGCGCCGAGGGTAAGGCGATGTGGGACGTTTCGCGCGGGGTGCTGTGCTTTGCATCAGCCAACCAGAAGATCCTGGTCCAGGCCGATAAAGCCAAAACGCGCGCCCTGCGCAGCGAACACAAATGCACGCTCGAATTGAAATCATTTAAGGAAGGGACGAAGTGAACAACTGATCTCGGCGCCCGCGTCAGTCGTCTTCAGGCTCGCCGGCGTCCTGACGGAGTTGTTCGATCTTCTCCAGCGGGCGGTGCAGTGCTCGGGTGCGCGTGGTCGACACGGTTTCGAACTGGCGGTGAGCCTGATCGATGTACTTGCCGAGTTTCTCGACCTCCACGTTGTACTTGTCCCATTGCGCGGTGAACTTACCCAGCAGGTCTATCACCTCGCCAGCCGTTGTCATCAGATTGGCGGCTTCGGCGGCTTGGCGTATCACCGAGAGCATCGCGTACAGCGTCATCGGACCGGCCAGCACCACTCGCCTGCTGAGCGCCTCGTCGATCAGGTCGGGCTGATCGGCCAGTACGGACGACAGAATCTGCTCGCTGGCGAGGAAGACTATCACGTAGTTTGTCGTGGTCTTGGTGTCTATATACCCGCGCGACGCGACTTCGCGGATGTGCCCGCGCACAGCGACGGTCAGGGCGTGCAGCGCTGCGGTTCCGGACTCTTCGGTGTCGGCGTCGAGATACGCCTTGTAGCTTTGCAGCGGGAATTTCACGTCCATGTTCACCGCGAGGTTATTGGGGAGGCTGAACGTGAAGTCCGGCCGGCCGGAGGTCGCCTGCTCGGACGACTGTTTTGTGTAGTTAACGCCTTCGATCATCCCGGCTACACGGATAATGTCTTCAGCCATCCGCTCGCCCCAGGCTCCGCGTCGCTGGGTGCTGGCGAGCACCTCGTGCAGTTGACCGGTCGTCTGCGCCAGCGTGGTGATCGACGCGCCCAGCGCTCCGAACTCCTTCTTTCGTTCGGCTTCAAGGCCCTGAAGATACTTGTTGACTCGCGTCAGGCGCTCGTTGACGGCGACGATGGCCTGATCTATCAGGGCTTTTTTGGAATCGAGGGCTTTGCCCGCCTCATCGCTGAGTCGTTTTGAATTGGCGTCGAGTGCGTCCACCGCCAGGGCGGAAAACGCCTGCTGCATATGCTTTCCGCTCGTGCGATTGTAGATCATTCCCGCCAGAAGCGCGATGCCCGCCCCGGCAACAACCCCCACGGCGAATCCTATGAAGTACTCCATAACGCCCGCCATTCTACGCTGGGCGTCGATGTTTGTGAACCGCCGTTTGGCGCAATTATCTCATTCCGCTCGACAGCGCCTTGGTCGCGGCGTTCACAATCGCCTCGCAGGTGACCGTAGCGCCGGAAACGGCGTCGAGTTTTTCCACCGACTGCTTGTCGACGATCAGTTTGGGTGTTTTTGTTATGGATGTGAAGAAGATGTCGTCTTTGTGTTGGATGACTTTAGCTCTGGTGATCCGCCCGGAGGCGACTTCAACCTCGACGCTCAGCGGTCCGCGATAGCTCGCACTGGTTCCGCGATGTGTCCCGTCAGCCACTTTCGAGATGTCCAGCGTCTTGCAGAGCTGCACGGCCTGGCTGCATTCTCGGGCTCGCTGGCGGTTGAGTTTTCCGTGACCTTTGGGATGCCGGTACTCCGCTGCTTTCGCGTAGCACGCGAGGGCCTGATCGTACTTTCCGGTAAGGCGATTCAAATTGCCTGCGGCGAGGTATCCCGAATCGGGCGCCACTCGGGCCAGCGACATCGCCAGCTTCAACGCCCGGTCGCTTTGTCCGAGCTCGGCCCAGAGCTTTATGCTCGGCTGGCTGGGTCGCGTGTTCAAACCGTATTGCGTGAGCAGTCCGGCGGCCATCTGCTTGTTGCCCATCCGGTAGTAGCACTCAGCCAACCCCACCACACCGTGCAGCGTCGGTCTCCCGCCGGCGCGAGCGGTCTGCTGATTCCAATACGCCGCCCGCGGATAGTCCTCGAGATATCGCAGGTAATAGTTAGCGAGCATTCCCATCGCTTCGGGACGGCGAAGCCGATCGGTCTTGCGGACGTCAACAACGTGGTGCAGGAGTTTTAGACCGGACTTCCAGCGGCTTGGGTTGGGTGTGACTATCGAGAAGAAGTAAGCTCCGAGATTTATCCGCGGTTGCCAGCCTTTCACGCGATTCGTGCCCGGAAGGTCGAGCGTTCGGGGGTAATCCAGCTTGACCGACTCCCACCAGTCCGGAAGCGGTTTGCCCTTACTTTGTATAAGCGCCCTGACTGCAGCGGATGATCGCCTTGTCGGCCCGGTTCCGACTGAGGGCGGTTTCGTGACCTTGGGCGTTACGGGCGGAATTGGTTTGGGTTTCTTAATCGCAGGCGGTTTGGGTTTCGGTCGGACCGTGTGCGATCCGTCGTCCCCGCCTGTAGTAACGTTCTTAACCCTATTGGCGGGGAAGTCCATCGAGACTTGCGCCCCATTGGGCAAAACCACCCGAAAACGAACCGTTCGGGCGGTCTTGTTCAGGAGCTTGCCATTGTAGACCGATCCGTTCGTCAGGACGATTTTGTCAGCCCGAACCAAACCGCACGCTGCGCCCAGCAGTACGCACACCGCCGCCGCACAAGCCGCTAACCGTCGCATATTGTACATGTGATTCTTCATGAGACACCTACTCCCGCAACCGTACATAGTATACCCGCCGCGGCGGAAAAATTGAACAGTTTGGCGCCGCAGGGCGGATGTCATATGACGAATCCCATTGTCAAATCGTTTTCGGACGCTACAATGCCGCAATGTCTTTACCCATGGTAGCTATAGTAGGCCGACCAAATGTCGGCAAGTCCAGCCTTCTGAATACTCTGGCTGGGCGGCGGATATCCATCGTCGACGCGACGCCCGGCGTTACGAGGGACAGGGTGTCCACGCCCATCGAGATCGGTTCGGGGTTTATCGAGCTGGTCGACACCGGCGGGATGGGTATTGAGGATATCGACAATCTCACCGACGACGTCGAAGACCAGATCGCCTCGGGCGTATCCCAGGCCGCACTGATCCTGTTTGTGGTCGACGCGCGCGAAGGCGTAAGCCCGCTGGATACGCATGTCGCCCGCCTGCTGAGAAAGCAGGAGAAGCCCGTGATACTGTTGGCTAACAAGGTCGACATGATGAACACGACCGGCGAGATCGGCGAGTTGCACAAATTGGGCTTCGGGGCTCCGATGCTCATCTCGGCGACCCACTCGCGCGGTATCGGCGATATGCTTGACGAGATCGAGCGCCGCCTCGGCGATGATGTGGGCCAAAGCGCCCCGCCGGAAATGATGAAGCTCGCGATAGTGGGCAAACGAAATGCGGGCAAGAGCACGTTCATCAACGCCCTTGTCGGACAGGATCGCGTAATTGTCTCCGACGTTCCGGGCACCACCCGAGACAGCGTTGACGTTGCCTGCGAAATTGACGGGCGCGAGTTCATACTGATAGACACCGCCGGCGTGCGGAAGCGCAAGAAGCTCGACGGGAATATCGAGTTCTACGCACACCACCGGGCGATGCGGTCGATCCGCCGGGCGGACGTAGTGGCGCTGATGATTGACGCGTCCCTGCCGATCTCGCAGGTCGACAAGAAACTGGCCGGACTGATCGCCGAACAGTTCAAGCCCGTGGTGCTCGTGGTCAACAAGTGGGATCTCGCCAAGGATCGTGCTTCCGGCGAGGATTACGTGGAGTATTTTGAAAAGATGATGCCCGAGCTGCGTTTCGCCCCGGTCAGCCTGACGACCTCCACCGAAGGATACAATCTTCGCGGGACGATAAAGCTTGCGGTGCAACTGTTCGACCAGGCCAACATGCGCGTCTCGACGGCGGATTTGAACAAACACATCGAAGAGATACTCGCCCTCCGCGGCCCGAGCCACAAAGCGGGCACTAAACGTCCGAAAATCCTTTACGCGTCGCAGATCGGAACGGCCCCGCCGACGATCGTTTGCTTCGTAAACGACGTGCGAAGCTTCGACCGCAGCTACCAGCGGTTCCTGGTAAACCAACTCCGCGAGCGGCTCCCGTTCGACGAGGTCCCCATCCGCCTCCTGCTCCGCAAGCGCCGCCAGGTCCCCAAGAAGACTGCCGATGAACTCGAAGACGATCAGCAGTAGCGTCTCTGTGCGGCATGGATGTTTTTGCCCGTGGGCGGTAAGTGCTATACAATGCCCGGCATGAACGAGATCAGATCACTATCTTTCCGGACAGGCGTGTTGAGCGCTGCGGCGATTGTCTTGTGCGCGTTCAATATCACCGGCTGCATCATACCGCCCAAGGTCAGTCTCAGCGACATAGAGATATCGTCTATGAGCTTTACGAAGCTGAACCTGGTCTGTATGTTCGACGTGCGGAACCCAAACCTGTTTGCGGCCAATCTGAAGAAGTTCGATTGCGATTTCCGCGCCTTCGATCGGTCGATCGCCTCCGGCGACGCCGAGACGCCGATACCTACTATTCCCGCCGGAGGGCGGCGGACCGTTCCGGTCGATCTGGTGATACGCTTGCCCGAGCTGGCGAGCGTCGCGCGCCAATACGCAAAGGGCAAGACCGTACCATACCAGCTGACCAGCCGCCCGGTGTTCAACGTGCTTGGGGCTTCGTTTCCGGTCTCTTTCAGGCACAATGGAAAAGTGCCTTCGGCGCTGGCTCCGAAATGGAAGCTCGCAGGCATTTCCAGGCGCTATGGTCCCGAGCCTGCGTTCCTGGTGACTTTCGAGATCCGCAATCCGTCGGGCATTCACATGTCGTTGGCGGGCGTAAAGGGCGCGCTGCGCCTGGGCGGTGAAGACTTGCTCCAACTGCAGGAGACAATGCTGACCGAGTTGCCTGACGGGGAAACGATAGAACTGGTGGTTCCCGTACGCGTGCGCCTTACCGCACTGGCCGGGGCGGCTCGCAAACTTCTGACCGACTGGCGGAGCTTGAAATTCGACGGCGAGTTCCACCTGAAGACCCCGCTATCCCTCCGCAAAATGCTGATGGGCAAACCCCTCGGTAAAAAACCGTAAGGCCAGAGGCGAATAACATCATTTGGCCGGCTGTGTTGTCGGTTTTGAGGCCTCCAGCGCCTTGATGATGGCTTTTCGAGCTTCCGGGTCCTTCTCCGACGACAGCGCCTTACGCAGCGCCTTTACTGCCCCAGTGTGCGTGGGGGCAATCTTCTCAATTGCGATAGCCGCCGCCTGCCGATTGTAGGCTTCGCTATCGCTCAGCATCGGGATTACGTGCGTTATGAGTTGCTTTGCGCTCGGTCCGAGGTCCCAGATGACGTAGGCGGTCTCACATCGGATTCTCGCATTCTTGTCGGCCAGCAGAGTGACTATCACTTGCAAGGCTTCTTTGTCTCCCGGAATAAGTTGCGCCAGGGAACCTGCGGCCTGGATGCGGACATCGACTACTTTGTCCTGTAGTTTCTTCCGCAAGGATGGTGCTGCACTTTTGGCTATCTGTCCGATATCGCCCATTGCGCAGGCCGCATCCGCTCGGACATCCGCATCCTTGTCGTCCAGCAGTGCAATCACCGCTCCGATTGCCGGTTTGGCGTTGTCTTTGAATTTCGGCAACGAGAGCGCCGCCATCCCACGACAATACGGGTCTTTCGACTTGAGCAGTTCCATAAGCACCGGCATCACTTCTTTATGGTGTTGCGGATATTCTGACAGTTGCCTGACGGCCTTCATGCGTGTTTCTTCATCCTTGGACTTCAAGGCCAGGCGCCATTGGTGTATGCGGCCTGTTTGATTGGGATGTGCTTCTCCGAATCTGACTCGCGGGAGTGACGCCGGGGTCGTCGGGGCTTTCCAATCCGGATCCTTCCAGACGTATTTGCCCGTCATGTCTATGTACGCCATACGCTTTCGAAACGACACTCGAGCCAATCCGTTTCGAAAGCTCTCGCCTCGGTCGAACATCGGCGGGGCAATCCATTTGCCCGCGCGATTAATGTATCCGACCTTTCCGCCTGCGACAACGCACGCAACGCCCTGGCTGAAGTTCCGGGTCCACTGGCCAAACTGGGGCGAAATGACCCACAGGCCCTTGCGATTGATGTAGCCTGCTGTCCGAGAGTAGCTCCACGCAACCGCCAGGTCGTCGTCAAATGATCCGGCCATTGAAAACTGGGGCTGGATCACCCACTGGCCCTTCTTGTCGATGTACCCGAAATTGCCCTTCGATTTAACCGCGGCCAGCCCGTTGCTGAACGGCAAGGCCAGTTCGTACTGCGGTTTGATAACCCATTTTCCCTGCTTGTCGACGAATCCGAACTTGTCCTTTAGCACCATAACTCCCAGCCCCTCGGAGAAAGGAGCAATGAACGGAGTGTAGTCAAATTTCGCCGGTGCGATAATCTTGCCCGTAGTGTCGATAATTCCCATGTGCGTGGGGTCGCCCGGCCCGACAGCGAATTTCGCGCGTCCCTCGCTGAACTGGCGAACGTAATCGAACTTTGGCGGAATTGCCCACTTGCCGGTCTTGTCTAGGAAGCCCTGGTGTTTGTCTTTCCGCATGCCGGCGCGCCCGTCATGGAAATCGGTTTCGGCATAGCTGTATTTGGGCGGGATAATGAACTTGCCCGTCTTGTCGATATATCCGTATCGTCCGTTGACTTCGACGGCGGCAAGACCTTCGGAGAATTCACGGGCGTCGGCGAAGCGGGGCTCAATCACGACCCGCCCCTTACCGTCGATATACCCACACTTCGTGTCGACGTAAGGCTTGCCGTTCTGTATTATCTCCTGGCGGACTCTTATCACAAAACGCGGATCGGGCTCAGACGGTGGTTTCTTGTCCCGTGGTGCAGATTGAGCGACCCCCGCTAACCACGCAACAGTGATCACCAGGACCGCCATACCGCTATTGCGGCGCCGGTTTGTTGTTCCACACATCATCGTCAACTCCCACACTTCTTCGGCCAAATACTTTGATCGGCGCTGTCTGGGCGTTCGTGCCATCTTATCGGCGACGGCTTCATAACAGGGGTACAATGCTGACAAGTTCGCCCTTGCCTGATATTTTTGCGATCCGTCCTGCGTCGGTCACACCGTAGGCTGTTCCCGTGTCGGTCACGCCGAAATCCCTGAAGTACTCCGGCCAGCCCGGCAGGCGATCGACCTTGAATTTCACCGCCTCCTTGCCGACACGAACGTAGTATCCCTCAGCCAGCGACGCGCAAACAAAGATCGACCCGTCGCCGGACCAGCCGGCTCCATAGTTGTAAGTGGGGATCTTGAAAAGCGTCGTCTTACCGTCGCCGCTGACCAGCGCGCATGCCAAACCGAATTGCAGGATGCGAATATCTTTCCCGCTGTAGAAGACCTGCATGTGCCGATGCCTCTCCACGGTGTACCATGTTTCAGTAGTGTTCAGGAGCTTGCCTGAAAGCGTTTCGTACGTCAGGATCTTGCTGTACTTGAGGTCGTTTCGTTGGGTGAACTCCGCCCGGGCAAGGTCGGAAGCGAATTTCGCGGGGCGTTTTTTGCTTGGCGGCCTCTTGTCTTTGGGTACGTATAGATACTCAGACAGCACAACCGCCTGCTTACCGTCGGGCCTGAGGGCCACCGCAGCTTCGGTGAATCCATCGGGCAGCGCGACATCAAACTTAACCTCGCCGTCGATCATCGAAAGCATGCGCAGACGCCTCGGTCCTCGTCGCCCGCCGCTCGTGACGATCACCAGGTTCCGGTTCGGCGCGAACGAAACGCATTTGACGTCTTTGAGTATCGTGGTGAACTTACCCGTCGATATGTCGAGTGTTCGCAGGCGTTTGGCATAGTCGGTAAGGACGAGACAAGCTGAATCCTTGCTGAAACCGAGCTCTTCGACCTTGGAGCCGTTCCACAATCGTTTGGTGACCTGCAGGGTGGCGGGATTGAGAATATACACTCCCCGCCCGAGAGCGGCAGCGAGGACCTTACCGTCCGGGCTTACCGAAATTCGCTCTGAGGGGGGCAGCGCAGCGGCCCGGTCGGCGACCAGCAATACAGTTGCGATCGCGACGACCACCAGCGGAAGTTGCGTTGGTTTGATGAGCTTTCGTGTCATTATCTCGTACTCTCATGCTGAAGAACGATTCTTCCCGAATAGATTCAACCCCAAGCGGAATCGACCTTTCAGGAGATGTTATCACGTTTACCATCATTGTCAATCATTCACAAACTCCCGTCAATTCCTGCAAGAGCACACGGGCTTGGCCTTTGGGTAGGGCTCTGGAGCTAGCCGGTGTGTTGATCATTTTGTTGATTCCTTCTCCGCCGGGTATCGGTACAATTCATTGGCACACTCGGGACATGACAATGAACGAGATTCCGCTTTCATCTTATGGTCGCGCCTCCAGCAGTCCGGCGCCGGTTAATCGCATGATGGCGAGCTTTGCTTCGGACTTCCGGGACGGCTTGGATATCAATCTCGGCGTGGGGTACGTTAATGAAGATACTATTCCTTCCGATCATTTCCGCCTGGGGTTCGAGGAAGTGCTCGACAATCCCGACCGGTACCGCCAGCCGCTGAACTACGGCGGACCGAGAGGCTCTTCGGTGCTTATCGAATCGATCCGCTGCTTCCTGGCGGACAATGCGGTGGGGGGGCTGGACTCGTCGGTGCTGGCGGGCAATGAGATTATCATTGGGGCAAACGGGGCTTCAAGCCTGCTGGAATCGCTTGCACAAGTCCTGCCGCAAGGGCTCGTAATCACCGCCGACCCGATGTACTACATTTACACGAACTTCCTGGAGCGAAACGGGTTCGACCTGCTGACGATTCCGGAGGATTCAGACGGCCTGCAGACCGAACTGCTCGACAAGAGAATCGCCGAACTCGGACCGCGGGCCGACGAAATACGCATGTTCTATATCGTCACGGTGAACAATCCCTCGTGCGTGATACTCTCCAACGCGCGCCGACGAGCCCTGGTCGACATTGCGACCCGGTTGTCGCAGCGTCTCGGTCGGAAAATACCGGTGATATTCGACCGGGCGTACGAGGATCTTATCCACGATCCGGACGTCGAGCCGTGCGAATCGGCGCTGCGGGGCGACGAAGCGGGAATAGTGTACGAAATCGGGACGCTCTCGAAGGTGCTCGCCCCAGCGCTGCGGATAGGATACATGATCGGAGCGGACTGCCCGTTTCTTCGCGCGATGATTCAAAGAACCTCGGACACCGGTTTCAGCGCACCGCAGATCACCCAGTCGCTGTCCAGTTGGCTGCTCGATCACCAGATAGTCGCCCAGCTCGAAAATGTCCGGGCGGGTTACCGCGACAAGGCCCGCGCCGTTGGCGGATGGATCGACGAGCGCCTCGGCGGGCTGCTCGAGAATGTCAGCGGCGGGCTGGCTGGGTTCTACTTCTACCTGACGTTCAGGGATATCGAAACGCACGAAGATTCGGATTTCTTCAAATACTTGACTCGCACCACCGGGAAGAGCGACGTAGACGGACCGTCCGAGGCGCGCAACCCGCGCGTGATCTACATACCCGGCGAGCACTGCGTGAACTGTGCGGGAATGATGGCGGACGTTGGAAGAAGGCAGCTCAGGCTGTCGTACGGATTCGAAGGGCTCGAGGCGATCGAACGAGCGATCGCACTTCTGCAACAAGCCGCCGACTACGCCCGCGCGCCGGGCGATTGAGGAGGATACTGAGCATGATCGGCGCCATAGCAGGCGACATTATCGGATCGGTTTTTGAATTCGACCCCATCAAGACCAAAGACTTCCCGCTCTTCAGTGCGCACAGCCGCTTCACCGACGATTCCGTTCTCACCATAGCTGTTGCACGGGCAATCATGGACGATCGCGATTATCGGCGGGCTTTATGGGAGCTTGGCGGGGAGTATCCCAACGCGGGATTCGGCGGGATGTTTTACCGTTGGCTCAATTCGCACGATCCCCAGCCGTACAACAGTCTGGGAAACGGGGCGGCGATGCGGGTCAGCCCGGTTGGTTTTGCGTTCGAGACAGTTGACCAGGTTCTTCAGCAGGCCGAGCGCACCGCTGAGGTCTCGCACAATCATCCCGAGGGCGTCAAGGGCGCTCAGGCGACGGCGCTGGCGATATTCCTGGCCAGGACAGCCCGCGACAAAGATCTGATCCGCGCGGAGATCACCGATCGCTTCGGATACGATCTCGATCGCAGCACCGACGAGATCCGACCGTCGTATACGTTTGACGTTACATGCCCCGGTACGGTGCCCGAAGCGATAATCGCCTTCCTGGAATCCGATTCGTACGAAGACGCCGTCCGCACGGCGGTATCGCTGGGCGGCGACAGCGACACGCTGGGATGCATTACCGGCGGAATAGCACAAGCGTATTACGGTTCGGTTCCCGCGGACATTTGCAGCGAAGTAAGGGAGTATCTGAGCGACGAACTCTGGTCGATCACCGAACGGTTCTGCAATCGATACCTGACGGAGTGAGCATGGACATAATCCCAGCCGAGACCCCCGAACAATTGGACTGCGTGCGGGAGCTGTTCAGGCGATACGCCGAGTCGCTCGGTGTCGATCTCTGCTTTCAGGATTTCGAAACTGAGCTTGCCTCCCTGCCGGGCAAATACGCCCCGCCCGATGGGCGACTTCTGCTGGCGATAGAAGGCGGCGCGGCGGTCGGTTGCGTTGCGATCCGGAAACTCGGGCCGGGCGTTTGTGAGATGAAGCGTCTTTATGTTTGCCCGGAGCAGCGGTCTTGCGGTTTGGGGCGCAGACTGGCGCGCGATGTAATCGCCCAGGCGATTGAAGCGGGGTACGCGACGATGAGGCTCGACACGCTCGACAGACTCACCGAGGCGATGGGGCTGTATGAATCGCTCGGTTTCCGCAGAACCGTTCGGTACTACGACAATCCGCTGGACGGCGTGGTTTACTGGGCTCTTTCGCTGGACTCGGAGAACAAGTGATATGAACCGAATGGGGCGTTTGTGTGCGACGGCGGCGGTGTTGGTTGCGTCAGTTGCGTTTGGCGAGCCGTCCGACAAAGTCGGCGAAATCGACTTCCTCAAAGCCGCCGCGGACTTCGCCGACTGCATGATCGAGTTTGGCCGCGACCGCTACGGAAAGGTCCGCAGCCCGTTGTTTTCGAACATACTGACGCGGGAAAAGGAGCCCCGCACCACGCCCTATCCGCGATTTGCAGAACTGGGCGCCGGTCATCGCGCCGGCGGGGCGAAGAAGCTCAGGGAATGGTCCGGGCCCAAGGCCGGTTACTACTACTTCCACAAGTTCGATTTCAACAAGATCCTGAACTATCCCAGAGGGCTCGGCGGCGAGGGACCGCACAAGGTCACGCTCTACGGCTGCGATCCGTACGAGGACCGCCAACTGTACTACATGCTTTTCGACCTGACGCGAATTACCGGTAAACCGCGCTTCAAGACCGAAGCGACGAAAGCCCTCAAATGGTGGTTCGCCAACACCCAGGGACCCTCGGGCCTGTATCCCTGGGGCGAGCATCTCGGTTGGGATCTGGTCAACGATCGCCCCACCTACTTCGCCGGACCGTCAAAACACCTCTACGCCGCCTGCTACCACGAGATAAAGGACACCGTCCCGTTCCTGGACATCATGAACGAGGCGCAGCTTACAAAATACGCCCTTGGGATATGGGAGTCGCACTTCTGGGACAAGACCCGCGCGATCTACTGTCGTCACGGAGACTATCAGGGCAAGGACGATCGAAGGGGGAGTCTGCTGGGATTCCCCGCGCACCTCGGGGCCTACATGCGAGTGTGGACCGCTGCGTATCTCAGGACGAAGGACCAGCGCGTTCGCAAGAAGATCGGAGCCGTGTTCAACACCGTTCTCGACGCCCAGATCGCCCGCGCGAAGAAGTATGGTTTCGTACCGTTCACGTTCGAAGTTGACATCAAGGGCAAGAGCCCGGGCAAGTCCGCGCCGGGTCAGTCGGTCCGTCTGGCGCATCATTCGCTTGAGTTGGGGCTGATGATGGCGCTTGACGATGAGGTCATTTCACGAAAACTCTCGACTCTGGCCGCCTTGCATATCCCCGAAGCACAAGCCGCCAAAGCGCTGCTCGATGCGCATCGCAGGTTGAATGGCGCAGACGCATTCGGCCCGCCCGGTTCCAAACGCAAGCCCAAGCCCCAGTTTCGCGATCTGTCGAAGAGCAACACGCCGTCGGCTTCGGCTCGTGAAATTGTCCGCTGCGTAAAGCTGTATCGCCGGTACAAAGATAAGGCGTATCTGGACATCGCCCGCAGGCAGGGCGCAGCAGCGTACGTGCGGTTCATGGACGATGTTTGCCCGTTGCCGAAAGCGTTTTCCAGCGGGCCCGGGAAGACTCTCGAAGGCAAGGACTTCCCCGACTTCTACTTCCGCGGAGCCGAACTGATGGGCGCGTTCGCTCTGCTTGGCGAAGCCCTGAAGCCCTGATCGGACATACAAAAGCAAACGCCCGAGCGTAATGCCCGGGCGTTTGTACAGCTAGCCTTATTGACGGAGGCTACTTCTTGGATGAGATCGTCTGGTATCCGGGCTGATTCAGCTTCCGCCAGACGTGGATGTCGCGTTTCTTGAGCACCGGGAGGGACTTGTCGATAAGTTCGGCAAGTTTCTTGTAGCCCGCATCGTCTGTGCTGGACCACTTCTTGACCTGTCCCCACCCGCCGGCCGATGTCGCCAGAGGCATTCTCAGAACGCGGGACTGCCTGGGGTATCCGACGTTGACAAGCGCTTCGATCGGTTGGGCGGCGATCTCGTCGCCCAGCTCAGCTTTGATCAGGGCGCGGATGGCCTTTTCATTGTCGGCGCTGATCCTGCGATTCTCTTCCTTTTCATGCTCGTAGTCGCCGTAGAACTGGCAGTTAAGGTCGAGCCAGTCGACGATTCGGGCCATGTCGTCCTTGGACAACTTGACGTTCTTCTGGTGTTTTTCGCTCATCAGGTGCTTGATCAGCGTTCCGGCGTGTGCGTAGTATTCCTTGATCTTGGACTCGGCGGTTTCGCGGTTGCGGTACGCCACCACGATCAGGCCCTTCTTACCGGTCAGCGAGTCGTAGCTCTGGGCGTATCTCCTGCCCTTCTTGCCCATCAGGTTCATCTTGCCCTTGATCTCTTTGCCCAGTCCGTGACACTTGATGCAGTTCTTGTCGAGCACCGGCTGGACAGTCTGCATGAACGCCAGCCCATTGTCAGGAGTGGTGTATTTCGGAGGCGTGGGAACGGGGAATGAACCGGTCGCTTTCAGCTTCTTGGGCAACGGGGTCATGCCGCGGTTCTCGTGGCAACCGACGCAACTTGACGCCTCTCCGGGCTGGAAGTAGACCAGCGACCGCATCGTGAGGACCGCCATTCCGTTCTTGTCGACCAACTGCAGTTGCATCGGCTCGCCGGCCGGGACGGTGAATGCGACCGAACCGTCGGACTGGACCGGGACGGTTCCCAGTACGTGCTTAAGGATCTCGTTGTTGGCGATCGAGGGGTTCGTTTTGGAGTTATTGGGCTGCCCGTGAATCTGGTTGATTCGCAGCGCGGCGATAGTTCCTGGTTCAATACCCTTTACGCGAGTTTCATATACGTCCTGCACGATGATCTTTGCGGTCCTGTTCTTGTTGTTCGGGTCGATCGCCGAAGGCAGGATTTGGGGCACCTTCCGAGCTCGGATCGGGATCGGGGCGAAGCTGGACATCTTCGTGTCGCGATAGATCAATTCGCGTCCGCCGAAGTCGTCGACCAGGAATATACCGTAAGCGTTCGTCGAGTTAATGCTTCCCTGGCGGGCCTGCCGCTGGTGCGTGTGGGCCGACAGGTACAGGCGCTCGTTCAACGGCCAGGGAGCCGTGAACGGATTGGGCCAACCCTCGGACTCCGTGAACTTGGCTTCGGGTGTGATGCGCGTCAGGGGTTTGGGTCCGTCTTCGCCCTTGGCGGTGTCGATGACAATCAGGGATCCGGCTGTGTACGAGTGGTGACCCGCGGCGACGGAGACAACTTTACTCGTGCCGGGGATCGGGCGGGCTTCGACGATCAATTGCGGATTGGCCGTGTAATTACCGTAATAATGCTTCACGTCCGTACCGTCAGGGCGGGTGGACCAGAGGCTCTGGTATTTCACGTCGTGGCGGTTGATGTAGTCCCAACGCGTGTAGACGATACGTCCGTCGTACATCACGCAGGGGTCCCACTCGTTGGCCTCACCGTACGAAATCTGGTGGATGTTCGATCCGTCGGCGTTGGCGCGGTACATCAGGTACGAAGGCGTGTAGCGCGATCCGTGGCAGCGTCCGAACGCCTGGGCGCGGGTCGAGATGAACACGAATCCGCCCTCGGGCAGGTAGCAGGGATCCCAGTCTTCGACCAGCACAGTATGCCTGCCGCCCCAGGTCTTGAGTATGTCCTTCTTTGTTCCGGTAAGCTGCTTGAGTCCGCTTCCGTCGATGGCGCATTCCCATATCCAGTAGCGGCGTTCGTTCTTGTTGGGATTCGTCGCGTCGCAGTACCCGAACAGTATCTTCTTACCGTCGTACGAAAGGTCCGGGTGCAGTGTGGTTCCGACCGGCAGCTTGTCGACGAGGATTTCCTTGGCCTTGGGCTCGGTTTTCCAGTTGTCTACGACTGTCAGGCCGGCTCCGGGGCGTCCGTGGCGACCGAGGTACTGGTCGCACTGGTGCGAGTAGCCTGTGGGCCCTCGTTTGTTGATCAGGAGCTTCTCGAAGTTAAGCGTTGGGTGCGACAGGATCAGCTCGCGCCTCAACCAGCGAATCTTGAGATACGCATCCTTACCGGTTTCCTTCTTCAGGGCGTCGAACTTGGGACGCAGTTTCTTGGCTGTCGGATTGTCGCCGACGAACTTGAAAGTCTTTTCGGTCAGTTCGATCGCCTTTGCGACGTCGGTTCCGAAATCGCGCGTCCAGGCGGCTTCGATCCTTTCCTTGTGCGTTGCGGGGAACGTCAGTTCCGCCGGTCCGCGGCGTCGGGCGGCCAGCGCGTTCGAGCCCGTGGTCGCTACAACCGCCAGGACTGCTGCTGCGATAAGACAAATCGACAAGCTCTTCTTGCTTACGCGTACCATAGTCATTACCTCTGCTTACGTTGGAAACTCGATGAATACGGGCCGCATCTCGCAGCCCGTAAACCAACCGACCGACGCCGATAGCCCCGGCCAACAGCATACTATTTAACGCATTCTACGAATCCATCTTGCCTAATTCCAGTATTATTGTAGGACTTTTCACCTATTCGAATGCTTGCCGCCGCGCCTCGAACGATGCATAATCCTATCCGGTGAAATGACCGTAGGAGCAGGCGTGTTCAATCGCACCGACAAGGCCGCCCGCGAGACAACTATCGAACCTTACGGCGTGACCTTCCTGCGATACTACCCGGTCTACCGAATCTGACGCTGTATGGAAAGGTTCGCGGGCGACGTTGGAATGACTTGCCTTCAAAACGCGGGCGCAAGTTCCCGGCGCGGTCACTTTGCGGCGAAGACGCGCACTTCGACCAGATGCACACCGCGGTTCAGGTTGTGGTGAAGCATATTCACTCGTACGTAGCGGGCGGTTACCGCATCGAAGCTGTGCTCGTCGCCCCTGGGGTTGGCGGGTTTCTTGTTGGCGCTCATGTCCGCGACGCGGAGCCATGTCTTCCCGTTCTCGGACACCTCCACACTGTAGCGGTAGAAGCGACCCGAGCCCCAATAGGGGAATACGTGAATGCGATTGAGCTTCGCCGACTTTCCCAGATCGATCTTCAACCATGCCGGGTAGGGATCGCACTGCCAACTTGACTGCAGGTTATGGCAGTCGCCGTCGACCGCCAGTTCCGGCTTGTAGGCTCGCAGCGCCGCCGAGGCCGTTACTGTCTTGCCTACGGCGATCCCGTGGATTGACGGGTTGATCTTCAAGGTCTTCACCGGCGGTTTGGCCGGCTTGCGCCCGAATTTGGCGCGGCGCTGGGGGCCGGTCAGCAGGCTCGGCGGAGTCACCGGATAAGGCTTGCCGCCGTTGGCTTTGTATACAGCGAATCTGCGGGCGTACTCCTTGAGGAAAGCTCGCCGCACCAAGTCGAAGCTCAACGGTTCGGCCGGATGATCCTTCTCATCGGCCAGCAGGAACGGTTTGCCCGCCCGGGCCGGATCGTAATTCCCGTCCTTCACTATGAAATCAAATTCGCCGCGATACCCTTTGAGAATATCCTGATAGTTGTTGTCATGCACACCGGGCTTCGGGCGCCATTTGATCGACGCCCTGGTGACGTCCGGGGTGAAGAAGAGCAGCGAGCCCTTCGAGAAAGCGTGCTTCGCGTCGGAGGTCATCGAGATGAATTCGACTGAGTAGGGAATGCGGAGAACGATGTAACGCGGCGAGTGGTGGAAATCGCTTTGCATCGTCAGTGTCGCTCCGCTGTCATTGAACGCCAGTGAGCTGGAGACCGGTCCCATTTCCGTCGGCGCGTTGCCGATGGCGAGCTTCTTGCCCGGTTTGATCCAACTCGGTGAGATCAATGAGTATAGGTGGAGGTCCCGCTTGGCGTTGTCGATCCCGGTCTGACCGCCGTATTCGCAGACCATCATGTTGCGGATGAACAGTGCGGTTTTCGCCGCGGCCCAGGCGTGCGGCGGGGGGCAACCGGCCGATGGTGTGCGATTTGACCAGGGCACGACAAGATTCTCGAACCCTTCGTGCGTCGAGCCGTTGTGGAGCAGCACGTGGTAGAGATCCAGCAGCGCGTGTTTCGCATCGCCTATCGCGCGGTACTGCTGGGCCTGGTTGAGCGTTATGTACTGGTGAACGTGCATGCCGTTGCGATAGCTCATGACGCCTTCGCGGTACTTGCGCCTGCGGATAGTCGCCAGCGTCTTGATCAAACGCGGATCATCGAACTCCAACAGTTCAGTGGGGTAGACCAGCAGGTTGTTCTCCCAGTCCTGGTTGGGATAGTCGTTAGCCCGGCCCTTTCGCCCCTGCACCCATCCGGCCTTCCAGTCGTACAGCCCCGAGCGGATGTATCCTTCCTTCTCGTAGGTGTGATTGATCGCCTTGATGATCGCGTTGCGATACGTCGCCTCGGCGGCGGTCCATGCTTTGGCGTCGTCGGTCTTGTCGAGTATGCGGGCCGCCCGGATCGACGTGCGAAGCGCCAGCAGTGCAAACAAGTTGTGGCAGGTGTGGTATCCTGTCAGCATCGGCGCGTCGTACGGAATGGACGGGCGGATCAGGCCATACTTATTATGGGTCTTGTGGTCCTTGACGATAAACTCCGCGCCCTTTCGGATCGCGGGGTAGACCTTAGATCCGTACGCCTTGTCGCGCGTCATGACCAGGTGATGCGCCAGGGCGAACAGGCCCTGGCCGTGGGAGGTTACGATATTGTCGTTGCCGCGGTTGTGAACGTCGATGAACATGCCGGAGGGATGCTGTTTGCCGAGCAGCCAGTCGACGTTTGGTTCGCTCAGCGCGTGCAGACCGGCGGTATCGTACGCCAGCAGCATGTCGATGTAGTCGTTGAGGAACAGGGCGTCGTACGGCAGCCCGCTGCCCTGGCGCTTTCTGCGCCCCGAGGTCCGCGTCGCCAGGATCAGGTGCACCATCGCCGCACGATAAGAATCGCTGACGCGTTTCTCGGGAATTTCGATTTCAAAACCGCCCAGCAGTTTCTTCCAGAACTGCACGGTCCGCTCAAGTTGGCGCTGGTAATCGGCGGCCGAGACCGTTGCTATGTGATTGGCTTCCGTTAGCGGTACGCGTGGCATTTTGAAGACGGCTCGAAAGGTCTGTCCGACCTTGAGCTTGCGACGGTATACGCTGAAGCCGGTTGCGACTCTGTTGGTGATGCTGTGATCGGCGGCGCTGTAACCGCCCTGGAGAGGCGCCCCGAGCGTGGCGCAGGTTTCGGCCCCAGGTGAAAACATGTAGACCACTTTTCCGTCGCGGGTCAATTGGTTGTCGCCAACGACAAAGCGGGTGGTCGGCTTGACAGGCTCCAGCGGCTTGCCCAATCGGAAGTGCCCCGCCGAGCCGCGGATCGCCGCGGCCAGCACGCCTTCAGTAGGCGTCGAGCCCGAGTTGGTCATAGTCAACCGCGCGAACTGCACCAGATTGCCCCGCCCGAGCCCCGGAAGCTCGGCGCTGAAAATCTCAAGGTGATAGTCCACGCTTCGATCTTTCCAACCGTAGCCCACGACGGGAATCCACCCGTTGCGGAATGTCTTGTTGCGGGCCATGACCGGGCGCAGCTCTTTACCGTAGAAGAAAGCAAGCTCGGCATAGCGCGTGTAGATCGCGCCGTCATAGGTGACTTGAACCGGAGCCGGGACAAACGGCATGCCGATCACGGTTGTCGATTGGGCCGCGTAACACCACTCCTGTCCGGCCCGATCGATCACGGGATCGAACATCGGCTGACCTGCGTGCGCCGAAGCGGCGAACAGAAGACAGAAGATCATGACCTGAAATTTCACACCGGTTGTCGCCATCGCCGCAAACCCTTTCCGAGTTATTCTGCAAGATTCCATTCGGTGACTTACTCTGCCGTCGGCCGGCGCGGCCGTATGGAGGATGGTATCCTATCGGTTGGCGCTATCAAAGCAGTTTCCACTACAGCCCGGCCTTTGGCATCGGATACAATCTCCGGCTGAAAAACGCTTGCGGCGATCGCGGGCCTGGAGAATTGATATGTCGCTTACCGAAGCGCGAAAACGTGTTGATGATGCTCGCCAGGCCGGTGCGACGCATCTTAGTCTGTCGCTGGGCGCGATGTCGGGCGATGCAGGCAGCGCATGGGAGCTGAAGTATCTTGAAGTTATCCACCTTTGGCACGAGCATCTCCTTACGCTCATGCCCGAAGTGGCGGGGCTGACGAATCTGACCTCGCTGGACCTCAGCGGAAACGGTCTGGCCGAGCTTCCGCCGGAACTTCTCATGATGACCGGACTGACGTCGCTTAACCTCCGCGGAAACGAACTCAGGGAACTTCCGCCTGAGATTAATCGTTTGTACAATCTCGAAAAGCTCGACTTGAGCGACAACCGACTTTCGCGCATACCCTCGCAATTGATCGAATTGAAAGGCCTGGCCGAACTTGGTCTCAGCGCCAACTATATAGGCAACGACCTAGCGACACTGTTGGGCGAGTTGGCTGCTCTTCCTGCACTGACCGTGCTGACTCTGGGCGGAAATGAGTTGACTGAACTGCCCGATGAGTTGGCGGGGCTGACGAATCTCGAAACGCTTGATCTGGGCGGAAACGACCTGGCGACGCTTCCACCGTCCATGGGATCCCTGGGGAATCTCAAGACGCTCGGTCTGGCGGCCAATCGTATCGCGAGCCTCCCGCCGGAGATCGCCCTGCTGACGAATCTCACGACGCTCGATCTCGGAGCCAACGCGTTGACGAGCGTACCGGCCGGGGTCGGACAACTTGTCAATCTGACGACGCTTGGCCTTCGCGATAACGATATCGCGACTCTTCCGGCCGAGATTGCAGCTCTGGGAAATCTGACGATGCTGGATCTTGGCGCCAACGGTCTGAAGAAGCTTCCGACCGAGATAGTCAGGCTCCTCAAACTGGTCCGCCTGGACCTTAGCGACAACCGCCTCAGAGAATTCCCGCCGGAGATAGTCAATCTCACCGATCTTGCTGAACTGGATCTCGACTCCAACGATCTTACCGCGCTGTCGCCGTGGATAGGGAACCTCACGGGTCTCAAGACGCTGCACCTGGGCGGTAATCGCCTTCGGAAATTCCCGCTTGAAATAATCAATCTGGAGGGGCTGACTGAGCTGGACCTCAGCGACAACGGTCTGACGGTTTTGCCTGCGGACATAGCTCGCCTGGGCGAGCTTGCTACGCTCAATCTTAGCGGTAATGACCTGAGGCGATTGCCCGAGGGGATCGTTAATCTGAGGGCTCTGGAAACGCTCTACCTCAACGACAACGGCCTGACCGCCTTGCCGCCGGAGATTGTCGGTCTGGTCGGTCTGACTGAACTACACGCCAGTTTCAACGATCTTGATACTCTCCCGCCGGAGATGGCGAATCTCAAGAGTTTGACGAGACTTCATCTCGATTCGAATCGATTCGGCGTACTACCGGCGGTGCTTACGAGCCTGCCGAGCCTGGCCGAGCTTTATCTCGACTCGAACGAAATCATGGAACTGCCGCCGGAGTTGGTGCTGAATTCGAACCTGACGGCGCTGTGCATAGACGGAAACCCGCTGACCGAACCGCCGATCGCCGTCGCGCAAAGAGGCATCGAAGCCGTGCTGGAATACTTCAGCCGCGCCTAGACGCCGTGTTTTTGGGAGTTTTTTGATGACGTTGCAGCGGAAGTTGCCTTTGATAATCCTGGCGATTGTGTTTGCGTTGCTGACGCCTTACTTCATCTGGCACGATGACATGGACGCCTATTTCGCTTCTGAAGGCTACCAGGAGTGGTTGGCTTCGGTGCGCCCTTTTGCCTGGGCTGTGGCGATCGCCCTGATAGTCGCCGATCTGTTCCTGCCGATACCCGCTGCTCCGATAATGGCCGCCATGGGCACGCTGTACGGTCCGATTGTCGGCGGGCTTATCGCAACCGCCGGTTCGATGCTCGCCGGACTGCTGGCCTACGGACTGGCGCGCCTGTTTGGACTGAAAGCCGCCCGTATCCTTGCAAGCGACAGCGAACTTGACGATCTGCAGCAGTTCTTTGACTCCTGGGGCGCCGCCGGAATTATCGCATCGCGAGCGCTGCCCGTTGTTCCGGAGGTCATGACGCTGCTGGCCGGTCTGGCCAACATGCACTTCGGGCGATTCATGCTGGCCCTTACGCTCGGATCAGTTCCAGTAGGCTTCGCATTCGCCTGGATCGGGCAGACCAGCGGGCTGTCGTCATCGATGCTGCTGATATTAACGCTGATCCCGGCGATCGCGTGGTGCGTCTATGTGGCGATCGCCAGCCGGCGGCGCGCGAAAACTCTTGATAGAGATACCCAGGAAAACTGAAAATGCCTCATCGTCTGCGGCCCTCACTTTGAGGACGCAGCCGGGGTTACCGAACCTATCGCGACACGGAATCCCATATTGGCCGCTCGCCAGTGGGACTGGGCCTGACGGCGGTACGCTGAGCGAAGGTGATCCGGGCCGCTTCCCCATCCGCCGCCACGGAGCTTTCGCGGGCACCACTCCGAGACGTTTCCGTGCATGTCGTACAGCCCCCACTTGTTGGGTTTCTTTCGGGCCACGGGGTGTGACGAATTGTCGTCGTTGCCCTTGTACCAGGCGTATTGGCCCAGAGCTTTGTCATCTTCGCCGAAGCAGAACCGTGTGGCTGCCCCCGCCCGGCATGCGTACTCCCATTCAGCTTCGGTGGGCATTCGGACCGGGCGGCCGGTCTTCTTGGCGGCCCATTTGCAGAACGCGATCGTATCAACCCAGTTGATGCACATCACCGGGTGCTTGGGCGTCGGCTTGAATTCCAAGCTCGGTTTGCGCCACGATGCGCCGGAGACCATCACCCAGGAGCCCTTCAATATGGTGGCGGAGTTGTGCTGCTCGGCAAACGTCTTGTAGCCGGTCGCATCGACAAAGGCCGCGAACTGCTCGATCGTAACTTCCGTAGCGCCCAGGTGGAACGCCTTGGGGATCACCACCGCGTGCTGATCTTCGCCGTACCCGCGGCCTTTCTCCGATTTCGGACTCCCTAACACGGCCTTACCAGCAGGGACGC
Organism: Phycisphaerae bacterium; assembly: GCA_030745875.1. Classification (GTDB taxonomy): domain Bacteria; phylum Planctomycetota; class Phycisphaerae; order SM23-33; family SM23-33; genus BS750m-G57. Next base: position 56,741 of record JASLNT010000114.1, read on the forward strand.
GGACGAGCTTCATTGTTACGCCCCTGGCCAGATTCAGCGTCAGTGTCCCGCCCCCGGACACAACGGGCGGGCCAAGTTTCCCGAGTACTTTTTCAATGCTTTCCAAGGCCATCTTGACCTTGTACGACTGAGCGTCCTTCTTCGTGTGAGACTCCAGGAACCGTTGATAGTATCCCTGCGCCCGTCGCAGAACCACAGGCTTCCCGGCGGCCGACGCCTTCTTCGACAACGTCCGGTAGTACCAATCGCCCAGTTCCAGGCAAATCGACTTATCGAGAGTTTCAAGCTTCCCCGCGGCCAGGGGAACATATGTTCGAGTAATTTCGTCAAGGTCGTCGGTGAGCAGCCTCGCCGCCTGGGCGGGGTTGTCGAGGGCGACAACGTATAGGACAACCAATTCCTTGCGGATGGATGTATCCCGGGGGTTCTTCTTGAGTTTGGTCCGGAGCGATTTGAGTCTGGCTTGCTGGGCGACCACCGCGTTGGCGCGCTTGGACTTGGCTAGAATCTCGGCCGCCCTGGGTGACTTGATGTAATTCGCGACCATGAGCGCCCGGCTGTAGAGCGTCTTGGCCTCGGTTCCTTTGCCATCAGCGACCTTGGCGTCCGCGAGGACCTCGAGCATATCCATATACGGTTGGCCGGCGGCCTTCCTGGCCGCACCGTAGCTCTTGTCGAAACGGAATTTGACAACTTCGAACTGCCGCTGTCGCCAGAGGTCTTTCTTGGCGGGGACCGTTTCTTCGAGCAGTTTCAGCGCTTGCAGGGCGGTATCGCAGCCGGCGATTGCGGTCGAACCGAATTGAGACGACCTTTCGTACAGCAGGGCTTGCAAGGCTGGCGAATCGGGCATGTCTTTGGCGGCTTGGAGTAGCTTGGCGGCAAACTTCACATCGTCAATCTTAGTGCTGCTGGCGGAGACCTTCCTGGCTTCGTTGCCGAAAATTGACTCGAAGTCGCCAGCGGCGTCCGCCAGGGCAATACTGCCGGAAAGTGCGACCGCCAGGAGCGCCGTGAGTATCGGCCTTATCGCCAGTTTCATGATGACCGCCTTTGATATCGAATGCGACATTGAATAGTATACCGCCCCCAGGCGATTGGAGCTACGTCGCGCCTGAAGTTTTACGACCCCGCATCGAAGATGGGTCAGAGTGCTTATCTTGCGTGCATGGGTGTTATTCCTCGTGTAGGATATCGTTGACCTTTCCGGAACGTTGTGCATGAGGAAACACGATGAAGATGAAACTGCGCTATCGTTATCTTCCCGCTCTGATCGTTCTGCTGCTGGTTGGACCGTTGTGTCAGGCCGCGGGAAAAGCTCGGCAGATCACCCCGGCCGACACGCTGCCGAAGACTACGCCCTGGGATCTCAAAGCGCTAAGCGCGGCCCCGGCGTACAAGTGGACTGACAGCACCGTTAAGGGTGTGCGAGCGTTGCACTTCACCGGTGAGGCGTACAAAGGCAAGCCCACGCGCGTGTTTGCTTACTACTCGACTCCGGGCACGCTGTCGGGAGATGCTTCAAAGGATAAGAACCTGCCCGCAGTTGTGCTCGTTCACGGCGGGGGCGGAAGGGCGTTCGACAAGTGGGCTGCGCTGTGGGCCAAACGCGGTTACGCTGCGATCTCGATGGATCTTGGCGGTTGCGGACCGGGCAAAAAACGCCTCAAAGACGGCGGACCGGACCAGGGCGACGGGACCAAGTTCGGAGCCATCGATCAGCCCAACAGTGACCAGTGGACCTATCACGCGGTGGCCAACGTTATCCTGGCCCATTCGCTGATCCAATCGTTCAAGGAAGTCGACGCCGATCGGACGGCGCTCACGGGCATCAGTTGGGGCGGATACCTCACGTGCATCGTCTCGGGGCTCGATAATCGCTTCAAGGCGTCGGTTCCGGTCTACGGCTGTGGGTTCCTCCATGAGAACAGTTGCTGGCTGGGCCACTTCAAGAAGATGTCCGACGATAACCGCGCCAAATGGGTGCGCCTGTGGGACCCGTCATCGTACGCCGGTTCGGCGGTTATGCCCGTTCTGTTCGTCAACGGCGGAGCCGACTTCGCCTACCCGCCGGACTCCCACGCCAAAACCGCCGCACTGGTCAAAGCGCTCGGCAAGAACATGCGATTCGCACCGAACCTGCGTCACGGACACATATTCGATCGACCCAAAGCGATTGAAGTTTTCATTAATCACCACCTTAAGGGCGGGGTGGTGCTTCCGCTGGTTGGACCGGCTGCGATTTCCAGCGGCAAGGCGACCGCAACTGTTAAGACGAAGACCAAACTGACCGCCGCCGCATTGCATTACACGACCGCCAAACTCGCCGGGAACAACCGCGGGCGCAAGTGGACCGAAACGCCCGCGACGATCGAAGACAATCGCATCACCGCCGCCGCGCCGCCAAAGGAAGCGACCGCCTGGTTTATAACGGTCACCGATGACAGGAAACTATTGGTGTCAAGCGAACTTGTGTTTCCCGAAAAGAGCGATAAATGATCAGCATGCGACACATATCAGCGATCCTGACAGCTGTTTGCATCCTTGCGGCCGAGGGCTGCACGATCGCCGAGCCGATTAAGTCCGACGTATTCTCGGCTGACCGGATCACCGCGATTATGCACAAGGTCAACAACCGTCAACTCAAGCATCCCTGGCGATCGAGCGACCGGAACTGGATCCGAGCGACGTGGTACACCGGTGTGATGGCGTTTCACGAAGTGACCGGAGACGACAAGTTGCTGAAGCAGGCGGTCGCCTGGTCGAAGAGACACAAGTGGCGAGTCGGTACGGAGCCTCACCCCGCCAACAGGCTCACGTGCGTTCAAACTTATCTCCAGATCCACGCCCTTACGGGCGAGAAGTCCGCGATCGCGCCGTCAATGAAGTACATGGACTCCCGCTTGTCGCTCACCGAACCGGCGTACAAGCGCGGGTGGGGTTATATCGACACGCTCTACGTCGGTCCGCCGGCGTTTGCGATGATGAGCCGCACAACCGGCGACAAGAAATACAACGCATACATGAACCGAGTGTTCTGGGAGGTCGCCGACTACCTTTTCGACAAGAATGAAGGACTCTTCTATCGCGACAACAAGGCCCGCACCAAAGACAAGAGCCCAAACGGAAAGAAAGTTCTCTGGTCGCGGGGCAATGGTTGGGTGATGGCGGGCCTTCCGCGAATCCTGCGATACCTGCCGAAAGACGATCCGAACTACAAACGCTATGAAGAGTTGCTCAAGACGATGGCCGCCTCCCTGGTCAACCGCCAGGGATCCGACGGATTATGGCGGGCGAATCTCGCCGACGACGCCCACATTCCCACGCCCGAATCGAGCGGGACGGGCTTCTTTACGTACGCGATGGCGTGGGGAGTGAACAACGGCGTGCTCGACCGGAAGAAGTACCTGCCCGTCATCCGCAGCGCCTGGAAAGGCTTGTGCAAGGTTGTGGACGACGAGGGGAAAGTCTGCTGGGGCCAGCACGTCGGTCGCGCCCCGTATACCGTCAAACGCGAACATTCACACGAATACGTTACGGGCACATTCCTGCTGGCCGGCAGCGAAATGCTGAAGCTGGCCCGCGGTAAGACCACCGCCAAGCCGGCCGCCGCGTCGTATCCCTACGATCCAAACGCCGAGATCAAGCTGTCCGACAAGTTCAAGAGGCTCAAGGCGCCCGGCACGGGGCGGAGGGCGGTGCAACTGACTTCCGGAAAGGCAACCTGCTACCCGCTGTATTACTTCATTCCATCGTTCACTCGGGATCTGAAACACCTGGTGTATCATCGTGCGGGATCTGGCGAGGTCCAGCTTTATCGCCTGGACCTGCAGACCGGTCGGTCCGTGCAAATCACAAAGGGCGACACGCCCAAAACCGGTTGGGACAACTGGTGCACCGAAGCCGGCCGGGGCGTGCTGGACCACAGAAGCGTACTGAGCGTCGCCGCCGGGCGCGTGGTCTACTTCACCGGAGAAAAGGGCGACACCGTCCGTGCGGTTGATCTGGCGACATTGAAGGACCAGTTGCTCTTTAGGCTGCCCGAAGGATACCGCGCCGCCGGGCAGAACTGCATTACGCCCGACGGAGCGTGGTTTGCGTATATCGAATCGCCTATCGGCAGCCGATACAGGCGACCGGCCAAGGGCAAATCCGCCCGCGTTGTCGCCTATAACTTCAAGAGCAAACAGCGACGGGTGCTCTGCAAAATCGACTGTCACATCCATCACGTTATCCCATACGACAACGAGCGCTTCATTTTCTGCCATCCCCCAAACGGTATGGGAATGCTGATGACCGACCTGACGGGCGGCAAGTACGAATACCTGCGGGCGGGCGACCCGGGCGTTAGCGTAAAGGCCCGCGACAACACCACAAGAGGCCACGTCTGCCATTTCGTCGCCACTACGCGGGGCGTCGTCTACGAAGTGATTCCGTCGTCGGGTAAGGGCAACTACGGAGGGCTGTACGATCCGCTGACCCGATCGCGATTCGAGTTTCCGTTGCCCAGGGAGTTTGGATATACGCATACCGGCTGGGACCCGCAGGGACGACTGTGGTTCTGGGAGGACGCCAGGCGTCACCATCTCGTCGCAGCGCGGAAAGTGAGCGCCGGCGGAAGCGAGTTTTTCGACCTGACGGGCGAGTGGCGAACGTACGGGCGCGGGCAGAAATCGCACTTTCATCCCCAGCTCACCCCCGATCGAAAGTGGATAATGTTCGTCGGCGGAGATCCGGAGACGAAGACCAATCACATTTTCCTGCTGGACGCCTCGGACCTGAAAGACACGATAGGGATCTCCGGGAAACTGCTGAGCAAGACCGGTGAAAAGAACATCCCGTGATTGTCGCGTGTTGACGGCTGAAAGGAACGGATATGAAACGCACGTTTGTTTTCGTTGTTTGCGGGTTGTCGATTTGGTCGTCCCGTTTGTCCGCCGCCAAGCCTCCCGAACCGTTCGGAATTCGCGTGGTCGACAGCGAAAGCGCCCGGGGCGTTCCGCTTGTTGAACTGGAGACTGTCAACAATATCCGTTTCGTAACCGACAGCGCCGGCTGGATCGCTTTCAATGAACCGGGGCTGATGAACAGCGACGTCTTCTTCTTCGTGCGGAGCCACGGTTACGCATTTCCCAAAGACGGGTTCGGATTCGCCGGTAAGGCGTTGAAGATACGCCCGGGCGGGTCGGCGACCCTGAAGATCAGGCGCCTGAATATCGCCGAACGGTCCTGCCGCCTGACCGGCGGGGGGATCTATCGCGACAGCCTGTTGTTGGGCAAGACCGCTCCGCTGAGAGAACCTTTGCTTAACGGGCGCGTGTTCGGGCAGGATTCGGCGCAGGTTGCGGTTTACCGCGGGCGGGCGTATTGGTTCTGGGGCGACACGAACCGGCCTGGATATCCGCTGGGACATTTCCAGACGTCTGGGGCGACGGTAGAGCTGCCCGCAAGCGGAAGGCTAGATCCGGCAGGCGGGCTCAATTACAAGTACTTCACGTCGGCGTCCGGCTTCAGCCGCAAAATGTGCCCGATTGCGAACACCCCCGCCACGATGGTTTGGATCCATGGCCTGGCGGTGGTCTCCGACGCTTCGGGCGCCGAGCGTCTGACGGCGCATTATTCGCAGATGAAGAGCCTGGGCGAGCGAATCGGCCACGGCCTGGCGGTGTGGAACGATAAGAAGGCCGTCTTCGAGTCGGGCGGCAAGTTTGCGCTCGATGAGACATGGCGCATCCCGACCGGGCATCCGATCCGGATTACCGAACAGAAGCGCAAGTGGCTCGTGTTCAACAATCCCTGGCCCGTAGTTCGCGCGCCAGCCACTCTCACCGCAGTGGGCGATTCGAAGAAGTACGAGGCCTTCACCTGCCTGGTTCCGGGAAGTCGCTACGCCGGAGGCAAGAGCAAGGTCCATCGCGACGCGGCCGGCAAGGTGGTCTGGGCCTGGAAGGCCGATACCGATCCGATTGCCCAGGCCCGGGAAAAGCAAATGATCAGCGCGGGCCTGCTGAAGGTTGCTGAGGCCCGGTTCCAGTTGCGCGATGCGGACGGGGCTGAGGTGCGTCTCCACCGCGGCTCGATTCGCTGGAACGCGCACCTGAAGCGCTGGATACTCATCGGTTGCCAGGCCGGGGGCTCCAGTTCGTACCTGGGCGAGATATGGTTCGCCCAGGCCGACTCGCCCACCGGCCCGTGGAGCTTCGCGATAAAGATTGTAACACACTACAAATACACGTTTTACAATCCGGTGCATCACGCGTTCCTCGATAGTAAGGACGGACGGTTCATCCACTTCGAGGGTACGTACACCAGCACGTTCTCCAAGGCCCCGCGGACCACGCCGCGGTACGACTACAACCAAATACTCTACCGCCTGGACTTAGGCGACCCGCGCCTGAAACCCGCAGCCAAATGACCGCCCATAAACACCGATATCATCTTTAATTCCACCCGCACCAAGACTAGAGTGAAGTGGCAGGCCACTTGGAAGTGAAAGGGAATTATCATGAGCGTACTGGACCAGTTGCGTGAAATGACGGTCATTGTCGAGGACACCGGGGACATCGATTCGATCAGGCGCGACAAGCCCCGTGACGCGACGACAAACCCATCGCTGTTGTTGGCCGCAGCCCAGCTGCCGCAGTATCAGCATCTCGTCGACGATGCTGTCGCATGGGGCGGGGTCGACGTGTCGGACCTGCAAGCCGATATGGGACCGTGTCTGGAGAGGCTGGCGGTGAATTTCGCGACCGAGATTCTCTCGATTATTCCCGGCCGTGTTTCGGTTGAAGTCGACGCGACGCTGTCGTTCGACACCGCCGCAACCGTAGACGCCGCACGACGCCTCATCGCAATGTTCGCCGACCAGCAGATCGACCGCTCGCGGATATTAATAAAGATAGCTTCGACATGGGAGGGAATCGCGGCGGCTAGACAGCTTGAAGGCGAGGGGATTCACTGCAACCTCACGCTGCTGTTCAGCTTTGCCCAGGCTGTTGTGTGCGCCGAAGCAGGCGTAACGCTGATATCGCCTTTCGTCGGACGGATACTCGATTGGCACAAAGCTGCTCGCGGCGTCGACAGCATTCCTCCCGCCGAAGATCCCGGCGTGCTGTCGGTCGCGCATATCTTCAACTACTACAAACGATTTGGTTATGACACTGAGATCATGGGCGCAAGCTTCCGCAACACCGGCGAGATTATCGAACTTGCCGGCTGCGACCTGCTTACGATCTCGCCGAAACTGCTTGCCGAACTCGACGCCAACGACGATCATCTCGAGCGAAAGCTATGCCCCGACCACGCAAGAAAGCTGCATCTCGAGCAGACCAAACTGGACGAAAAGACTTTCCGCTGGATGATGAACGAAGACGCGATGGCGACCGAAAAACTGGCCGAAGGAATAAGGCGATTCAGCGCGGACCTCGCCAAACTGGCTGAATACATGCGCCAAAAGCACAACGCCGCCCAGCCGGCGAAATAGCTGCGCGCAAGCCCTACATGCGGATCTCCGTGTGGGGTTTTCATCTCTCACCGTCGTGGAGCGGATGTCTTCGATTGCTTCGAGGAAACCGTCCGGATGACTTTTCCGTTGCGAATGGCTGCGAAAAGGTCGACCCCGTCGGCGGGAACGTCGACCTTGTCGAGTTTGATCCGCCGCCCGCCGAAACGGAACACTTCGGCCAGACCGCTTTTGCGGTTGCGGGCCGCCACGGCGAGGTGGGCGTCCGAACTGAGGGCGCCGGCGTCTTTTCCCCCGAGAACAACGGTCCACGAAACGTCGCCCTGCGTGCCCGTGAAGCTGTTTTGCCCCGCTGCGGCCAAACGGAGCTTCGGCGCAAAGGCCGTGAGGAGTTGAATCGCCCCAGAGCCGTTGCGGACTACGCGCAGGTGTCGCATCGGCTGGCGAAAAGGATTTCCGCGGAAGTACACATCAGATGTTCCTACGGCGGCCGCTGGGCCCGGTGTAAGGAAAGCGACCTCCAAACTCACTTCGCCCAATCTGGTGAAGGCCTTTTCATAACTTTCCGGCTTGGTCCCGCCCTTTTGGCGGATCCGCTCGAAGCCGAAGACGGTGAACCGTCCGGCCTGCTTTGTCGGCTCGATGAAAGCCCCGTGATACCGCCACTGGGCCTTGCCCTTGCCGACCGGTTCGAGGCGGTCGAAGATCAGGATGTGATCGGGTTTGAGATACACCAGCACGCGCGACAGGGCGCCTATGCGGGCGCCCGGCGGGTAGGCGTTTTTCAGGTCGACGCGGGCGACCGAGAGGTGCTTACCGTCGGCAAACATCGTGATCTGCCCGACCTGGTTCGAATTCAGCCGCGGGTGCCATACCTGCCCGCCGCCCCACTGGTCGGTGTCGTTGACGAGAATACAGTTATTGTTGGCCGCCGTCTTGCGATATGTCCGGTCCCATCCCGGCTCAAGGATAATCTTATGCGGGCCCTTCCAGATCGCGATCGAACCGCGGTTGACGGGGCAGTGGGCCCAGTTGTATCGCAGGGCTTTGGCGGCGCCGGTGCGTCCGAAAACTGAACCGGCCGTCAGGCGCATGCGGAGAGCATCCTTGCCCCAGTCCGAGCGCATGAAGACCTGGTCGCAGTCGTCGAAATGGAAGCCCGTCGGTGTTGTCTCCGGCGCGATGCGGTCAGGCAGTGGGAGATTTGCATTGCTCTGCTTTCCGTTGGGGGTTGTCATGATCGGGACGTGATCCGCGGGAAACTGCGGGGCGTTGTGAAGGGCGTACCGCCATTCGTTGGTGAAGAACGCCCCTTTGGCCAGGTCCACCCCGGTATGCCGGCGTATCAACTGCCGGGAGGTCTCCCAAAAACCCAACCCGTAATGACGGGCCTCGTTCATCCATTCCAGGCCCCCGTCGCGGGCGAGCAATTCCACTCGCTTGCGGCAGATCATGGTAGCCCAACGCAGCCATTTTTTCGCTTCGGGTCCATCCCAGACTAGCCCCGCTCCGACCAGCGCCCAAACAGCTTTGGAGTTATGGTTCTGTGCGTATCCGGTGGCGTTATAGTTGCGCTGGAACACGAAATACGTATAGATCCCCTCAAATCGCTTCAGGAAGTACTTGTCGACGGCTAGTCGGGCCTCTTTATCCAGTCGCCCCGCCAGGCGGTCGTAGATGCGGCAGACATCCAGGCCTTTGCGGCCGGCATCCATATCGTTGCCCGAGGCCATGGATTCGGCATCGTCGCTATATTCCCAAAGCTCTCCGCGGTCGGGGTCGAGGCGTATGATCAGCTGCTGGACCTCCCGGTCGCGCAGCGTCAGCGTCGAGGTCTTGTCCGCCCTAGCCGGCCGGTCGGTCAGCCGGGGGTGCTTGCCTACGAGTTCCGGCTTGAGACGAATGTCGCTCAAAGACGCCTCCCGCTCATCGGGGCCGATTGCTATCGAGCCGATGTCTTGCGGGCGAAGCGGGTTGGGGGTGTAAGTAACTTTGGGCTTGTCTGTCTTGCCCCGCTCCGGTCGCCAGCGCGTGTGATGAGGGAAGTCATCGAATGAAATCCGTATCGTGTGTTTTCCGGGCTGGCCGATTTCCAGGGCGAAACTGGCGTAAACTCTCCCCGCTTTCTGGTCGTCCAGACTGGGCAGGTCGAACCAGGACGTGTAGATATGCTTGTCGTCCAAGGCTACCCGTGCGGTCGGGACCTTCCACTGGCCGTTGAATATCTCCCAGGGACCGGTGTGGGTGAGAGCTTTATCGGCGCTGCCCAGCAGCTTCGCCAGGCGCCGGGTGTGGATGGAATTGACATTAGGATACGCCGCCGAACCGTACGGTACGTACAGTTGCCGCATGTCGAACCGCCCGTCGAAAGTCGTCAGATCGAACCGCCAGACTCCCGCGGTCGGAAACTTGCCCGTGACGCGAATTGCCCTGCCCGACACGTCGGCCCGGAAGCTTCCGACGCTATCGCCGAAGCGTGGGGCCTTGCCAGCCTCGGCGGTATTGACCAGATCGGCGATGGGCTTGACGCTATCGCGCGCAAACCACCATGCCGCGCGGGAGCCCGCAGGACCGCCCCAAGCGGCCACGGATGTGACAATCACTCCCAGAGCCGCCCAAACCATCCATCGAAAGCTGTTGCCATATCGTTCGCAATCCATACGCTTCTCACCATCCGGATCTACTCGAAGACGATCCGGCCGAACTGGTTGGCTGCGTGTTCTCCGCCGACAAGATCGAAGATACCGCTGAAAACGCTGAACGTTCCGATCTTCGACCTGAAACATTGGAACGCCCACGCCCGCCCGGGCGCAGGCGGGGTATCGGTAAGATCCGCCAGGCGCACGGACGCCTCGAATGTTCCGCGGCGGTCGTGCAACTCGAAGGCGAACTTAAACTCCGGCCGCCATCGCTGGGGGACATCGCCGGGTTTGTAGGCGCCGAAATGCTTCGACAGCCAGACGCCCGCGATATTGGCGACGATTTGGTAATAGGTTTCGCGTTGACCGGTCGGGTCGAGAAACAGTTCGAAACACGGCGCCCGCCAGGCCAGGTTGCCCTGCCCCGGGCGAGGGATGTCCTTCCAAAGCACCTTGGCCCAGTCGGGCGTTTGCGGACGTTTTTTGTATGCGAAGTCAATTCCGATGTACAGGTGGCTGCGCGTGTGGAGCAGGCGAACGGTAGTGGATTCTTCGGGCGGGGTCTTCATGTCATCTGCCCGGGGAGGCGGTTGCTTCGCCGACCAGACCGGCCGGACGAAAGCAACCGATCTGGGCGCCTTGGACCAGGCCTTCTCGTCGAGCCGGCCGTCGATGGTTGGCGCCTTTACCGCACGCGCCACGCGCCCTTCCCGCCAGCCGAATGCGGACATGTACGGTTCGAACTCCAACCTCCGTCGCAGCTTGGCGTATTCTCCCCACTCGAAGCTCCCCGCCGTCGAACGCGTGCCCCACAGTTCGTCGGTGAGTTTTAGCTCGAGGGCAAGGGGGCTCTTATCGAGGATCCGTGCGAGCGCTTCATACTTAGCCTTCAGCGTTCGATTGGTCTTGGCGAAGTGCTCGACGGCCTCTTTGCGCGACATTGCGGCGCCGGGCCAGCGGTTCTTATTCCAGTAGAGAATGTAGTCTCGCAGCGGCGCGTAGACCTCCGGGCGTCCCGAGGCCAACTCGCGGACGGCCAGCAGCAGCGAGCGTTTCGGATTGTAGGCGCCGGGATTCCAGAGGTAATCGTAAACCGTGATTCGCGTTACCGGCGAGCCCCGTTCGGGGAAAAGGCAGTCGACTTCCTTCCACAGGTCCGGGGATCTGCCGCTACAGGCGAAGTAATCGCCGCCTCGCCCGCGGTTATCGTAGATCTGCGCCTTGGCCTTCAGGCCGAACAGTACGCGGAATTCCTTCAGGCAGCCCGTTGAGATATTGCGGCTGATCACCTCCGGACCGCAGACCGAAAGCCCCATGTCCCCAGGCAGCGGACCGTAGACCCTGAGGGCCTTGGCGTATGAGGCCAGCTCGAAGCTGTTGGCGTAGTACGGTCGGGGCATGAAGTATATGCGGTTGTTCGGATCGATGTGCTTGATACGCTTGTGCATGCCCGTAAGAAAATGATGCAGCGCCTTGAAGAACCCGCTCTCGCCGAACCTCCGGACAGTGGCCGGGCTCATTTCCGAGGCGCTGTCGTCAAACTTGAGAACGAATTCCCGACATCCTGCACGGTAGTATTCAGCAGCGCCGGCGCGGCGCCTTGGCATCCTCGTTCCGACAGCGGCCTCGTCGTAGCCGGAGATAAGTTTGTCCATCTCCTCGTCAGTGGCCGGCAGCGGGCTGCCGTAATGCACCCACGCACCATGCGATCGAAAGTAATCTGTGCGAAAGCTCTTGTCACCCTTTGGCTGCGCTTCGAAGAACCATCCGTAGTTCGCCTTGTACCGCCACTCCCACTGCCTCGGCCTCTTGTTGCCTCGCAGGCGGAAACGTGGAAAATCGGCGATCTGACCTTCGCGAATGTACGAAACGCCGTCTTTTCTGAAGACCATCTGACGCAGCGTACACAGCGCCCAGAAGTCGCCCGCCGGCGAGTTGCCGCCCAGCACGACAATGTTGGGACCATCGCCCTTTCCAGCGGCGCTCAGCAGAATGTAGGCGTCCGGCCCGGCATTCTTGACGCTCGTGTTGAGTTGGACCAGGGCCTTGGCGTGTGCTGTCTGCGCTGTCGCAGCGTTCCGCCGGGCGTCACCGACCAAAACGATCGTTCCCGCCGACCGAGCAGCTCGAAGAAACGACGACACGGTTGTCGCCGTAACATTATCCTTGCCCAGAAGCCGGGTGAGTTCCTTATCCAGCGTATCGGGCGCGCCATAACGGTCCGGCTTGACCAGGAGCACCTTGCCTGCGGCGAAGACCGTGTCTTTCAGTTGCGCCTTCTGCGGCGTGGGGATGATGGCCGTTTCGAGATCTCCGGTCATGTATTCGGCTACCACTTTGCTCAGCGGCCGGGTCTCGCCCGCTCGCGCCGAACCACCCGAGACCAGGGCAATGGCCAGGAGGATCGTCCGAAATGTCGGAACCGAAGGAAATGCCATCATACCTGCCTAAAGCTTATTCTCGCCCAGCGCACCGGCGTGATCGATAGCGGCCATTATACCACACAGCATGCGGCTGACAAGATTCGCGGTTCTCGCTGCTGTTTTTCGCCGGCGGCGGCGGTATCATACTGGTGCGTGCCGAAGGTCGAGCGGCCAAACGCGTGCAGAGAATACCTATGATTATTCGCCAGGCGACAGAACAGAAAACTGACAGCAGATTGCGGAACATCGTTGCTTGCGCCCTGCTGGCGAGCCTCTGCAGTACTGCATGTGCCAGCGGGAAAACAGTCTTGCAGCCGTTTTCGTGGGATACTGTTCCGGTCTACATCCACTTCGGCAAGAGCAGCGGGCCGTTGACTGACGGCGAGGCCAAATTCGTGGCCCGGACATCGAACTTTGTTTGCTTCGAGAAGGGGCACGGCAGGGGTCGCTTTGGGTCTACAGAAAAGGGTATTGCACACGACGCCAAGCGGTTAAAGGCGCTGAACGGCAAGATGAAAGTACTGTTCTATTGGAACGGGTTTCTCAACTATCCGCTGTACGACGCCTGCAAGGAGTTCAGCAAGCACCCCGATTGGATCTTCCGCGACAAGAAGGGCGAGCCCCTTTACAAAATTCGGAAGCTCGAACAGTACAACCTACTCAACGCCGAGTTTCGCCAATGGTGGGCGTCGATCGCCGGCAAGGCCGTCAAGGAATACGGCTGCGACGGTATCTTCATGGATGCGCTGCTTCAAATTACGAACCCCAAATGGATCAGCAAGGGGTGGGGGCGTGGAAAGAAGCCCCTGGTCACGAAGGCGGTCGCTGACATGATGCAACAGGCCAGGAAGAAGATGGGAGATAAGGCGATTCTGCTCTACAACGGACTGCGAAGCTCGGATCGTGGGCTGGCGATGAGGGGACGCGAATTCCTGCCCCATGCCGATGGCGTAGCAGTGGAGCACTTCGGAGCCTTCCAGAGCCGGAAGAAAGAGTCCATCGCAGCCGACATCGAGGCGATTATCCAGGCCGGAAAGAGCGGGAAGATCGTTGTGGTCAAAGGCTGGCCCGATCCGGAATTCAACTGGACCAACAAAACGAAGATGGCGCTATCCGCCAGGCAGCTTGCCAAAGAAGCCCGAGCCAAGATCACGTTTTCCCTGGCGTGTTTTCTGGTCTCCGCGCAGGAGAACAGCTACTTCTGCTATTCGTGGGGCTACCGCGACCAACACGGCGCCCTTATCGATTACCCCGAGTTTCACAAACCGTTGGGCAAACCCAAAGGCGATGCAACCAGGAAGAAATGGGTCTACACCCGGTCGTTCGCCCACGCCGAAGTATCGGTCGACCTCTCAACGCGCAAAGCCCGGATTGACTGGAAGCCGAAGAAAGTTCGGCCCGCAGCGTCGGCGCGGAAGTTGTAGGAGAGGCGGTGATTTGGGGGGAAAGCTGTTTTTCGATGGTTCTATTGGTGTGGGGATCGGTAGAATGCTCGCAACTTGAACAATGATCCTCGGATTTGGAGCAGATTAAGATGAGCGGTGAAACCATTGAGTCTCTTGCGGACATCTGGCCGATGCAGGCCGACCTTAACAAGCGCGCGGGTTTCGACACTGCGGCGCTCGGCGAGGCGCTTCGTGCGGCTGAAGCCGACGGCACGCTTCCCGACGAAGGCGGTTTGCGGACTGAAGTGGGGCGGGCGATCAAGAATTACGTAGACGCGATGTCCTCCGAATGTCACGAACTGCAGGAATGCCTGTCCTGGAAACACTGGTATCGCGAAGCGAAGGAAGGTCGCCAATACGAACTGCAGGACGTTCAGAACGCGCGCGTCGAAGCGACGGACATGTTGTTCTTCCTGATCAGCATCTGCCAGATCCTCGGTCTGACACCCGAAGACCTCTTCCGACTTTACGGACAGAAACTGGGCATTAACCACAAGCGGCAGGACGAAGACCGCTCACAGGCCGAACACGCCTCGCACGAAGACGAAAACCGCAACGTGGTGTGACCACGGGGAGCAGCGAAATGAACAGCAAATGGACAATCGTATTCCTGTCGATAGCAATCGCGGTTGTCAGCGGTTGCGGGCGGGAGGTAATCAGCGTCGGGACGGCGGATGAGTTGATCTCCGCTATCGGGCCGAATCGGACAATCGAACTTCGCCCGGGCATCTACGATATGGGGAGCGTTCCCCAGCGACAGATGAAGTTCGTTCGCTGGCGCAAAGTGTTCGACGGTTACGAATTGACCGTTCGCGACGTCGCCGATCTCAAGCTGATCGGGGCGGGCGAGGCTCCGCAACTCCTGGCCAAATCGCGTTACGCAACCGTGCTGAGTTTCGACGACTGCAAGGGCATAGCCCTGAAGAACCTCGTACTCGGTCACACGCCTGAGGGCTACTGCACGGGCGGTGTGGTTCGTATGGACAAATGTGTCGACGTAGTGATAGACAAGTGCGACCTGTTCGGCTGCGGTATCAAAGGGCTCGAACTCCACGACGTGGCGCGAGTGCAGTTCAGCAACTCAATAATTCGCGACTGCACCTACAGGATACTATCCGTTTTCGGTTCATTTGATATCGTGTTCAGCAATTCAAAGTTCATCAGGAACAAGGAATTTGGCGGATTCAGTTTCTCCGACAGCCGCAACATACGCCTCGAGCGGTGTGTAATAAAAGACAATAGGTTAACTGCGCTCAAGGCCGAACTCTTCAGCGCCGTATCATGCAGCGATATTGTCGTCTCAGGCTGCACGATAACCGGAAATGTGTACAAGAAATTCATCGAGCCCGAGAACAGCATCCGGGTAGTCGACACGAAAGTCGAGGGAAACAGCGCGCCCCCTGCGGACGCTTTCTAGAGTTTGCCCGCTGACGGGCAGAGCTCGGCCAGGGGGCAGTTTTCGCAGTCGGGTTTGCGCGCGTCGCATATCGCCCGGCCGTGGAATATCAGCAGATGAGACCAGAGGATCCACTCTTCGGGCGGAACAAGCTCCATCAGGTCCCGCTCGATCTTCACCGGGTCCTTGTGCTTCGTAAGGCCCAGACGCCCGGAAAGGCGTATCACGTGCGTGTCGACAACCACCCCCTCAGCCACGCCGAAAGCGTTGCCCAGAACGCAGTTGGCGGTCTTGCGCGCCACGCCGGGCAGCGTAAGCAACTGATCCATTGTGCGGGGCACCTTCCCGCCGAAATCGCTGATGATTTTCGCGCAGGCTCCGCGGATGTTCTTTGCTTTGTTGCGGAAGAAACCGGTCGAGCGGATTTCGTCTTCCAGTTCCCCGGGCGGGGCTGAGGCGTAGTCCCGGGGCGTTTTGTATTTCTTGAAGAGCGTCCTGGTGACGACATTCACCCGTTTATCGGTGCACTGGGCCGACAATATCGTCGCAACCATCAGTTTCAGCGGATTACCGTGTCTCAGGGCGCAGTCTGCGTCGGGATAGGCGCTCTTGAGTTTGGCGATCAGGTCGGCGACTCGCCGGATTCGATTTGCTTTCGATTCGCGTGGCATGGTGGTGGAAGTTATCGCCCGAGGTAGGAATTGATCTGTGCGGCCGCTTTCCTGCCGCTGCGAATCGCGTTGACCACCAGCGCCGGTCCGCTCACCGTGTCGCCCGCGGCGAAAACACCGTCTACTGATGTTGAGTATCGTTCTACAAACATCCCGCCGTCGTCATCAGTGGTCAAGCCTAGCTGCCCGGCCAGGTTCTCGTCGACCGTCCGGTTGAACCCGACAGCCAGTAGAGCGATGTCGGCGGGGATAGTGAAATCACCGCCTTGCACGGCGACCGGTTCGTTCATTCCGTCGGACCGGCGCGTCCATTGGATTTCGGTGGCCGCCACTTCGGTCAGGTGATCGTTTCCATGGAATTCCCTGGTCTGCACCAGCCATCGGCGATCGATCCGGTCGGAAGCGTGGTTGTCGTGGGTGGGATCGTTGGCGACTTTGTCCTCGGGCAGTATTTCAAGCTGCACCACTGACTTGGCTCCCTGTTCCAGGGCGGTTTCGACACAATCGTTTCCGGTGTCTCCTCCTCCGATGACGACCACGGATTTGTCCCTGGCGGAGATCGGTTGGCGACCGGCGAGGTAGTCCAGAGCGAAGTGTATTCCGTTGAGTTTGCGTCCGGGCAGATCCAGGTCGCGCGGAGCCGTTGCTCCGGTGGCCAGGCAAACTGCGTCGAACTGTTCCCTGAGTTTGATTGCGGTGATGTCCACACCCACGGTGGTCGCGGTCTTGAACGTTACTCCTTCATCCGCCAGCTGCCTTACTCTGCGGTCGATGAGTTCCTTCTCCAGGCGGAACTCGGGCACGCCGTATCGCAACAGGCCTCCGATGTCGTCATCGCTTTCGAACACGGTTACGTCGTGCCCTGCGCGAGCGAGTTGTTGAGCGGCCGCCAGCCCGGCCGGTCCCGAACCGACTATCGCGACGGATTTGCCCGTCTTTACGTCGGGCTTCTGCGGTTTGATCCAGCCCTCGGTGAAGGCCTTGTCGATGATCGCCAGTTCGGCCTGGCGTATCTCGACGGCTGACGAATTTATCGCCGACTTGCACTGTGTTTGACAAGGCGCCGGGCAGATGCGCGCCGTGAACTCGGGGAAATTGTTGGTCTCGTGCAATTCTTCGGCCGCTTGGCGCCAGCGGTTGCTCGCGGCCAGTTCGACCCACTCGGGGATGCGGTTCTCCAGCGGGCATCCGACTTCCAGGCAACGCGGGTTCATGCACTGTATGCATATCCCGCCCTGCAGGCCCGCCAAAGCTTCAGCGTCGCCCGGTTCGGCGGCAAGGAAGTCCGCGACCGCCTGCCTGTAGCGCTGCAGAATATCGTTTTTGGCGCGGTTCCAACCGGGCAGAATCCGCCTCATCCACCGCATTCGCTTGATGATTTGCATCAACCAACTCGGGGCCGAGACGTTTATTGTCGGATTCCAGAACGGTAACGGAAGCGTGACGTTCAGCAGATGTCTGTACGAGATCCGGTCGCCGTTTGCGGGATTGACATCGTATTTCTCGCGATCGCGGTTGAGTTTTTCCGGGCTGGTGGCCAGTTCGGCGGTGAAGAAGATATCTTTGATCAGCATTGAGCCAGCCAGCGTGTGCGCCACCGCCCGTGCGGCTGGATAACCGGCCTGGGGGTCGTCGTGTTTGTAAACGGCGCGAACGGTGTCGGCGTATTGTCGTGCGTAGGGCGTTCCGCCCCAGCGCATCGTGTCGTACAGGCGTACGATTATGTCGCGTTTGAGCGTGTCGTCCAGTTCGGGAAGGTCGGCTATCAGTTCGGCTCCGAGCTGTCTGAGCTCCTTACCGATCTTTCGTCCTGCGCGGTATCGGCGGACAGTCCATCTGTATTTGTCTTCGAGCGTTTCGGCCCATCCGGTTCGTTTGGGCGGTCCGCGAAACAGATCCGGCTGGACTACGAGTTTGCGCCCCATATTGAACGCGTAGAGGTTCTGTTTGGCGTGCGCTCGGATAGTGTCCTTGATCGCCCAGGCGATCGAGTGCATCGAGACCGGTACGAGCCCTTTCTGGAATGCGAAGCCCAGCATCATCAGGTTGGCGTAGACTTTCGATCCGAGGTACTTCTCGCAGATGGCCGCGATATTCCGAGCCATGTAGTCGCTTTCGCGCGTTTGCGACCGGATGGTTTTCTCGAGTTCGTCCGGATCGAAGTCATCGGTCCCCATTACACCGTTGATGGTGGAGATCTTATCGGTGTTGATCACTGCCGCGGTGGTTTCGGGGCAGGCCGCTCGAATCCGCCCGTTGGGGTCCATGGCGCGTGCGGCTTCGAGAATATCCACACCGAGAAGCAGGTCCGCCTTACCGTATGGTATGGAGGCGGTGACGGGTTTGTCGGCGATGTTGTAGACGACTTGGCTGACCACGCCTCCGTTTCTGATCGCCAGCCCTTTCTTGTCAACGAAGACGACTTTGTATCCTTCGTAGTGTCCGGCGCGTACGACGATACTGGTGACGGTTCCGATGCCCATTCCGCCCACTCCGGTCAGGCAGCATCTCCAGAGCTCTCCGCGCGGCCGCTGGGCCGGTTCGGGAATTTCGTCGAGATGCAGTTCAGGCACGCGTGATTTCGGCGGGCGTTTTCGCTTTACGGTGATGCGTTCGAAGCTGCTGCAGGCTCCGACTCGCCGGCAGGCTCCGTCTCCGACGCACCACGACAGGTCGGTGTCTATCTTCTCACCGTAATCCGTGCGGACGTGCTTCAGTCCGGGGCATCCGGTGAGTTCGGCGCACGCCAGGCAGAAGCGGCAGATCTCTGCGTTTACGTTTACGTGCTGGGCTTTGGGCAGGTATCCGCGATCTCGAACGATCTGGCGTTGCTCGCGGCGGAGGCGTCTTTGGCGGGTGATCCCGCATTCCTTGTCGGCGATGATCACCTTTACGCCCGGGGCGAGGAACGAGTCCTCCAGCAGCTTCCGGTATTCGGCGGTCTCTTCGGGGTTCACGCGTATTACGGGAACTTCGGTGGTGCTGGCAAGTCCGCGAACGGTTTCGGCGATGCTCTGGACGTCCGTGCGGGCGCCGAGAACGTCGAAATCGAGTTCCGGCGTGGTTTGGTGGCCGGTCATTCCCGTAGTCGAGTTGTCCAGAATGATGAACGTGATGTTCTGCCCGAGCTTTATCGCCTGGCTGATCGCCAGCACTCCGCTGTGGAAGAACGTCGAGTCGCCCATGAAGACCGCTTCGCTGTTGTCAATGAAGGGATCTGTTCCGCTTCCTGTTCCGCCTCCAAGGCCCATGCCCGACAAGTCGTGCATGAGCGGTGCGTTGGGCGGGAACATTAACATCGTGTAGCAACCGATATCTCCGTGGAAGACCACGTCCATCGGTCCGCGTTTGTGGACGCGTCGCATGTAGTCGGCGTCCATGAAATGCTTCTTCACCTGCAGGCACAGCGCAGCGGAGTCTCGGTGCGGGCATCCCGGGCAGAAGGACGGGATTCTCGGCGGCAGCGCCCCGACGCGGATCTGGTTGGCGGTGTCGATCACGCCGAGTTCGCGATCCATTGTTGCGTACGATTCGTCGTCGATTGCGACCTGGACCTCCCCGGGTCGATCGGCCCGGTCGGTGCTGTCGGCCCAGCGGATAAAGGGCGCCAACCGCTCGGTGATGATGGACGGATGCAGACCGGCGACGTGCGGAAGGGGTTCGAGCCCGGCGGGGAATTGCTTGCCCCAGACCTCCATGTCCGCGGGCATATTTCCCTGCTGTCGATCGTTCAATACGATCTGGGCGACCTGCTCTTCGATGAATCCGCGCCTCTCCTCCACCACTACGATGCGTTTGCATTGTCTGGCCAGGCGGGCGATCATTTCGGGGTCCACCGGGTAGGTCATGCCCAGCTTGAGAACCGGGAACCGCCCCAGGTTTCCGCTTTCCATCAGCGACTGGGTGAGGTATCCGTACGCCAGCCCGCTGGTGATGAATCCCAGCGGACGCTTGTCTCCGTCGTCGGCCTGATGCTCGATACGGTTCACGCCAAGCTGCCTGGCGGCCTTCATCGCCCTGGCGTGCCTCGGTCCGAGCGACGCCTCCTGCCACCACGTTCGAGGCGGTAGGAGGACCCGCGTGTCCAGATCGATTTCCGCGGTGTCGAGCACCATCTTCTGGTGCGTGTTGAACGTCGGGAACTGATTCGGCGAGCACTGGACCGTTCCGCCGCCGTCGGCGAGGTTGGTGGTGATGATATATCCCATGTACAGTTCGGACCGTCGCGAGATCTTGAAAGCCAGATCCACGAAGTCTTTGACTTCCTGCGCGTTGGACGGTTCGATCACCGGGATGTAAAGGTGTTTGGAGATGTACCGGCTGTCGGAGGCGACTTGCGTGGAATCTGACCACGGGTCGTCTCCGTATATGACGATCGCCCCGCCGTTCTTGTGCGCTCCGGCGAGGTTTCCAAGCGCCAGTGCGTCAGCGGCCACATGTACGCCGACGCTCTTCATCGCGATCATGGCGCGGCATCCGATTGACTGGGCTCCGTTGAGCATAGCCCCCGCCAGCGCCTCGTTGTTGTTGATTGCGGCGCGGATGCCCTTTTCCAGCAGGAGTTCTCTGATGTACAGCATCGAATCGAAGAACCCTGCAATCGGGCTGCCCGGGTAGCCTGCAAGAAGGTGTACGCCCCCCTCGGTTTCCAGGGCGCCTTTAAGGATGAGCTCGCTACCGCTGAAGATCTCGGGGCCTTCATCGGTCAAAAATCTAGAGTCAACAGCCATTGTTCGATCATTCTATGAAACTACCGCGCGAACTCCCAAGACAATTTCCGCGCTGGCGGTTTCCGGGGGGCTTTATTGTGTGTGATGCGGGCTCTGCCCCCACTTGAGCTTGGTCCTTAGAGTCTGGAAGAAACCATTTGCCGGATGCGGGACGATCTGCGTGGGGCGTTCGGCGCGATTGATTTCGATGACGTCTCCGTTGCTTAGTCCGCGCGTCAACTGCCCGTCGACCATGACCGATGTGCCTTCGTTGACCCTGAGGGCTCGGATCCTGATAGTCTCGTCGATCTGCACGACTATCGGTCTCATCGACAGCGTGTGAGCGGCCAGGGGCGACATAACTACTGCATCCAAAGTAGGTTCTATGATAGGTCCGCCCGCGGACATGTTATATCCGGTCGATCCGGTGGGGGTTGCGATTACAAGTCCGTCACCGAGGTATCGAGCGATGTGTTCGGCGCCTCTGGCGACATCCAGTTCGATCATCCTGAACGGTTTTCCGGCGGATACCGCTACTTCGTTGGCTACCGGTGAGTTGAAAGTCTCCCTTCCGTCCTGCAGAACCGAGACGTTCAGCAGCATGCGTTTGTTCGGTGGGATATCGCCCGCCAGCACCGCGTCGAAATGCTCTCGCATCTGTTCGATATTGAATTCCGCCAGGAATCCCAGCTTGCCCATGTTCACCCCGAGCAGGGGCGTATCGGTTCGGGCCAGCGCGCGCGCCGCGGCCAGGATAGTACCGTCCCCCCCGAGCACGATGCACAGATCCGCCTGCGGGAGGTCTCCATTGCCCAGTTCCTTCACGCTCAGCGTTGCTACGACTT
This sequence comes from Phycisphaerae bacterium, assembly GCA_030745875.1. Classification (GTDB taxonomy): domain Bacteria; phylum Planctomycetota; class Phycisphaerae; order SM23-33; family SM23-33; genus BS750m-G57. Next base: position 78,331 of record JASLNT010000114.1, read on the forward strand.
CAGCCCGCTGCTGGATCCACGGTTGGAGTGCGCCGATCTGATCGGAGACGCCCTGCTTCGAGTAGTTGGCCAGTATTAGTACTTTCTTGTCCGACATTGTCGAGTATCCTGTTTGCGGTTATTTCGTACCGCCGATTTGTCCGCGTGATCCGAGGTATAGTTGTTGACCGCTGGCTATGGTGAGTCCCGGTTCGAGTTTGGCTGCGAGTTCCTCGGCGCTGTCGGCGAACAGGGGCGAGATTTCGATAGCGGCGGCTACTTGTCCGTCGGCGTCCAGGGGCAGGTCGACGCCCGCCTCCTCAAGCCAATTGGCGGCGCGTCGGACCTGGTGGTGCAGGCAGGTCATCGGCGAGTCGAGCCCTTCGGCGTTCTTGATCGGGCTGAACTCTTCGTCTCGCTGCGTTTCCAGGATTAACGTTTTGTCGGCCAGCGAAAGGGCGTCGAAGACGAACATTTCGAGCTTTATCGCGTTGAATTGATCCGGCGTGATTTTCTTTCCGGTTGCGTCTATGTGGGGCACCTTCTTTTCTGCGCGGTGGAACGGAAGGGAGCAACCTCCGTCCTTTGTGAGTCGCTCGACAAACGAACGGTTCAGGATGTGGATTGCGATCGATCCGGCGGAGAATTTCAGGAATCCCTGATCGTTAGTGCACATCGCCAGTTCATCGGGCATGTCTGAATACTCGATTACCGACGTCTTACCGTCGACTACGCAGAAGTTGCCCAGCTTCTCCATCGGGTCGCGCTTCGGCAGGGCTTTGGCGCTCATCTCGGACCCGTGCAGGTCGTGCAGACCGATGAACAGCGGATCGATGCACCTGACCATCGGATTGTCGACCTGGAAGTAGCTTATCAGCGCGGCGCCCCGGGCGGCCATGTCGTCCAGCGAACCGCTCTTTCGCAACGCCGGGAGGATTCCACCGTGTCCGTCGGGGCTCATCGCCAGGGAGCCTTTGGATTTCAGCAGGAGCTTACCGTCCAAACCTATCGCCGGCATCGCGCCTTGCCGGAAGCACCGCACGTTGTCCGGTTCCAGACCGAAATAATGGTTTCGCCTCAGGAACGCCTTGGTCTGCGTGTCGTTGGTCCGGCTGGTCATTATGTACCAGGGAATCGCCTTTCCCGACCGGTTGGAGGCGGCTTGTATTTGCTCGGCGAAGACCTGAAAGAGCGGTTTCTTCGCTACGGGCGTGGCTTGGAAGCATCCTTTGGGCCCGTCGAATCCGAGTCTGGTTCCCTGTCCTCCCGCCACGACGCAGGCGGCGACTGCTCCTTCAGCCAGCAGCTGGTTTCCGCGGTCTTTGGCCTGTTGATAGAATTCGGCTTGTTCGGCGGTTACGGGCTTGTGGGGCAGCACGGGCGGTGGTGCGACATCGGTGTGTTCGAACCCCAGCGGCGCCTCAGAGGAAAATTGTTCGATATAGTCCCGCAACTGCTCGAAGTTTACGGTTTCCAACTGCTCCAGCAGGGCGTCTTGTGCGGCTGCGCCCAGCTCATCCCAAAACGTCAGCAGGTGCTCCTGCTCGCAATTCTGGAGTTTCCGCCTCATTCTTGTGAGTTCAGCCATGTTGTCCTATCTCCCGGCCCGGTGCGTATGATGATGGCTATATACTTGGGTTGGTGCGGTCTGTCAACTATATTGGCCTTGTCGAAAGCAGTAATCGGCCCTATAATTAAAGTGGAAAGATAAATTGAGGCTTCGAGAAGAGGCTGATCGACCGCGCAAGTGCACCGCAATCATTTATTCTGATCCGGCGAGCTTTCGTCAGGCGTTGGCGTCAATCACTTCTCAAGCCGCGTCCGGTTTTGTATTCCGGGCGGATTTCAGTCAGTTGTCTTATTCGATAACTGCTGTGTCTTGTGTATGTTGGCGGTAGATGTTTGTTCGTATTATATATATAAGGTTGCATACCGCCCCCCGCAGGTGTACAGTGACCGCGTCTTTGGGTTCTGTTGCCCCACAGACCAGATCGAATTGACAACTAGTATCAGGCTGGTGTCGTCCACCAGCCAAGTCGCAACGTGCTGTGCTGACCGTAGTCGTGAAAGGTATTATTAATAGCTTTTTTCTCATGCGGTTCAGCCGGACCCAGCGGCGCATTTTTAGGAGATAGTATCATGAGACGGACCAGAGGTTTTACATTGGTTGAGCTGCTGGTGGTTATCGCGATTATCGCGATTCTGGCGACTCTGTTGATGCCCACCGTGCAGAAGGCGCGTGAACTGGCCAACCAGGCCGCATGCACCGCCAACCTCAACGGTATCGGCAAGGGCGTCGCAATGTTCGCCGCCGAAGACACCAACGCCAAGTTCCCGCTGCTGTGGAACACCGGCAGGCCCGAGTCGAAGATCCAGTGGAACGATTCAGCCAAAGATATCGAACTGCTGAAGACCGAACTGAAGGGCAGAGAAGCCGGCATGCAGAACATGTGGGTGCTGATCGACAAAGGTCACGTTGCCGAGAACGCCTTCGGATGCCGATCGGACAGTTTCTACACCACCCGCGAGTTCACGAGCAACACCGACCGGCAGGAGAACAAAGTAGGTTGGCGGTCGTCGGCGCAGTTTTCCTACGGGCTGCACTATCCGTACAGGAACAAGACCGCACCCGATCCGAACAACCCTCTGCGGGGCAGGAATCCGGCGTATCTGGGTCCGCAGTTGAAGGGTTCATTTGTTATCATGGCTGACAAAAGCCCCTACGAAGAAGGCGAGCCTGTAGGCATACAGGGCGTCAGCTCCACCAGGGAGCCGTCCAACCACGATAAGCACGGTGAGGTGTATCTGGCGTACGGCGGTCAGGTGGATATGAAGAAGAGTCTCAGCGACTCCAACGTCAATGGCGACGATATCTACACGATCAACCAGGATCCGGACGTCAGTAACGAAGATGCGGAGACGCCCGCAAACGATAGTGACCAGTACATTACTCCGCATCCGATCGAAGCCATCGCTCCGGACACGACTGAGTAACCTGCTCAAAGGCGCATTGCGTCATTGAGAATTGCGGTAGCACTGGCGGGGCGGCCCGAAAGGGTCGCCCCGTACTTTTTTGTTGATTCGCACCGTCGGGCCGGAGATGCGAGTTCCTCGATCTCCATCGGCCCCGCCGCATATGCTATAATACTCACGATTGAAACATCGCCGATCGACAAGTCCGCGGCGGGATCTTATTCCCGGGCGCGGCGGCGAGAAGAGAATTGAAACGTGGAACTCAGCATAAAACTTGAAGACCCGCCAAAGGCTCCGATGTTGTTCGGCCCGGCGGACAGGCATCTGAAACTTATCCGCGACAGTCTCGCGGTGCAGATTGTCGCGCGCGCAGGGACCGTCAAGATAATCGGACCGCCCAAGCGGGTTTCGCTGGCCGCTGCCGTCCTGGAAACACTGCAGCGAGCGATCAGGCGGAACCGCCCGGTAGGCGTAAGCACCGTTACCGATGCGATTGCGCAGGCGGCGTGTTCGGCTCCGGGAGATGGCGACAGCGACATACTGGATGTCTACGTATCGGGCAAGCCCGTGCGCCCGAAGACCCCGGGGCAGCACCGTTACGTAGAGGCTATGCACAAATGCGATCTGGTGTTCTGCACGGGACCGGCGGGGACGGGGAAAACGTATCTCGCTGTCGCGGTGGCGGTGCACATGCTCAAGACCGATCAGGCCAAGCGCCTGATCCTCGTTCGCCCCGCGGTTGAAGCCGGTGAAAAACTGGGCTTCCTGCCCGGAGACATGCAAGCCAAGGTCAACCCGTACCTAAGACCGCTGCTGGACGCCCTGAACGACATGATGACGTTCGATCAGGTGCGCCGCTTTATGGACAACGACGTAATCGAGATTATACCGCTGGCGTTCATGCGCGGGCGGACTCTGAACGATTCGGTGATAATCCTTGACGAAGCACAGAACGCGACGGCTTCACAAATGTTGATGTTCCTGACGCGCATGGGCAACGGGTCGAAAATGATAGTCACCGGAGACGGCAGTCAAACCGATCTTCCGGACGGATCTCTCAGCGGGCTGGCCGATGCGAAACGAAGACTCTCGGGAATCAAGGGGCTCGATTTCGTCCATCTGGACCGCCATGACATTGTCCGCCATCGTCTCGTGCAGAATATCGTTGAAGCCTACGGTCGCGACGACAAGTAGTTCCGCGTGAAAACCTCGCTCTCGGCTCATTTGGTCCCTGGAAAACACCGATCAGGTATAACATGGCAGGATAAACTGTGATTGCATGCCTTGAGTAATGTTTGGATAATCACATCCAGGCATTTGGGCGCCATTGGGACGCTGACTGGAATACTTCTACTCGCTAGTGGCCGGTGCAGGATACAAGCTTGGTGTGGCCTTTTAGAAGAAAACGAATCAAGCCTCGTCGTCTTGAGGTCCGCAAGGACATCTCGGCTGACAGCCTGTCGCTGTGGGAGCGTTTCCGCACTTCCGGAGGACCGGTTTCAGTGCTGCTTGGTTTGGGGTTCTGGATCGCTGTGCTCCTGTTGGATATCTGCCCGCTGGACCCCCTGCCGTATCAACAGGGGCAGTACGTAAAGAGCAGCATCAGGGCGCGCGTCCGATTCGAAGTGCTCTCGCGAACGCGCCTCCAGGCCGCGGTGGGCAGGGCGCGGGAATCGACGGCCGCAACCTTCGTAGCCGACGAGAACCGAATCGAAGCAATCGTATCGATTGTGGAGTCGCTTGGAGGAAGGCTCGAAGCGACAACGCAACCGTCGGATGTCGGCGGAGACCTGCTCAGGCAGTTTGCACTGGACGATGCGACCCTGACCGCATGGCGAGAGACGCTCGCCGGACCCGGGCGGACCAGATTCAACGAAATCACCAAATCGCTGAAGGAAAGCCTGGAAAAAGCGCCCGTAACGTCGGGCGCCGATGTCGACCAGCAGAAGTCGCGACGCGCAGGCGACGTGCTGCTGAAAGGCGGAAGCTGGTCGCGCTCGGTCAGGAAGTCGGAATTGATCGCCCTTGACGACGCCGGCGGTCTGGAAGAGGCCGCCGGACGCCTGGCCGGTGAATCCGCCGCCGCCGAGGCGATCGTTGGCTCCCTCCAGACGTTTCTGTCCATTCAACTCACCAAGGCTCCGTTGTACCACTACGACCGGGAGGCGACGGAGGCGGATATCGCCCTCGCTGAAAAGCTGACGCGGGAGAACCCTCCTCCGGCGGCGCTGGACCGCTACACGCCGGGACAAATCCTCGTAGACCGCACCAAACCGCTGGGGCGCCGGGCGGTCGCTCTGGAAGGCGGTGAGCTGGAGCTGCTTGCTCACGAACACGAGGCCTGGCTGGCTGAGAGCGGCGCCGCCGACCGCTGGACACGCGCCGTCGGACGAGCCATACAGATTCTGCTGGTGGTGACGCTTCTGTGCGCATACACCGCCATATCGCAGGCGCGAATCATCGAAAATCATCTTCGCGGAATAGCGGTCGCCGGCCTGCTGGTGGTGATGCTCGCTATCGGGCGGATTATGGTTTCGGCGCTGGGGTGGAATCCGCACTCGGCGGTCCTGACCGTCGTGATGATATCGTGCGTTATGTCCATTACCTACAACCAGCGTTTCGCTATGGCGATTGGGTCCGGCCAGGCGATTCTCATGACGCTGCAGTTGCGGGGCGACTTTGGAATGCTGATCGTAATGTTCTCGGGCGTCATGCCCTGCGTGTTCCTTCTGCACGAGGTGCGCACCAGGAGCAAACTGATCGAAGTGTCCGCCGTCGGCGCACTAATAGTATTCATCGCCGTCTGGGCCCGCAGCTGGGCGGGACAGACCCCGTGGATATTCGCTACGGTCGACGGACTCTGGGCCGCCGGATTCGCGCTGCTTGCCGGGTTCCTCGTCCAGGGCGTACTCCCGCTTCTGGAACGCGCTTTCAAAGTAGCCACCAGCATGACGCTGCTGGAATGGTGCGACGCGTCCAGACCGCTGCTGCGCCGTTTGGCTACCCAGGCTCCGGGCACTTACAACCATTCACTGCAACTGGGCGCAATGTGCGAAGCGGCTGCTGAAGCCATCGGCGCGCGAGGTTTGCTCGCCAGAGTGGGAGCCTACTACCACGATATCGGAAAAACGCGCAAACCCGAATACTTCGTCGAGAACCAGGGGACTATGCCCTCTAAGCACGAGAACCTCTCTCCGGCGATGAGCCTGCTGATTATTGTGGGGCACGTTAAAGACGGTATCGAAATGGCGAAAGAGTACAACCTGCCGACCGTCCTGCACGAATTCATCACCACCCACCACGGTACGACCCTGGTGCACCACTTCTACGAAGAAGCCGCCCGCAAACGGGCCTCGGAATCCGATCGGGCTCCCGATGAAGTCGAGTTCAGGTATCCGGGACCGAAGCCCTCCAGCAAGGAAGCCGGTATCCTGATGCTCGCCGATGTCTCCGAATCGTCAGTACGGTCCATGGAGGACCCAACGGCGGGACGAATCGAAAGCCAGGTCCACTCAATGGTCCAGAGACGCCTCATGGACGGGCAGCTCGACCACTGCAATATTACGCTGCGGGAAGTACACGATATCGAGACCTCGATTGTGAAGAGCCTCTGCGGAATATACCACGCGCGCATCGCCTACCCCACTCCGCAGGGAGAGAAACCCGCCGCCGCCGACTTACCTTCATCCGGTGAGCCCAACGGGAACAACCGAAGCAATGGTAACGGGAACGGGAACGGGAACGGTCGAAGTCGGAAAAACGGCCGGGAAGAGCCCGCCAATTCCGCGGCCTCAACTAACGACAGCGATCAGAGCGCCTCGCAAAATGACGACAGTTAACATCTCTTCATCGCAGACCGCCCTCCGCACGCCGCGCAAGAAGATCCTCGCTATGGTTCAGTTTGTGTTGGAGGCTGAAGGCAAGCGGTTCGACGAGGTCGACATTGCGATAGTCACGTCGCGGCGGATAGCGGCGCTGAATCGGCGTTACCTGAAACATGCGGGCGCAACTGACGTGTTGAGTTTCAGCTTGTTCGATCCGGGCTCGGGACCGATCGCACAGATCATCGTTTGCGCCGACCTGGCGGTGCGGGAAGCCCGCGCGCGGGGCATCGGTCCGCAGCGCGAACTCATGCTCTACATCGTCCACGGTCTGCTCCACGTGATGGGCTACGACGACACAACTCCCCAAGCCGCCGAGAAGATGTACGCCCGCCAGGAGCAGTTGCTCGAAGCATTTCTGATATCGCAACGTCGATAGGCGCCCCGTTGCAGACCTGCTATACCGATGTGCGCCGAGCGTACGCTGTCGGCGGTTCGCTTTTTGCGACCACCGCCAGAGTCACCCTGGCCGCTCCGGCCTGCAGGAGCGTGCGGGCCGCTTCGTTGGCGGTCGCTCCGGTGGTGGTTACGTCGTCGACCAGGAGTATGCTCGCCCCGACCAGACCATCGCCCTTCCTTACCGCAAACGCTCCGCGTACGTTTTCGATTCTCCGGGATCGGGGCAGGCGGGCCTGTTGCGGAGTGTTTCTCAGGCGGACCAGTTCGTTACCAACCGGGAGGCGAAGTTCGCGTGCGATCGCCCCGGCCAGTGCGCGTGCGTGGTCCCATCCGCGCACCAATCGTCTGCGCCAGTGCATGGGTGTCGGCATGATGAGTTGGGGGGCTGTCTGGTCGTCGTCGATTTCGGCGGCGACTAATTGTCCGAGCATTTGTCCCAGGCGTTGGCGCATTGTGTCTCGGCGGTGGTATTTCAGTTCGCGTATTACGCTGCGGAGCGGGTGGGAGTACGGTCCCAGGCGGAATACCCGGGCGAATCGGGGCAGGGTCGCCGGGCAGCCTGAGCAACCGTCTTCGCTCACGGGGATATGCGGTCCGATGGTTGTTCCGCATCGCGGACAGTATGACAGCGACACCAGCGACAACATGCGGACGCTGCACGATTCGCATAACCGCCCAACCGGAACGTCCGGATTCTCACACGCCGCACACGTGCGCGGAAGGAGCAGGTCGCCTAGTGCGCCGGCTCCGGCGGTAAGCGCCGGCCAGACTCTCCCCAGCCGGCCTCTCATCGCTTCGATCCCAGGAAAAATGTTCCGCGATGCAAAACGTAATAATCGCGAACGATGCGCGCCTGCCATAACTGAATTTTCGCGTCCGGCGAGGTGTCGACGGCGGGCAGTTCCGGAGCGCAGAGGCTCAGCACGCGGTCCAGACCGTCGTAGATCATGTAGGCGGCGATATCGCGAGGAGGAATGTGCGTGTTGTTCAACAGGTAGTCCAGCGTCTCGGTGTCTCCGGCGAACAGAAGTGCGGTGAACGCGGCGGGTACGGCGTGTCCGCTGTCGTTGCGCTGGTTGCGAACGGTCTGGAGCTGGTCCTTCAGCCCAAGTATGAGCAGGGCGCAGCGGAACCTCCCGGCTAGGACCGGGTCGTCTTCACCGCTGTGAGTTTTTCCCGGTTTGAGGCGCTCGGTGATGCGCTGAACGGCGATTTGCCTCTGCTCGTCCGTCCGCGCCGCCAGCGCCAGGAGCGTGGCTCCGGCGCCGCGGAGATTCTCGTTGTAGATGCGCCGGACGGCAGGTGCGTTGGTCGGGGGCAGCATGTGCAGACCCAGTTGGAAAGCTTCTGCCCGCCCGCTGCGGGCGACATGCCAGGCGATGTAGTCGCCAGCCAGTATCGTCGTGCTGGCGGCGTCCATCGCAACCCGGGCTCCGTTGGCGCGCCGGCCGGTGAATTCGACCGCCCCGGATCCGGAAACTGTTTTTTTCAGTTGGATGTCGGGTGCGGACGCCGGATTCAACAACCAAAACGCCGTCGCCGCAGCCGCAGAAGACAGCGGCGTGGTTTGCACGGGCGCTGCGGGACCTGTTGTCGGACGCCGGTGTGCGTAGTACGCAGCCTCGATCAGCAGTTGCTCGTACTCGGCGCGGTTTGCGGATTTTGCGGCTTGGCGACCCAGCAGACGCACCGCCGAAGTGAACATAAGTTCCGACCGCCAATTCGGGTTCCAGTAGTTCTTGCAGATCTTGTGAAGCTCATCGCTTACCGGGATGTCCAGCGCCCCGGCCGCTTCGATCGCCGCATGGACCGGGCGCCGGTTGGTTGTGCGGTCCGACACTGCTGCGGTGAGCACGCCGCGGACGTCGTCAGCGGCGTCGGTCAGGGCGAGTTTGCCAGCCGCCAGGAGCGCCATCGGAGAAGGCGGGCGTTTTCCGCGCGCAGAGGCAAGCAGTTTTCGTACGGCTTGCTTGGCGCTGTCGTTGTTCAGGAGCGTCATCACGTGGCAGAGTCGCTGGCGGATGTCGGTGTTTTCGGTCTCGCTCAGCAGCTTGCAGAGCACCGGGCCGTACTCGGTCGGGTCAAGATACGCCAGCCCGGCCGCTGCATTGCAGGCGACTTCCACGTTGTCGTCGGTCAGCATTTCGACGATCCGATCGCCCAGAGTTCTGCGTCCGGCGAGTCCGGCGTCGAGTGCGGCGGCGGCCCGAACCGCCGGATCTTCATCGTCCAACAGTTCGCCCAGAATCGCATCGTCTTTCAGTAGCGCAGCCAGGAGGGACGAACCGGTTCGCACTTCGAGCACTTTGCTTGCAGCGGCGGAGGTCAAGGCGCGGCGGATGTAGCGGTTGTCCTTCCGGTCGTTGATTATCTTCGCCAGCAGCCAGAGTTGCGTATCGGGGTCCGGAGCGGTGGCCAGCTCCACCGCCAGCGCCCGGTCGATATGCAGCGGGTTCTCGACGGATGATTTGAACAACCCTCCCGAATTCAACGCCGTCACTATCGCAAAGAAATGCGTGTCGTCTTCCGTGTTGAGCGCCGCGATCAGCTTCTGTCTCATCTGCGGTCGAACCTTGGCGCGGTTTCCGGCGTCGGTAATGGCCTGTCCGCGCACCCAGGAGTCGCTGCTGGCCAGGTCGTCGAGCAGACGCTGGTCCCGCCAATGCGGATAGATTATCACCACGGCGACCAGACCCGCCAGCATCAGGGCGCTCGTCAGCAGCATCAAGCCCATCGGATGGCGTTTCATGAATTTCTTGATTCGGCCCATAGTGTCAAAGAGTCTAAGCGCACAGGTCACGCCGATGCAACGATGCATCGCCGGCGCCCGCATTTCTTTAGATGAACGCCACGCCGAGAAGTTCCCGATTTGCAGTTATCTGCGAACTGTTTTCAGCCTGGGCTTCTTCGATTTGGCGCGCTTGGGCGCATCGGGCGAGGCGGGGATCTCATTGCGAACAAGCCGCCTGACTTGACCGGTCAACCAGAGGTAATGATCGCTCGGGACGCCTTCATAGGTCAGAAACTCACTCGCCCCGACCGGCGGATCGTTGGTGCATTTGAAAATCGCGGTCGCTTCGTCGATCTCATCGAACATCGCCACGTACGTCATGTTCGCCCCGATTTTCCTGTTGGCGACCGCCTGCGACCAGAGAAACGCACCCTTGCGTCGCGGAATCTGCCCGAGCGTCGCATCGGCGCGCCGACCCTTCATCATGTTGCGCCAACTGAAGCCCGGAAATATCACGGGCAGATACTCCTTGCCCGCCGACCCGCACCACGCCAGATCCGCCCGGGCGGTTGTTTTCGCGTGCTCTTGCGCCTGGCCGGGAGTTTCGTAACGCCCGATGGTCCACGGGCTTACGACGTCCGCCAGCCTGATTACCTCGTGCAGCGCCTTGTCTTTGATGCTGTCGCGGGTAAGCGTTCGCCATCCGGTCGGCACGCCCAGGACCACGGTGTTTGACCCGTACGTCCGATCGCTCTTGAGGAACTTGACAAGCCGCCGACATTCCGCCAGCGAGTACCTGCGGTTATCGTTGAAACCAACGCCCCACACGCCCACCACGGGCTTTCCGTTGTGCCGCAGATACGCCTTGTCGCGAGTTATCCGCATCCTGTCGATCAGCAGTTTCCAATCCGCGATCACGTATTTCTCGATGTCGCCCGCCCGCAGACCCGACAGATCGTACATCATCGCCCAGGTTCGCCCGTGCAGGTTCGCGCCGGCCTGCACGTTGGACGTTACAATCGTTCGCCCCGCCAGACCTCGCCCGGACTTTATCGTCGCGCCGAATCGCTGCAGGAACACGCCGTCGATCCCGTACTCCTTCATCCACTTGAAATGACGCAGCACCGTCTTGCGATTGTGGGAGCTGAACACGTGCGCCGGCGACCCGTTCTTGTGTTTAAAGGACGTGACGTATTTCTCATCGGCGTCCAGCTCCGACACGTCCGGCCAGAGGTCGATGCTGCAGTGCCCGGGCTCAAACCGCCCTCCGGACGAGTAGTGGTCCCAGCGCTGTCCCGTCCCGTCGCCCTGTGCGGAGAACCATCCCTGGTATCCGCACATCACCTTCTTGTGCATCGTGGAAGTGTCAACACCGCGCACGTGCTTGCCCGCATACGGCTTCATTCGATCGATCGCCTGTTGGCGGGTGGTTTTCCGCCTGGGAGCCCCTTCGGCGCCGGCAGCGCACAGCACCAGGGCTCCGACGCCGACGAGCATGCTGAGACGGGCGATTGCTGTCATATGCGGTTCGGAATCAGAGAATCGGAGCCAGCAGTTCCGATACGAAGTCGCCCACGCTGGCCGCCAGTTGATCGGTCGGCAGGTCGATCGCATCGGTTATGCGGTGAATTATCGCCGAGCCTACTATGGCTCCGTCGGCTACGTCGCACACTGTTTTCACGGTCTCGGGGTTGGAGATCCCGAAACCCACGCAGACGGGCGTGTCGGTGTGTTTGCGGAGTTCGGCGACGGCTTCGATTGTTTCCTGCGGCAGCGAAGCGCGCTCGCCGGTAATGCCCGTGATCGAGACGAAGTACGTGAAACCGCGACAATGCTGAGCGATTTCGATCCTCCGAGCCGGCGGAGTTGTCGGAGCGATCAGCATAATGTTGCACAGACCCGCCGCTGCGGCCAGCGATTCGACCGCGGCGGCCTCATCCAGCGGAAGGTCCGGGATGATGCACGCGTCGAAACCGGATGCGACCAGTTCGGACATGAACGCTTCGATCCCGCGACGAAAGACTATCGAGTGGCTCACCATCGCCGCCAGCGCCATCTCCCCGCCGCCCTGGCGGTATGCTTTGACCGTGTCGAATATGTTGTCGACGGTGAGTCCGGCGTCCAGGGCCTTGGTGTATGAAGCCTGGATGACTGGTCCGTCGGCGATCGGATCGGAGAACGGGAAGCCCACTTCGCATATCCGCACACCGCGCGCCTCGAAATCTTTCAGCATCGCGCCGGTGGCGTCAGTATTCGGATAACCGGCCGTAAGAAAAGGCATAAGCGCCTTGGCGCCCGAAGCCTGCAGTTCAGCGAACGTGCGGAGGAATCGATTATCTTGTAATGTACTCATGTCAGTCCTTTGTGCGACTCAGAGGCTCAGAGAACGACTGGAGAACGGCAAGGGGCGTAGGCTTTGCTAAACCTTGTTCCGGTCCGATGTCTGTTCTTTCGGCGTCTGTGTTGGTGTTGCAAACACGGTGTTCCAACGGCTTTGTTTTCCACACAGAGGCTCAGAGAACGACTGGAGAACGGCAAGGGGCGTGGGCTTTGCTAAACCTTGTTCCGGTCCGATGTCTGTTTCTTCGCCATTTCTGTCGCCGTAACGAAAATAAAGGTCTTGCCTTTGTCGTTCTCCGGTCGTTCTCTGAGTCTCTGTGTGTATCAGAAAAGGCCTTACTCTTTCCGCGCCAGGATCTCCTGGATTTCGTTGCAGTCTTTGTCTCCTCGTCCCGAGAGGTTTATCAGGACGATCTTGTCGCTATCGAGTTTTGCGGCTTGTTTTATCGCTTCGGCCACTGCGTGCGACGACTCCAGCGCGGGGATGACGCCTTCGGTGCGGCTTAGCGTTACAAGAGCGTCCATCGCTTCGTCGTCGGTGCAGTTGGTGTACTGCACGCGTCCGGTGTCTTTCCAGTATGAGTGCTCCGGTCCGACGCCCGGGTAGTCCAGCCCGGCCGATATGCTGTGCACGTCGGCGGTCTGACCGTCTTCGTCCTGGAGCACGTAGCTCAGGCTTCCGTGCAGAACGCCCGGTGAGCCCACGCACAGCGTAGCGGCGTGATCGCCCGGGCTCATGCTCCGCCCGCCGGCCTCCACGCCCACCATCGCCACTTCGGCGTCTTCGATCATCGGTGCAAATATCCCCGCCGCGTTCGACCCTCCGCCCACGCACGCCACTATCACGTCCGGAAGGCGGTTCTCGGCTTCGAGCATTTGCGCCCGCGCTTCGCGCCCGATCACGCTCTGGAACTCGCGCACGATTGTCGGGAACGGGTGCGGCCCGGTGACCGACCCGAGAATGTAGTGCGTGCCTTCTACGCTGCTCATCCATTCGCGGAGCGCCTCGTTGCAGGCGTCTTTCAGCGTGCGCTGCCCCGACGTTACGGGTACGACCTCGGTTCCCAACAGTTTCATGCGGAAAACGTTGAGCGACTGGCGCCGGATGTCTTCTGTGCCCATGTAGACCGCACATTCCAGCCCGAACACCGCCGCCGCCGTCGCAGTCGCCACTCCGTGCTGACCGGCTCCGGTTTCGGCGATCACGCGTTTCTTGCCCATTCGCAGGCAGAGCAGCGCTTGTCCGAGCGTGTTGTTGATCTTGTGCGCGCCTGTGTGGTTCATGTCCTCGCGCTTGAGATAGATCTTCGCCCCGCCGATCTGCTCGGTCAGGCGTTTGCAGAAGTACAACTCGCTCGGCCGCCCGCCGATCTCGCGATTGCATCGCGCCAGTTCATCCAGAAAGCTGTCGTCGGACATCGCGCTGGTGAATTCGGTGTCGAGCTGCTGCAGCGCAGCTACTAGTGTTTCGGGGACGAACTGCCCGCCGAACCGCCCGAAATATCCCTCGCCCGAGGCGTCTGGGGTATCGTTGTTGTCAGTCATGTCATCGGCTCCTGAAACCATATAAAGCGGTATCCTACTATCGTTGGCGGCGGCAAGCAAACCCGAAGATCGGACGCCTCCTGATGCGGGCGTTATTCCAAGACGTCCGGGGCGACGGGTTTCTGCGATTTCACCGCGATTATCGCTCCGCCCAGGACCAGCGCAGCAGCCGGGACTATTGTCCAGGCGGGCGTCTTTTCACCCACGCACCACGCCATGACTCCCACGAAAACGAACTGGAACAGATTGATTATCCCCACCAACTGACCCCGCATGTGCTTGACCGAGTAGTTCAGGATCGAGTGGCCCATCACCGTCGGGATGATCGTGAGCGCCGCAATCAGCAGTATCTCCCGAACGGACCACGACATCGGAGCCCCCAGCACGCCGAGTTCGATGAACACTCCCATCGCCAGGGCCAGACAACCCCCGAAGAAGTACAGCGGGACAACGTACAGCCAGATCGTTGCGAAATGGCGATTCCTCCGCCCGAGCGTCAGGTAGAGGCAGAATATCAGCATCGACCCGAAGCAGATCGCGTCGCCTGTGAAGTTCTCGGCGCTTACGTGGAAATCCCACGCGCCCAGGATGCACACCCCCGCCATAACCAGGCCGGTGGCTTTCAGTTCGCCCCTGGTCACCCGCTCGCGCACCATCACAAACAGCATCAACGGAAGGACGGCGGGGACCATGTTCACTATCAGCGACGCATTTGTAGGATTAGCCAACCGGGCCCCCATAATCCACGAAGTGAAGTGCAGGCCCATCGCGGCGCCTGCGATCATCGTCATTCGCAGATCGCCCCAGCCGAGCTTGCCGCGATGCTTTCGGAAGTCGCGGACACAAAGCGGGCTCAGCACGATCGACGCCCCCAGCAGTCGCAGACCGGTAAGCAGCATCGGCGGGGTCGTGCTGAGGCGTATGAATATGATCGCAGTAGCGCACGCCCAGACCCCGCCCAGCAGCAGCCCGATGCGCCATATCGCAAATCCTGATGAATGTTCCGTAGTCATTTCAAATCCCTGGTCCGGGCGGGTACTGTAAAGCAAACCCGCCCGATCCGCCAACGAAGATCAAATCAGTATTCGATATCCAGGGTCATAGACACCCCGTTTGGCGGGCGACAGTAAGTCGGCCTGTTCGCGACGAAGTCGCGACGCCCCCCCGTCAGGTCGTTGCTGAAACCTGGTTCCCGTCTTTTGTTCTTGCCATCCCCGTATCGAGAATCGACAATCATACGCGGGTTCAGGCCCGCCCCGATTGCCTGACGCTGTTGTGAAAGGGTGAAGCGATGAACAGGGTGATTCAGGTTTTGTGTGTGACGGCGGTTGCGGTTTCGGGTTCGACAGCACTGGCAGCCGATATCAAGACGGTCTCGGTAGGCGACGTTGGCAACCCCGCCGACGTGCGCTACGAATCACCCGGTTACGGCGCCGTGAATTACGAATACAAAATCGGCAAGTATGAGGTGACCGTCGGGCAGTACTGCGAGTTCCTCAACGCCGTCGGCAAGACCGACACCTACGGGTTATACAACACGAAGATGTGGTCGTTTGACTTTGGGTGCAAGATACAGCGCCTCGGAGACCCGGGCGGATACACGTATCGCGTGCCCGATCCGAATCGCGTGAACCGCCCGGTGAACTATGTGTCCTGGGGCGATGCGGCGCGTTTCGCCAACTGGCTTCACAACGACCAGCCCGCCGGCCCGCAGGACCGTGACTCCACCGAAGACGGCGCCTACCGCCTGGACGGGGCGACGAGCAACGAGGCCTTGATCGCCATCGAGCGCAAGGCGGGCTGGAAGTGGGCGATCGCCAGCGAGGATGAGTGGTTCAAAGCCGCCTACTACAACCCCTCGACGGGCCTTTACTACGATTATCCCACCGGCGACACGGCGCCCGGATACGTTAACGACAGCGGCGCGCTGAGCGGGACGGGCGACCCCTTCACGGAAGACGGAACGGACCCGGGCAACTACGCGACGTATGACGGAGACGGCGGGATAGACGGGATCGGCGGCCCGTACTATGCTACGGAGGTTGGGGAATGGGAGAATTCCTACAGCCCGTACGGAACGTTCGACCAGGGGGGCAATGTCCGGGAGTGGAACGAGGGGATTATCATCGACTCGTTTCGCGGTATGCGGGGCGGGTCGTTCGCCTACGTTGTCCCCGCTCTGCGCGCGGTCTTCCGCTACGACGGTCCGCCGACGGATGAGAACAGCGTTGTCGGGTTCCGTGTCTCCCGGATTCCCGAGCCCGCCGCGATGGCGATTCTCATGGCGGGCGGTGTGGCGATATTCAGAAGGCCTAAAAGCGTTCGAGGACAAACCAGGACCCGCGGTTGACAAGATAACATCCGGGCCGTTACGAACCGCCGGCGATCTACCCGATCGCGACGGTCAGCGGATTTGCCTGGCCCACTGTTGGAGCAGCGTTTTGTGCGACAGGCCGTAGACTTTCTTGAGCGCCTCTTCGCTGCCGACGTCGTTCTTCAGCTCGGACACCAGTTGAATGAACTTCGGCTTGCCCTTGCTAAGCAGAAACCGCGCCAAACTCTGTGCGGCTCCGTAGTATTCGAACTCGACCGGAATATTCTCCGCAGTGAGCATGGGCAGGAACTGACCGCCCTTTCCCCGCTTGACTATCTTGTGGGCCATTTGCAGGCTTCGCATCCCGCTGCCCCTGGGCACGAGCGTCGTCGACAGCACCTCGGCGATTCCTTCGCTCAACCAGCTTGCGATCCACTTGTACTTGATATACCGCATCATGAAAGCGTGCGTCGCTTCGTGCGCCAACAGTTCATAGAACTGCGTTTGGGCGGCGGATTTGCTGGTCGTTGTCCCGACGAACGGTCCGAGATTGACAAATTGAAACCAGCCTCGATATCCGGCGTAACCGCTGATCTGCTCGGTCATCGTCCTGGAGATATCGGAAACATCCACGCAGAATTTGACGAAGTTCCTCCGCTCCCAGAAGACGAATACGGGCAGTTTTCCGATCCAGATATGCTCGGTCTGGGGCATGTCGAACTGCTTGCACAGTGCGGTGTAGAGTTTCTCGAAGATGCTTTTGAGTTTGGCGTCGTTGCTCTTGCTCCACGCCGAATAGATAACAAAGTGTGCGGTTTCAATTCGGTGGGTCTTCGGGGCGATTCGCTTCATCTTCACGGCCCAGTCGTCCCTGGTCTTGATCGCCGAGGCGATCGCCTTCGGAGAGGGCGACTCGTACCGGCGCGGGCGATGGGTTTTGCTTCCGGCTCCGCCCAGACGCGGGGGCAATTTCTTGCGAGCATCGCTGTACATCGCCTTAATCCCCGCCGGGAGCGGGTCTTTGAGAGGCTCTTCCGACAGAGCCAATTCCATCTCCCACAAGGGCAGGATCAGCCCGCCGCTCTTGTCCCGATCGAAAGTTCGCATCAGGTCGCACAGCAGCGTCGCTTCAGCCAGAAAAGCATACTTCTTCGTCAGCAGGAATTTGGCGTATCCGCCCAGTTGTATCCCCTTGACGCCTGACGGGATCTTCTCGTCCGTTATTTGGATCGTGCATTCGACTACATTGGCGGACGCAAAGGTGTGGGTGCGTTTGTTGTCTTTGAGGCTCAATCGCTGACCATCATCTCTCAGCAGCACTCCGCTGAGGGTCTGGCCTGTCGAGAGCATCGCCTTTACGCGCACTTCGGCGAGAACCGACGAAGCTCCCATCCCGCCCAACAGAACAGACACGATCACCATCGTTCGATATCCAGGTCTCATATTCTCTCCGCCCTATGAATTTTGCTCGGGTTAACTCGATCCGGCCGGGCGATTCTAATCCGTACAGCCCGAATTGTCAAAACGGTGCGCCCGCGACATCGTCCGCCGTTTGTCCTCGCCGCTATAACCTGACGCGAGTCTTTTGTCCTTGCCCCCAGCCTATCGAGAATCGACAATCATGCGCGGATCCAGCTTCCAGGTTCTTGGGTGACTCTGAAACCCGGCGTCTGGAACTTGCTGTATGGGCGGTAATGGAATTGCGTATTGTTCCCGGGGCTCCGAACTGAAAGGAAGAACAATGAAGGGAGTTGTCGTCGTTCTCGGTTTGGCGATCGTTTTGGGTTTTGCGGGTTTTTACGGCGGCGGTTACACCTGCCGGTTCATCCAGGAGCTCAGGCCCGGCGCATTGCGGCGGCGTCCGCTGGCGGAAATAATCAGCGACTCCGGCGACCGCGGGGTATGGGCTCTTACCGGCGGAGCGATCGGCGTCGGGGCGGGCGCTATCCTGGGCATTGTGATTATCAGCAGCCTGGACCGCCGGAAGAAGAGATTCGCCAGACTTGCCCAGGAGGCTCAGTCAGAGGCTGACGGTCCGCAGGGATAGCAATTCGTTGTCGTTGCGATCCGAGGCGTAAGATGCGGACAAAGCCCACAGATTGCTGTCGCTATCTGTGGGCTGTCGTGTTTTGCATTAGATGTGCGGTTTGTTCGCGCCGTTGAGCGTTGAGAAAGTCGTTGATCGTGATGGGTCGAACCGGTATTCTTCGGTCCGAGGCGATTTACATGTCCGCAGGGAGCAAATGGTATCACGTTAACGGAAACACTTACGGGACCTGGCTTCACGGTGACCGTCGCGGATGGCGGAGCAGGCACGGACGAGACCATTGCACCGGTGATTACAAGAACCCCCCGGCCGCCGGTATGTACGACCGCCTCGAGGAATACTCCCGGAACATCATGAAGGCTGAACCGGTCGTTCTGACCGTCGTTCAGCGCGGTGCGGCTTGCGATGCGATGTTGGAGAAATTCATAGCCTGCGGGGTAAAGGTGATTGCGCTGTCAGTCGGCGCGAAGCATTATCACATCCTCGCGCAATTTCCCGATGCGCGAGTGAGGCATTGGGTGGGATTGGCGAAAAAGAGTTCATCGCGCATCCTGGGCAAGTTCGGTTTGCCCGGGCGCGTCTGGGCGCGAAAGTGTCGGGCGCTGCCTATTGTCGATCGCTCACATCAGGTCAATACGTTTGAGTACATACTCGCACATCGTCAGCAGGGCTCGCGGGTATGGACGTTTAGAGATGGTCCGCTGGAGACCGGATGACCGAACCGAACTGCACGGAAGCCCACAGATTGCTGTCGCTATCTGTGGGTTTTGGGACCGGATTGGCGCCGGGGCGCAAGGCGATTGTCAGGCGTTTGGATCGGGCGGTTCGTTCTGACGGGGATCTGTTGGACGCCTTCGGCGCCGGCGCGTCGCACCGCAAGCGCGGTTCACTTGTCGTACAGGTATTTGTAAATCAGTTTTGCGTCGATCATGCTTGAGTTGCGCAAGTCGGTTCTTTCGCGGACGGAGCTGATTTTTCCCGACAGGAGCGAGTTCTTGTAGTAACTGTCACAGACTATTTCACCGGCGGCGGCGATCGAATCGTAAATGTACCCGTTGTCAATCGCCATGAGCTTATCGCCGCCGGCCAGCACGATGGAATTATACAGGTATCCGTTACTGACAATCTTGCCCTGGACCAGGACAATCGAATTGTAGATATACCCGTCGTGCACGTAGAAATCTCCCGTGACGATGATAATGCTCTTGTTGATTACGCCCTTGATCTCCAGGTTGCCGTGAACCGCTACAACCGCCTCACCGAGGCTGCCGGGCGAATCTGAGCCGACATAACGCGTGCGATAGAGTCGCCCGGCGCCCTTCTTTGTAATCGGAAGTTTCCCGGCTGCGTCGGGGCTGAGGAGTTTCTTTGTATCGCACGGAAAGCCCTCCAACTTCGACAGGCCCTCAACCATCGCATTTGTCTTATCGAGCAGCTTCTTCCAGTTTTCCTGCTTCCCGGCGGCCAGTTCGGCGGCGGCTTGGAAAACCGGACCGCTGACCTTCGGCGGTTCGGTTCGCGGGATGATCCTCTTATTCATCGCCAGCAAAGCGGCGGCGGCGTGTTTGCGATCGGATCGATTGCCTTCGGCGACGATATTCCTCAGTATCGGTTCGGCCGATTCGAAGCGCAGCGTCTTCATGCCGTAGAGAGCGTAAGCCCTTACGGTTCTGTCGGGATCGTTAAGAAGCTTGACGATAGCCTTCTCCGGTCCCTTGCGCTTCGAACTGAAGTACTTGACGGCTTCGAGGCGCAGGACCGCGTCTTTGGACGACAAGTGGGCGGTCATCTCGGCCAGGATATCAACGCCCTTCTTGCCCAGCATTCGAAATGCGGCGGCCCGGACGTTGGGCGATGTGTGCGTGGTCAGATTTCTTATTTCATCGGTTTTCAGCATGTCCATCAGCTTTGTTTCGGATCGGCTGACCTCGTTGCGGACCCAGGTGTCGGAATCGCCGGCCAGTTTGATGATCTTCAGGGCGTAGGGCTGGACCAGCGAGGTCTTGAGCGCCAGCAGCCCCCATATGGCGCGTTTGCGCAGATGGTGGGACTTGTGGTCCAGGAATTCTGCGAGCATCGGTGCGGCTTCTTTTCCGGGCAGCGTGTTAATCAGATGCATCGCCGCCGATTGCGAAGTGAAGTCCGGTCTGTCGAGAAATCTGTCGATTTCCCCCATGTTGGCTTTGTATCCGAGGGCGCTGCCGTATTCGGCGGCGGTGTGTTGAACCTGCGGGTCGCGGTCGAGCATCAGGGGAGCTATCTTGTCGGCGACGTTGGGGGCTTTGAGTTTGTAGAGGGCGAGTATGGCGTGTCTTCGGTTGAACGCCGACGGGTCGTGCAACAGCATCGTGATTGTCGGGATGAGCCTTGTGTCTCTCGTGGCCAGGATGTTGCTGATCGCACGCGATCGAACCGTGTTACTGGGGCTGTCGAGGTCGTCGAGGAGCTTCTGGAGCGCCTCATCGTGTTTTGCCCTCTTCTTCTCGACGCGCCTGGCGACCTTCTCTCGCAACTGCTTGAGTTGGTCTTCTTCTGAAGCCTTGTCATCGGCTGCGGCTGAGGCGGACAGAACCAGCGATAGTAGGATCAGTGTTTTGCGCATTTGTAGTCTCCCGCGGGCGATCGAAACGTTACGCCTGGAATCTCTGGAAACTTAGACGCGTGAGAGCCCAAAGAGTTCGTCGAAAGGCGAAAAGAGTCCCAAACGATCCAGGTGAGATTCCCCGCGGGCGCGTCTCGGGACGCTGCGATAGGGCTGTCTGTGGAGCGTGCGGGTCCGGTTGGCGCCATTGCGGACGCTGTAACATTTTGCTGCAAAAGATGTTAAGGTGCTGTGAACTACCACGCGGTGTCAAATGAAGTTTTGAGGAAGCTCCGGGGTGAGTTGCGATGTTCTAACCGTTTGCGGGCAAAGTGGTTATGGCGACACGCGGAGTGAGTGTTTACGATTTGCGGATTGTGCGGGAGGTTCACATGTTCGGTGCGTCGGGGGCTTCGAACCGCTTCGGATCGCGTTGAACGGGCGCTGGTTTGCGTGTCGTAAGTCTTGATGCGCCAGCCGGATGGATTGGTTGCTCGGGCGCATCGTGCGATGAGAACGCCCGGTCTCCCCCCGCCTACCGCGGGCGGAAGGTGTGAACCATTTGTGAACCATGATCTGCGATTGACGATTGGCTTTGGTTTATGCGGTGACGACGGGATATAATCACGGTCATGAATACTGAGAATACGCTTACTGTGTTGATCGCCTGTCTGGCGGTTTTTGGGCTTGTTTCGGTTGGCGGCGCGGCTGAGAATGTGTCGGCGATCAGCGGTGTGCGGGGCGGGCTGATCGTGCATCTGGGCTGCGGTTCGGGCGAGATCACCGCGGGTTTGCGGGGCGGGAGCAATTGCATTGTTCACGGTTTGGAGCCCGACGCGGACAAAGTGACCGCCGCACGGAAACACATTAAGTCGCTCGGTTTGTACGGGCCGATTTCAATCCGCCGGTGGAATCAGGCTTCCCTGCCCTATATCGACAACCTGGTGAATTTCGTGGTCTGCTCTGATGCTGGAAAGGTCCCGGTTGGCGAGATCATGCGGGTGCTGGCTCCGGGCGGGTCTCTGTGCGTAAAGAACGGTGACAAGTGGACTAGAACGATCAAGCCTCGCCCCGGCGAGATCGACGAATGGACGCATTACATGCACGGTCCGTCGAATAACGCTGTGGCCAGCGATACGGTTATCGGCCCGGTGCGGCGGCTGCAGTGGGACGGCGGGCCGAAGTGGACGCGTTCGCACGAGAAAATGGGCGGGGTAAGTGCGATGGTTTCGGCTGGCGGGCGGATGTTCTACATCATCGACGAAGGCCCGATGGTCTCGATCCAACTTCCCCCCAAGTGGCGCCTGGTCGCGCGCGACGCGTTCAACGGGATAGTCCTCTGGAAGCGCGACATAGCGTTGTGGCATCCGCATTTGTGGCCTTTGAAGTCCGGTCCGGCCAAGCTGCCGCGACGCCTTGTTGCAGTGGGCGATAAGGTGTATGTGACGCTCGGGATCGAAGAACCGGTCGTCGCCCTGGACGCCGTGACGGGCAAGACGCTGCGGACGTTTGATGGCACCGCGGGGAGTGAGGGGATCATAGTTTCCGACGGTGTGCTGCTGGCCAATATCATCGAAGGCCTGAAGGTCGACGTCTTCAAGCCGAAGGATCCGTTCGTCTGGCACGAGGCGTATCGGGCGCGCGAGATAGGAGCCTGGAAAGCTGGCGCCCGCAAACAGAAGATCGCCGCATACAACATAAGAACGGGCAAGGAACTATGGCGGAAGGACTATTCCGTTGCGCTGCTGACGATGGCGGCCGATGCGAAGAATGTCTACTTCTGCGACGGGCGGAAGATAATCTGCCTCGATCGCAAGGATGGGTCGAAGCGTTGGGAATCGAAGGAAGTGGGCAACGCGACCAAGCTGATAAGTTCGATCGCTCCGACGCTGGTGGTGTACGAGGATGTAGTCTTCTGCCTGATCGGTCAGTCGCTTGTGGCGCTCGATGGCGGCAGCGGGAGGGAGTTGTGGCGGGATAAGCGTCATCCTCGGTCGGGGCACGTTTCGCCCGGGGATGTGCTGGTCGTGAACGATCTGGTATGGTCCGGCGGGTCGGGCGGCGGGAAGTTCGTTGGAAAGAATATTCGCACTGGCAAGATCGAATCGAGCTTCAGCCCGCCCAGGATGACGTGGTTCCACCCGCGCTGCTATCGCTCCAAGGCCACCGACAAATACATCCTGGCGTCGCGCACGGGCATCGAGTTCGCCGACGTTCGCGAAAAGACAGTCGACGTAAATCACTGGACCCGGGGCGGATGCGTGTATGGGTTCCTGCCGGCCAACGGGCTGATTTACAATCCTCCGCATCCCTGCGCATGCCTGCTCGAGACGAAGACATCGGGCTTTAACGCGCTGGCTCCGGCGCTGGCGAAACCGCTGACCGAACCGTCCGCTGACAAACGCCTGGAAAAGGGCCCGGCGTACGGAAAAGTGTCTGCTGCGCCCCGTTCGAAAGCGGATTGGCCTACGTACAGACGGGACATTCGGCGGAGCGGGTATATTGACAGCTCCGTTCCGACGAAGCTAGCTACGCTGTGGCGCAGCAAACCGTTGGGCAAGCTCAGCCCGCTGGTGTCGGCTGGCGGACGCGTGTATGCGGTCGCCAAAGACACCCACGCGGTTATCGCGCTCGATGCGGCGTCCGGGAAGAAACTGTGGGACTTCACCGCCGCCGGACCGGTGGATTCTCCGCCCACGATCCACGGCGGATCGGTGATATTCGGATCTCGCGACGGATCGGTTTACTGTTTGCGGGCAAGCGATGGGGTGCTTGCGTGGCGGTTCCTGGCGGCCAGGGTCGATCGAATGTTGGTTTCGTACGGAAAGCTCGAATCGGTCTGGCCGGTCAGCGGAAGCGTTCTGGTGCGGGACGATCAGGTCTATTTCGTAGCCGGTCGATCAGCGTTTCTGGACGGCGGGATGAGATTATACCGCCTCGAAGCCCGGACCGGGAAGATGCTGTCGATGACCGTTATGAACGAAAAGGACCCCAACACCGGTAAGAATCTTCAGAAACTCCAGGGCGGTTGGATCGGTCTGACCATGCCTGTGGCGCTGCCGGACATCCTTACCGGTGACGACAAACATATCTTCATGCGATCCCAGCCGTTCGATCTGGAAGGCAAGCGCACCAGGGTCGCCCCGGATCTGAAAGTATCCGATCAGATCCGACCCGGCGCCCACTTGTTCAGCCCGGTCGGATTCCTCGACGATACGTGGATGCACCGAACCTACTGGATGTTGGGCGTAACCAGCGTGTACGGATGGCACGTCTGGTTTGACGGAGCCCGATACGCGCCCTCGGGACGGATAATGTGCTTTGACGATTCGCGAGTCTACAGCTTCGCCCGCCGCCCCGAACACTTCTCCCAGTCGCCGGTTATGAAGTACCACCTGTACTCCGCCGACAAGAAGCCCGACCCTCAGGGCGCCGCCCGCGTGAAGGCGACCGCCAAAGACATCGCCTCCAAGGCCACCGACGGCCGGCAGCGACACGAGGCCGACAAGGCCAACTGGAAGGCCCGCAAGCGATACACGCCTAAGCAGCTTTCAGCCGTGAAGTTCCACTGGCGCCGCGATGACCTGCCGCTGATGGCGCGGGCGATGACGCTGACAAAGAACGCGCTGTTTATCGCCGGGCCGCCCGACCTGGCCGACGAGGAAGCCCTCTGGAACAATCCCGACAATGAATCGCTGAAGATGCGCCTGATCAAACAGGCCGCCGCCTGGAAAGGCTCCCGCGGCGCCGCGCTGCACGCCGTGGATCCGTCAAACGGCAAGACGGTGGCTGAGTATAAACTCGACGCCCTGCCGATCTTCGACGGTATGATCTCCGCCGGAGGACGCGTATTCGTCGCCCTGACCGACGGGACGATTATCTGTATGAGCCCGCGCAAGTAAGAAGCCCCCGGAACAGGCAAAAAAATACCCCTGGCGTCCGGTCGGGAGCATCAGCGGAAAAGAACCCAACAATTTAAGGTGGGTAGCCGCCAGGCGACAACGTGCGGCGCCCGGACGACGCTTCCCAAAGTCGGAGACCGATCCTTTTCACAAAGACACCCGCCAAACCGGGCAGGGGTTTTTTCCAACACCTGCACAATAAGATTCAATCGGCGCGAAGCAAATTCGCGGGCGAAAAAACAGCGGTCCATCCCGGCCTACTTGTCTTTTGCGGCGGTGCGTATCGGGCATCCGTCCCAGGCGTTTGGTCCGCCGGGCATGTCCATGCGAGGTTTGGCTTTCAGCATCTCGGTTACGGGTGCGAACACTTTAAGGATAGCCTCGTAGTCCGGATCGTTCTTCGTTTTGAACACCGCCTTTCCGCAGATTTCCGAACCGCCTGCGGATTTTGCCAGCGGGGCGTGGAGGAACCCGTTTTCTTCAACGTTGGTAACGCGAGTGTAGAATGTCTGCGGGAGCTTGCCGCCCTTGTGACACGACGCGCACCTCCGCTTGGCGACGTCGGCGAGAACCTTTCCCAGTGTCGGCGGGAGCATTCGCCTGCAGCCCATTCGTTTGGGATAGTTCGTCCGGGCCTCGCCGTAGTACGGGATGTTCAGATCGATCCACGCGAAGATCCTCAACCGTTCGGCGTCGGTCATCTTGATGCGCGGTTTTCCATCCTTATCCGGATGACCGGCGAGGATCTGGTCGGCTAGCTTGCTGGCCGGCGAGCCCCACTGGCGGGGCGTGATCTGGCGGATGTTGGATTCGGACCCGTTGGCCGTTGAGATCCAGCTTACCCACGGTGGTTTGGGCTGCGGGCCTCCGTGCCGCTCGGGGTGATCGGCCCACATTGTGCCCGTGCGCGTGAGCACGTCGTAGGATACATTGAAGAAGTCCGTCCGGGCTCCGGAAAGGTCTACGCCTTTGGGATGTTTGCGGGCGTTGTGGCAACGAATGCAGTGCTTGTCGAGCACGGGCTGGACGACTTTCCAATAGCTGAAGTTTTCGGCTTTCCATTCGGGCGGTGTGATCTCTACGGGCTTTCGCAACGCTGCGGTCGGGCGTCGACCCCCCCGCCCGGTCGCGTAGTTTCGGTCAGCGTGGCAGCCCACGCAGCTTTGGACCTCTCCGGGCATGAAGTGCGTGAAGGTTCGCATGCGTTGCACGGCGCGGCCTTGATCATCGATGGCCGCGAAGTAGATCGGTATGCCGGTGGGTACTTTGAAGTTGGCCGATCCGTCGGAGTCGATCGGAACGTAGCCCCAGATCTTCTTGGCTGCGTAGGTCGCCCCGCACGAGACCAGCGGGAACTGGAAACCGAAGGCGCTGTTGGCTGCGTAACCTTTACCGGTGGGCACGCTGTTGCACAGCGGGACGCGCCGGGCCTTTTCGATTTCCTGAATGACGCAGATTTTCGCGATCTGCCCGCGTTTCACGTGCGGTTCGAGCCCGTTGTAGACATCCTGGATAATGACCGTGGCCCATGGTCCGGGATTCTCCGGCAGGCGTGAGGGGATCACCGGCGGGCGTTTGCGAGCCCGCAGCGGTCGGGCGTGGTAGAATCCCAGACCCGAGTCGGGGCGCAGCAGCACGACCTGCTCTTTCCCGTCGTAGTCGCGCAGGATTGTTGTTCCGCGCTTCGATACCAGGAAATACTTGTCGTCGAGCGGCCAGGGGCTTTCGTAAGGCCCGCGAACGCTGTTTCCGTGTCCCGCGTCGACGCGCCCGATGTTCACCTCAGGGGTGAGATTGCGGATCGCCTTCTGGGCGTTGGCGCCCAGATCTACGTCAATGATTCCTATTCCTCCGCGACACGGTCCGTTGTGGCTGGTCAGAACGCACAGGATTTTGCGCGTACCCGGGATCGAGTGCGCTTCCATGAACGTTCCGGGGCTGATTGCTCGATTCCCGAACACGCCCGATACGTTCGTGCCGTCCGGGTTGATAGCCCACAAGCTCTGGATCGGGATTGCCGGCCGATCGATGTACTCCCAACGCGAGTAGACGATCCGACCGTCATCGAGAACGCTTGGCGTGAAATCGTTCAGGTAGCTCGAGGATATGCGCGTGATGTTCCCGCCGTCTCGGTCCATGCGGTGCAGGATCGGCGAGGTCGTCGTGAAGCAGTAGGCGAACGCCGGTTTGCGGTCCGACAGAAACGCGATCCGCCCATCCGGCAGCCAGCAGGCGTTGAAGTTGTTGGAGTCCTTGCCGGTGAGTTTCTTCAGGCCCGTCCCGTCGGCGTTGATTCGATAGACTCCGAACACGCCTTCGAGGTTGAAGTCCTGGGGTCCGTAGCGGCTCTGGCTTTTTCCGGACTTCTTCCAACTGAACAGGATCTCCTTTGCGTCGAACGATACGTCAACGTCGATAATCTCGCCTTCGGGGCTGTCGACCAGTTTTGTGAGTTTCCCATCGGAGGCGCTATAAACGTACAGCCCCCCCCCGCCCTTAAAGCTCTCGGCGTGGTAAGTGTAAACGTGCGAGGGATTCATCTCGTGTCGTTTGACCACCACGAGTTTGTCGAAGCCGAGCTCTCCGGTCTTAACTTTGGCGGCTAGTTGGGGCGATTCGACGATATGGACCGCCGCCGCCAGGCGTCGGAGCGAGCCGTTGTAGGTCTTGAATTCCGGAAGCGGTTTGAAGGCTCCGAGGGCCTTCTCGCCCGGGCTTGTCGAGTAGACCTGCACTTCGGCGGCGCCGGGATTGAGGCTCTTGTACCAACTGGTGAACTTCAGCCTCATCGTTTTGGCTTTCGACGGCGCGGGCAGCTTGATCCTCTGGGCGCCGTGTCCGCACTTGAGTTGTCCTTTGATCGCGGGTCTTGTCGCCGCGTCGAGATAGAGTTCGTAATCCTTGAAGCCTTCGACTGCGTAGCTGGAGCGTCCGAAGTAGACGACTTCGGCGATGTCGACTGGCTTGGCCCACTGGAACGTAAGCGTCACCCCGCCGGGGTGGCTGGCGCCGTGCGCGGCCCATTCGCGTCCGGCCCCGTTGCATCCGCCAAGCGCGGGTATCTTCCCATCGACGACAAACTTGGCGGCGTAAGGTGCGCTGTGCCGCGAATTGGCCCTGATGTTGGCCTGGGGCGCTATGTTCTTCGGCGCTGCGGCGGGTATTGGCGTCGCCGTGATCGCCAGAGCCGCCATCGCCCACATGAATCGTTGAACTGTCTTCATAGTGATCTCTCCAAACTGTCGCCTGTCAGTATACCGTCTGATTGGGGGTTTCTGTCAACTTGCTTGCGATGATTGCCAGTTGACGCTATACGGGCGTATACTGGCGGCATGAATACAATTCTCTCTGCACACGTGAAGGCTGGCGTTCTGGTTCTGGCGGCGGTGTTGTCGGCGTCGTCGGCGACCGGGCGGGAATTTCATGTCGCCGTCGACGGCAGCGACGAAGCATCGGGCGCAAAGGATGCTCCATTTGCGACTATCGCCAAGGCGCGCGACGCGATTCGAAAACTCGGCAACCCGGCCGGCGCTCGCGTCTGGATCGGGCCGGGGCGGTATTTTATCTCCAAACCGCTGGAGCTGACGCCCGCAGATTCGGGAACGAAAGGCTCTCCGGTGACGTACGCTGCGGTCAAAGATCAGAAGGTTGTTATCAGCGGCGCCCGTCCGATTAAGAGCTGGCGGAAGGAAAGCCCCTGCGTCTGGGTCGCCGATCTGCCTGACGTGAAGGCCGGTAAATGGTATTTTCGCCAACTGTTCGCCGGCGATCGGCGCCTGACTAGAGCCCGAACGCCGAACAGCGGTCACCTGACCACCGCCGGGGCGCTGAGCAAGTTCGCCGCGCCGGCGAAGAAGCGTTACGGCGGATACAGCGGCGCCGGTCGACTGAGGCGCGAGCAGCCCGATGCATTCTGCGGATTTTCGTTCCGCCAAGGCGACATCAAGAAGTGGGACGACCACCGCAACGCCGAGATCATTACGTTCCACAGTTGGGAGTGTTCCTGGCAGACGATCCGAAAGATTGATCTCGTCAAGCGCGACGTCCACTTCAACACTCCCTGCCGCTATCCGATCGGATTCTTCTCGCTGAAGTGTCGCTACCGGATCGAGAACATCTCCACCGCTCTCGATTCGCCCGGCGAGTGGCTGCTGGATAAAGCTCGCGGTAAGCTGCGGTACCTGTCGCGCAAGGGCGAAGATCCCAACAAGATGGACATGCTCGCCCCCGCCGCCCGACAGCTTGTGGTGATCGCAGGGGACGCCAAAGCCAAACGACCGGTCCAGTACGTGACATTTCGCGGGCTTTCGTTTCAGCACGCCCAGTATCCGATGGGCGTTTACGACGTCGCCAAGAACTGGCCCGACAAGGCGCTGAAGGTCTATCCGGACTGGCCGAAAGAGTTCGCCCCCGGTTACACCGACTCCCAGGCCGCTCCACTGGCTGGGCAGGCCATCGAGCTTACCGACGCCAACCATATCGCATTCGAGAACTGTCGGATCACCCACTGCGGAGCCTATGCAATCAAGATCGGGAGGCGGTGCAACTACAACCGCATCGTCAGTTGCGACATGCAGGATCTGGGCGGCGGGGGCGTACTGATCGGTATGGACGTTCGCACTGTCGCCGGACGGGCTCCGTCGTCTGATGCGCCTTCGCACAATGAAGTCGTCAACAGCGTAATCAAGCGATGCAGCCTGGTCCATCCGTCGGCAGTCGGTGTGTGGATCGCCCAATCTCGCTACAATCGCATCGCACACAACGAGATCGCCGACATCGGTTACGCCGGCGTGCATCTGGGCTGGACCTGGGGCCGGGCGCCGAACTACACCGACCACAACATAATCGAGGCCAATGATATCCACCACGTCATGCGGGATCTCGCCGACGCCGGCGGGTTGTACTCGCTTGGCGTGCTCGAAGGGTGCGTGTATCGCGCCAATTACATTCACGACATCAAACGGGCCGAAGGCGCCGTCGGCGCGCCGACAGACGGAATATTCCTGGACCAGGGATCCAAAAGCCTGCTGGTCGAGCGCAACGTGATTCGCAACGCAGGACCCAGCGTGGTGCGTTTCAACCAGTCTCGTCGCGAAGACCACACGTGGAAAGACAACGATTTCGGCACGGGCCACTGGGGCACAAAGAAGATCGACGTGAAACAGATAATCTCCCAAGCCGGCCCGCGGAAGGCAGAACCTGCGAAACCGTAGTCAATCACTTCTACATATTGGGTGTCGGATTATCGTTATTATGCCATATGTTTGGTTTATCACCCCTATTCTGCCGAATAGATCTATATACTAATTATATTCTAATTGACTTGCAATTAGAACTTCCACCCCCGATACTTTCTAAAACCAAGTCAATTAGAATATAATTAGTATATAGCGTAATACGGGATAGGGAGATAGAGAATGCGACTTCCCAAGAATCCACCCGATAGGCGGCAATTGTGGCATGAGATTCGAGAACAACCTGGGCGTCTTGAGGCCGTTCTTGAAGCGTCCGCGATTACGGTCCCGGGAGAGAAGTATGTTCACTGGGATAGATTGAAGTACTCCAAGAGACCGGCTGACCTGAGCCTCGAAGAGTGGTGGTTGGCCCTAAAACTGGCCAGATCGAGAATGGCGAAATCCATCCCATTGGTTGATACGAAGTCAGCCCCCTTTCTTTTCGGGATGCCCGATCCGATTGGCGAGCAATTGCACAATATCGATCAAGATGCGGCCGGACAAATTGAAATGGCCGATCAACAGATTACCAATCCTGTCACGCGGAATAGGTTTATTTACCATTGTTTGGTGGAGGAGGCAATAACATCGAGTCAGCTCGAGGGTGCTTCCACCACTCATAGGGTTGCCAAGGAGATGCTCCGGACCAACCGTCCCCCCAAAGATCAAAGCGAGATGATGATTCGGAATAACTACCTTGCCATGCAGCGAGTGCGCCAGTTGAGAGATCAGCCTCTGACTGAACCGATGCTTCTGGAACTTCATACGATTTTGACGGCCGGAACTCTGGATGATCCCACTGCATCAGGGCGTTTCAGGCGTTCGGATGAGTTGGTGGAGGTGCGTGACAGCTATAACGAAGTTTACCACACTCCGCCGGAGGCAGGCGAACTGTCCGAACGGTTGACGGCAATGCTGGATTTCGCTAATGGCAAGACGCCTGGGTACTTTCTCCATCCGGTGGTGCGGTCGATCATCTTGCACTTTTGGTTGGCTTACGATCACCCGTTTATTGACGGGAATGGAAGATGTGCGCGTACGTTGTTCTACTGGTCGATGCTGCGGCAGGGATATTGGTTGTGTGAGTTCCTTTCGATCTCACAGATCATCAAGAATGCGCCGGCAAAGTACGGTATGGCGTTCCTCTGCACCGAAAGTGACGAGAATGATCTGACGTATTTCATCCTGTACCACTTGGATGTGATCCTTCGGTCAATTCGAGAATTGCACGAGTACACATCGAGAACGTCCCAAGCCATGCGCCAGACACAGAAGATGATGCATGCGTCAGGGGCACTGAATCACAGACAGTTGGCCGTATTGACTCATGCGTTGCGACATCCTGATGCCGAATACACAATGCAATCTCATAAGGTCAGCCATAACGTTACTCACCAGACCTCACGAACAGATTTGTATGATCTGGTCGATCGCGGATTGCTTACTCGGTGTAAGATCGGCAGGACATTCTACTTCTATCCGGCCGATGATCTCGAACGGAGGATTCGCGAACTCAAGTAATCTGCTTGATAGCGCAAAGAGAAGCTCCCGGCGATAATGCAGGGAGCTCTCTATTTCAACTCTCGTATTCAGATCGCCGTGTTACTTCTTCTTCGACTTCCTGGCGGTCTTCTTTTTTGCGGCTTTTCTGGGGTGGTTGATCTGGGCTTGTGCTGCGGCCAGTCTGGCTACCGGTACTCGGTAAGGCGAACAGGAGACGTAGTCCAGACCGACGTTGTGGCAGAATTCGATGGAACTCGGATCCCCGCCGTGCTCGCCGCAGATTCCCAGTTTGATGTCCGGTCGGGTCTTGCGCCCCTTCTCGACGGCGATTCGGACCAGTTCACCCACACCGGTGCGATCGAGGGTCTGGAATGGATCGTGTTCATAGATGCCTTCGTCAACGTACTTGCTGAGGAACTTACCCGAGTCGTCGCGGCTGAATCCGCAGCCCATTTGCGTCAGGTCGTTTGTTCCGAAAGAGAAGAACTCCGCTTCGACGGCGATTTCGTCGGCGGTCAGGGCTCCGCGGGGCACCTCGATCATTGTGCCGATCTTGATTTCCGGAGCTTTCTTCTTGCCCTTGGCGGCCATCTTGGCTTTGACCTTTTCGATCACTTCGACAACGATCTGTTTCTGGTTTGCCAGTTCGCCAACGTTTCCGACCAGCGGAATCATGATTTCAGCTTTGGCGCCGGGTACTGCGTACGCGGCTTCGACGACGGCCTGGGCCTGCATTGCAGTGATTTCGGGGTAATAGATGCCCAGTCTGCAACCGCGATGTCCGAGCATAGGGTTGAATTCGTGGAGCGACTCGACCTTGTTCTTGATCACTTTCGGCGAGACGCCCATGGCTTTGGCCATTTCGGCCTGTCCGGCGCTGTCGTGGGGGACAAACTCGTGCAGAGGCGGGTCGAGGAAACGGATGGTCGCCGGGCGACCCTTGAGGGCTTTGAAGATCCCGATGAAGTCTTTACGTTGCAGCGGAAGGAGCGTTTTGAGGGCTGCCTTGCGGCCGGCTTCGTCCTCGGCCAGGATCATCTTGCGCATTGAGATAATGCGATTGCCTTCGAAGAACATGTGCTCGGTTCTCGTAAGCCCGATGCCTTCGGCTCCGAACTTGACGGCTACTGCGGTGTCGGCGGGCGTGTCCGAATTCGCACGGACGCCGAGCATGCGGTGCTTGTCGGCGAGCTTCATAATCTGGTTGAACGGTCCGGTGAGTTTCGGCGACACGGTTGGCAGCTTCCCGGCGTAAACTCGTCCGAGCGATCCGTTGATGCTGATCCAGTCGCCTTCCTTCAGGACGGTCTTGCCGACTGTGAGAGTTTTCTTCTTGTAGTTTATGCTGACGGCTCCGGCTCCGGCGACGCAGCATTTGCCCATTCCGCGCGCCACCACCGCTGCGTGCGACGTCATCCCGCCGCGAGCGGTCAGGATGCCCTTGGCCACGTCCATACCGCCGATATCTTCGGGGCTGGTTTCGATTCGCACCAGGATCACCGGGATGCCCAGGTCGTCCCATTCTTCGGCTTCGTGAGCCGAAAAGACGATCTGTCCGGTTGCGGCTCCGGGGCTTGCGGGAAGTCCGGTGGCCAGTATGTCGGTCGCCTTCTCGGACTTTTCATTAAACTGAGGATGGAGGAGCTGGTCGAGGCTCTTGGGATCGATCCGGCAGATGGCCTCTTTCTCGGTGATGAGGCCTTCTTTCATCATATCGATGGCGATCTTCACCGCCGCGGCCGTTGTTCGCTTACCGGCGCGGGTCTGGAGCATGAACAGCGTGCCCTTCTCGATAGTGAACTCGATGTCCTGGATGTCGCGGTAATGCTGCTCGAGCTTGGTACGGATGCTCAGGAGCTGCTTGTAGCATTTGGCGTCGTACTTGCGAAGCTGGCTGATGGGCTCGGGCGTGCGGATACCGGCCACTACGTCCTCGCCCTGTGCGTTCATCAGGAACTCACCGTAGAACTTGTTGGTTCCGGTCGACGGGTCGCGGGTGAAGGCGACGCCCGTACCGCAGTCGTCGCCCATGTTTCCGAAGACCATTTCCTGTACGTTGACCGCTGTTCCCAGCAGTCCGCGGATGTCGTTGAGCTGGCGGTACTTGATCGCCCGAGTGTTGTTCCACGAACTGAAGACCGCGTCGGCGGCGAGTTGAAGCTGCTGGCGGGCGTCCTGCGGGAACGACTTCTTCGCCTTCTTGTAGACTTTCTTGTATTCGGCGACTACTTCCTTCAGACCTACGACATCGAGGTCAGTGTCGTTTTCGGCGTTGCGGGCGACCTTCACGCTATCGAGGGCGGCTTCGAAATCGTGATGCTCTATATCGAGCACGACGTCACCGAACATCTGCATGAAACGCCTGTAGGAGTCCCATACGAACCGCTCGTTGCCGCTGTTTGCGATCATGGCTTGGATGGTCACGTCGTTCAACCCGAGGTTCAGCACGGTGTCCATCATGCCCGGCATGGAGACCGCGGCGCCCGAACGAACCGACACCAGCAACGGGTTTGGACCCTTCCCGAACGTCTTGCCCGTGACTTTCTCCAGCTTTCGGATATTCTGGTCGATCTGACCGGCCAGTTCAGCTGGATACTTGCGCCCCAGCTTGTAATACGCGTCGCACGTTTCAGTTGTGATCGTGAATCCGGCCGGTACGGGCAAGCCGAGGCTGGACATCTCAGCAAGGTTCGCGCCCTTGCCGCCCAGCAGTTCCTTCATGGCCGCTTTGCCTTCGCTTTTTCCGCCGCCAAAGAAATAAACGTATTTAGGTTTTCGCTTCGCCATCGTGTCCTTCTCCGCGTTCCAGTAGTGTTATCCAGGGTGTTTTCGGGGGGTTCTCGGCAGGCTCAAGCAGTCCAAGAGCCTGGAGGGTCCGTAAGTGTAGGCGCCAACGCTGACGCAGTCAACGGTTTTTCGTCTTTTTGGATGTTTGTGAGAAACGTCTTTCCGGTTGTCGGAATCACGAGCCGACGTCTGACGTGACCGAAAGCCCGCCCGCCAGCCGATCCCTCGATATCGGACAATGTCACATTTGGTTCCTGTCTTTAATCCGACCGCCGTTACTCCATGAACAATTGACGCCGAACTCCGAATCCGGCGTGTCCGGTGTCGGTTGATGTGTCGTACCTGTTGTTACGGCTGTAAATCCCAGTAATATAGGTTCTTAAGCCGTGATCATCGCCGGGAGCATATTCTGTACGGATTCTGTATTTCGCTTGACTAAGTTCACGTTTCGTCATATTCTATGGAGTAGTTCGGTTCAGATTCACTAATCCCGTGCGGCGGTGTGATATTGCATATCCTCGCCCGGACGGAGCGGAAAGTTAGAGGACTTTGGCGTCGAACCCGGCGGATAGTTTTGATCGGGTCGGCGGCGCGGGGCGTGTTTTGGTCCCCGCACTACGTCGTTTTAAGGAGCAACTGCATTGTTTCGTGAGGCGCAAAGCAGTTTGGTCAGGCCGTTTCCCCTGCGCGCACGTCATATCCGCGCGCACAACCGGCGAATCTCTGGAGATATACCCCCATGCCCATACGCAATCCATTTACTATCGCGCTAACAATTGCAGCGGTCCTGTCCTTTACAAGGCAAGCTGCCCCGGCTGGTGATATTATTCAGGACTTCGACACTCCGGGCGGCGTCGCTTACGGAGTGTTCGGGGCGGCCGTTGCGCCTCTTCCAGGCGGTCCGACCGGCGACTACGCAAGGTTGACCGAAGCCATTGCAGGTCAGAACGGGCGAATCGGTTTCGATGCGACAACCACCGGCGCCGGATACGACATCATACTGGGCAGCCTGGATTTCCTCCTGGAGCCCTTGGAAGAAGGAGTGAACCAGGCCGACGGTATGGGTCTGTTCTTCCTGCCGACAGCGACCCAGGGGCTCACCGGCGACTTCGCCCATACGGATCCGGCTGAAGGCGCTCTGCTTACCGGCGGGCTGGGAATTGGATTCCCAATGTATCGAAACAACGCCAACAACAACAATATTCTGCTGACTTGGGACGGTGTGCAGACAAACGCGCAGTTGGCGCCCTTTGATTACTCAACGCCGGAGTATCACCACGCGGAGTTCAGCATGACTTTCCGCAACGGCGGCGTGGATATATCTGTGAGTCTGACGGAAGATATAAACGGCGCCGCAGCGCCGCCCGTTCTAATCTACGACAACGTTCATATCGCCGGCGTCAATCCGTACGATTTTCGAATTGGTTTCGCCGGGCGGACGGGCGGAGAGTACTCCGAGCAGCAAATCGACAATATCAACGTGAATCTCTTGACTCTTCCCGATCCGATGCATTGGGACGGTGATGTCGACGAGTGGAGTGATGTTGCGACCCACACGCCTGATTCTCACTGGAAGGTCAACGGCGTTCTGACCCCGGATATTCCGCAGTTGGATACGGTTGGCAAGGTTCTGGACATTGCGATCGTTGGTTCCGGCGAGGCGATAGTGGCGGCTGATCAGGGCGCTTATTCGCTTACGGTCAACGACGACGGCGGCGGAGGGGGCTTGGTGACGATCAATTCAGGCGCTACGCTTGAGATTTACGATACGACTACCGTTACCTCGCCGGGCGCGCTTACGATCAACGGAACTCTGGACACCGGGGAGATCGCTAACGACGGGCTCACAACACTGGGAGCCGGTGCGGTTCTGAAGACCGTCTCGGGCGCGCTGGGGACTATCTCGACCGACGGAGTATCCACCGTCGAGGTAGTCAGCGGTTTGACCGCCTTTGACATCAGCATGGCTTTGGGGAGCACTTTTGTCAAGGCCGGGGGCGGTTCTTTGACTGTAACCGACGCCGGTGTGATCGACGGGACCAATACGCTTCAGATCGACGGCGGGGAGCTAAAGCTTCAGGCTCTGGTCGCCAATCCGCTTGGCGGGGCTGCGGTGATTCTGGGCGGCGGCAGGCTTACGACT